>DATEOC010000026.1:0-26204 GCA_035274425.1 Chloroflexia bacterium
GCGTTACTTCCAAGCAAGGCTTGCTTACACGATGGCTATGTTCAATCTTCTCGTTAGCTGGCATGGCTTGCAACCTGATCAAGATGGTAGAACTCATCTTTCTATTGCTCAATTCTCCTTGTGAACTAGCACCATTGGTTCCTAGATTCCTCACTTCGTTCGGAATGACAATCTTTTTACATTCGTTGTTATGCACGCTCTAAGCGTCAGAGTTAAGGTATCTACCAGGGCGGTTCGTGAACCGCCCCTACATACCTATTTTCCTTCCATAAATCTGGATACTTACGGAAAAGCGTAGGCTTGACAACGCTGGTGCAGATATAAGATAAATATCTCATATATACCCTTACCATGAGGAGAGGACCAAACTATGCCACCAGCTTTACGCAAGCGAAGCGAAATCGAAGAGAAATATACCTGGAACCTGGGGAGCATCTACCCCACCAATGACGCGTTGGAAGCCGACCGCAAGCGTGTTGAGGAGGCTCTACCTCGCCTTGAAGCCTACAAGGGGCACCTGGGCGACTCGGCTGAGAAGTTGCTCCAGTGGTTCCACGACATCGAGGAGGTCACCCGTTGGGTCGGCCACATGTTCGTGTATTCAGGCGCGTTGAGCGACAGCGACACGACTAACCAGGAGGCAAGCGCCCTTCGCGACCAGGCTCGCGGCACGATGGCTAAGGTAGGGGCTGCCGCCTCGTTCGCCGAGCCGGAATTGCTCTCCATCCCGCAGGAGCGCATCGAGGAGCTTATGCGCGACGAGCCTAAGCTGGCCCTCTACAGGCACTACTTCGACCAGCTATGGCGCAGGAAGAGTCACGTCCGCTCGCCCGAAGTAGAGCAGGTGATGGCGATGGCTTCCGACGCGCTCGACACGCCACGCGGCGCGCACGTCCTCCTGGGGGACGCCGATCTGAAGTACGGCTTTGTGGAGACTGACGATGGTCCCACGCAGGTCGCTTCAGCGAGTATCAGCTCCCTCCTGCGCGACCCGGACATTCGTGTGCGCAAAGAGGCTTGGGAGCAATTCGCGGATGGCTTCCTGTCGGTCAAGAACACGGTGGCGGCGCTGGTAACGGGCGGCATCAAGAGGGCGGTGTTGAACGCCCGCGTCCACAACTACTCGACTGCGATAGAAGCAGCCCTGGAGCAGACCCATATCCCCAGGCAGGTATACGACAACATCCTTGAGACTTCGCGTCGCAAGCTCCCGGTGTGGCACCGCTACTGGTCGGTGCGGCGACGTGCGCTCGGCCTCGACATGATGCACCCATACGACATATTCGCACCCCTTACCAATGAGGACCCCAAAGTCACTTATGAGCAGTCGGTAGATATGATTTGCGAGGGGATGGGACCGCTGGGCGAGGAGTATTGCGCCCCCATGAGGAAGGGAATGCTCGAGGAGCGCTGGGTGGATGTTTATCCCAACATCGGCAAGCGAAGCGGGGCGTATTCGAGCGGCTTCTTCGGCACCAACCCCTTCATCCTGATGAGCCACATCGAGGACCTGGAGTCGATGAGCACCCTGGCGCACGAGATCGGCCACTCGATGCACTCTTACTTCTCGCGCAAGAACCAGCCGCAGGTGTACGCCCGGTACGGGCTGTTCGCCGCCGAGGTAGCATCCAACTTCAACCAGGCGATGGTGCGCGCCAATCTCCTCAAGAGTAATAGCGACCCGAATTTTCAGATCGCCGTCATCGAGGAAGCGATGTACAACTTCCACAGGTACTTCTTCCTGATGCCGATACTGGCGCGGTGGGAGCTTGAGATGCACACCCGCGTGGAGCAGGGCAGGGCGCTCACGGCAGACGGCATGATCCAGCACCTAGCTGACCTCTTCCGCGAGGGATACGGCCCCGAAGTGGAGATAGACGAGCCGCGAGTAGGCATCACCTGGGCGCAGTTCTCGACCCACCTCTACTCAAACTATTATGTTTACCAGTATGCGACCGGCATATCTGCCGCCAACGCCCTCGCAGACCGTGTTTTGAAAGGAGGCCCTGAAGCAGCTGAGGACTACAAGAAGTTCCTCAAGTCAGGCGGCTCGATGTACCCCCTCGACTCCCTCAAGTTGGCAGGCATAGATATGACCTCCCCTGAGCCTGTCGAGCGCGCATTCGATGTGCTTGAAGGCTTCGTGGACAAGCTGGAGAAGCTGACGACGTAGGTAACGCTAGGATTAATCACAAAGGCCACAAAGACACAAAGAACACAAAGGAATTGATGGTTTTGTTCACCGCAGAAGCGCAGAGTGCGACGAGATTCTTTTCGGTACAAATCCACCTTAAATAAATCTTCGTGTTCTTTGTGTCTTTGTGGTCTTTGTGATGAAATAACTGTTTAGCCTCTGGACCTGTATGGCGCAACCTATTGTACTCATTATCTCCGGCCCACCTTGCACGGGCAAGACCACTCTTGGTCAGCGTCTCGCCCACGACTTGCGGCTGCCGTTCCTCAGCAAGGACCGTATCAAGGAGTTGCTTTTCGATACGCTTGGAGTAGGCGACCGAGAATGGTCTAAGAAGCTGGGCGCGGCCACGATGGAGTTGCTCTTTATGCTGGCCGAGACTGAGCTTGCCGCTGGCCGCTCCTTTCTCCTGGAAGCCAACTTCCGGCCCGCGCTGGCTAATCGGCAGTTTATGGCTCTGAAGGAGAAGTACGATTTCAGGGCGCTCCAGGTAGAATGCCGCGCCGATAGTGACGTCCTGCTGGCCCGCTTCAAAGCGCGCACTGAAAGTGGCGAGCGCCACCCTGGGCACATCGACCACGTGACTTACCCCGAAGTGGTAGCCGATCTTCTGGAGGGTGTTTACGGCCCACTTGAAGTGGCAGACACGGTCTATGCAGTCGACACTACCGACTTCGCGAGGGTGAATTATGCGCAGTTGTTAGAGAAGTTGCGAGAGGCACAGCTTGTTCGCTGAAGCTGTCTAACTATTCCGCTTTGCCTTACGCACCGCAATTGCGGCGGCCGCCAGTCCTGTGCCGCATAAAGCCCAACCGCGCCAGCTACGCCTCTTGCCTTGCATATCCGACAGCACTGCACTCGCGGTATTCCTCCCCGACGCTCCCGACACGCCACCGCCTGGGTGGGTGCTCGCTCCCGTGATGTACAGGCCGTCGATAGGCGTCCGGTAGTGCGCCAACTCAGGCAGGGGGCGGAACATGAACATCTGGTCCAGCGACATGTCTATGTGCATGATGTTCCCTTTGAGCAGCCCTACGTTGCGCTCCAGGTCTAACGGCGTTTGGATGTATCTGTTGGTGACACTAGATGCTACATTGGGCGCGTACTCGGCCAGCGTTGCGAGGATGCGGTCAGCCTCGCGCTCGCGTATGTCGTCCCACTTCTCCCCATTAGCAAGCGTGTATGGGTGGTACTGTGCCCAGATGTATAAGGAGTGCTTGCCCGGTGGAGTAATTGTCGGGTCAACCGCGGAGGGGGTCATCGTTACGAGCGCCGGATGCTCTGCCGGGTAGCCGCGCTGGGAGTCGTTATATGAGCTTTGCAGGTATTCCACACTGGGGCAGATCAACTGCATTCCGCGCGCCGCACCTTCTACGCTCGCCCCATAATTGGGCAGCGCATCTATGGCGCACCGCACCGTCATACCGACGCCATTCCCCACCCGTAGCGATTTGATCTGCCTGGTCAGGCGGGCAGGAAGGTCTTCCTCCCCAAGTAGCTTCAGGAAGGTAGTTTGCACGTGCGCCCCTGATACTACCCTATCCGCGGGCACCCTCTCGCCACTCTCTAATTCCACTCCTCTGACCCTGCCGTTGGACACCGAGATCCGCTTCACGGGTGCATCGCAACGTATCGTGCCTCCGTGATGTTCCAGGCAGCGCGCCAGGGCCTGAGAGAGCATACCTGAGCCGCCGCGTGGGTGAGTGGCCCCTACGTCGTGGTAGAGGCTATGCGCCCCGGCCAGCGCGCCCGCGCCTACTTCCGAGGGAGGTGGCCCCGATTGTGCGGCCATCCATGCGATAGCAGCCTTTACTCTCTCGTCGGTAAAGATTTCATCCAGCATGCGGCCATAGTTGCCCAATACCGTTCTCAACAAGGACAGACCGGACATAGAGGGGTCAGCCGCCTGCCCACGAGTACGTATTTGTTCCTTCGCGGTACGTAGTGCGATTCCACCTATGAGCGCACCCGGCGCAGGCGAGCGTGAGAATGCTTCGAATACCTGCTGGTTGAAGCCGTCCCATTTTGTGACGAATGCACGGTAAACCTCGGCATCGCGCTCAGACAGCCTGGCTATTGACTGGCACGTCTTATCAAGGTCTCGGTAGAAAAGGATGTGGCTACCATCCGGGAAGGGCGCGAAGCCCCAGGGGTCCATCTGCATGTACTCCAGGCCGAAATTGCGCAGTTCTAGCTCCTCGATTACAGGTGTCTTGTGGATGAGGATATGCATCACCGAGCAGGTGTCCACAAGGTAGCCACCCCACATCTCCTCGGTGTTGACCGCCCCACCCACGCGAGAGCGGCGCTCGAACACGGTGACGTCGTGGCCCGCCTTCGCCAGATAGCAGGCACACACAAGCGCATTATGTCCCGCGCCGACAATAGCTATTCGGGTGCGCTTCAAGGGCAACTCTCTCCTATCAGCTGAATGATTCAGATGGGGAACAGGAGAAAGGACACCAACCTTTCTGTCCTTCTGGTGCATTATAGCACCTGTCTATCGCGATACTTGATGGGGTATCTCTGCCCTTGGAAAGCATAAAAAAGAGGTTTCTGCCCAGCAGAAACCTCTTTTTTATGCTTTCTCACAGATTATGGGGTCGCTTTGGCCCGCACGACCGCTACGCTGCCATGCGCTCGTGAGGCGGGCGCTTCGGGGCGGAACGTGCCATCCTCATACGGTATGAACATGCCGTGCGCGTAAGCGGTCTCGATGTAACGGTAGAGGTCCGATGTGGGGGCTACATCGCGGAAGCTAGGCCTCTCTGGCTTAGCGAGGACTAGTCCAGCCGCCATCACCGTTACCTTAGCGAGCTGCCCTCGCGTCACTTTATCATCGGGCCGGAACGTGCCATCCTTGTAGCCGGCGATTATCCCCCGGTTGTGCAGCGTTTCTACGTAATCATAGAAGGGGCTGCCCTGGGGCACGTCCTTGAAGTGCGGCCCGCTGTCCGTCTTCACTTTCAGCCCCATCGAAAGCACGGTTATTTTGGCCAACTGTCCACGCGTGATGGGGTCGTCAGGCTTGAAAGTGCCATCGGGGTAGCCTGAGATTATGCCCGCGTTTACGAGGCTCATAATCTCGTTGTACGCCGGGTGGTCTGCAGTGACGTCAGAGAGCGGAGGTATAGGACATACGGGCCTTACCGGGCATGGGTCTATCTTATCGGACCGCTTACTCCTCTGGCATTCTTCGCCATACGGGTGCAGGGTGAACTCACTGCGCACATTCCGCGTGCCAGCCGAGAAGAGGTAGCAGAAGTCCCCTTCCAATGTCGTCGTCCCCTGTGGGAAGGTCGTATTGCCCGTCTGTGTTAGCACCCTGATGTAACCGTCGCGTGCCGTCTGTGCCTGTAGCTCTATCTGCCAGTTGTCTGTGAGGGCGCAGATGGACCTGTTGAAGACGCTCGCGGTCCAATGGATAGTGCCATCCACGTTGCAGGCGATAGTTACGTCAACGAGGCGCAAGTCACATACGTCACAGATGCCTGGCCTGATCGTAGCCGTAGCAGTAGCCGTCGCGGTAGAGGTATTGGTAGCAGTGTTGGTGCGCGTAGCCGTGGCCGTGCTTGTGCTGGTCCTCGTAGCAGTAGCTGTATTAGTGCGTGTTGCCGTAGATGTGGCTGTCCTTGTAGCCGTACTGGTCATGGTAGACGTGGCAAGGGCGGTATTGGTGCGCGTAGCGGTTGCCGAGCTGGTGGCGGTGCTCGTGGGAGTCGAACTGGCCACGGTGGTCGAAGTACGTGTTGCAGTAGCCGTGTTGGTTGCAGTTGCTGTTGCAGTGCTGGTGCACGTAGACGTAGCTGTAGCTGTATTGGTTGCGGTAGAAGTGCTAGTAGCGGTGGCAGTGCGCGTAAACGTAGCAGTGGCCGTGCTTGTTGAGGTCGCGGTCCTGGTCGCACTGCTTGTGGCGGTATTTGTAGCTGTGCTTGTGGCCGTGTTAATCGGCGTGCTGGTCACGGTAGCAGTAGCGGTGTTGGTTGGCGTATTCGTTGCCGTAGCTGTGGCTGTCGCCGTGTTGGTGCTGGTGGTGCTGGTAGCTGTGCTTGTGGAGGTTGTCGTCGGCGTAGCCGTGGCCGTGTTGGTCGGCGTATTGGTGGGCGTGGCGGTATTTGTCTCCGAGGCTGTAGCCGTCGGGGTAAAGGTGGCGGTTGGAGTAAACGTAGCCGTTGGTGTATGCGTATAGGTGGCTGTAGGTGTGAAAGTCATGGTAGGTATAGGCGTAAAGGTGCTCGTCGCCGTACCGGTTGGCGTGAAAGTAGGGGTGAATGTGCTGGTGGCCGTGCTTGTAGGCGTATAGGTTGGCGTGAAGGTACTCGTTGCCGTGCTTGTGGGCGTATTGGTAGGCGTATAAGTAGCCGTCTCGGTCGGAGTTGCGGTGTTGATCGGCGTGTAGGTAGCTGTAGATGTAGCAGTCGCCGTATTTGTGGCTGTCTCCGTTGGGGTGAACGTAGCTGTGTTTGTCGAGGTGGCAGTAGCAGTGCTGGTTGACGTAGACGTGCTTGTGGCGGTGGCTGTGTTGGTAGGAGTATTGGTTGGAGTAGCCGTTTCGGTGGGTGTATTAGTGGCGGTATTGGTGGCCGTGAAGGTGGGCGTGGACGTTTCTGTAGCCGTAGCTGTAGCTGTTGGCGTGTTGGTAGCTGTATAGGTTGAAGTTGCAGTGCTGGTGGCGGTGTTTGTAGCTGTAGCTGTGTTAGTTGGTGTGTTGGTCGCCGTGTTCGTAGGCGTGCTTGTATAAGTGGCGGTTTCGGTCGCCGTAGCTGTGGCCGTGTAAGTCGGCGTGTAGGTAGCTGTATTGCTAGGAGTGCTCGTCGCCGTATTCGTGCTGGTCGGCGTGTATGTCGGTGTGTGTGTCGCCGTAGACGTAGCGGTACTGGTAGGGGTATTGGTCGCTGTGTTGGTAGGAGTATTAGTGGCGGTGTTTGTAGCTGTAGCTGTGTTCGTCGCCGTGTTAGTCGGAGTAGCTGTGTTGGTAGGGGTATTGGTCGCTGTGTTGGTAGCAGTTGCCGTTGGCGTATTCGTGGCAGTGTAGGTCGAGGTTGGAGTGCTGGTAGCTGTATTGGTTGCAGTCGCTGTGTTAGTCGCCGTGTTGGTCGGTGTCGCCGTATCTGTAGGCGTAGCGGTAGCCGTGTTCGTGGGCGTGCTTGTATAAGTGGCCGTGTTGGTAGACGTAGCCGTAGCAGTATTGGTAGGCGTGTTAGTCGCTGTATTCGTGCTGGTTGAAGTGGCTGTTGCGGTAGCCGTAGCAGTTGCTGTGTTTGTAGCCGTCTCCGTTGGTGTGAACGTGGCTGTGTTTGTAGAAGTAGCAGTTGACGTGCTGGTTGACGTAGCCGTGTTTGTAGGTGTGCTTGTATAAGTCGCCGTGGCCGTGTTAGTCGGCGTATTAGTTGCTGTATTAGTTGGAGTAGCCGTCTCGGTAGGCGTGCTTGTGGGCGTATTAGTAGCAGTGTTGGTCGCCGTGTTAGTTGGCGTACTGGTAGGAGTATGCGTCTCAGTTGGAGTGTAGGTAGCCGTATTGGTTGCCGTAGCTGTCGCTGTATTCGTAGGAGTGAATGTGGCTGTCTCAGTCGGCGTCGGAGTGCTCGTGAACGTAGGCGTGTAAGTCGCCGCAGCCGTTTCGGTAGCCGTTGAGGTGGCGGTACTGGTTGGCGTGTATGTTGGCGTCTCTGTCGCGGTGCTAGTTGCAGTCTCAGTCTCAGTCTCAGTAGCAGTCGCGGTAGCCGTAGCCGTAGCTGTATAGGTTGCGGTAGCAGTCGAGGTTACCGCAGAGGTCGCGGTGGGCGTGACCGTGCCCGCGCAAGGGTCGTTGTAGTGCATCGCCAGCGTCTCAAACCTGGACCCACTATCGGAATAGGAGCGTCCTACCCCCCATGCTTCGCCTGACGGGAGGGCGTCCACCCCAAGCAAGTAATCTTCGTACGGGCTGGGTACGGGGCTGCCAACCAGGCTCCAGCTTTCGCCGCTCAGCCGCGTAATCAGGTTATGCCTCTGGCCCGTATTGTAGTCATGGTATGAGCCTACTGCCCATGCTTCGCTTACAGAGACGGCGGATACGCTCTCTAGACTTTGCGTGCCCGACGCGACTACGTTGGGGCTGCTCTCCTGAACCCACGCTGTGCCGTCGTAGCTCAGGACTAGCGTTTCATAGCGGTAATCGTTGGTGTCGTCGTAATAGGAGCCTACCGCCCATACCTTATCAGAGGATGCGGCTGCCACCCCATAAAGTTTGTTTTCGTACCCGCTGGGGTTGGGCGAGGCCACCTGCTCCCAGGCACTTCCTGTGTAATGCAATATCAGTGTGTCGTAATAGGCCCCGCCATTACCGTTATAGAAGGAGCCTACGGCCCATGCCTCGCCACCAGGCAAGATCGTTACGGCTTCGAGCCTGTTGTCGTAAGTGCTGGGGTTAGGGGAAGCAACCTGCTCAAAGGTGTCGCCATCATAAGTGAGGATGAGGGATCTGTAAGTATAATCAACCTCATTGAGGTAATATCCTACCGCCCATGCCTCACCTGTAGGGAGTGCAGCCACGCCATATAGCCGGCTCTCATATATGTTGGGGTTAGCGCTGCTAACCTGCTCCCATGTAGAGCCGTCGTAGCGCAACACCAGCGTCTTGTAACTGTAATCGCTGGTATCTACATAGTAGCCTACAGCCCACACCAGGTTGGGCGATACGGCGGCCACCGAATGCAGGCGGCTCTCTGTCACGCCGGGGTTGGGGCTGGATACTATGCTCCACGAGGAACCGTCCCAGTGCTGTATCAGGGTGCTGTAACTGTAGCCGCTAATGCCGTAGACGTAGCCAACGGCCCATACATCGTCGGGCGCGAGGATCGAGACGCTCTCAAGATAATTGCTCGCGAACTCTCCCACGCTAGGGCTGGTGGTGATACGCCACGCAGGGCCGCAGGGCGGTATGGGGGTAGCGGTGGCGGTAGCGGTGGGCGTCGCGGTAGCCGTCTCGGTCGGGGTATGGGTGGAGGTCGCGGTGCGGGTGTTCGTAGCGGTGCGCGTGGCTGTGGCGGTGGGAGGTGTGCCCGTGTTGGTCGCGGTGGCAGTGCCCGTGGGAGTTGGGGTGACGCACGGGTCATTGTATTGCATCACCAGCGTCTCATACCTGTATCCTGTGTCGCTGTAGTAATACCCCACACTCCAGGTCTCGCCGGACGGTAGCGCCGATACTCCGAAGAAGGCGCTGTAGTAGTTGCTGGGGTTGAGAGTCCCGAACAGGCTCCAACTCCCGCCACTCAGTTGCCCGATGAGCGTGCGGGTCTGGCCAATGTTGTAATCATAGTAAGAGCCTGCGGCCCACGCCTCGGTTTCGGACACGGCGGTTACGGCGTCGAAGCGATTCGTGCCGTAGGTCGTCCCGTTGGGGCTGCTCTCCTGCGTCCAGGTCGTGCCATCGTACCCAAGAACTAGAGTCTTATAGAGATAATCGTTGTCGTCATAGTAGGTGCCTACGGCCCATACCTTATCTGAGGAGGCCGCGCTTACCCCGTATAGCCGGTTCTCATAGGTGCTGGGGTTGGGTGATTCGACCCGCTCCCACGCGCCGTCCACATAATGCAGGATGAAGGTCTCGTACTGGGCCGAGGTAGGCTCCATGCGGTTGCGACCAGGGCCGCTGTCCGCGCCGGGAACCGTGCTGGGCTTGCTACTTCCACCACCCCCACCGTCATCACCTGATGCCGAGCCTACAGCCCACGCCTCGCCGTTTGGCAGGACGCTGACGGCCTCGAGGTAGTTCTGGTAAGAGCCGGGGCTGGGGGAGGCTACCTGCTCGAAGCTTGTGCCGTTGTAGCCCAGGATAAGGCTCTTGTATTTGTACTCGGTGTAATCGTAATAGTAGCCCACCGCCCAGGCGTCGCCATTCGGCAGCCCTGCTACGCCATACAGGTAGTTCTCATACGGGCCGGGATTTTCGGAGGGAACCTGCTCCCATGTGCTGCCGTCGTAGCGCAGCACCAGCGTCCGGTAGCTGTAATCGCTCGTGTCGAGGTAGTATCCTACTGCCCACACCGTAACTGAGGACTGAGCGCTGAAGCCTGAGGACTGAACAGCGGAGACCGCGTACAGATAGCTTTCGGTAGAGTTGGGGTTGGGGCTTGGAATGATAGTCCATGTCGAGCCGTCCCAGTGCTGCACCAGCGTAGAGTTGCTCTGCGACTCGCCGTTGTTGCCGTAGGTGTAGCCGACGGCCCACACGTCGTCCGGCGCGAGGGCGGACACCCCTTCCAGGTAATTATCGTGGAACTCACCGACGTTGGGGCTGGAGACCATGCGCCACGCCGGGCCGCATGACGGGATGGGGGTCGCAGTGGCAGTCTCGGTTGCTGTGGCTGTTTCGGTTGGGGTCGCCGTAGCCGTATCTGTAGGTGTCGCGGTATCGGTGGCGGTGGGTGTGTTCGTAGCTGTGTTCGTGGGTGAGGGCGTGGGGGTGGGGCCGGACAGGACGGCCAGCGTGAAGTCGCTGGGGTTGTCGAAGGGGAAGAGGTAGCGCCCGCCGCCCAGGTCAGTCCCGGTGACTGTGGAGAAGTTGCCTGTATGCTCGGCATACGTCATCACCGTGAACGACTCGCCGTCGTCCGGGTTATATCCACCCGTAAGGATGACATTCAGCGTGCCGTTGAGTGACGCCGCGCCGCTCACGTTGAGCCTGTCGTATTGCGTACCGGGCGTGGTGCCGCCGATCTCTATGTCGAGCACGCCGCTTGCGCTCTGTGTGTAATCGCCGGTGATATCCAGGATGCCGGGCGACAGGCCAGGGATCACCTGTCCGCTGTTGGTGAGGTTGCCTACCACGCTCCCCGTGCCAGTGAACGTGCCGCCATCGATGGCGACCGCACCTGTGGTGGATAGCGTGCTGTTATTCAGCAACGTCGTGCCCGCGCTCTGCGTATAATCACCACTCAAGCTCAAGGTGCTGCTCAGGCCAATCGTAACGCTGCCCGCGTTGCTCAAGGAGCTGAAGGTGGAGAGGCTGTGCCCGTTCTTGATGGTGAAGTTACCGTCCGATGTGTTCGCGGCGAAATTGGCGAGGCCATTCGTCCCAGACTGATCTTGCAACGCTGAGGCGGGGTCGTCCAGCACGAGCGTGGCGGCGTTGGTGACAACGTCGGCGTTGATGAAGCGCAGCGTGCCCGTGATTACATAAGTACCGCCCGTAAGGGTGTTGGAGGCGAAGTTGGAGAACTCCCCGTACAGGGTTACCATGCCCGTAGCCACGTTCAACGTACCGGAGTTGCTGAAGCCGGTCGTTACTGAGCTGACGGAGGTGCCAACCGACTTGGTGAAGGTGCCAAAGTTGTTGAAAGTACAGGCCGTGCCGCCGTTGTAGTAGATGGAGTTGTCGCTGCGAAGGTCCAGGATACCCTGCGCATTGTTGTTGAAAGTCCCACCGTTCTGCATGTACATCTCACCGGCGGTCCATGTTATGGTGCCCAGGTTGGTGAGGGTGCGTGCATCTATGTACCTGGTACCACCGTTGAAGCTGGACGCGCTTCCGGTTGCCAGGGCTGTCACGCCTGTGCCTACCATCGCGCCGCCCGACCATAGGAAAGTATCAGTTACCGTAAATATGCCTGCACCGGTGAGTGAGCCACTTGTAAGCTCGAAGTTCTGCGCGCTCACCCCCGCTGCCGCCGTCAAAGACCCGCCTGACAGCCGGGCGATGCCTGCGCCTGTGATGCCCGCGCCCGCGTCGAGAGTGTAATTGGTGCTCGCGAAGTTGAGGAGGGCACCCGATGCCAGGTTGAAGTTGCCCGTTGCCGAGCCGCTGCCTTGCACTACAAGGGTTCCAACCTGCACGCTCGCCGTGCCGTTGTTGTTGAAGAGGACGTTGCTCCCCAGGACTGTGCTGCCCGACATGCCACCCGACTTGCGGAATGTTCCCGCGTTGTTGAAGGTCGTAAGGCCGCCGCCGTTCCAGTAGAGGCCGAAGCTGGCCTGCGCGTCGAAGAGGCCGCTGTTGCTGATTATTGCCGAATTCGTAAGGTAGATGTCGGCGGCGCTCCAGTTGGCCGTGCCCGCGTTGTTAAGGGTGCGCGTGTCCATGTGCTTCGTGCCGCCAGCGAGGCTGAGGGTCGCGCCGGCAGGTATGTTGGTGGAGCCGGAGCCGGACATCGCGCCGTCTAACCAGTTGAGGCTGTTGGTGGCCGTGAAGGTGCCCGCGCCTGTGAGCGTGCCGTTCGCAAGCTCGAAGTTCTGCGCGCTTACCCCACCCGCGATGACCAGGGTCGAATTCAGCCGCGCCAGGCCAGCACCCATAAGGGTCGCGCCCGAATTGAGGGTGTAGCTAGCGCCGGTGAACTGTAACACGGTGCCGGAAGCGACGGTGAAGCTGCTGTTGCTCGACCCACCGCCCTGCACGGAGAGAGTGCCTGCCTGCACCTCTACGCTGCCGGGGTTATTGAGCACGACACTACTGCTAAGGACTGTGATGCCCGTGCCCGCCGATTTGCGAACGGTGCCCGTGTTGTTGAATGTAGAAACTGCCCCGCCATTCCAGTAGAGGCCCGTATCGCTCTTGAAATCGAACAAACCAGAGTTGTTGATGGTGGCCCCGTTCTGAAGGTACATGACGCTTGCATCCATCCAGGTAGTTGTGCCCGCGTTGTCGAGGGTGCGCGTGTCGAGGTACTTCGTGGCGGTATTGATGCTCAACGTCGCCCCGGACGGTATGTTGGTCGAGCCGGAGCCGGACATCACGCCGCCAGCCCAGTTGAGTGAATTCGTAACGGTCAGGGTCCCGCTACCGTTCAGCGTCCCGTTCACAAGCTCGAACTTCTGCGCGCTTACGCCCGCCGTGACGCTCATCGTAGCACCCGTCATGCGGAATGCGCCCGCGCCCGTGATGCTCGTACCCGCGTTGAGGGTATAAGTGCTCGCCGGGAACGCGTCAGCCGCGCCAGCCGGGGTGTTCCAGAGGCCACTGCTGGACCCGCCTCCCTGCACGGATAGGGTGCCGACCTGCGTGTTGACCGTGCCGCTATTGTTGAATATGACGCTGCTGCTAAAGAGTGTGGTGCCCGTGCCTGCCGACTTGCGGAAGGTACCGGAGTTGTTGAACGTGGAGGCTGCCCCGCCATTCCAGTAGAAGCCGGAGTCGTTTTGCGCGTTGAAGAGGCCAGCATTATTGATAACGGCCCCGTTCTGGGCGTAAATGATGTCCGCGCCGGTCCAGGTGATCGTGCCATTGTTGTTGATGGTGCGCCCGTCGAGGTACTTGGTGGTAGTGTTCAGGCTCAGGGTCGCGCCCGCGGGTATGTAAGTTGTGCCCGCGCTGGAATGCACGCCGCCGCTCCAGTTGAGGGTCTCGGTCACGGTGAGGATGTTAGTGCCACCCAGCGTGCCGTTGGACAGCTCGATCCTGGGCACGCTCATCGCGCCCGCCATCGTGACGTTCCCGCCCGACACGCGCCATATACCCGCGCCAGTGATAGTGGTCCCCACGTCGAGGGTGTGCGCACCTGAGGGGAAGTTGAGCACCGCGCCCGCTGAGACGTTGAAGGCCCCGTTGCTGGTGCCGCCGCTCTGGAGATTGAGAATGTAGCCAGGCACGTTCACTGTGCCCGCGTTGTTCAGGATGCCGCCGCTGCTTATCGCCAGGTTCTGTATCGTCACGGCGATTGCGCCCTGCACCTCGAAGCCCTTGCGCACCCCCTGACCATCCACAAGTGTGGTGGAGGAGGAGTTGGGTTGGGGGACGCCCCAGCCTGTCATCCCGCCGGCGTAGCCGCCCGTGATGGTCAGCGCCTTGTTGATAACGCCTACCGCATTTCCGGTCCCCGTATGGACGCCCTGGACGAGACGGATTTCGTCCCCAGGGTTTGCCGCGTTGATAGCCGACTGGATGGAGGCGAAGGCAGTGGGGTTGGCGCACGGCGAGTATGTGGTCACACCCGGCGAAGTCCAGACGCACAGCACACGTCCCGTAGAAGTTGGGGTGACGGTCGGCGTATTCGTGACCGTCGCTGTCTGCGTGGCGGTGGAGGTCGTCGTTGCGCTGGAGGTCGTCGTTGCGGTGGCTGCTACGCCAGGAGTAACGGTCGCTGTAGTCGCGCCGCCGCATGGATCGTTGTAATGGAGTATGAACGTCCTGGGTATAACTTCGTAATCCTGATAATCGTAGGTCCCTGCGCTCCATATATCACTTGCGGAGAGGGCGTCTACGCTCTTCGGGGCGTTTAAGTAGGGGCTTGGGTTGGGGCTCCCCTCCGAGGACCAGCTTCCGCCGCTCAGCCGCGCGATGAGGTTGAAGGTCAGGCTGGTGTCGTATTCGTAAGCCGAGCCGACAGCCACCGCCTCCGTGTCCGATATCGCAGTCACCGACTCGAGCGTGTTGATGCCGTACCCAGAGCCGTTGGGGCTGCTCATCCGCGCCCAGCCAGAGCCAGTATAGGAGAGGATCAGGTTCTCGTATGACTGTGTAGTGCTGTTGAAGGTGGTCCCTACCGCCCACACCTTGTTGGAGGATGCGGCGGTCACTCCGTAGAGACGGTTCTGGTAGCTGCTGGGGTTGGGGGAGAGGACGTGATGCCACGCGCTCCCGTCGTAGTGGAGGGTCATGGTCCCCTGATCAGCACCCTCTACTCCACCGACTATATAGCCTACCGCCCATGCCTCGCCGTTCGGGAGGGTCGTCACGTCCTCCAGGTAGTTCTCATACAACCCTGGGTTCGGTGATGTTACCTGCACCCAGCTTGTGCCGTTGTAGCGGAGGATGATGTTCTTGTAAATGTAGTTATTCTCATCTCGGTAGTGACCGACCGCCCAGGCGTCGCCGCCCTGCTGCGCCGAGACACCGTAGAGGTAGTTGAAGAACGAGCCGGGGCTGGGGGAGGAGACCTGCGCCCAGTTGCTGCCGTCGTAGCGCAAGACGAGGGTCTTGTTGCGGCTCTCATTCGTGTCGAAGTAATACCCTACGGCCCACACGAGGTCAGGCGCGACGGCGGATACCGCGTAGAGGCGGGCTGCGGAGCTGGTGGGGGGGTTCGGGCTGGAGACTATCGTCCATGCCGAGCCGTCCCAGTGCTCCACCAGGGTATTGTAGGTATTGCCGTCATAGCTGTAGCCGACTGCCCACACGTTACTTGCCGATAGGGCGGAAACCCCTTCGAGGAAGTTGCTGGACTGCTCTACATACGGGCTGGAGGAGATGCGCCATGCCGGGCCGCAGGAGGGGATCGGAGTGGGCGTGCCAGGCGCGGGTGTGGCAGTCTCCGTCGGCGACGCAGTAGGCGTGCCGGTGGAGCTATTGGTGGGAGTAGGGGTATTGGTGGCGGTTGCGGTAGCTGTGCTCGTAGCCGTGCGTGTGGCCGTGGCGCTAGGCGTGGTAGTTGGGGGGCAGCCTGCCTGCACCATGATAGTGCCGGTCATGCTGGGGTGTATATTACATTTGTAGGTATATGT
Organism: Chloroflexia bacterium; assembly: GCA_035274425.1. Taxonomy (GTDB): domain Bacteria; phylum Chloroflexota; class Chloroflexia; order QHBQ01; family JADMIH01; genus JADMIH01. The sequence continues at coordinate 15,614 of DATEOC010000026.1, forward strand.
GCCGGGTGTGGTGAAGGTGTAATTGAAGACCGCGCCCGATGACATCGTGCCGCTGTTCCACACGCCCGTATCTGACGTAGTGGTGTGGTTGGCGGAACCGTTATTGGTCCAGCGCACCGTCTCGCCCACATACACCGTCTTGCTCTGCGGCGAGAAGGCGAAGTCCACGATGTTCACCGTCTGCGTTGCGGAGGAGCACGGGGTGGCGGTGGCTGGGATGGAGGTGAATGTGGAGGTAGATGTCGCTGTGAGGGTGACTGTGGGTGTGTTGGTTGGTGGAGTGCCGGTCACGGTCGCAGTGGGGGTGCCGGTCTCGCACTCCATCTCGACGTAGCGCTGGAGGTTGTTGGTGCCGATGAAGCCGCCGTAGAAACCGCGCCCACCGACCACGTAGAATGCACCGTTGACCGCCGCGCCCTCGTTACGCCCACGTGAGATAAGCATGGGAGCGAGGCTGGACCATGCGTTCGTAGCAGGGTCCCAGGCTATCACGTCATTGCTGGTGTAGCCGTCCACGTCGCCACCTGCCAGCACCCACCTGCCGTTCAGGCTGGCGTAGGCCGCGCTCCAACGCGTGCTGGGCATGTCGGCTATGGCGGCATCGTCCCAGCTGTTGGCGGAGGGGTCGTAGCGGAGCGTCTTGTCTGTAGCGTAGGGGTTGAAGCCGCCTGCCACGTATACGTAGTTGCCATTGACGAAAGCGTGCGGCCAGGATGTCGCATTGGGCAGGGAGGCGGCTGACGCCCACGTGTTGCTGCTTATGGTGTAGACCTCAACTGTAGCCGTACCTGCACCACAATTACCGGCGCAACCCCCGATGCGGTAAATCTTGCCGTTCAAATAGACAGCGGCCTGCGCGGACGTAGGAGTGTTGAAGGAGGCCATCGTGCTGTAGCTGTTGGTGGCCGGGTTGTAACGGTAGGCCGTGTTCGTGGGGTTGCCTGCCGTGTCCCAACCTCCGAGGACGTAGATATAAATCCCGTCGCTCACCGCACTGGCCTTCTCGCGGGGGAAAGGTAAGGAAGCTATACTCGTCCAGCTATTGGCCGCGGGGTCGTACTTGTAGGCATTGGCGGTATAACTGTTATTGCTGTAGCCGCCGAAGCTGTAGAGGAGACCGCCGTGCCCAGTAACGGCCTGGTCCAGTACGGGAATTGGGTAATTGGCTTGCTGGTCCCAGGAAGATGAGACGCAGCCGGGCGTGCCGGTAGGGGTAGGCGTGGCCGTACCGCTTGGCGCGCCAGGAGCCTTGTAGCGGGCAATCGCAAAGTCGTAGGCGAAGTCGTCGAAAGTAGCACCCACCGCCACGATCTGCCCATCCGATTGGAGGGCCACCCCGCTCGCGTAGTCTATCTTGCCATCATCGAAGTCGGTGGTGACTTTGCCGTCGCCGCTGAAGTTGGTGTCGAGGGAGCCATCGGCGTTGTAGAGGGCGAGGCCAAAGTCCTGTACGTAGTAACCGCCTGCCCGCCCCGCCGCCACGACGCGCCCATCTGGCAGGAGCTTCATGTCGTTGATTTCGGCATAGCCGCTGCTGAAGTCGGTGATTGCGCGGCCACCCGTGCCAAAGCTCGTGTCCAACGTGCCATTGGTGTTGTAGCGGACGAGACCGAAGCTGCCGTCGGTGTAGCCCCCGGCTACGATCTTACCATCGGGTTGTATCGCAAGCGTGTGGGCCTCGTCCACCCCGCCACTGAAGTCGGTAGAGAGCTTGCCGTCGCCGTCGAAGCTGGTGTCTAGAGAACCATTTGAGTTGTAGCGGACGAGGAGGAAGTCCCTACCGATATACCCGGCTGTTACAATCTTGCCATCTGCCTGGGTCGCGAGGGCGCGTGTAGAGACGGCGAAGCCCGGAAATGCGGTAACAACCTTGCCGTCACCGTCAAAGGTGGTATCCAGGGAGCCATCGGTATTGTAGCGGGCAAGGCCCAACCGGTAGTTAGGGCCCTGGAAATTATCATCCGCAGTGCCTGCGACTACTATTTTGCCATCGGACTGGATAGCTACGGCGTTAGCCCTGTCGTCAGAGAGGAATGTATCTCCATGAAAGTCCGCGCCGGCTTTGCCGTCACCGCTGAAGGTGAGGTCAAGAGCGCCATCAGGGTTGTATCGCGCAACGACGAAGTTAAGGGTCCCGTCCCCCTCAAAAGCGGCATGCCCGACAGCTACGAGCTTGCCGTCCGGTTGCAAGGCAAGGTCATTTATCTGGCTCGTACCGTTGCTGCCGAAAGTGGCGCTGATGACGCCGCCTGTGCCGAAGGTGCTATCGAGTGCGCCACTGCTTGTGTAGCGCGCCAGGGCAAACTGGTTGTTGAGGTTGTAGTTGTTGGGGCCGGCATCGGTGCTTCCACCCACCACAATTTTGCCGTCGGTCTGGACGACGACGACGTTGGCTATCTCTTCGCTCTCTTCGAACTGCGCGGTCACTTTGCCGTCAGTATCGAATGTAGTGTCGAGCGAGCCGTCACTGTTGTAGCGGGCCAGGGCGAAGGTGTCGGCTGAAAACCCGGCTGCCACTAAACGATTATCAGGCTGCAAGATGAGAGCTTCCGCTGCTTCGCCGGTTCCAAAGTCGGTTATCACCTTGCCATCGCCATCGAACGACGTGTCAAGGCTGCCATCCACATTGAAGCGTGCTGCTGCGAAGTTGTAAAAGCTGAAGAGCGGAGCCGACCCGCCCGCTGCCACGATCTTGCCATCCGGTTGGATCCTAACCTCTCTGGCGTATGTTTCAAACTGGATACTGAGTGTCACCTTGCCGTCAGTATCGAAGGTTGTGTCGAGCGTGCCGTCGCTGTTGTAGCGAACCAGGCCCATATCTGAGCCGCAACTGGAACCGCAGTTGTAATTCGTTTCGCCGCCCACCACTATCTTGCCGTCCGCCTGCAAACTCACCGCATCGCCATAATCATTCTGGTCGCTAAAGTCAAACCTGGCCTTGCCGTCACCGTCGAAGGTGGTGTCGAGTGAGCCGTTGGGGTTGTAGCGGGCGACGGCAAAGTCTCTGTCGCTCGTAGAGGGGCTGTAGGAGTGGCCCGCGACCACTATCTTCCCGTCCGGTTGCAAGGTCAGCGCGAAAGCCTCGTCATCCTGGGAGGTGCCGAAGTCGGTGGTGACTTTGCCGTCGCTGTCAAATGTGGTGTCGAGTGAGCCGTCAGAGTTGTAGCGAGTGAGCGCGAAGTCGTAACCGTTGAGGCCATTGTATCCGGCGACTATTATCTTGCCGTCGGGCTGAATTGCCACAGCCTGGGCCTCGTCGTCATCGGAGCCGAGGTCGGTAATAACGAGACCTCCAAAGCCAAAAGTAGGGTCGAGCGAGCCATCGGTGTTGTAGCGCGCGACGCCGAAGTCGTAGTAATCATCCTCATACCCATTCCCCGAATAACCAACGGCCACTATCTTGCCATCGGGCTGAATTGCCATGCCAAATATCTGCTCGGTCCCTTCCCTGGCTCCGTAGAAGTCGGTGTTCACACGGCCATCGCCGTCGAAGCTGGAGTCGAGAGAGCCGTCGGGATTGAAGCGCATGAGAGCAAAGTCGTAGGAGTAGTCATAGACGTAGTTCAGCACCGGCCCGCCGATCACTATCTTACCGTCGGCTTGCCGGATGACAGCGTTCGCGTATTGCTCGCGGGGGGCGGTCCCAAAGTTGGTTGTGACCTTCCCTCCCACGCCAAAGCCTGGGTCGAGGTCGCCTCCGCCTGACATCGTCGGTAGCCCCGCGAAGGCGGTGGGGGCCGCCCCGCGCATGAATATCGCAAATACGAAGAGGGCAGCGGCCAGTGCCACTACCCGCACGATACGGGACCGCCGTGCTGAATTATCTTCCTTACTCATTTTCTCTCCCTCTCCCCTGACGCTACATCTGTCAATATGGTAATTTGGGGCAACGCAACATCGCCCGTAGGATACTTATAGTCGTCCGGGAAGGGCACTTTCCAGTCCGAAAATTGTTCACTTTTTGCTCATTTTAGTGGCTATAGTGTTCAAACGCGTTGCTTTAATACACCCTGGCAAGCGTAGAATCCTATGATAAAAGGGATGAAAATGGGAGGCTGTGCCTCCCATTTTCATCCCTTTTATCATTTGTAATCTGAATCACGCGCGCAGGACAACCTCCAGGGTCTCGGAACTTGGCTGGGCTACCAGGAAGCTTGCCAGGGTTGGCAGACGCTCACGTAGATAGTGGTCGGTGCTGGCAGTGGCACCCGACTCCGTTTCCCACAAGACCAGGACGACAAACTTATCGTGTTCAGCATCCTTCATCATATATACGCTCTTGAAACCAGGTTCCTTGCCGATCCCTGACAGGAGCAGTTCGGCAAACTTGACCGGGAACTCCTCCGATTTGTCAGGTTGAACAAATGCGGTAAATAAACGAGCGTACATAGATCAGATCATCCCCTGCTTGGTGCGTTTGTTTCCAGGCGCCGTTTGAGCTCAAGCAGGCTCACGGCTACTGCGCTTCTCAAGCCCTCAACCCCGGCTACGCGGACCATGCGCTCCGCAGTAGGGTTTTGCGGCTTCCAGTGAAAGCACTGCGTCAGGTGCGTGGCCGCACCTCGGGCCTCCAGCGCAAACTCCCAATCAGCCTGGTTGAAAAAGCCGTCTCCCTTTGGAATGCCGGCTTGCCAGGCAATACGACGGGCAGGCTCAAGCGCCGTGATTCTCGCTTCGCTATATGATTTCGCGCCGCCAATTACACCCAACACGAATTGGAGCATCATTCTCACCTTTCGCCCTGGCGTGACAGGTGGCGCTCCTTCCTGAGCCTTGAAGACCGTGCCCACGCCCACCGGCCCTGGCGAGATTTGCGTGATTTTGCTGATGTTTTTCACCCATTCAGGGTGCTTTGTAAAATCTGCCAGGTACGCATAAACGGTCTCGGTTGGTGCCTGGATGGTGATAGATGCTTCGCCTTTATAGTCAGACATGATCTAGCTTCTCCCAATCTCAAGCGGGGATGACACCCAGTTGCTGCATAAGGCCCAGGCGGTCCACAAGGTTCCAGTGGTCGGTGATCTTGCCGTCTCTGACTCGCAGCACGTCAATCACCTCGATATCTATTGCCTTGCCGGTCGGCGGGATGCCCATCAGATCGCCCTGGTGCGTGCCGCGCAGGGTCTTGCGCGTTACCACCTTGTCATCATCCGCTACTTGATCGTGGATGATAGCACGCAGGTCAGGCAACGCATTGAAGAACATGCTGAATTGCATCTTGACCCCATCGCGGGTGGGCGGTAAGCCTGCGGGGACGCTGTGGTCCACAAAATCGGCGGACATATACTCGTCTACGGCGGCGAGGTTATGCCGCGTCTGTGCCTCTTCGACGAAGCGGCGGACTAACTCAATATTATCTGTTGCGGACATGGTAAATCTCCCTTCTGTAGTAACATTCCTGATCGAATGATACACAGTATAGGGCCACAGATTCCCCGGCGTATCCGCAAAAATACCTAACTGCTATACCTAATTTGAAGTGAGAACTACGAATTGGAGAGGGTTACCGCGTCACACTATCTCTCATGAAGATTTACAATGTACTCGGCATACGTGCCCCCAGCCCCGCCCGGCGGATGAATCCGCGGGCTACACATACGAAGCCTCCCTGCGGAGGCTAGCGATTGCCTGCTTTGTACTGATTGTCTTGCTAAAGATCATCAGAAATTGATTACAGTAGATTAAGCTCTATAGCCCGGCGTACCGCTGCGGTACGCGAAGTGACGCCCAACTTGCTGTAGACCGATTGCAGATGAGCATTTACCGTGCGGACGCTTACAACCATTTTCTCGGCTATCTGGGCATCGGTCAGTCCCGATGCGGCCCATCGAACTACATGAGCTTCACGCGGGGTCAGTTCGTTGGGGTCGGTTGGCGTTCTTGCCTGCCTGGAAGCGGTTGGGGCAGGTTGGCTCAGGGCAAGCGCCTCGTCGGGAGTAAGCTCTTTTCCGGCAGCCCATGCCGCTGCGTAGGCATCGGTGCTCAGTGAAGCACGCATTCCTGAGAGTATGGTTTCGATGAGTGCTGCCCACTGTGGGGGCTTGGGCTGCCCCTGTTTCGCCCGGAGGGTCTCCGCCGCAGCTATTATCTGCACCGCGCGCTCCAGGTTGCCGGGCCCCGGCACTATGCTGGTGAGCCACGCGAAAGATTCCAGTACGAATGCGCGTAAGAGCTGCTCCCCCAGCTCAACCGACAGGGTATAACCTTCGGTGAGGCGTGCATGTGCTTCGATGTAACGCCCTTGCAGGATAGCGATACACCCCAGGAGGTAGAGCGCGAAACTCGCGCCCCATCTCTCACCTAACGCGCGTTTTATAGCCAGGCTCTCCTCAACGAGGGGGCGTGCGCTGTTGTGGTCGCCACGAACAAAGTCTGCCATCCCCAGGTGTGCCAGCGAGTCCGCCGCTTCGGAGGTGCCGGTCGTCCCCAGATCACGATGTAGTTCCAGGCTGGCCTGATACAACTCCCTCGCTCGCGCAAAGTCACCAAAGGCGCTGGCGGCCCACCCTAACCCATCCAGCGCCAGCGCGGCACCCGGACGGCCAGTCGCGCCTTCTTCCCTCCACAGCGCCAGGGCTTGTTCAAGCAAGGCGGTGGAGGCGGCAAAATCTGAGTAGCGGATGGCGAGCAAGCCGGACCCGGTCAAAACGCGAGCATAAGCCTCCCTGGACTGAAGAGCTGACGCGCCGGGCAGGGCCAGCAACCGTTCTAGCCACTGGCGACCCTCTTGAAGATTCCCCCTGTACGCCCAGAACTGCCACAAGGCCCCGCCAAGCAGCAACCCCGTCTCGATGTCTCTCTCCTCGCGGCTTTCCGTTACCCAGCGAAGCGCCGCGCGCAGGTTATTGTGCTCCCGCTCCAGAAGATCGAGCCAGAGCCGTTGCTGGTGGCCGTGCAGGTGCTGCTCGGCGCTCTGCGCCAGCTTCAAATAGTGCATGGCGTGATTTCGACGTATGGGGGTATCCTCGCCGCTCGCCCGCAATTGCTCAATAGCATACTCACGGGTGGTCTCCAACATCGACAGGCGTGGCGTGCCGTCAGATTGCGCTTCCTGGTAAAGGAGATTCCTGTCTATGAGCGCGGCGGCGTGGCTCAGCACATCGAAGGGCGCTTCGCCTGGTAAGGTCGCCACGGCTTCAATCGCCTCCAGGGAGCAACCGCCCACGAAGACGCCGAGCCTGCGGAAGAGCCGCTGCTCTCCAAATTCCAGCAAGTTGTAGCTCCAATCGAGTGTGTCACGCAGGCTTTGCTGTCGCCTGGGGAGATCGACCGGACCGCTCGTGAGGAGGTGGAGCCTGTTTTCCAGCCGGGCCAGCATCGCCCGTGGCGGCAGGAGCTTTATGCGCGCGGCAGCCAGCTCAAGCGACAGAGGCAAGCCGTCGAGTTGCACGCAAATCTGGGCGACGGTGAGCGCATTTTCTGGGGTAAGCTCAAAATCGGGCTTGATGGCGCGGGCGCGCTGCAAGAAGAGCGCGATAGCGCTGTACTGCCCCAGCTTCTCTATGTCAGCGGGGGCATTATTGCCGGGCAATGCGAGTGGGGGTACCGGAAATTCGTGCTCGCCGGATAGCTTGAGCCGGGCGCGACTCGTCACCACGACTGTGAGACCCGGACAAGCCAGGAGCAATTCGCTCAGGTGAGGCGCAGCCGAGGCTACATGCTCGAAATTATCCAGCACAAGCAATTGCGTGCCCACGAAAAATGCTTTCAACTGCTCAAGGGGCGGTAATTTCCCTGTCTGCTGGATGCCAGCCGCCTGTGCGATGGCCGGCATAACCTGGGCGGGATCAATGATGGGCGCGAGGGGAACAAAATAGATGCCGCCGGGGAAGTCGTCCTGCACCTCCTGGACAATTTGCAGCGCCAGGCGTGTCTTGCCGACGCCCCCGGTCCCGGTGAGCGTCAGCAGGCGCGCGCCGGAGCTCCGAAGCTGCTCCTCTATAGCAGCAAGGAGGCTATCACGCCCGATTAGTGGCGTGAGCGGGACCGGTATAGCAGAGGCCATCATTGACGATTGTACCACACGTTGATGGCTTTGAAGATATGACGGCAAGGTTCAATTTGCGGGCTGAAAAGACCAAGTATCTTTTTCCCTGTCATTCCGAACGGAGTGAGGAATCTAAAGCTCTATCCACACGTCCAAGCTTGGAGATTCCTCACTCCGTTCGGAATGACAGGGAGAGGAGGCTTGTTCTTACATAGGCTATTAGAACCTAACCTCCGATAGGGATTCCTTAACACCGGAGGTTAGGTTGGAGCCACATGGCCTCTATTTCCCTGGCTCTCGCCGCATAGGCACCAAAACCCAACCCCACATAGGCTTCTCTTAAGATGTGGGGTTGGTTTTTACCACTCCAGCCTACCTTGACACGCTCCTACCCCGCCGCTATATTGGCTGCTATGAGCAACAATATGGGTACAGATAAGGAATGGCGTTTTTACATCATCGTCGAAGTCAAGTTCCGAGATATAGACATGTTCGGCCACGTCAATAACGCGGCCTACCTGACCTATATCGAGTCGGCCCGCGTGGCGTATTACACGGCGCTCACCGGGCTGACCGACCCGCGAGAGTTCGGCATGACCCTCGCCAGCGCGAAGGTAGACTTCCTCAAACCGATCTTCTACGGGCAAGCCGTGCGGGTCTACACGCGCATCGGGCGGGTCGGCAACAAGAGCTGGACGTTAGAGCATGAGATACGCGACGCGGAGACGGGTGAGGTGATGGCCGTAGGCTCCACCGTCAACGTCCATTACGACTACAAGAGCGAGCAGAGCCTCCCCCTCCCCGCCGAGCTTGTGGCGAAGATGGAGGAGTTTGAAGCTAGGAAGCTGAGGGATTAAGTAGGTAGAGAAGATGTAGGGGCTCAACGAATTACGCTCTGGTGGGTAGTAGATGTTTATGTGGAGGGGCTGATATGGCAAATCCTGATCATCTCCGTATTCTAAGGCAAGGTGTACAAGCATGGAACAACTGGAGAAGAGCGAACAAGATTAGGCCTGATCTCAGCGGGGCAGATCTCAGCGGGGTACACCTCAGCGGGGTAGACCTCAGCGTGGCGGACCTCTTCGATGCAGACCTCACCAGTGCAGATCTTAGCGAGGCAAACCTCAGCATGGCGAACCTCGTCGGAGCAGACCTCATAAAGGCAAACCTCAATGGGGCAGACCTCAGAGTGGCGGATCTCAGTAGGGCAGACCTCAGAGTGGCGGATCTCAGTAGGGCAGACCTCACCCAGGCGGGTCTCACCGAGGCAAACCTCGCAGGGACCAACCTCACCCTTACGATTTTTGCAGGAACACAACTTCAGGGTACAAACTTAAGTGGTGCGAGTGTAGCCTGGACTCAGTTTGGAGGGGTCGACCTTAGCCAGTCTCTAGGTCTTGATCAAGTACGACATAATAGGCCTTCAAGCATAGGTATCGACACAATCTACGATTCCAAGGGCATCATTCCGGAGGTATTCTTGCGAGGTGCTGGCGTTCCAGAGGATATTATTGCACTTCTGCCGACGATTAGATCGAAGCCGATAGAGTTCTATTCCTGCTTCATCAGCTACAGCCACGCTGACAAGAGCTTTGCTCGACGGCTGCATGATGGTCTGCAAGGTAGGGGTATTCGGTGCTGGCTGGACGAAAAACAGATGCTCCCAGGTGACGATATTTATGAGCAGGTAGACAGAGGCATACGGCTGTGGGATAAAGTCTTGCTTTGTTGTTCCAAAGATTCGCTCAGGAGCTGGTGGGTGGACGACGAGATTACCAGGGCATTCAAGAAGGAACAGGAGTTGATGAAGGAGCGTGGTGGAAAGGTGTTGGCCCTGATCCCGCTCAATCTCGATGGCTACATGTTCACGGGTGACTGGCCTAGCCCCAAGGCGACGCAGATCAAGTCTCGCCTGGCGGTTGACTTCACGGGCTGGGAGCGCGACAACGCCAAGTTTGACCAGCAATTCGAGCTAGTAGTCAAAGCCCTACGCGCCGATGAGGGAGGCAGGGAAGCACCCCCGGCATCCAGACTGTAAATACCACGCTGCCCCTTCTAAGAGCGTGATCAGCTTTGTAGGGGCGCTGCACAGGCCCCCCAAGCCCTGGCGCGAGCGGATATTGTGCCTTACCAGGGCGCAGCATGCTGCGCCCCTACATCTATACCGAGGCTAAATGAGGAGAGCGCGTCAGCTAGCCCCGGAGGGGCGGTAGAAAGTAGCCCCACGGCGCAAGCCTGGGGTAAGCTATCCATTTATTTTCCAAGCCCCGGAGGGGCGACAGAATGCCCTTGCACCTTCCTCACCTTCTATGTTCTTACGCCCCTCCGGGGCTTTGCTTCTTATCTACCCTGAACCCCAGGCTCGCGCCGTGGGGCTACTTTCTACCGCCCCTCCGGGGCTAGCGTTTCCCATTCCAATTTAGATGCGTTTGCCCTGACTCCACCTTCTAGGAAGTGGTGAAAAGGGAGTGACAAAAAAGGTAGATAAGCAATAAAATAGGAATTATGGAAGAACCAGAACAAAGAAAACGTGAGTGCCCACAGTGTCCACATTGCAAACAGAGCCGATATGTGGTGAGAGCTGGGTTCAACCACACAGGCTCA
>DATEOC010000027.1:0-75839 GCA_035274425.1 Chloroflexia bacterium
GGGGGTCAGGGGTCGGGAATTGGGGACCAGAACGGCGAGAATACTAACTGGCTACTGACTCCTAATCCCCGACCCCTGACCCTCAATCCCTACAAATGGAGGCAACGTGGCTACTAGCAACGACGTTTGGGCGGTCGTAGAGACCGACGTAAATGGTAGGCCTAAGAGGCTTGGGCTTGAGCTGGCGAGCATGGCCGCGCAGCTTGCCGGACAGTATGGCGGAGAGGGCGGGGCCATAGTGATTGGCCCGCGTGAAGCCGCCGAGGTTGTGGGGCAGTATGGGGTATCGCAGGTCTATTACTGTCCAGACCCGCAGTGCAAAACTGACATAGTTGGGCCCGCCTCGGCTGTAATCTCCCAGCTTATTGGGCAGCACAATCCCAGGCTGGTCCTCCTCCCTTCTACGCCTACCGGGAAAGATTGGACGGGGCGCGTTTGCGGCAGATTAGGGCTGGGGGTCAACGCCGATACGGTAGGGATAACCACGGATGGTGGCAAGGCTACCACCGTCACTCCTGCGTTCAACGGCGCGCTACGAGTCAGCAGCCAGTTCACCCGCGAAGGGGAGCAGACGAGCCTCGCAGTGGTCAGGCCTGGCGCGGCTACCGCTCAGAAGCGGGAAGGCGCTTCCGCCAATTTGCAGGAGGTGCAGGTTCCCGGTGACGTGAAGCCTGGCCTGACCGTGGTCGAAAGCGTCACAGAAAAGGGCGGCGTGCCCGACCTCGCGGGGGCACAGGTGATTATCGCGGGTGGGCGTGGATTGGGTAGCCCTGAGAAGTTCAGCCTGGTACATGAGCTGGCCGACGCGCTAGGTGGCGCTGTGGGTGCGACGCGTGCCGTGGTGGATATGGGTTGGATACCTTACGCATACCAGATAGGTCAGACGGGTAAGACGGTGCGCCCCAAGCTCTATATTGCGGTGGGTATCTCCGGCGAGATACAGCATAAGGTCGGTATGCAGACCTCCGGCACCATCATCGCCATCAACAAAGACCCCAACGCTCCCCTCTTCCAGTTTGTAGATATGGGAGTGGTGGGCGACCTTCACCAGGTCGTGCCCGCACTGACGGCGGAGATAAAGAAGCGGAAGGGTCTGGCCTAGACCGCCGCGGTCCGTGGCGCAGTAACTCCTAACACGAAGAGATGAGACATCCCAAATTTTGACTAAGCGTGGTGATGTACTACTGCCCTTGAAAAAGCATCAAAAGAAGGTTCGGCGCAGCCGAACCTTCTTTTGATGCTTTTTCAAGCTCCCCACATTGGAGAGGGGTCGGGGCTTGAGGTTTGTCACCCAATCGTTTATCATCACTTGTGCGTCTCAGTCCGCTTTATAGCACCCCCTCTCACGCATTACTCACTAAGAACGGAGTAGCGTATGGTCCCCACAACGGAGTGGTACTGGTACATCCTTCTCGTGGTCCCTATGGTGATCGCTATCGGGTGGTTCCTCTTCAGGGTGAACCAGTTGTTGCAATTCACCCTCATGGGGAGGGACAACAAGCGCTTCAATAGCTGGGGCACGCGCTTCAAGATGCTGGGGGTGTACGTCTTCGGGCAGCTGCGCATGTATAACCGCAAGTCGTACACCATCGCGGGCATCGCCCACTTCTTCACCTTCTGGGGCTTCCTCATCATCCAGGTGACGAGCCTGGAGCTTTTCCTGCAAGGTCTCTTCCCCGGCCTCAAAGTGCCTGTGCTGCACGACAACGCGGGCTGGCTCCTCTTTGTAGATGTGGTGCAGTTCCTGGTGCTCGCTTCTATGGTGACGTTCTTCTGGCGGCGTCTCGTCACGCGCCCTGAGCGCCTGACAGATAGTCTGGGCGCGCTCGGTATCCTCGCCGGCATATCAATGCTGATGATATCCGCGCTTGTATTACAGGGCATACGCATCAACCTAGGGGACGAGCCGAGCTCATGGCGACCATTCTCTATAGCCGTAGGCTCTGTTTTCAGCGGGTTGAGTGTTGACGCTCAGCTCTTCATTCACAACCTTGCCTATTTCACCCACCTCTTTATCATTCTGGGCTTCCTGGTCTACATCGTCTACTCCAAGCACCTGCACATTCTCACCTCCTTCATCAACGTCTTCTTCTCTGACACCACTCCGAAGGGCGCGATGAAGCCTATTGAGGACATCGAGGGACGCATCGAGCGCGAAGAGACGCTGGGGGTGGCTGCCATACAGGACCTGGGGTGGAAAGACCTGATGGATACGTACACCTGCACCGAGTGCGGGCGCTGCCAGGACGCCTGCCCCGCCTGGCAGACCGACAAGCCTCTATCTCCCAAGAAGCTGATACTCGACCTCCAGGAGCACTTTCTTGAAGTCGCGCCGGCAACGATGTCGAAGATTGAGAAGAGAGGGCCATTGCAGCAGCTAGCTCTCATGAGGCTGGGCGGGGCGGAGCAAGACGCCACCCACGAAGCTGAGGAGCTTCCCCTGGTGGGCGGTTGGATCATGGACGAAACACTGTGGTCGTGTACCACCTGCCGGGCGTGCATGGAGGCGTGCCCCGTATTCATCGAGCACGTGCCCAAGATCACCGACATGCGGCGCTACCTGGTGATGCAGGAGAGCCGCTTTCCACCTGAGCTTGCCCGCCTCTTCCGCAACCTTGAGACGAAGGGCAACCCCTGGGACTTCTCGCCCAACCAGCGCGCCGACTGGGCAGAGGGGTTGGATGTGCCCTCCCTTGTCGAAATGGCAGCGCAGGCGGAGGAGGAGGGCCGTCCCCTCTTCGCAGGTCCAACCCTCAAGACAGAAGTCAAGCAAGAGGCTGTCTCTCACGGCGACCCTGCCTCCACCGTCGAAGCTACCCCAACTGATCCGTCGTCCGTCATCCGTCGTCCGTCGTCCGGCTCCCCAGAGCCGTTATTGGAGGTGCTCTACTGGGTCGGCTGTCTAGGCTCGTTCGACGCCCGCAACCAGCGCATCGCGCAGTCGCTGACGCAGATATTCAAGGAGGCGGGAGTCAGGTTCGCCATCCTGGGCAAGGAGGAGAGCTGCTGCGGCGACCCTGCACGGCGGCCTGGAAATGAGTACCTCTTCCAGACGATGGCGGAGGCCAACGTTGAGGTGCTGAACACTTACGGAGTGCGCAAGATTATCACTTCGTGTCCACACTGCTTCAACACCATCAAGAACGAGTACCCGCAGTTTGGCGGCAACTACGATGTGCTGCACCACGCGGAATTCGTAGAGTACCTCATAAAAGAGGGGCGCATCACGCTCGCGAACCGGGTGGAGCAGGCAATCACCTATCACGACCCCTGCTACCTGGGGCGCTACAACGACGTGTATGACGCGCCGCGCAACGTGCTTGAAGCGATACCGGGTGTGGAATTGAGAGAGATGAAGCGGACTCGCAATAACGCCCTCTGCTGCGGAGCGGGTGGTGGGCGCATGTGGATCGAGGAGCATACCGGGCGTCGCATGAACCAGAACCGCATGCAGGACGCGCTTGACACGGGCGCGCCCACGCTGGCGGCTGCCTGCCCCTTCTGCACCTCCATGTTCGAGGATGGCATCAAGGGCAAAGAGGCGGGCGACAAGATACGTTTGATGGACCTCTCTGAGCTGGTGGCCCTTTCGATGAAGCGCGACGGCGGTATGGACGACGGACGACGGACGACGGACGACGGTGCGCTTCCACCTCCCGGCCCCACTACCAACACCGACCCTGTGGCGACGGGTGGGGGTGTGGGCGACCCGGAAAAGGAGGAACCGCCTGGCCTATCGGGCTAGGGGTCCTCGATACAGTGCATGGCGATAAGTGGAGACGCGGATGGCGGCAAGACCGCTATCTGCGCCAGACTCGGTAAGGCTCTGACAAGTGGGTTATTTTATCGATGGAAGAAGACACGCAGGGCTTCAGTTGGTACTTAGCCACTTGGTGGGGGTTGGTCAGTAGCGTAGGCGTTGCTATTACCTTCATGACAATGCCTTTTCCTCTTATCAAGAATGAGTTTGCCGGACTCACGCCTGCTGGCAACCTGGCTTTTGTGGTTCTGGCTTATGGTGGCCTATTAGTTGGTATGATTAGCGGAGCACTTACCGGGTTTGGACAGTGGCTGATATTGCGTGCCCACTGGTCTGAATTCAAGCGAGATTTCTGGTGGATACCAGTCACGTTCTTAGGTTTGACCATAGCCTCGGTCTTGGGTGCTACTACAGCCCTTTTCTTTACGTTTGCGGTAGATTTTCCTCCCCGTGAGGCATTTGATACCGGCGACGGGGGGTCGCCCATGCTGATCGACCTGATTGCCAGAGGAGCTTTGCTTGGGGCTGTTGTTGGGGTTGTTCTCGGTATATTCCAGTGGGTCGTCATGCGAAATCAGGCCAGAAACACTTACCTTTGGTTACTCGGCTGCATCATAGGCTGGACGGCGGCAGGCGCGACTTACCATGCGATATACATTATTGCTGGAGGTCCTACTGCAAATCCTATTCGTGATTTTGGAATGAACTGGCAGACTTATTATAGTGCCAAAGAAAATGCAACTACTGCCGGCTGGCTGAGCAGCAGCTTATTAGCCTGGGTCATATTGGCAATGTCGGTCCGGTTCCTGAAATTCAGACTTAACAAGGTTCCTTCACAAACGCTTTGACTAACTCTCTAGGCAAGGCATGGAATCCCAAAAAGCACAGTTGGAGTAGAAATGCTAAGTGACACTCACGCCAAAATCGTCTTAGCTGCGCACGCGGTGCGTAAGCAGTTGCCGGAGGGCTGGTCGCCCCAGGTAGGTGTCATACTCGGTTCCGGCCTCGGCGCGCTCGCGGGCGAAGTCGAGGCGCTGGCATCTATCCCCTACTCGGATATACCGGGGTTCGCTCAATCTTCGGTGATTGGGCACGTAGGGAGGCTAGTGCTGGGCACATTGGAAGGGACGAGGGTGGCGGTCATGCAGGGCCGCCTCCACTTCTATGAGGGGTACGACCTCCAGCAGGTGGCCTTCCCTGTGCGGGTGATGCGCGCCCTTGGCGTAGATACTCTCGTGGTTACGAACGCGGCGGGCGGGCTCAACCCCGACTTCAGGGCGGGCGACTTCATGCTCATCGAGGACCATATCAACATGCTGGGATGGGGCGGTCATAACCCGCTCATCGGCCCGAACGACCCCGATCTCGGCCCGCGCTTCCCTGCAATGAACCCGCCATACGACCCTGAGCTTCTCCAATTAGCCCAAAGTGCAGCCGACGACTGTAACATTCCGGTACGGCGAGGCGTATACATAGTGGTCGCAGGACCCAACTATGAGACGCGGGCCGAATTGCGGCTGCTACGGCAATGGGGCGCGGACGCTGTAGGGATGTCGACCGTGCCTGAGACGCTGGTGGCGGTGCACGGCGGTATGAAAGTTGTAGGCATCTCCAATATCACCAACATGGCCCTCGCCGACAGCGATGAGCCTGTCAACCACGAGGAGGTGCTGACTGTAGCCGAAGAGTCGCGCCCGCGCTTCGTAAAGTTGATGAGAGCATTGGTGAGCAAGCTGGGTGACGGACGACGGACGACGGATGACGGACGATAGATGGCGATTAGTAGCAATTTTGGATGCGTGAGTTGGCAAGAGAAACTAGCTTGGTCACATATCATCCGTCGTCTGTAGTCCGTCGTCCGTCGTCCGTCGTCTAAAAAGAAGGAGCACACACATGGCCGAGAACAAATCAGACGATCTTATCGGGAAGGGAATAGGTATGGTAGTCGCAGTAGGGGCATTGGCCCTGGGCGTGGCTGCCGCTGTGATGAATAACGAGCGCACACGCCAGATGCGCGCCGAGCTGAAAGAACGCGTAGATGACCTGGGGCGAAGGGTAGATGACTTGTCGGCTCAAGCCCGGCATCGCCTGGAAGAGCGCAGACCTGACATTGAGGAGTCGATCCAGCGTGGCCGCCACGTCGCGGTTGAAGGACTTGAGAAGGTGAAGAGCGTTATGGAGCAGGGTGCGGAGCGCGCCAAGGACTTCGTAGAGCAGGGTGCCGAGAAGGCCCAGGACATGGTACAGCGCGTTGTTCACCGGGGCCAGGATGCCGCGGAGGATGCAGGTGATACCGTGTCAGATATGGCAGATGAAGCCGGAGATACGGTGTCAGATGTTGCCGACAACATGGGCGATTCTGCCCGCGAAGCCGCCAGTAACGCCAGCGAATCTATGGGAGACAGCATGGATGAGATGCGACACCACATGGACGACGTGGCCTCAGACATCCACGATGGCGCTCATGGCGATGCCGGGCCAGGCGACGGTTATGACTCAGGTGGACAGGATACAGTTCGCCTGGAAGGCGAAAACAGAGAAGGCAACCCTCCGGGATACTAACCCTTCACACGGGGGAGACAGAATAGGCCGGATGCTAAGCATCCGGCCTATTCTGTCTCTCAAAATATACCATCTGGGTCATACTCTGCCTTACCTCCCACCACCGTCGCAAGCGGGTGAGCGTCCCTTATCTCATGCGGTGAGGTTGTGAATATGTCCCGGTCAAGCACCAGCAGGTCGGCTACCGAGCCTGGGGTGAGGGTACCTGTCACGTTGGGGAGATAGGGTGCTGAACGTGCGGCGCTCTCGGTGTAGGCCCGCACAGCCTCTTCTACCGTTAGCCTCTCCTGGGGATACCATCCCCCTTCGGGCAGGTCGTTGGCGTCCTGGCGGGTGACGGCAGCGTGTATCCCTGCGAAGGGGTTGGGCGTCTCTACGGGCGCGTCCGAGCCGAACGCTACCAGCGCGCCCGCGTCGAGCAGGCTGCGCCATGCATACCCATACCGCGAGCGCGCTCCCCAGAGCCGGTCAGCAGCGTGCATATCCGACGTGGCATGTATTGGCTGCATGGAGGCCACCACACCCAACTGCGCGAAGCGAGGGATGTCGTCGGGGTGGAGGAGCTGCGCGTGCTCTATCCTGTTGACCAGTTCAAAGTTCAAAGTCCAAGGTTCAACGTCGCGACTTGAACTTTGAACTTTGAACTTTGAACTTTGAACTTTAGCAAAAGCGTCCAGCACTCGCCTGTTAGCGGCGTCGCCTATGGCGTGGATGGCGCAAGGGATGCCTGCGTCCGCGGCTCGCCTGATCGCATCTTCCAGCACCTCCTGGTCTATCCTGGAGATGCCGAGATTGCCTGGCTGGCCCTCGAATGGCTCAAGCATCTCTGCGGTCATCGAGCCGAGGGAGCCGTCGCTGAATATCTTCACGGGGCCGATCCGCAAGCGGTCCGAGCCGAAGCCCGTCTTGAGGCCAAGACCTATTGCCTCGTCCAGCCTGTAAAATGCCAGGAGAATCACCACGCGCATAGGCAGCTCCCCCGCGGCATCTAACTCTTGCAGAGCGGCGAATGCCTCCGGCCCCTCGCAGTCATGGAACCCTACCAGCCCCATACTTGTCAGGGCGCCAAATCCGCGCCGCATGGAGACCTTCGCGCCCTCTGGAGGCTCCTCTATCGCGTCTCGCACCAGGCGCACCGCCAATTCGTACAAAAGGCCATTCGGCTCCCCTGCCTCGTCGTGCCCGATAGCGGCCCCAGGTGAATCGGGCGTGTCGCGTGTTATACCTGCCCTTTGGAGAGCCATGCCGTTGACCCAGCAGCTATGCAGGTCTTTGCGGTCAAGATAGACAGGGTTGTCGGGTGCGACGCGATCAAGGTCATGCCTGCTGGGGAAGTCGGGAGAGGACCACAGGTTGTTGTTCCACCCCCCACCGAGCACCCATCTCCCCTGCCCTACCTCACGTGCCTTCTCCGCTACCATACGCAACGCCTCCTCCTTCGAGGCTACCCCATCAAGGTTGACCTTGCTCAGGCTGCGCGAGTAGTCGAGAAAGTGAATGTGCGCATCTATGAGGCCCGGTATCATGGCGCGCCCTTCCAGGTCTATCCGGCGACTGCCATTCGCGATATTCCTTACTTCCTCCAGAGTCCCGACGGCCAGCACGCGGCCATCTCTAATGGCGAGAGCATCAGCGCGTGGATGGTCTCTATTCATCGTGTAGATGCGGGCGTTTTCTATGATTATAGTGTCAGGCGCATTTGGCATTACTGGCTCCTGGGTGTGCAGATAGGCACGTCATTATATCACGGCAGCCGGCGCGGCGACTCGCGGCATGTTACTTGCATTTGTATCTCTATGAGGCCGGGAGAGGATGATGAAAACCGGCGTGATATACAAGGATATTAAAGGGAGGTTATCATGGCTACTTCAAAGAAGGGTACAACCGGTGCCGGGGGGAAATCCTCCGCTGCTAAGAGCGAGGGCGCGCTTGAGACAGCCAAAGAGAAAGCTGGCGAAGTTGCGGGAGTCGTAATGGAGAAGGCGGGGGATGCCCTGGGAGTCGCGGGTGACGCTCTAGGCACCGCCAAAGATAAGGTTGTTGAGGTCGTGGGTGCGGCTGCGGGCAAGGTTGGCGAGGCTGTCAGTCACATAACAGGCGGTGACGACAAGCCGGCTGTGAAGTCTGGCTCAGGCAGCTCCAAATCCGCCTCGACAGGCTCCGGTAGCTCCAAGTCCGCCTCGGCAAGCTCCAGCAAGAGCGGCGGAGGCGCTGGTTCCAAACGTAGCAGCGGGGGAACCGGCGGTACCGGTGCCAAAGGAGGCGGAGAAAGCGCAGGCGGCTCGGCCTCCCAGACCGGCGGCAGCAAGAGGGGGTCCGGTAGCTCATCTGGCACGGGCGGCGGTAAGTAGTTGACAGGGCGCACGACTATGCGCCCTATAAATACAAACTTGGTTAGCCTTGCACCCTGAAAGGCCACACATCGGTACGCCTTCATGGGTGCTTTGCTTATGTTCAAGATAGACCACCGTAAGATGGCATTGAGTGGGTATATGCCCCATGCTATAATTGCCAGGTATCGCTCAGGTATGATCAGCACGAAGGACCATATATTGCGTGAAGGGCTTAGGCTCAGGAGGTAAAGCGGTGGGTGAGCGTTCCGGGCGGGTGACGGTCGTAGGCACGGGGACCTGGGGCACTACCCTGGCGATACTTTCTGCCAGGCAAGGTTTAGCTACTTACCTGCTCTGTCGCACAGATGAGGAGGCAGAGAAGCTCCAGGCAGCCTGCGAGAATACGCGCTTCATGCCTGGCTTCCCCTTTCCCCCAAGCCTGCTTCCTACCGCTGATATGGGCATGGCACTCGACGGTTGCGACATGCTGCTAATGGTAGTGCCATCCCAGACGATGCGTGCTAATGCTCGTGCCCTCAAGCCTTATCTCGATAGCAAAGGTCCCATAATAGTTAGCGCATCGAAGGGGCTTGAGCTGAAGACGCTCCTCCGCATGTCCGAAGTGCTGGAACAGGAGCTAGGGGACGGCTATAAGGAGCGTGTGGCCGCTCTCTCCGGCCCCAACCTTGCCAGGGAGATAGTAGTGGGCCGTCCGGCCACTACTGTGGTAGCCTCCCATGACACGGCAACCGCGCAGAGAGCACAGGAGTTATTGACGGGCGGGAGATTTCGCGTCTACACCAACCCTGACCTGGTAGGTGTCGAATTCGCAGGGGCGCTCAAGAATATCATCGCCCTGGCGGCGGGCATGGCCGACGGTATGGAGGCGGGCGACTCGGCGAAGGCGGCACTTATCACGCGGGGGTTGGCTGAGATAGCACGCCTCGGCATGGCGGCAGGTGCGTCGCTATTCACCTTCGCGGGCCTGGCAGGGTTGGGCGACATGATCGCCACCTGTGCATCTCCACTTTCGCGCAACCGCACCCTGGGGCAGGAGCTGGCTAAAGGGAAGACGCTCAAAGAGGCTCAAGCGGAGATGGGTGGCCAGATAGCCGAGGGAGTGACCACTACTGTCGTCGCCCGTGAGCTATGCGCACGCTACAACATCGAGATGCCCATAACCGAGCAGCTATACAGCGTCCTCTTCGAAGGAAAGCCAGCCCTCGCAGGTCTGAACAGCCTCCTAACAAGAGATCCCACAGACGAATTCCTCTCCCTCGGCGTAAGCAGTTAGAAGCCTTTTCATAAAAGATCGGAAATCGGTGGAACCGATTTCCGATCTTTTATGAAAAGAGATCTCTATTATCCACCATCTCTGGTGAGGGATTGGACTAGCTGGCCTACCTGCTGGGGGAGGGTGTTGAAGGGGTTGCGGAGGGTTATGGTCTGCTCGCGGTGGGGGCCTACGGAGACCATATCTAGGGGTGTGCTGACAAGCTGGCAGATGCGCTCCACGTAGGTGCGGGCGTTCTGCGGGAGGTCGCTCCAGTTGCGTACCCCCGAAGTGTCACTCTTCCAGCCCGGGTGCTCCTCATACTGCGGCTCGACGGTCTCAAGGATAGATAGGTCTGCCGGGAGATGGGCAAGATGCATGTCGTGGACCTTGTACGCCGTGCATATCTTGAGAGTGTCGAACTTATCGAGCGCATCCAGCCTGGTAATCGCCACGCCCGTCAGCCCGTTGATCTGCGCGACATAGTGCCCCGCCACAGCGTCGAACCACCCCACGCGCCGCGGGCGTCCCGTGACCGTACCATACTCTCCATGTCCCGCCCCACCCTGCTCTCTCAAGAAGTCGGCAAGCTCCCCTTCGATCTCGGTTGGGAATGGCCCGGTGCCTACGCGCGTCTGGTAAGCCTTGAATACCCCCAGGATGGCGTTCACCTGGTTGGGGGGAGTGCCCGATCCAACGCAAAGCCCAGCGGCCGTAGGGTTGCTCGACGTAACGTATGGGTAGGTGCCAAAGTCGAGGTCGAGGAGAGCGGCTTGAGCGCCCTCGAGGAGCACCGGGCGCTTGTCCTGTAGGGCACGCGCTATCACAAGCTCGGTAGGCATGATGTGCTTGCGGAGCTTTTCGCCTCTCTCAACAAGGTGCAAATAGGTCCGGCGGAGGTCCAACGGTTCCCCGCCGTACACCTTCGTGATAATGGCGTTCTTGGCAGGGAGCACCGACGAAAGGCGAGTCATCAGCGCTTCCTCCTGGATGAGATCTCCCATGCGGATGCCGACGCGAGCTGCCCGGTCCATGTATGCAGGGCCGACGCCGCGCCGGGTGGTCCCTATGTTGCCTGCGCGGTCCTGGGCGCGTGCATCCTCCTCCAGGCCGTCAAGCAAAGTGTGGTAGGGCATGATGACGTGGGCGCGGTCACTCACCAGGAGGCGCGATACGTCTATTCCTGCCGCGTGCAACTGCTCCATCTCCTGGAGAAGCACGTCGGGGTCAACGACCACTCCATTGCCGATCAGGGAGACGGCCTGTGGGTTGAAGATGCCGGAGGGGGTGAGTCGCAGGCGGAAAGTGCCATGCTCGTTGACGATGGTATGACCCGCGTTCGGCCCGCCGTTGCAGCGTGCCACAACGCTCGCCTGCTCGGCAAGGAGGTCAACGACCTTCCCCTTGCCTTCGTCGCCCCACTGGCAACCTATGACTGCTACTACAGGCATGATAATCTCCCCACAAAATATAATCTATTCGGCGGTTGCAGTGCCGAATAGATTATATTTCATCAACCTCTATTTAATGACGCGTAAGTGATCTCTTCCCGACCCTTGCTTGGGAGGGCGACCACGCCTGCTGGCTGCTGGCTGCTGGTCCTCGGCACCGGCGGCTACGTCCTCTGCTAAGGCAATCTCGGCGGGTGGTTCGCTGGTCTCCTCTGCGGCCTTGCGCTTGCGACCTTTAGGTTTGCTTTCATCGCTACCAGCATCACCGCTACGAGCTTTGCTGGTGCGCTTCTGAGCCAGTTCCTCGATGTTGAAGTCGCTCGACAGTTTCTTCTCCTCGAACTCGGCCTGCATCTGTGCGAGGCGAGTGGGGAGGTCGGGCAGGATGGTGGTGGCGTCCACGATATTGTAGCGGTAGCCCTGCTCGGTAAGGAATAGCTGGCGATTGGTGGAGAAGTCCTGGTCCTTGGTGTCATGCGTTACGAGGGTGTAGAAGCTGGCAACAGAGCCATCTTTCTTGGGTCTCAAGATGCGCCCAAGACGCTGGGCCTCCTCCTGGCGAGAGCCGAAGGTACCTGATACCTGTATAGCAACGTTTGCATCTGGTAAGTCGATTGCGAAATTGGCTACTTTGCTCACCACCATCATCTTCAAATTGCCCAATCTGAATTCCCCGTACAGGCGGTCACGCTCAGCATTAGGTGTCTTGCCCGTAATGAGAGGGGCGTTGAACTTCTTAGCGATCTCGTTCAACTGCTCGATATACTGCCCGATTACCAGCACGCAATCATCCTGGTGGCGCTCAAGTAGGGCTTCGAGCACGTCAATCTTGATGGGGTTCTCGGCGGCGATGCGGTATTTGATGCGGTTGTCGTCGTTGAGCGTGTACTCCATGCGCTCCTCAGGGGTGAGGGGCATCCTGATCTCGGTGCATTCCGCCGTTGCTATCCAGCCTTGCTTTTCGAGGTCTTTCCAGGGCACGTCGTATTTCTTGGGACCAATCAGGGAGAATACGTCGGTCTCGCGCCCATCCTCACGCACCAGGGTAGCTGTGAGGCCGAGGCGCCTGCGGGCCTGTATCTCAGCCGTCACGCGGAAGACGGGCGCGGGGAGGAGATGTACCTCGTCGTAGATTATGAGGCCCCAATCGTGCTTGGTGAAAATCTCGAAGTGAGGGAACTCACCAATCTCGCCGGTATTCTCGTTCACAGCACTTATAGAAGGACGGTAGGTGAGCATCTGGTACGTAGTGACGGTGATAGGCTTGACTTCCTTCTTGTCGCCCGTGTACTCCCCAACCTGGTCGGCGGTGAGGGTGGTCTTATCGAGCATCTCAGCTATCCACTGGCGCACGGCGGTAGTAGAAGGGGTCAGGATGAGCGTATGGGTCTGCGCCTGCGACATCGTGCCGAGGCCGACCACCGTCTTCCCCGCTCCGCAGGGGAGGACTACTACGCCGCTACCGCCATGCACGGTGCCCCCGGCCCAGAATGCGCTCGCGGCGTTTATCTGATAGGGGCGGAGTCCGAAGGGCGCTCCATCCCTCACGCTCTGTTCGAGCAGCGCGAGCTGCAGCGCGTCGCCGTCCGTGTAGCCCGCCAGGTCCTCAGCCGGGTAGCCAAAGAGCACCAGCGCGTGCTTGACGTGGCCCCTCATGCGAGGGTCTATCCGAAGGGTGTTGCGATCCGGCTGGGAAAGGACGTAAGGCTGTATCTTCTTGTTGCGGGCGACCTCGGCTATGAGCATTGGGTCGTCGGCACGTAGTAGCAAGTCCCCATCTTCCGACTTGGTCAGCTTGATGCGCCCGAAGCGGGAGATGTAGTCCTTTATGTCGGTGAGGACGTTCGAGGGAAGGTCAAACTTGCTGTAGCGCTCAAGCACTCCAAGCACTATCTCGGCGCTCACGCCCGCAGAAGCTGCGTTCCAGAGGGATAGTGGGGTGATGCGGTAAGTATGGATGTGCTCCGGGCTTTTCTCAAGCTCGGCGAAGCGTGCAAGGTCGTCACGCGCCGACGAATAGAGCTTGTTGTCTACTTCGAGGAGGAGTGAGCGGTCACTTTGAACGATAAGAGGGTTCTGAGGATTGTACATCATCGTATTAATTACCTCGATCCACGAGATATTTTGCGCCAGGCGTAGCATGTCGCAGAGTCTAATTCTACCACATCTCGTTTGCGCTCACCAGAAATCCACATCCTGGAGTTTTCTTGGAAGGGGATACTGGACGACGGACGACGGACGAAGGATTAAACACAGAGGCACAAAGGTCACAGAGGACACACAGAGGTTCTTAATGGCAAATAGCAATCCATAATAATTTCTGTGTTATCTTTGTGTTCTCTGCGTCGTTGTGTTTAATCCGTCGTCCGTCGTCTGTCGTCTGTCGTCCGTTGTCGGCAGAACTGACGCCTAATCGGGTATAATTAGAGGTGAGATTCGCGAGGAGTGAGAGTGAGTGATGAGCGCAAGAGAGCATCTTTATAAATCTGAAGCGGTAGTGATGAAGCGTATGGACCTGGGGGAGGCGGACAAGATTCTGACCATCTTTACGCCTCACTTCGGTAAGCTGCGGGTCGTTGCCAAGGGCGTGCGGCGGGTGACGAGCAGGTTGGCCGGGCACGTAGAGCTATTCACCCGTAGCCAAATGCTGCTCGCGAAGGCCCGCAACCTGGATATTATCACCCAGAGCGAAACTGTAGACGCTTACCGCCCGTTGCACGATAACCTGGAGCGCATCGCCCACGCATCCTACGCGGCGGAGCTGCTCGATGCGCTCACGCCTGACGCGTTAGAAAATTACCCCGTCTACAGGCTGATGGTGGAGGCGCTTGGGCTTCTTTCGACGGAGCCGCACCCCGACCGCGTGCTGCGCTGGTTCGAGTTGCAGTTGCTCAATTACATGGGGTACGCGCCAGAGCTAGCAAAGTGCGTGGAGTGCCGCAATGACCTCGCGCCCACCGTAAACGCCTTCAGCCCCGCGCTGGGTGGCGCAGTGTGCTCCTCATGCCGGAGGGTGGGGGTGGGACGTGATATGTCGGTTAACGCCCTCAAAGTGCTCCGCCTCGCACAGCGCAACCCTTACAGCGCGATGCGCCGCCTCCGCATAGACGAAGAGCTATACGAGGAGCTTCGCTCCATAATGCAGAGCTATATCTCATACATATTGGAGCGCGAGCTGAGGTCTGCACACTTTATCAAGACGGCGAGTGGGCAAGCATGATTGTTTAATGATTCAAAGCTGTCCTTCGGACTCTTTTAGGTGATCCTTCATGTTGGGCTGTGATAAAGGCATTCTGGTCTTTGTGCGCCAACTTCTAATCATTAGATAAGGGCAAAGCCATCACGGATCACATCAGCTATGAGTTTTCGTCGAGCAGAAAGGAAATCGAAATAATCCATGTGCTCCCAGCCCTTGGGCAGTGCGTGCCAGTAATGCATCCGCTTGAGGTCTTCAGGGGAGAAACGGGTGGCGAACTTAGGGAAGTATTCGGCAGGGGGCGCGTCAGAGACGGCTATGTTGTCGAACCATTCCATGAGAGCGAAATTAGCTATCTGGTTGGTGTTGATCGTGCCGGTGATGCCTTGTTTCGTCAGATAAGCTTTGGGGAAGAGATGGTGGCGTTCGACTGCTGATTTGTGAGCCTGCATAGTGGGGCTCAATAAGTCGGGGATTTTCACCTTGGAAAAGAGGGCGTGAGCATCCAGTAAGTTGAGTGCCGCGTAATAGGCGAAGAGGGATGGCGTCCGTGCGGAAGAGGTGGCAAGGTTGTTGGGGAGGGTTATGCTCCAATAGTCATCAGTAAACGTGTCATTCATGATATGATCGAGGAGGGCTATGAAGTCCTCTTTCTTCTTGATGTCACGCAGCCGAGCTAGGTCTCCCTCCATCATCGTTTCTGGGCTGGCTGAGTATCGGGCGGTAAGGGATGTCATAAAGAACCAGCGTGCCATGATATTGCGTAGGCTGAAGGGTTCCACGCCATACTCGTGCTTGCCAATGAGGAAGAGTGTGTAGGCATAGAGGAGGGCCGTTTCGGAGGTAATCATGCTGCCGGAGCGGTATCCGGCACTCAACAGCGTCTTAAGGAATTCTGCCCAATTTTGGAGATTGAGAGCATGATCCTGTGCTCGCTCAAGTACTGCAAATTGCGCTTCGCGGCGTTCGGCGGCGACAACACCTGTGTCTAAGTCCTTACCTCGAAGGAGATTATAAACGTGCTGTAAGCGGGCACGATGGAAGCCGAGACCTACGCTTACGCGAAGCATCTGGTCAGGAGCTGGTTTGATATAAGGATTGTAGGGAGATGGAGTTTGAGCGGGCTGTGGCGGGTTCTTGGCGGCGCGGCTAAAGCGCTCAAGATCGACGCGGCCCTCCTCCCAGAAGACAGACATAAGAGTGAGGATGAAGTCGGCTTGGTTGAGCTTGACGCCTTCGCTGTTGATGCGGACAAAAATGTCGGCTACAGCTTCTTCGTCTACAGTGGCGGCAACTTCAAGAGCCGTGAAGGGATATTTCTGAAGGTCAAATAGACGGTCGAGGTTTTCGCTGTTCGCGTCGCGCTCTTCCTCTGATAGCTCGCGCTTGGACGATAGGTTGGCAAGGAATTTCTCTATAAATTTATAGCTTCCTTTGCCGGAAGACCAGATAGTAGAGATATCAGGTATGAACTCAGGGTCCTTGCGTATGGCTGCATCAGCGACCTCAAACTTAGCGTCACGAGGGCGGAAGGCGATCTCTATGCGCGTCTCATGGTAGTTCTGATCAATCACGGGCTTGCCCCGAAGCACAGCGTAGAGGGAAGTGAGGCGCTGCTGGCCGTCCACGATAAGTAAGGAGGGTACACTGTGGGTCTTGGGACCGACGCCGATAGGTCGTGCTCCTTTGACGCCTGCATTCTGCCAAAAGAGAAGGTAGCCGACTGGGAAGCCACGATACATCGAGTCGAAGAGGTCACGCACCTTGGTGGCGGGCCAGACGAAAGGACGCTGGATGTCAGGCAGGCCGATATCCCCGATCTCTATATAGTGGAGCAGACCGGAGAGGTCGTAGTCTACATGTTTGAAGACGGTGCGAGTATCGGTCATGATGCGCCTCCAGTGAAACTGATACTTGGTCGCGTTCCCTCTACAGCATTTCCTTTATCTTGCGAGCAGCTCCTCCACTTCGTGCGCGTCAAGGGCGCGCCCGTTGAGGTCTTCGGTGCGGGATGTGCTACAAAGGTAAGAGATTATCTCGGCGGGGCGCTCAGGTGGGACGAGACGGCCTTTTTGCTTATATACTGAAAAGAGCGTGCGTAGCTCCGGGGTAATCGCTTCGGCGGAGCGGGTGCGCAGGTCTTCTTGCATCCGGGTGTCAAGCAAGCCTGGACGCAACGCTACCGCCACTACCCCTATGGAAGCCCCTTCGGCTGCGATAAGGCGCGTCAGGTGCTCGACAGCGGCTTTCGCTACGCTATAGGCGGCCAGCGAGGGGACCGCGAAGGCAGCCGAATCGGACGAGATATTGACTATCCGTCCCCACTTGCGGCGCGCCATATCTCTCATAGCCTCCCGCGAACAGAGAAATGTCCCTGTCAGGTTTACGTCTATAACGCTCTGCCACTCGGCAAGAGATAGGGTAACAATCGGGCGGGTAGCCCCGGTCTGACCCGCGTTGTTGACCAGGATGTCCACCCCGCCCCAACGTTTGCGGACGGCATCGAAGGCCTCGGCAACTTCGCGCTCGCGTGTAACATCGGCGTGTATAGCGAGCGCGCGGCCGACGCCGTAATATTGCCTCACCAGCCTGGCCGTCTCCTCCACTTCAGAGAGTGAGCGGGCCAGCACTGCCACTTTAGCCCCACGCTCAGCGAGAGCCAGCGCCGTAGCTCTCCCCAGACCGCGACCACCACCCGTCACCAGGGCGACTTTGCCCTCAAGCTCCATTGCTTGGCCTCTCCTCTACCACCGTCTGTTTTCAAGCACATCTTAGCACGGAAGCCTTGTGCTGTCCAGCTATGCGGACGACGGATAACGGACGACGGACAACGGACGACGGACGACGGAGTGAAACGTGATGCGTAATGCGTGATGCATGAGAGTATTGTGTAATCTCTGCCCACTGCCTTCTGCCTACTTTCTGTCGTCTGTCGTCCGTCGTCCATCGTCCGTCTATGATATACTCTATCTTGCCATGCGAACTGAAGCAGAAAGGAAAGAGGGCGACTCGGAGGCTGCGGACGGTAAGACGCAGCAGATGCCCCTTGTGCAAGGACCGGCATCCGCAGCCGTTAGGGCTTCAGGTGATGCGAGCCATACAACGCGCGTGAAGTCCCAAGGGGAAGAACGCGTCACCGCCGAGGTGCCCCAAGAGACTGTGCCGATGCAGGCGGTAGCATGGCCTCCAGCGCCAGTGCCTGTAAGCGTGGATGACACAGCGCCAACGAAGCCGCCACCCATCCGGGGAAAGGTCAAGGAGTCGCATGCAGGCGCTTCCAGCAAAGGTGCCGATGCCAGCCCGCGTCCGGGACTCTTCACCGCCGAGCTGAGGCGGGCGCTACCACCGTGGGCGCTGCCTCTCTTGACATTCCAGCCCTTCAGCGTCTGGCTGGGATCACGTCTTGCGCTTGGTTTGGTGGCGGTGCTGGCCGGCATAATGCTCCCTTCGGTAACTGACCTGGGGAGGCAACCCGCGGGCACGGCCAACTGGTACGGATCGCCGGGTGGGCCGCTTCTCAACGGACTGGCTGACAGGCTTGCAGGGGTGTGGACGCGCTGGGATGGGCAGTGGTACTTGAAGATCGCCACCGAAGGCTACAGCCGGGATGACGGCAGCGCGGCCTTCTTCCCACTCTACCCCTGGTCGGTGAAAGTATTTGGTTGGCTGGCGGGCGAGCGGTATATATGGGCCGGGACGCTTCTCTCGGCGCTATTCTTCCTGGTCGCCCTAGTGCTGCTACACCGCCTCGTACGCCTCGACTTCCACCCAAAGGACGCTCACCGCACGATATTCTACGTGGCAGCCTTCCCGATGGCTTTCTTCTTCTGGGCCGTGTATAGCGAGTCGCTGTTCCTCCTCCTGGCGGTGGCTACGCTGCTGGCAGCGCGGACGCAAAGATGGTGGTGGGCAGCGGTGTCAGTTTCATTTGCTATCTGGACGCGCACAACAGGGTTGCTCTTGCTCTTACCTCTAGGCTGGGAGATGTGGAGGGCCTTACGCCCACCACTACCCACTACGCCTGATGCGATGCCGCCACGTCGCCCTTCGAGGCTGGCTTTAGCGTCACTCTCGCTCCCTCTCTTCTCCTTGTTAGGATTATTAGGCTGGGCGGCGGCGATGTTCGGCAATCCATTCGCATCGCTCTCCGCGCAGGAGGTGTGGAATCGCGAATTCTCGTGGCCGTGGCAGACTATAGCGGGCGCGTTCAGAGTCGCCACGCAGATGGAGTTCAAGCTGCAACTTGAGAACCAGAGCTGGACTTACCTGGGCGCGCTTGTACTCGCGGTGGTGGTCGGAGTGCTCTCGCTCCGCTGGCTGCGGGGAAGCTACAGTCTCTATCTGTGGGCAGGCATCCTCTTCCCCCTCTTCTCGGCCACACGCAACGACCCTCTCCTGTCATACCCACGTTTTCTGATCGTACTTTTCCCTATGTTCATAGTGCTGGCCCTTCTTGGTCGCAACCGCTACGCAGATCAGGTGATAACGTGGCTCAGCATTGTGCTGCTGACCTTCTACACGATCCGCTTTGTGAATTGGTACTGGGTGGCTTGACGTACCCTGGATGGCACTCTTACTGTTATAATTCTCTCATAGGTATGGAAGTATGACTTATGGAGGGACGTTATGGCAGCATCGAAATTATCGATGGTCCAGGAGAAGGGCCAGGTCACTATCCCTGCTGAGATACGCCGCAAGCTCGGCTTGAAGAAGGGTGATATGGTGGCGTTCATTGAGACGGAAGATGGTGTGCTAATTTCTCCTCGTGAAGTGGTTGTCATGCGTGCATTAGACCAAATTGGAGCCATGCTCAGGGAGAAGGGCATCACCCTTGAGGAGATGATGGAGAGTGGGCGAGAGATAAGAGGCCAGATTGTAAAAGAAAAGTATGGCTTAGACCCTGGGCTAGACCCAAGAGATGATTAGGGCATTTGTGGATAGCAGTGTCTTGTTTTCTGCTTGCTTATCCACAACTGGTGCTTCCCGCGAGGTATTGCGTGAGGGGGCGATAGGTAACGTGATGTTGGTCATCAGCGAGGATGTAGTCGATGAGACGGAGCGGAACCTGTTAAAGAAACGATCTGATGCCCTGCCAGTTCTGTATAATTTGCTAAGCTTTTTTGACATTGAGGTTGTAAACCCAACGGCGCAGGAGGTGTCGGAAGCTGCCCAGTACACTATGTATAAGGACGCGCCTATAGTGGCTGCAGCAAAGAAAGCTGGAACGACTTACCTGGTGAGTCTCAATCGCCGCCACCTTGTAGGGGTTCCCGAAGTGAGCGCAGGGTCGGGCCTCAGCATCGTTTTGCCGGAGGAGCTTCTGCGGCAGATAAGAGAGGGGCAGCAATCGTGAAGACCCTATGTCTCTTCGAGAAGTATTTCAATAGGACGGGTAACTAATGTTTGGACAGCGCCTTGGAACGGGCGATGATGGCTATACCGACCTACTGGGACCTGACCGCGTGCCCAAGTACGACTTGCGCCCCGAAACTTACGGCACCCTCGATGAGGCAAGCAGCGCGCTCGGTCTGGCACGTGCGCTCTCCCAGCAGGAGCGCGTGCATGAGATATTGCGGCAGGTCCAGCACGATCTCTACCTGATGATGGCCGAGGTCGCCATCCCCGCCGCCCAAATAGAGAAGCTCCCTTACCGCATCAAGCCGGAGCAGGCAGAGTGGCTCGACGCCACCATAAGCGAGTTGGAGAAAGAGGTAGAGATGCCGAAGCAGTTCGTCCTGCCTGGGGCAAGCGCGGCATCTGCGGCGATTGACCTGGGGCGGACAATCGTGCGCCGGGCAGAGCGCCACGCCGTGCGTCTCGTCCATGAAGGCCAGATGCCAGCGGGAAACGTCCTGCGCTACCTCAATCGCCTCTCGTCTCTCCTCTTCGTGCTGGCACGCTACGAAGAGCACGCGTCCGGCACGCCGTTTGACATAGCAAAAAGGTAAAA
Organism: Chloroflexia bacterium; assembly: GCA_035274425.1. GTDB lineage: Bacteria > Chloroflexota > Chloroflexia > QHBQ01 > JADMIH01 > JADMIH01. The sequence goes on from DATEOC010000027.1 coordinate 20,526, forward strand.
CTGTACTAAATGAACTGGATGAACTCTGAGACCCCCATCCATTTTCATGCAATAATTCCTTGAGAGCATTAGTAAGCTCTCAAGCTCCATGTTTGACGAGGCGTTTTGTACACATTAGGAGTGGAGAAAGGCCACATTGGGCGTGGAACAATGCGCTTGAAACAGCAACCGCCGCTATTCATAATCTACTTGAGATCCTGTGGGGACTACAGTATCTGCTTTGACTTCGCCTAGTCGCGGGACAAAGAGGCGTATGTGAGCATTCAACATACCTGTCATCACCTCGAACATCTCAAGCCTATTTCTTCCGAGTCTGCCGAAGTCATGCACGACTACGATATCTATCTTACCTAACGAGATGTCCTCCATTAGTTGTCTACGACCATCGAGTCTCTCAGTTGCAGCTAGTAATTGCATAACCTTGGCATACGCCTTCGGATCTACTCCTCCTTGTGCAATCGACTCCTGTAACCGACTTAACGTCGTAGGCTCGATTGTCTCCCCGATCCGATCTCGGTAGACAGTGACATCGCGCCAGCCCTGTTCAGCACAATACTGCAACAGCAAATTCTCGTGATAATCGAACTTTGTGGTGGTTGCATTGGTACGGACGTAAATACAGACCCTTGGTGTGTCCGTATGCAACTCGATCTCAGGGGTTCTTGAGCTTCTCTTATCTTGCGTGCCCTCTAGTAAGAGGTGCTCGAAATCGTCTTCGCAAGACGTAAGCCAAGCATTGAACCTAGTGCCGAGATCGATGTACTCATCCATCCTCCAACCCTGGATCGCTTTCTCGACCCACGCACCCCGCAATACGCTTGGTGGATGAGTATCCCAATGGAGGAACTTCTCGCCTTGGATGACCTGCACGGCTTTCTCGATTAGACGCGCCACGCCGAAGACTATGTATGGAGCGGCGCCAGCCTGCCGCCAATAGAGCCTGTCCCTCTTCACAGAGAACAGAATATGTATGGCTAATTGATCTGCGTCAAGCTCTTGCGCTACGGATTTTTCTACAAAAGGCACATGACCTATAGGTGTAGAAAACTGTTTTGAAGTCGCCTGCCAGATGTGCCCAAGCGCAACGTGTGCGTGTTCATGTGCCAGCACAAACTCCTCCGCTCTGCTTATTAGGTCGCTGAAGGCAAGCGCTCTGTACCCATCGTGAAGAGACGGATGGTCATATTCCGCGACGTCAGGGAGCTTGTAGTCGGCAACATAATCCCGTATGAACCGGCAAGCTAGAAACCGCTTCCGCTTCTCATCACCATCCCAAGCCCAGAGCAGCGTCAACGCTTCTATAAGTGAAAAACACCCTACATCGATGAGAATAAGGGCTCCTCCATCGACCCGCGTGACCTGCGCATTGAATGAATTGGTCGGAAATATCCCTGTATAAGTGTCGCATTGATATGGGAGACCAAGACTCGTGATAGTTTCATTCAGCACTTGCGACATATTCTGCATGAGAAGATTTGTAGTGTTCGCCTCCTGTGCCTGTAACAGTGCGTCAAACGCTGCTTTTTGCTCTTCGGGAATTCCTACCCTGCTGCTTTTCAAATGCATGAGAGTCCGAGCCATGTCCTTGCCTGGCATGATCGGCGGAACTTCATCAATAGTCAGGCCGAACTGCTCAAGAAAGCGCCGATAAGCATCTGCATTTGGCACTGGTATTACCTCAAGCGATCAGACTTCCCAGATGTCGGCACAGAATCGCCGCAACCCGACCTTGATGAGCAGCACGCTGACCGTGAATGGCGACACACCGATCACGAGTGAGGCAATCAAGTCTGCAACGGCGGTGACCAGTTCTGGATCATATCCGTCGGTTTCTGCATTGCAGAGTTGTACTACATTCTTATCGTTACATATCAGCGCGCGCAGGTCATCACCTTTCTTCTCCATCCAACTATGTGCGAGTTGGCTTAATTGTCGGGGCGACGGCGGGAACGCAGGCGTCCCATACAGCTCGCGGCCAAGCCAAATATAGAGTTCCTCCACATCTTTATTAAGCAACTCTTGAATCAACTGGTCTTGGTTATGAGTGCTCACTGCTAGTTTTATCCTCTCTGGCCTTTTATCTATACATAAATTCATCTGTAGATCATTTTGAGGTCTGTCGAGTACTTCCTAGCATTCTATGCTTCCATTTTCTAAGCTTTCTGACACTCTCTAGACAGCATGTTTAGTGCGGAGCCATATCACGGCCACCAGCGCTATTATCCCCAGGAGGAAGACGGCCAGGATGATGCCGTTGAAGCCCTGGCCGAGGCCCTGCACGAAGACGCCGCCCCCGCCGCTCCCAATGAGCTGGCCCAACCCCAGGAAGACGGAGTAGAGGCCCATCACCGCGCCGCGATGCTCTATCCGCGTGCCCGATATTTCCGCCAGGTAGCCTAGCGCGACCGGCGTGAAGCCGCTCATGAGGAATATACCTATCGCCAGGACCGGCAACATCACCCAGGGACCCCAGGTGGTAGGCAATACCTGGTCGTTGATAAAGTACATAGCCAGGCACGCCAGCCCCAGGCCGCCTACTGAGATAAGCATGACGTCCGTCTTGCGCACCCGTGCGTACACCAGGCTCCACAGGAAGATGCCCAGCATGAAGACCAACCCAATGCCGACGAAGGCAAAGGCAGCCTGCCCGACGGTAAACTTGCCATCCAGTACCTGGTTGGGGAATGGGCTGACCGTACCATCTTTGGGTTGGAGGAGTGTAGGCTGCACCAGGTTGCCCATTACCCCGACGACGGCGTTGATAGCGAGCCAAGCGGGGATGAAGCTGCGAAGCGAAGGCTCTTTGAGGAGGGTTGCGTAAGCCTTGAGCCTGCTTCTGAGCAGCGCACGCACGGGGTGCTCCGTGTCTTCTACCGACTGGCGGTGCTGGTCGTGATGCTCACGCGCTTCAGGAGGCAGGGTCTCCGGCACGAAGAAGAAGAGCATGGCGGTCGCTACCAGGTAGATTAGCGAGACGATGTAGAACCCCGACACTTTGAGCGACTCCCAAAGGCCGCTCCCCAGCAGGTTCCCACCTACGAGGCCGACAAGGAAAGTGATCTCGTAGAAGCCCATGACGCGCCCACGTAGCTCGGCGTGCCGCTTCGTATCGCCCGACGTGGCATCTGCCAGGTAACCAAGCGCGCTCGGCACTTTCGCCGCGGTGGATAGCCCCTCGAATAAGCGAGCTGCGGCTACGATCCAAACGCTGAGCACCGAAAGAGAAGCAATCGCGCTGACCGGGTACAGGAGCAAGGCAAGCGCACCCAGAAAGGGACCCATTATCAGAATGGGCCTGCGCCCACGAAGGTCGCTGATCGCGCCGAATACGGGTGCGAGCGTCAGCTCAACGACGTAAAAGAGCGCCCCGAGGAGGCCGATAACGTCAATGTTCGTCCCCATCTCCTGCTTCAGATAGGCAGCGAGCATAATCGCCGTCGAAGCTCCCGCCAGGCGCAGCACGAAGCTGGAGGCTATCACCACCTTGACTGGCGTTTCGATGCGTAGCGCGGCGTTACTCTCCCCCTCTTTAGGAGGGGCGGAGAGAGCGACGGCTTCCTCAGTTACGGTCATATCTTCAGGAGTTATTGCTGACATTCACCATCAATTCATATAAAGAAAATGCTTTTACTTGAATAGCATAGCATACAGATAGACGCACCGCAACGTTACTTTGGGCTATTCTCTGGAAGCTCGAACGTCCTAAAGGAGACTATTATTTCTTTTCCTGTCAATTTCCGGCCCTTCAAAGGCTGGAAATTGACAGGAAAAGAAGAATTCCTTCTTCCTATCTGCAACTCTTTTCGCCACTGCCACGTATATAAGCAGGAAATGTCGCTTACTGGCATTTAGTGGAGATGTATAATAAGAATGGGTGCTGAAGTCGCGGTATCCAATTTTCTCAACTTTCGGTCTGCGGATTTTGGCCTGGATAAGCTCTTCGAGTCGAAGCATCCCAGGCGGAAGCGAGGCTTCTTCTCGACGGCGTTTGGCATGATTATGCACGCTCACGAGGCGGACAATCGCTCGCGCACCTCAACTGCGCTCGTTGATCCTGCCTCGCACAAGGTCGCACCGGTATACCCCATGCCGGTGATAGGCGGCATGGTGCAGAGCGACTTGTCGTCCACAATTATGGAGCAGATTGCGCCCGCGCAGCCTGTAGCTCTAACCTCCGCCGAGCAGGACCGCCTGCTGGTGCAGGCTGCTTTGCGCGGCGACCAGACGGCCTTCGCCGAGCTTGTCACGCGTTACCAGTCGGCGGTGTACAACATGGCGTCGCGGATGCTGGGCGACCCTACTGATGCCGAAGACGCCGCGCAAGAGGTATTCGTGAGGGCGTGGAACCAGTTGCATACCTTCCAGCAAGACCGCAGGTTCTCGACATGGCTCCTCTCGATAGCCTCGCATCACTGTATAGACGTGCTGCGCAGGCGCAAGCCCTCGGCACCGCTGGATGGGGTTGCTCTGTACGTGCAAAGCGACGAGCCTGAGCCAGACGAGATAGTGCTGCAAGATGAGCAGCGCGACATGGTGCAGGGTCTCATAAACGCTCTGCCTGAAAAGTACCGCGCGGTCACGCTATTGCGCTATTATGGCGACATGTCTTACGACGAGATCTCTAAAGCTACGGGTCTCACGGAGAGCGCCGTCAAGACGCAGCTACACCGTGCGCGCAGGATGCTGGCAGGGCAATTGCTGAAACAGCAGACACAGGAGTTAGGCCCAATAGACGCAGCCTCGCTCCAGGTGCCGGAAGAGTAGGAGAAAGGGGGTGTATCGTGCTATCCGAATTGGATAACTGCAAGAAGTATGACAACCTGATGTCCCTCAAGCTCGACGGGCTGCTCGACGCGGAGAAAGAGCGCGTCCTGGATAGCCACATCGCCCGCTGCCCGCAGTGCGCCCCCATGTGGGAGGCGATGGTCGAGGCAGAAAAAATGCTATGGAGTTGGGTGTCTGAGCCTCTCCCTGTTCCCGCCAATTTCCATGTAAAAGTGATGGAACGGGTAGCTACATCCGCCGTAACTCACGTGCAGGTCGCGCCAGTATATGGAGGCATCGCGGTGCCTCAACCGACGCGACCTCTGCCTATCCTCCCCACCACAGGCCCTCTCACAGGAGGCCTGACCGGGCCTCTCACGATGCGCCTCGCCGAGTGGCAGGGGCGTATAGCTCCTTACGTTCGCTGGGTTGCCGCCGGAGTGCTGGCACTTACGAGCATGGCTGGCCTCGTGATGGCGCTCGTCGTATCGGGCGTATTGACCTTTGAAGGGGAGATGGCGGGCGTGGCCGGGGCGTTTCGGACCTTTTTCCAGGCCGCCGACACCTGGGTGCGCTCCCTCTTCGTAGGTATTGGCCCCGGTATGTTCGTAGTCGCCGGTATTATCCTCGGTCTGCTGATGCTGGCAGGTTGGCAGGTCGCTTCCGCCTACCAACGCTCAGTGATCGAGCAGCGTCGTGGGAGCACTGGGTACCTGGAAGCACTCACTTGATCTGACCGCCTTATGACTTCTCTATATAAACACAATCGAACCAGGATACTATTAGCACCCGTGCTCCTCCTCATGCTGGCGGTACCTGCTCTTGCAATAGTATACAAACCTGCTCTAGCCGAGGGCGATCCCGCTCGCTCAGCATTTGGCTCAAACCTTGTGGTCGAGAAAGGTGAGACGGTAAATGGTCACGTCAGCGTGACGAGCGGCAACCTTATCGTGAAGGGCGAAGTGCTTGGTGACGCGATAGTGGTCTTCGGTAATGCCGATATCGGTGGGAAGATCACCGGAGATGTGTACGTGATCGGTGGCAACGTGACCCTTCGCGCTACGGCCCTGGTGGAGGGCGAGATAGACTTCTCGGATGGCGTCCTTAACCGGGAGTCGGGTGCCAGAGTCCTGGGCGCGATCAACCAGGCTGACATTCCCATCCTGGGCTTAGAAAATACGGTCGGCGGTTCGATGTCCGATCCTTCGCAGCCGGCGAATCAAATTTGGCGCACGCCATTCGAGCGCATGGGCGCTATCTTTGTGTGGGGCCTGGTCAGTCTGGTGACGCTAGCCCTTTCGGTGGTGCTGGTGGTGGTAGTGCCGCGCCGGGTGCGGGTGGCGAGTGCTACGCTTGAAGCCGAAGGCGGCCCATCAGCGATGTTGGGCATCATAACTGCCGTACTCCTTGCGTTTGTGACGGCAGTGGTGACCCTGCTCCTTATGGTGACTGTGGTAGGGTGGGTGCTCATTCCGGTGGTGATAGCCCTGGTGGTAGTGACGCTCTCTTCGGGGCTGGCGATTGTAGGCGTGTGGCTGGGGCGCAGGATTTACCAGACTACTCACCACGAGCCTCTACAGCGCCCCACTCCTATGCTCGTGCACATGCTCCTGGGCATCGCCACGCTCCTATGCTCGACAGTTGTGCCTGCCGCGCTGGTGCCTGTGGGGTGGGTAGCAGGGATGTTGCTGGCGCTTCTTTACGTCGCGGGGTGTATAGGCCTCGGCTCGATATTGCTGAGCCGCATGGGTACCTTGCCCCCGACCAGGCATCGCCGCTACCAGAGAGCTTCCGGTTCTGCGAGCACTATGCCTCTCGGCTCATCGCTTCAAGGTGGTAATTTAGAGAAAAGAGATTGAAAGAAATGTCTCTTCAGCAAACAAAATGAGCGCCGCAGGCGCTCATTTTGTTTGCTAAGGTACCAACGCTACGCTATCTCCTACGATTTGCGAGAGATCGTTACTTTATCTCCAACCTGGACATGGCCCGGCATGAGCACGGTGCATAGGAGGCCGCGCCTGCCGTACAGCTCCTTGACCATCATCTTGTGGTAGAACTGGGTGTTGGCGCATGGGTCGTTTTGCTTCTGGACCTCCAAGATGACTTTTGGCTCCCCGTCGGGTGACAGGACCTGTATCTTGTCGCCGGAGCCAACCTCGCTGAGATCGCCCAGGCCCTCCACAAGGAGATTCTCTCCCAGTCCGCCGGGCGGCAGGTGTGGGATGCCGAGATTATCGCAAGCGGAGCGAGTGCCTTCTACGCCCAGCACGGTGATCGTTCGCTTGTTCGGCACGACGTGGCCTTTGGTGATGCGCGTCTCGCCATAGTGCCGGTCGCCAGGTATGCCCCACTGCGCGATCTCGCCGCTGTCATGAGGCACTTTCGCAACGTTGTTGATAAGCTCTTTGCTGTAGCAAACGGCGATGATGGTGCCCGTTCGCTCGGTAACAGCGGTATCCGCCGCACTTCTTTCGTTCGTGTTTACAGCAGTCATATGTGTTTGCTCCGTATCGTTTATTTGTACCTATAGAAATGAGACAGCGAAGCGTGCTTTAGTGCTTCATTAGATAATATACAACCTTTTGGTGATTTTGTCTTGCCTCTGGGAACGGCTAGGGCGGTTCACGAATCGCCTCTGCATAAAATCGCAGAGGTCATCTTAGTTCTCTCGAAGCCATTCTACGCTTCTGGTTGAACAACTCATATAGGATCACTCCCGTAGCGACAGCCATATTGAGGGAATCACTATGCCCTACCATAGGTATCTTCACCATGAGGTCACACATGGCCTGTAATTCCGGCGACAGCCCTTTTCTCTCACCACCTATCAATAAAATGGTGGGTGAGTCATAGCTAACCTCCTGGTAATCGGTCTCCGCAGAAGGTGATGTGCCAACCAGGAGCCACCGACGCTCCGCTTTCCATCTAACAAGCTCAGAAGGCGTCGTGCGCACGAAGCGTTGAGAAAAGAGCGCGCCCATAGTGGCTCGCACTGTGGCCGGGTCGTATGGGTCTACGCTCTTACCTAGAAGTATCAGTCCCGCGCCTCCTACTACGTCAGAGGTGCGCAAAATCGTCCCCAGGTTGCCCGCAGAGCGCACTTCCTCGATAGCTAACCAGCAGAACTTCCCGCCCAGCTTGACACGCTCCAACGGTAACCACTTCTGCCGCACGACTGCCCCGATCCCCTGTGGGTCATCAACATAAGCAAGGCTCTGTAGCACCTCGGCTGTTACCTCAAGAATGGCAGTGCCCTTTTGCCTGTGGTGGTGCAGCAACTTTTGTCCGAGTGGGTTGGCTAGAAGAGATCGGCAGACGACCAGGGCTTCGACTTCTGCATTGTACCTGGTAGCCTGGGCTATGAAGCGCACGCCTTCTATGTAATATAGCCTGGTACGTTCTCGCTCCTCACGTCTTCGAAGCTTACGGATTCGCCTAATGCGGTGGTCGTTACGACTGGAAATCAGCTTCGATGTCTCAGAAGGGTCTACAAAAAGTGTCATTTTCTACAGGCCATTTCAGGCCCGGAAGTTTGTCTTGTCAGCGCGCTGACAGCAATTACGCACGATGAAATCACCCGCATGTATAGAGCACCTGCGCGGGTTCAAAGAGTATTGAGATGTCTTCTACCATCAAGCGAGTCTGGTGCATTCCTCCTTTACGACAACAGGTGTGTAGGTGTCGCCACTACTCTCAGATTCGGATAAGTATAGCCTAAGCTCTACACTATTATATTCTGCGAAGCAGGTATGGGTCAATAGTTGAAGACCATGTGGACGAAGGACGAAAGACGAAATATCTCATTCGTCTTTCGTCCTTCGTCCGTGCGCTACATCTCCACAATCGCAACCATTAGTACATATCGAGGTACCTATCAAGCTCCCACTGGGTGACGCGCATTCGGAACTCGTTGTACTCGTCGCGCTTGGCTTCCAGGAGGCGCTCCATGATGTGGTCGCCTAACGTCTCGCGTACCAGGTCGTCGCGCTCCATCTCGTCTAGAGCTTCGGCGAGGGTACCCGGCAGGGTCTGGATGTTGCGGCGCTTGCGCTCACTCTCGTCGAAGTGGTACAGGTTCTCTTCCACTGGCTCCGGCACGTCAATGTCGCGCTCTATTCCTTCCAGTCCGGCGCGCAGCATTACCGCGAAGGCGAGGTAAGGGTTGCAAGTAGGGTCGGGGCAGCGCAACTCGATGCGGGCCGCCTGGGGCTTGCCTGGGCGGTTCTTTGGCACGCGGATGAGGGCTGAGCGGTTCACACGCGCCCACGATATGTAGACGGGGGCCTCGTAGCCTGGCACCAGCCTCTTGTAGGAGTTTACCAATGGGGCGAGCACCGCGCTCATACCGCGCGCATGTCGCAGTTGTCCAGCGATGAACTTCTTGGCGAGAGGGGAGATGCCATACGCGTCCTCGGGAGCGGCGAAGAGGTTATCGCCGCTCTCCAGGTCGGCGAGGCTCTGGTGGGTGTGCATGCCGGAGCCGTTGATGCCGAAGAAGGGCTTGGGCATGAAGGTGCAGTGGAGGCCGTGCTGTGCCGCTATCGCCTTGAGAGTGTACTTGAAGGTGACGGCGCTGTCGGCGCAGTAGAGGGCGTTGTTGTACTCAAAGTCTATCTCGTGCTGTCCCCTGGCGACCTCGTGATGGGAGGTCTCTACCTTGATGTCCATCCCTTCGAGGGCGTTGACCATATCCTTGCGAACGTCGGCCCCCAGGTCGCCTGTGAGGTCGAAGTAGCCGCCGGTGTCGTGGGTGTCGTAGCTTGGCCTGCCGTCGCGCACCTTGAGGAGGAAGAATTCCAGCTCAGGTCCGGTGTTGAACTTGTAGCCGAGGGCAGCTGCGTAATCGAGGGCGCGGGCCAATACGCCTCGTGGGTCTCCCTCGAACATATCGCCATTCGGGTTGTATACCCAGCAGATAGCGCGGGCGGTGCTTTCCTCTTCGGCCTCCCAGGGCATCACGGCCCATGTGCTGAGGTCGGGCACAAGAAACATGTCGGACTCTGCGATGCGGGCGAAGCCTTCTATGGAGGAGCCGTCAAACCACTTGCCGCTCATGCAGGCATCCTCGAACTGGTGTATCGGGATTGCCACTGACTTGACGATGCCCATCAGGTCGGTGAACTGCAAATTGACGAAGCGAACTTTTGCCTTCTCGGCGCGGTCCAGCACCTTTTTTACTTCGTGCTTGTCATTACCCACCGACTCCGGGGTCCAATACTTCCGCGTAGCGCCCCGCTCGATCTTTCGCTCTGACTCAATATCTATAGCCATATCTTATTGCCTCCAATCTTCGGACGAACTAACAAAAAGACAATGCCAGCATCTAGCTGGCTTCATGGGTAAGAGTATATCATCTTGTTTCTGAAGAGTCTATCGGCAATATTGAGAAGACAAAGGTCTATTTTTGTGCAAATGTCCAATTACCCCGAAGGTGGTTGTTGCCTGCTAAGTCGTCGTGCTGCCTGACAAGTCGCTCAACGGCGGGTGTTGAGTAGGGTCGTAAGCTCACGCATGAAAGCCCTTACGTGATTGAATATGTCCTCGGCCTGCTCCTCCGTGTAGGTATCTTTTGGGTGCATGACTTCGTTTCTCCACGCCGTCTTGACACTAGATAAATGAGCAAGCACGCTATGATATTTGGCGATCTTTCTCCTCTCTTTGGTAGTTGTATTGGGCAACTTCTTAACTTCGCTTGTGGCTTGATCGAGAATAGTCTGCCAATTGGTATCCTGAATGCGTGATACGTTGAGGCGCGCTGCAAATGACTGTAGACCTTTTTCCATTACCCTCATCAGATGAAAGACGGCGGCAGTTGTGCGGCCCAATGCTAAGCATTTTCCTGCCTCTTCGATGTCTGTGGTTGCATTAGGGAACCTCTTCCCAACTTCGGCACCGAAGAGGTTTATTTCGCTAAAGAACTTTGCCTTGTCTGCACTGATTGATATGAAGTGTGTTTGCTGCATTTCATCCGTTAGTCGCAAGAATAAATCTTTGGCTAAGTCACGAAGCTTCCCATAGGTTGGCTCTTCTTGCCCTATAAACTCTATAAATCTACGAATTGTGGCCGTTGTTGCTCTCAGGCCCATAGCTGTACAGTCTGCCTCGAATCGGGGTAAGTTATCACGGAAGAAGTTTCTAACACTCTCACCTAGTATTTGGTCATCATCGCGGTTTGAGTCTCCAGACTGAGCCCTAATATGCGATAACACCGAAGTCAGCGCAAGGAATTTTTCGGGGTAAAAGGTTTTCATAATCTCCAGGCTAACCAGCCTTTTAGATGGTCATGCACAACCAATTGTGCCCTCAACTACTCCTCTATTTAATACGGCGTGTGCATAAATCCAATAGGTCCAGATCTTATACCCTAAACATCTATGTTATTCAGTTTATGTATGAGTTAGGTATCACTCCTGATTTTGGGTCGAAGGACCTCATATCCAAAACGCAAGGCAAAATGAAGGGGGTTGAGCGTAGGTCGGGTACGCAGAACCCCCGAAGGTAGAAAACTATTTTGTATGTTATCCCGTCTGACTGGATGATAACTTAGCTATAAGATCAGCGCATCGCCAGAATCGGTTAATTTTTTTGGAAAAACATGCAAAATGGATTGATTCTTGCCCTGGGCTACCTGGCAATACAGGCTACATTCTTGTGTCGATAAATAGTATAACAAATTTGTCAATAAATAATATAACACAACTGTCTATAAGTAATATAGCAAAGCCTGTGTTAAGTTCTTGTTAAGATGCATTGCTAAACTTATGGCTGAGACTAAAACTTCCCACCTTAAGAGAAGTCTATGTGAAGATAAGATTCAACCAGCATCAAAGGCGTCACCCTTCCAAGACCTGACCTCCGATCTTAAGGGATCCCTATCGGAGGTTGGGTTTAGACCATAAGGCTGCTATCCCCCTGATAACTGCTAAGAGCTGAAAACCTTTATCCTATATCTGGCCTGTTACTAACCACCGGAAACTCTTTTGACAAGCTGGCATAAGCCGTGCTATCATCCCTTGAGGATCATGGGCGGACGTTACTTGTTACGTATTCAAGTTACCGACTACCGGGAGGCAAAGAGATGCCGCTCTTCAAGAAGAAGCCAAGGGGATACGACGGGGCCTGGGTCCCCGCCGAGGATGCAGGCGGAGATGAGGCAGGCGGAGGCCGACGTAAGAAAAAGAAGGTCTTCCGCGTCGTAACGGTATGGGGACGCCAGCAGCAGGCCTGGCTCGACTCCAACCTCTGGCAGCCCTTGCAGGAGACGATCATCCCCGCCGAGGCTAAAGCTCCCCTCACTATAGTGCGCTACGGCACGTATGGGTCGGATGGGATGAGGCGGGACGGCTCGCCGGGCGGGGCGTACTCCTCTGTTTTCGACCAGTATGCTATGCAGGGTGGCGACGTATACACGCGGGACGAGGCACGCAATCTCAAGCAGTGGGACACCCGCAAGCCTTTCCCCGGCTTCGACCCCAAGCTGGGCAGCAAGACGCTCGATATTTACTCGGAGGATTAGCATAATCCTCCAATACGCAGTATTTTGATGTAAATCCTTATCATTTTCTAACCCACAGGGTTAGAAAATGATAAGGATTTCTAATGGAGATAAGATGTATATAGGTGTATTAGGCGGAGGGGCTCTGGGACTGACGGCGGCTATGAGGCTGGCGCAGCGCGGCGCGAAGGTAACGTTGATAGAGAAGGAAGATGTGCTTGGCGGGCTGGCCGCCGGCTTCCAGGTGGGCGATAGCGGCACCTACCTTGAGAAGTTCTACCACCACCTCTTCCGCTCGGACAAGGACATACAGGCCCTCATCTCCGAACTGGGCCTGGGCGACAAGCTGGAGTGGCATAACACTATTACCTCCACTCTCCTCAAGGGGAAGATGTGGGAGTTCTCGCCCAAGACCCTGATAGCCGGCTACAAGCCGATACCCTTTCCGAGCCGCATCCGTATGGTTGCTGTAATGGCCTATCTCAAGTTCACCAGTGACTACAAAAAGCTACGCAAGTATACGGCGGCGCAATGGTTGAGCAAGTGGATGGGTAAGAGAGCTTACGAGACTCAGTTCAAGCCTCTCTTCCAGGGCAAATTCAGCAAATATTACGAGCATATCGCTATGCCCTGGTTCTGGTCACGCGTCCACGAGCGCAGCTTCGATCTCGGCTATCTGCGCGGCGGCTTCCAGCAGCTTTACGACCGCCTGGGTGAGGAAGTGCGAAAGGCGGGTGGAGATATACAGCTTGGCACCGCCGTTACGCGCATCGCGCCTATCGAGGGGGGCAAGACGCGCATCGAGACCGATAAAGGGGAGTCATATACTTTCGATGCCGTCGTCTCGACCCTCCCTACCAAGTTGTTCATGCGCCTGGCAGAGGGGTTGCCGGAGGATTACCGGAAGAAGCATGACTGGGGAGATGCGCTCGGTGCGCACGTGGTAATATTGGCCCTCAAGGAGTCGCTCCTCAAGCCCGTCTACTGGCTGAATATCAACGACCCCGGCTTCCCATTCCTCGTCGCTGTGGACCACACAAACATGATACCGTCCTCGGATTACGGAGGGCGGCACCTCCTCTACCTGGGCAACTATCTGCCGATGGACCACCCCTACTTCAAGCAGCCCGACGAGGAGGTCATAGAGGAGTTCTTGCCTCACCTGAAGAAAATCAACTCCGACTTCAGCGAGGAGTGGATAAGCAGCTACTGGGTCTTCAAAGCGCCCTTCGCGCAGCCGGTCGTTACGCGAGAGTACGAGGAGCATATACCGCCCCTCACCACGCCGCTCCCGAATGTATATATGGGCAATATGTTCCAGGTCTACCCGCAGGACCGGGGCCAGAACTACAGCATCAGGCTGGCTGAGCGGCTGGTGAGCCTGATTAAGACGTAGAGGGAGAGGCCCTGTGGCAAAGCCCGGTAGACAAGAGACCCCTCCCATCGTAAAGCAGGTGCGCCAGCTACGCACGCGTTCCGAGCGCGAACGCACGGGGACTTATTATATAGAAGGCGCACGCATCGTGGCGCAGGCGATACAGGCCGGAGCAGAGATTACCCTGGGCGTCATCGCACCGGACCTCCTCGCGGGGCAGCACGCGCTCGATACCGCCAACGCCCTTCAGGCTACGGGCGCGCAGGTAGTTGAGCTGAGCGTTCCGGCTTTCGAGAGCATCTCTTTCAAGGAGAACTTGCAGGGTATTGGGGCCGTGGTGCGCTACCGTTTCGGGACGCTCGATGACATAGCGGCAGAGGGTCGGCTGTGGGTCGCCTTAGACAATGTAGGCAACCCTGGGAACCTCGGCGCTATCATGCGGACGTGCGACGCTGTCGGAGGGGCAGGGCTCCTCTTGCTCGGCGACACGACCGACCCCTTCCACCCGACCGCCGTGCGCGCCAGCATGGGGTCGCTCTTCGCACTGAAAATGGTACATGCCAAGTTTGAAGGGTTCGTGGAATGGAAGCGCAAGCACGAGTACGCGGTGATCGGCACGACGCCCGATGTCGAGCAGGAGTATCGTGACGTGACGTACCCCGCTCCGGCGATCTTGCTCATGGGGAGTGAGCGCCTGGGCCTCTCGGAGCAGCAGCAAGCGGCGTGCGATCTATTGATACGTATCCCGATGGTCGGCACCTGCGACTCCCTCAACCTGGGGGTAGCCACCAGTATCGTCCTGTACGAAATCTTCCACCAGCAACGCCAGCCGACTACATAACGCGAAACCATAACACTTTTTCTCCCATTTTGATTGAAAAAGGAAAACTCCTCATCTTGCCTATTGACAAGAAGAGACGCATCCCGTATATTGTTGATTGACCAGTCAATCAACAATATACGGGATGCATTCATGTCACCGCCACGAGACGAACAGGACTACGAGAGCAAGCGCCAGCAGATTATTGATGGGGCGCTGCACGTCTTTGCCAGCAAAGGGTTTGAGAAAGCGACCAACAAGGATATAGCTAACGCTGCCCGGATAGGGTCGCCTGGGCTTATATACCACTACTTCAAGGACAAGGCCGACCTCTTCCGGCAAGTGCTTGAAGAACGTGCGCCCGCCTTGCAATTTGTCAGCCGGGGCGAGGAGATGATGGACCTGCCGCCTCGGGAGGTGCTGACACGCTTCGGTATGACGTTCGTAGAGACGCTGGATAACCTGGTCGCAGTCGCCATGTTCAAAGTGATACTGGGGGAGGCGATCAGGCGTCCGGTAGTGGCCGAGACGTTCAACAAGATAGGGCCTGGGCGTGCCTTTGGCTTCCTCATGCGCTACATATCCCATCAGATGGAGGTAGGAACGTTACGGCGGATGGATCCAGGCGCGGCGGTACGTTGCTTCGTCGGTCCTTTGCTTGCCTACGTGCTCACACGCGAGGTATTCGTGCAGCCGGACGCCCGCAGCCTCGCGCCGGAGACGATGGTCACTTCGGCAGTTGAGGTGTTTCTGCGGGGGATGGAGGCATAAAGGGTATGAGATTGTTAGGTTGGAGGTCAGATGATGGCTGATGGCGATTATGTGGTAGAGGCAAGCGGCCTGGTCAAGCACTTTGGGGATGTGCGCGCTCTCGACGGGCTGGACGTGGGGATACGAAAAGGGGAGAGCTTTGGTCTGCTCGGGCCGAACGGCTCCGGCAAGACGACTTTTATCAGGATGGTAGCGGGGCTGGTGCGGCCCACGTCTGGTGACTTGCGGGTGCTTGGGCACTCTATCCCCTCTGAGGCTGTAAAAGTCCGACCCAGGATCGGGTATATGACCCAGCTCCAGGCGCTTTATACAGACCTGTCGGTGTGGGAGAATGTGCAGTTCTTCGCCCGTATCTTCGGCATCAAGGATGCTGCTCAGCGCGATGCCCGCATCACAGAAGTGCTGACGCTCGTAGAGTTGCTCCCCAGGAAAGGCGCGCTCGTGAGCGAGTTGAGCGGGGGTATGAAGCAAAGGCTTTCCCTGGCGTGCGCGCTCGTGCATGACCCGCAACTCCTTTTGCTGGACGAGCCGACCGTGGGGGTGGACCCGCAGCTGCGGCAGACCTTCTGGGGCTACTTCCGCCAGTTGAACGAGCGTGGGGTGACGATACTGGTGTCGAGTCACGTTATGGACGAGGCGGACCGCTGTGACCGCCTCGGATTGGTGCGGGCCGGGAAGGTATTGGCGGTGGGCACGCCAGGCGAGCTTCGCCGCATGGGTGGCAGTGACAACCTGGAGAGCGCGTTCCTGGCGCTCGCTTCGCGGACGACGGACGACGGACGACGGACGATAGACGATAGACGATAGACGATAGACGATAGACGATAGACGATAGACGATAGACGATAGACGATAGACGATAGACGATAGACGGCAGAATACTCACTATTCTCACGCATCACGCATCGTCGTCCGTCGTCCGTCGTCCGTCGTCCATGTAAGGGGAAACATACCATGAGCTTATCTCGCATATTTGCTATTACGACGCGCATTATCTCGCAGTTCAGGCGGGACCACCGGTCGCTGGCGCTTATCTTTGTCGCGCCTATACTGGTGATGTCTATATTTGGGTACGTCTTTCGGGCGCAGGAGAATACGACGGTAAATGTCGCTATCGTCAATGAGGACAAACCAACGTCGGGGCAGGCGAGCCTCGCGGGGCCGATAATCGCCAGCCTCAAGGCTAATTCGTCGGAGATGGTTGTTACCGAGATGGCGCAGGGTGCGGCGCGGCAGGCGGTGCGGGATGGCACGCAGAAAGTGGCGCTCATCTTCCCTTCGACATTTACGCAGGACCTCACGACTGCTCGCAAGTCGAGTGTAGAGGTGGTGGTCGAGGGGTCTAACCCATCGCAGGCCGCCGGGGCGGTGGGGGTGGTGCAGCAGGCAATTTTCAAGAGCGCGCCGGAGGTGTACAGGTCGCTGGTGCCTGCGCCCCTGGCAGTTGCTGTGCCGAATGGGTTGCCTATCGAGGTAAAGGCTACGCGGCTGTACGGGAGCGAAGAGCTTGAGATGCTCGATTTCTTCGCGCCGATGTTCATCGCCTATATCGGCTTCTTCCTGATATTCCTGCTGACGAGCGTGTCGTTCTTGCGGGAGCGGACGCAGGGGACGATGGAGAGGCTATCGGCCTCGCCCGTCACGCGGATCGAGATGGTGCTGGGGTATATGCTTGGGTTTGGCTTCTTCGCGATGATACAGGCGACGGTGATGCTCCTTTTCACCATATACGTGTTGCAGGTGAAGTACAGCGGCAACCTGCTCTCGATTTTCGTGGTGACGCTGGCGCTTGTGCTGGGGGCGGTCAACCTGGGGATTTTTCTATCGGCGTTCGCGAAGAACGAATTGCAAGCTATCCAGTTCATACCTATTGTGATACTCCCACAGGTGCTGCTGTCGGGGTTGCTGTGGCCGGTGCAGGAGATGCCTGGGTGGTTGCAGGCGATAGCTCGCGCCCTCCCTTTGACTTACGCCATTGACGCTCTGACGAATATCATGATCAGGGGGATGAGCCTGGCATCTACGTGGGTAGCCCTGCTGGTGCTCTTTGGCTTCGCTGCGCTGGCGGCGGTGCTGGCAGCTACGAGCGTGCGAAGGGAAGTGGCGTGACGGACGACAGACGACAGACGACAGATGACGGACGACGGACGACGGACGATAATGCGTGATACGTACTCTAATTCTGGGTTTGAAAGCCGAAGATGGCTAACAAAGGACCAGTAATAAAAGCCAAAGTGTAAGCTAGTATGCGAGTAGAAGTGCGAGCAACCAAGCCAGTGAGAGAACGAGAGCCAGGCTGCTCGATGTTGAAGACGGTACATAACACGCTGAGGGCGGTCTCGATCCGACGACGTATGCGTGTTATGAAGGTGCGGAACTCCGCAGGCCAGGGGTGTCGAGAATCGAGGCGTGGAGTAGCCCACAATCTTATGGAGGAGTCTTGTCTGTGACGTACTTGCGCCAACCAAGAGGGGTTGTTGAACGCTCCATCCGCCAACATCGTAAGATTGTGCAACTCTTCGCCCATGTGCAACCCTGCCAGTGCTTGACTGTCATGCATACCACAAGGAGCCAACAGCCAACTGTCCACCACTCCCTGGGTAGTGGTCTCAAGGTGCAATCGGAAGCCGAAGAGTTTAGCTTTGCGAGAAGCACTCACTCCAAAGTAGAGATCTCTAGGCTGACAGGTTTGTTCGATGGTACGGTTCTCCTTAGCTCTCGTATAAGTACACACAGGGATTGGTGCGCTGTCTACCAAGCGATCGGTGGTATGCTCTCCCTCTCCATTCTCCAACAAGCCCCACTGCCCAAGCAACACTCGACGCACCTGCTCGGCTATCAGGCTGAGGGCACGCCTGCGTGTGTTGAAACACCCGGCAGAAGGCAAATGGGGGAACAACTCGAGATGGTACTGTCTCACGAATGCCAACGTCTTGTCCTCTCGCCCTGCGAAGAAGGTATCTGCTATCAGCGCTATGGTGATCACCTCACTATCCGCAAACACAGGCTTGGGTCCTCTGGTGCGCCACTCTCCAAAGTGGCGGTGCAACAGCGTGTGCGCGTCATCTACCAACACAAACCAGATGGTGAATATGTCATTCCAACGATAGAGTGTGATAAAATCTGTTAGGCTTTCCATGCTGCTTGCTCCTCTTGGTGTCGTTACCTCTAGGATAAGCAGCGTGGTTGCCTGGTTCAACTTTTGACTTGAAACCCAGAATTAGAGTACGTGAAACGTGATTGTTTAACCGCCAAGACGCCAAGAGCGCCAAGATACCGCCAAGATTTTTATGGGTGTTATTAGGTGCTTATCGTCCTTCATATTTCGTCTAGCCAGCAAGTCTTATTATTGGCCTGGTTCCGTTGGTTCCGGGCGTGTTGCTCGATAGAGAAGCGGGCTGCATATCCCTATTCTCTTCTTTGCCCTGGAACTTTATCCAGCCGTGGCGAGCGGCATAGACTACCGCCTGGGTGCGGTCGTTCACCGAGAGCTTGCGGAGGATGGAGGTCATGTGGTTCTTCACCGTCTGGTCAGAGATAGAGAGGACGATAGAGGCTTCCTTGTTGGAGTTACCCCGCGCGATGCAGTCGAGAATTTCTACCTCGCGACTGGTCAGGGGCGCAAAGACGGCCTGATCGCGCTCGCGCTCGGCGTAGGCGAGAGTGCGGAACTGGTTGAGCAGCTTGGAGGCTACCATTGGGCGCGCTAGAATGGTGTCGTTGATGGGGTAGAACCCTTCCCCAACCTGGCGTATGGCATCCAATAAGTCACCTGCCGAGGCATCTTTGTCTAGCCAGGCTGCCGCTCCTACCCTTGCGGCCTCGAATAGCTGTTCGTCGTCGTCTCGGTCCGACAGGATGATGACTGCGATGTGGGGTTGCGAGCGGCGGACGGCGCGCGTAATTTCGAGGCCGCTGAGACCGGGCAGGTTTATATCTACCAGGATTATGGTGGGGACCAGGGTCTCGGCCATATGGAGGGCACTCTGGCCGTTTGCTACGTCGCCGACAACCTCGATATCTTTGTTACTCTCCAGAGCGCTACGAACGCCGGTGCGGAAGAGTGGGTGGTCATCTACTATAAGGACACGAAGTCTTTCCATGATGTTTGCCTCTTGGATAAGGTGTTGAGTGTCTCTATCGCAGGGGATATTATGAAATATCAAAAATACAATAAGTAGTAACATTGTACCACAGTTGACCAGTTGTAGCAACATGGTGAAA
This sequence comes from Chloroflexia bacterium, assembly GCA_035274425.1. GTDB lineage: Bacteria > Chloroflexota > Chloroflexia > QHBQ01 > JADMIH01 > JADMIH01. The sequence continues at coordinate 39,975 of DATEOC010000027.1, forward strand.
CGTGAAACGTGAAACGTGAAACGTGATTATTGAAACGCAAAGACGCAAAGGGAACAAAGAGCGCAAAGATTTTTTAAGATTCACCGCAGAGACGCAGAGGGCGCAGAGGTTCTTTGGGAATTACGAATTACGTTTCAGGCATCGCTGAGGGTAAGTTGCGGGGAGGGGCGGGACCCGTGGGCAGGGGGATAGACCTGATACCTGGGCGGATTGTGGCCGCATGGGTACTGCCCCTATCGTCGCAACTGGTTTGGGTTTATAGCTGAGTGCGGTGTGGCGCTCAGGGTTATATGCTTGTAAGGCTCTGTGGGTGTCCTGCCTGCGTTGCGGTTTCGGTTTGTATTGCTCGATGCCGTTCGCGGGCAAGCACAGAGGGGCTTCCATGGGGAAGCTATGGGATTTCACAATCCCAGGATAGGGGCACCAGCGGGTCCCTTGAGTTGGCACCTCTGCTGCGTCACAGGGGTGGAGTATGCATCCTCTATATTAATTAATCCCACTTTGGGGTCATTTTGGGACACGTTTTGGGGACCAATTTGGAGGGAATTTTGCACAATTTGGGGAAGTGGGGAAGGGGGAGGGCCGTCCGGCGTCTGAAGATGTGGTCTAGCTGTACAAAGCCCGCCTGCGCGGGCTGAGTGGATAATTGGGTTCGTGGCGGGCGGTATCGTTGTTCGATAATACTTATGCGATGTGCTCGATATGAACAATAGAAACCTAATGAGGTGATGGGTTGTAGGGGCGACCCTTGTCGTGCCCTGGCAGCTCTGACAAGCGTGACGATCCTGGCAGGCGAGATGGTAATGCGGATTGGGGAAAGGGCGACCACAAGGGTCGCCCCTACAGGATTTGCCTCCACTACCTCATTGACGCGTGAATATTCATATTGAGCATATTTTCACAGACCTCAACTCAAGGGGTGTCTAAGAAGCGTAAAGGGAACTGTAAGGGAACAAATGTCATTCTGAGAGAAGCGAAGAATCTAAAACTCTATACATACGTACAAGCTCGGAGATTCCTCACTGCGTTCGGAATGACAGGCTGAAGATTACAGTTCTTGGATACCCTCTCAGAATGTCAATTAGATGTCCGTTTCAGGCATAAATACAGCGGGAGATGTATTGCGAGGGGTGGATGGGCAGGGTATAATGCACAGCAACCGGCCGGTAGTTCCCCGGCCCAAAATGGAGGTAAGCACAATGTTAGCCACAACATCGCTCGCCCAGATGAGGACAGCAGTGCTCGCCTCCGCGCAGCCTCCAGCCTGATCTCCCCGCGTTCAGCGATACCCGCAGCCTGAAGCCCACCACCGGTTTCCATTTGCATATGCAGATGGTCTAACCTGTGGCGTGCTTGGCCTGCCTCTATCCTTTTATGCACTCCCCGTTTGTGGGGGTGTGTATAGATGAGCGTGTAGAGAGGTGTGTGACGCGCATACGTGGTTCACGAGCCTGCTATATGGCCCCGGCATTTGCGTGCCGGTTATCAAGGAGTAGGTGTTCGTGAACAATTCTAAGAATCCACAGGCATACGAGGTCTTTCTGATCAACCAGGTGGTTGGTTCTTTCCTCTTCACTCTCGTCTGGACCGTCCAGGCTGTTTACTACATCGTCAACGCCCACCTCGATCCCCTCCAGCTGGTGTTGTTAGGCACCGTGCTGGAAGGGGTAATCTTCATCTTCGAGGTGCCAACCGGGGTGGTGGCCGACACTTATAGCCGGCGGCGGTCGGTGCTGATAGGCATCTTTTTGTGGGGCATAGCTCTCCTCATCGAGGGTAGCTTTGCCAACTTCTGGGCCATCCTGGCGGCGCAGGTGGTCGCGGCGCTGGGGTGGACCTTCAACAGTGGCGCACTCGAAGCGTGGGTCGCGGGGGAAGTAGGCGAAGAGAATATAGGGCCGGTCTTTCTGCGCGCTTCCCAGGTGGGGAGAATCGCTCGCCTCTCCGCGATCATCGCCAGCGTGGGCTTCGCCAGCATACAGTTGAACCTCCCGTCCATAGTGGCTGGGGTGGGCTTCATCATGCTCGGTCTGTATCTGGTCTTCGCTATGAAGGAGACCGGGTTCAAGCCGATACCGAAAGAGGAGCGGGAGGGGTGGCGCGATATGAAGCGCACCTTCCTTGATGGCACAAGGGTGGTCAAGGCCAGCCCCGTGCTGTTGATATTCCTTGCGCTGGGCATCTTCATGGGTGCTTCCAGTGAGGGGATGGACCGCCTGGGCGAGATACACTTCCTGAAGAACTTCAGCTTCCCGGAGCTGGGCCAGCTACAGCCGGTGGTGTGGTTCGGCATCATGGATGTAGGCCAGTTGATGCTGGGCCTCCTCGCCACATATCTGATAATAAAGCGAGTAGACACCAACAACCATGCAATCGTGGCGCGGGTGCTTGTCGTCTTCAGCGCCTTGCAGATAGTGGGGATAGTGTCTTTCGCGCTGGCGGGTAGCTTCGTCTTCGCTCTGCTGGCCTACTGGGGCATGAGGCTGTTCCGAGGTATCGCGGGGCCGCTCTACGGCACCTGGCTAACGCAGAGCATAGACCCCCGCGTGCGCGCAACGGTCCTTTCGATGACGAGCCAATCGGACGCGATAGGGCAGGTGGCCGGGGGGCCGGTGATCGGCTGGATAGGGACAGCGATCTCTATCCGCGCCGCGCTGGTGACATCGGCGGTGTTGCTAATACCGGCGCTGCCACTCATGGCTCGCGCACGGCAGCGCGTGGTAGATGCGTCAGGGGCCGATACTAATCCTGCGCAGGTAGCAGAGGCGCAGGCTATCGCCGTCGGCAGTCCGGCGGAATAGCATTCAAAAGGGGGTGCCAGGGGTTTCGCCCCTGCACTCCCTCTCGCCCAGGAAGAGAGGAGAGTTAGCGAGATAGTGTGCGCACATGATACTGTAGGGATCGGAGCTTACTCCAGGCAGTGAGGAGCGGGAGCAGTAAAAGTAATCCACCGGCTATTAAATTGGAGACTGTTTGATCTGCGACAAGAGTGAACTTAGCACTAGCGACAAACTCACTGAAGGCGAACACCAAAATACGTTCAGCCCAGCCACCTTCCCACACCACCAGCGCGAGAACTATACCAATGAAGTAGAGCATAAAAAGGAAGAAATTGAACTGCCAGCAACCATACCAAAGCAGTACAGCAACCCCCAAAGCATTTGCGTCTGTAATAACGCTGGCGATAATCAGAATAGCGTTATTTTGCACGAATATCAGCGCGATAAGAATGCTAATCAGGAGGAATGTGCTTATTAGAGCAGTCCATCCGAAACGCCTGATCGCTGTCAGCGAAAGGTTGTATGCACGCCTCAACAGCAATTCTTCCTTGAAAAGGTATTCAAAGGTAAACACCAGCCAATGCCATGGATTCCATGGAATAAAGGTCATATTTAGTTGAGCACTGTCAGATGAATTCTCAACTGTCTGGATGTCTTGATCCGATTTTGCATTCTTTGCGAGATGGGTTGAGCGGATAGCATGCACGATTTTCCAAATAGATAGCCCCAGTATCGGGACTCGTTTGTTTTGAGCCGGGAATTCCTCTGAGACAAATACACCTTTTAGCCTGACAGCATTAAGAACGATAAACCCGATAACCAGCAAAGCAAGGAGAACAAGGTAGAGTGGTTTGGCAACTTCAACACTTGGAAACGTTGCACCGTTATTTGACGGGAAGAAATATTCCCAATAGTTAAGGGCACCTATAAAGCAAGCAACTAGAAACTCGCCTATGCTACCAATGAGAAGCACCAGGAGCATCAAGAAGGCTAGAAACAGTGTATACAGTAAGCGATTCGCTGGCGGATCTGATCCTACTTGTAACTCGGTTACCTGGTAATAGTGATCCATCTGTATTATGAAGAGGCCAAGCAAGAAATCAATCACCAGCATCCATAATGTTATTGCTACATGTGAATTGCCAAGTTTGCCAAAATGCGGGGCGTTACTGTCTATTGGTAACTTGTAAGGCGATTTCGAGACAGCGAGTTCCCGTCGTACGGCGCGAGCCCCGCGTATCGCCCGTGCAACTAAGAATATGACAACCGCAATAACGAGGAGACTAATTATTTGTACAATCCCTGTGGTTCGGGATTCGTCGGAGATCTGACTAGTTACCGATAGCACGCTGCACGTCCCAATAGCTCCAAGAACGAACCCGCCAGCTATCAGCTTCAGCAATAATTCGGTCCATTGCTGCCATATAGCAATCCCAACAGTGGCTATCATGATACCCAGGAAAGCGGCAAGTCGCATCCATGTCTGTTGTATTTCGCCGCGCAAGAAGCCTTGAACTAAAGGTTGGATATCACCGAGCAATATAGTAGCGAGAGAAAAACCAAGAATTACACCGCTTAATATATCTAACGCGCGGAACCAATTTTGCCTTGACGAGGCGCGAGTAGTTGTATTTTGCTGATCCATTTGAGACCCCTTCTCAAATATGCGCTGCCGTTAGCATGGAACTTGCAGATTCGCTCTAGCAGCATTGATTAGATATCAAAGCAGATAACATATCTATTTCAGATAGACAATATAACATGACTAGTATTAGGTTCTTGTTAAGCTCCGAAATAGAGTGACCAGAAGTATAGCTTCCTGACTGTAGATGTAATATAATAGGGTCTCAGCGTATCCCCCGTATTCGTTTATGCTCTCGCCGAACAGGGATGTGCCCTGAACTGTCGGGTATTTGTGGTATTGCCCATTTAGAATAAGCAGGAGGGTGGCTCTATATGAAAAAGAATCAGAATAAGCAATTCGCGTTCTTATTGAAAGCGTTTATACCAGCGTTCCTGGCATTGCTCCCGCTACTGGCAGCGGGCGGGGGTATGTCTACCTCGGCTAAGGCGTCGCCACCTGAAGCTAAAGCGTCTGGTAGCGCTGAGACGCTCGTGCTACGGGTCTACTTCAAAGACAACGCGGAACGGGATAGGTTGGCGGTAGAGTTGACCGCCGAGGAAGCTGCTACAACAGGCGGCTACCTCACCGTACTCAGCGACCGGGCAGGTTATGACAGCATGGCGGCGCGCGGCCTCAAGGTGGAGATAGACCAGGCGGAGACGAGGGTGTACAACGACCTCAGCCGAAAGGCCCAAGTCGACCCTGAAACCTTCTTTGGGAGCTACCGCACGGTCGAAGAGAACTACGCCTACATGGACTCACTGGTGGCTGCATATCCCACCCTCGCTGAAAAGGTTGATATTGGCGATACATGGTGCAAGACGCACCCTGGTAGCTGCACCCAGCCTAATAGCTACAATGGCTATGATATGTACGTGCTACATATCACGAACCGCTCGATAGCCGGGCCTAAGCCGGTATTCTGGTTTGAGACGGGCATCCACTCCCGCGAGATCGCCTCGCCCGAAATGGCGACGCGCTTTATGAGCCAGATGCTCGACCAGTACAACACCAACCCCGACTCGCGCTGGCTCGTTGACTGGCATGACATCTGGGTGATGCCACACGTCAACCCGGATGGGCACCACGTTGTCGAGAATGGCTCAAGCACCCCGCGCACGCAGCGCAAGAACGCCGACAAGAACGACGGCTGCACCGCTTACCCTCCCACTAATTCCAGCCAGTTCGGCACGGACCTGAACCGCAACTTCCCCTTCAAGTGGGCCTGCTGCGGCGGATCGAGCGGGACGCCGTGCAACCTCACTTACCGCGGCCCCTCATCAGGTTCGGAGGAGGAGACGGCGGCGGTCGCCAACAAGATACGCTCCCTCATACCGGACCAGCGCGGCTCCAGCGATACCAGCGCCGCGCCTATCACCACTACGGGGATATACCAGAGCCTGCACACCTACGCTGCCCTCAACCTCTATGCCTGGGGTTGGACCACGAGCGCGCCTCCCAACGTGACCGACCTGGCTAACATCGGCAAGCACATGAAGGCGACGAATGCTTTCCCGGCGGGTAATAACTACACGACATGCCAGCCACCTAGCTGCCTGTACGCCGTGGATGGGGACTCGGCAGACTGGGGCTATGGCGAGCGTGGCATCCCGTCCTACACGACGGAGCTTCGCGGCACGTCTGGCGGCTTCTTCCCTCCGTTCAGCGACATAGCGACCCTCTATAACGAGAACAAGGGGATGCTCGTCTACATGGCGAAGATCGCTCGCACGCCGTACCTCACCACTCGTGGCCCGGATGCTGATAGCTTCCCCACCACGCTCACAGTCAGCGTAATAGGGTCTGTGCAGCTCAACGGCAGGATCAATTACAACTGGACGGGCAACTCTTACCTGCAAAACGTGGCCGCCGCCCAGTACTACATCGACACCCCGCCCTGGGCAGGTGGCACGGGTGTGGCGATGTCCGCCACCGACGGCAGCTTCAATTCCTCTACCGAGGCGGTACGTGCTACTATAAGCGGAGTGGGGCTAACTCCGGGGCGGCACGTCCTATTCGTGCGCGGTAGAGGGGTGAACAGCTATTCAGGCTTCCAGAGCTGGGGGCCGGTTACGGGTGTGTTCCTGGATGTGACTCCTTGAGAATGTACTGTTTACGGAGGAACATTACCAAAATAATCAGCATATGTGCATCTGGCCCCGCCCGGCATCTGAAGATGCGGGCTACACATACAAAGCCTCCCTTCGGAGGCTAGAGCGTATAGGGTATAGGCCGATTACTTTGGTAATGTTCACCAGTCGCGTGGTAAGCCTACTTTCAAGTCCGTTCAATCTATGAGGGGGAGGTGTTGTGATGTACTACTGGGTGGTGTTCTTGCATATGGTGGGTGTGTTCGGGTTCTTGCTGGCGCACGGGGTATCCGCGGGGGTAATCTTGCGGCTGAGGAGCGAGAGCGATCCTGAGCGGATACGGGCGCTGCTTGAATTGTCGGGCCACTCTTACAGCGTAATGTACCCGTCGCTGCTCGTGCTGCTGGTGGCGGGTATCATCTCCGGCTTCATGGGTCAGTGGTGGGGCCAGGGGTGGATATGGGCGTCGCTGGTGGTACTCGTGCTGATTTACGTAGGGATGACGGTGCGGGGGTCGAGCTACCTGACGCGTCTGCGGAAGGCTGTGGGGGCTGAGTATTTCGAGAAGATGAAGTTGCAGCCCCCTTTGACGCCGTTGAGCAAGGAAGAGATAGCGGGCTTGATGGAGCCGTCGCGGGGCTTTGAGTTGCTGGCGATAGGCGTGGGGGGTCTGCTGATTATCCTCTGGTTGATGATATTGAAGCCATTTTAGAGGAGGGATGAAATGTGGGGTAGGGGCGTGGCGCCGCCACGCCCCTACGAGCCATACTCGCTCTTCTTAGCAAGGTCTTACTGGCACCTTTCTTGCTTCGAGGTTATAATGGATAATCCAATCCAGCATTACGACGGATCGAAAAGTAGCGCGGCTGCGCTATAGAATAAGAGGAGGTCATTTGGAATGAGCAACAAGAGAACATTGAAGGCGCTCGAAGAGCTGGTCAAGACAGAGCACATGGCAATCGGCGCTCTCGACGCGGCTATGGAAGAGGCTGAGGACGGCAAGCTACGAAAACAGTATCGCAAGTGGCGCGACTCGCACGCAAAGCAGGCCGATGCGCTGAACGATAGGATAGAGGACCTGGGCGGCGAGCCTCTTGAGTATGAAGCAGGTACCGGCAAGGGCCAGGGTGGCCTGTGGGGTAAGATTACCAGCATGCGCGACGATACCAGCATCGAGGGTATGCGCGTGGGCGCGGAGCGTGGCATCAAGCGCTACATAGATCACATTGACGACATCGAAGACCCCAAGGCGCTCAACGTCGTTCGCCGCAACCTCGAGTCGAAGCAGGATGAGATGCGCTGGTACGACGAGCAGGCCTCTAAGGAGCGCGAGAAGACCGTTGAGACTAAAGTAGAGGTCTCTCGCGGGAAGGTTGAAGACATGGTAGAAGCGGAGGGTGGCAAGAAGGGTGGCCTGCCTTTCCCGTTACTCCTTCTCATAGGCGCGCTCGCAGCTGCGGCGTACTTCCTCCTCAAGCGCGGGGACGATTCTGAGTTCGATGACTACGGCGAGGACGCTTTCGAATATGACTCTGAGAGCAGCATGAGTGGCGGTGGAGACTCCGCTTCCGGCTCCGGCAGCACGTCGGAGTACAGCGCCTCGATAAGCCACGGCAGCAACGGCAGCTAAGTAAATTAGTTTGGCATAAAGAAAAATCTGACCGCTAAGCGGTCAGATTTTTCTTTATGCCGGATGCATGGGTGGCCCCACGATTATGCCCCCGTAGCTCCGGAGCAGCGCTATCAGTTTTGCTACATCAGGTGGAGTTCCGGCGTGCGTACTTTCCATCAATTCCGCCGAGTCATCGAAGTACTTTTCTAAGCCCGCGGGCGAGATTATGCTGAGGAAACGTACCGGCTCGTTATAGGGATTACAGAAAGTGTGGGCCGACCCTCGCGGCACGAATGCGAGCGCCCCTGGCGGGACATCTATCGTGCGCTCACCGAGTTGCAGGCGTAACGTGCCGGTAAGGACGTAGAGCATCTCGTCCTCTCGCGTATTTATGTGCAGGGGAGGGCCTGGCGTGCCAGGCGGCATTGCGGTCTCGACGGCAGCCCACGCTCCGCCGGTGTCTTCACCTCTGACTCTGATTAGCACCGTGCCCCCTGGCGATATGATGGCTTTCCCCTCGCCTGGACCCAGCACGAAACTGTCGTCTGTGAGGTATGCTTTCGCGTCAGCCATAAGCGCTGCCTCCTGTTTGCTGGACGACGGACGACGGACGACGGACGACAGACGACGGAAGATAAGTGTCGAATGGTATTTTCCCTCTGCCCTCTGTCTACTACCCACTGCCTCCTGTCGTCCGTCCTGCCTCCTATCGTCCGTCGTCTATCGTCCGTCGTCTATCGTCCGTCGTCTATCGTCTCTAAAGCTATGGCTAGATTAAAGCAGAGAGCGTGATATAATGGTCTGCACAAAAGCCGTACAAAAAACCGCACTCCTGGACCTTTGCAGCACAGTAAGCGGGGATTTCGGTCGTCTCATATGAACGATACAGTTCCATTTGGACGGTGGCTAAAAGAGCGTCGCCAATCGCTCGACATGACGCAAGAGAACCTTGCCGATAGGGTAGGGTGCGCGCTGTCTACTGTCGAGAAGATTGAGCGTGGGCTGCGCCGTCCATCTCACCAGATAGCCCGCAGGCTCGCCGAAGAATTACGCATACCCATCGAAGAACAGGCGCTCTTTGTAGAGTGGGCGCGGCTAGCGCCTGATGACCGGGAGGCTCCTTCCGCACCGGAGTGGGAACGATCCCCTAAGGCATCTCAGGGCAATCTGCCCGCTCAGGCTACGGCTCTTATTGGGCGGGATAGGGAACTGGCAGAGACTCGTGCCTTGCTTACCAGGGAGGAGGTGCGCCTCCTTACGCTGCTTGGCCCGCCTGGTATCGGTAAGACGCGCCTCTCGCTGGCACTTGGTGAGTCCCTGGTGGGAGAATTCGCAGATGGGGTGTGGTTCGTGCCGCTGGCTGCCATCAGTGATCCTACGCTGGTTGCATCTACCATCGCCAAGACGCTGGGGCTTCAAGAAGGTCCTAACCAGGCTGCTGATGAAGGGTTGCAGGCTTACTTGCGCGAGAGGCAGATACTGCTCGTGCTGGACAACTTCGAGCAGATTATACCGGCTGCGTCGTTAATATCCGATTTGCTTGCGGCTTCGCCGGGGTTGAAGGTGCTGGTTACGAGCAGGACAACGTTGGATATCTACGGCGAGCACCATTACGACGTGCCGCCCCTCGATCTGCCCGACCTGGCAAACCTACCGCCCGGTGGCGCTTTGCAGAGCTATCCGGCGGTGGAGCTATTTGTGAGGCGTGCCCAGGCAGTCGCGCCACGCTTCACCCTTACCGAGGAGAACGGCCCGTCAATCGTGGAGATATGCGCGCGGCTGGACGGGCTGCCGCTCGCTATCGAGTTGGCCGCGGCGCGGAGCAGGTTGTTCGACCCGCTCAGCATACTGCGGAGGTTGGACCGGCGGCTGCCTCTATTGTCCGGGGGTCCTCGTGATCGCACGCCCAGGCAACAGAGTCTGCGGGGAGCTATCAACTGGAGCTATGACCTGCTGAACGACGCGGAGAAGAGCCTCTTCCGGCGTCTATCGGTCTTTGTGGGTGGGTGCACCCTCGAAACGGTAGATGAGTCTAAATTCTGGCAATCCAATTTTGGCGCGGAACCTGACCCTGGCCCAGCCCATAATGGTGCCGGTCTGTATGCTCAAGCTCCAACAGCGGAGGATTTGATCAGCTCGCTGGCCGGTAAGAGCCTCCTGCAACGGCACGACGTGGGTGGGGAGGTCCGTTTTATACAGTTGGAAACGGTCCGAGAGTACGCCGCCGAACAGTTAGAAGCGAGTGGAGAGGGAGAAGAGGCGAGAGATAGGCATGCCTGGTATTACCTTGCGCTTGCGGCGTCGGCGGAGCCTCAACTTAAGGGGGCGCTGCAAAAGGTGTGGCTGAACAGGCTGGAGGCGGAGCACGACAATTTTCGTGCCGTTATGAGCCGGGCGCTTGAGCGGGGCAACGCTGAAATAGTCTTGCGCCTGGGTGCCAGCTTGTGGAGATTCTGGTGGATGCGAGGTTACACCCGCGAGGGATATGGCTGGCTGGAGAGAGCGCTGGCCGCCGGAGGGGAGGTCGAGCCTGGGGTGCTCGCGCCTGCACTACACGCCGCCGCCGCGCTCATTCATGAGTTGGGAGATTATGAGCAGGCGGAACTCCTCTATAATAAGAGCATCGCTTTACAAAGAGATCTGGGTGAGAGGCGCGGTCTCGCTATGGCGCTATGTAACCTGGGGAGCGTCCATTGGAACCGCGGCGACTACGAGGCTGCGCGCTCACTTTACGAAGAGAGCCTGGGGCTGTATGAGGAGGTGGGGGACAAGTGGGGCATCTCTGTGACGCTGACGAACCTGGGAGTGGTGGCAAGCGCACAACGCGATTACGAAGAGGCACGCCGCATCCAGGAGAAGAATCTAGCCATAAAACGAGAGTTGCAGGACAAGGCCGGGATCGCTATCACGCTGAATAACCTCGGCGTGCTGGCGCAGTACGTCGAAGATTATGCGAGGGCGAGAGAATTCTACGAAGAGAGCCTCACTATACGTAGGGAGATAGTAGATAAGAGCGGGCTGGCTATATCGCTCGTGAATTTAGGGGCCGTCGCATTTCAGCTGGGAGACCATACAACAGCCTATGCCAGTTGCGTCGAATCGCTAGAGTTGCGGTCGGAATTGGGTGACAGGCATGGGGCGGCATTCGTGCTGGAGGAGCTGGCAAGTTTTGCATCGGCAGAGGGAGAGCCAACGATAGCTGCCCGCCTATACGGGGCATCTGAGGTTATTCGGGAGGCCGTTGGCTCGCCGCTCTCCCCGGCGGAGAGGGTGCGCTATGATGCGAATATCTCTAGAGCACGCTCTGCCCTTGAGGAGGCGTCGTTTGACGCAGCATGGGCGGCTGGGCGTGCTATGTCACAAGGCGAAGCGGTCAAATACGCGCTGGCCTTCGCGGCTAGCGCTCATGAGGTTGGATGAAGGACGACGGACGACGGACGACGGACGACGGACGATAGACGATAGACGATAGACGATAGACGATGGACGATAGACGATGGACGATAGACGATAGACGATAGACGATAATTTGTGAAACGTGATGCGTGATGCGTGAAATAGGAGTTTAGCCGATAGTTCGTAATTCGTAATTCGTAATTCGTAATTCCCTAAAACCTCTGCGCCCTCTGCGTCTCTGCGGTGAATTACCATCTATCGTCCGTCGTCCGTCGCCCGTCGCCCGTCGTCCATCACGTTCATAAATCTGTAGCAGGTAAAGATACGATTCTTTACGTAGGCATTCCTATAGACAGGGGGATGCTGCGTGTGTTACCATCTTTGACGTGAGCTAGGTTCCCTAGACCACACGCATTTTTTGATAGCACATAGTTTGGAGGCGTACTTTTGAAGCTCAGCAACCGTTTCGCCAATTCAGTAGGCGCGGCAGCTCTTTCTCTCCTAATCCTCTTCTCGTCTCTATTCGCAACTCCCACAGCTTCCTATGCAGCGACCCCTATCACCGTGGGTGGGAAGGCCGTTGTCACGAACACGGATGGTGATAACATAAACGTGCGCGAGGGCGCAGGTGTTGCCAACGCCCAGGTAGCGGAGGCCCATGAAGGCGAGATCGTTACGGTGCTGGCAGGCCCGAAGAAAGACTCCAATGGCAAGAACTGGTATAAGATACAGGCTCCAGACGGCACAGGTTGGGTCCGCGCCGACTTCCTGGAAGGGAAGAGCAACGCTTCCTCCACTTCCTCCAATAGCAATTCGACACCCAAGCAAGCCGCAAAGCTGACCGGCTTCGCCAAGGTAGCTAATACGGATGGCGACCCCCTCAGGATGCGCTCCGCCGCCAGCAAGGACGGCAAGGTAATCACTACCCTCGCCCCCGATACGAGCGTGGCGATAAAGCAGGGACCCCTGACCGACGCGGATAAGGTTGTGTGGTACCAGGTGTCCGCGAATGGCGTCACCGGGTGGGTGATGGGCCAGTACCTCGTACAATCACAGGCCCCTTCTAAGGCCGCTACAGAGAAGAAGCCTGCCACGCAGTCGAAGCCCGTCGTTGAAGCCAAGCCCGCCGTTTCCACCGAGAAGCCGGTTGCCACCAAGACCGAGCAGAAGCCGGCAACCAAGAGCGCGCCGGAAGTCAATACGGCATCGGAGACCAACTATTCCTCAAGAGGCGAGGCCATAGTCAGCACGGCGATGAAGTACCTCGGCTACAGGTATCGCTACGGCGGCACCACCCCCAACGGTTTCGATTGCAGCGGCTTCGCCTATTACGTCTATAACAAAGTGGGCGTGAAGCTCAGCCGCGATATGAACGTACAGATCAACAGTGGGACGAGGATCAGCCGCGACAATCTGATGCCCGGCGACCTCCTCTTCTGGTCGAATACGTACAAGCGTGGCCTGTCGCACGTTGGCATCTATATCGGCAACGGCAAGTTCATCCACGCCGAAAATGAGAGCACGGGCGTGGTGATAAGCTCTCTGAACACGGCATACTGGGCAAGCCGATATACAGGAGCGACCCGGCCTCGCTAGAGAGCAAGAATACGGATAAGTATAAACAAAGGGAGGGCGCAGATGCCCTCCCTTTGTTTTTAGGACTAACTGGTGTGCTATAATTCGTCGAAATGCTCCAGATGTCTGGTAATGTGCCTGGTGGCCGCTCTAAAACCCTTGCGAATACCGGTTTGCTGATGCGGTACTCGCCCTATTTGCAGTTGGGCCTGCTCGCGCTGCTGGCGATTGTCGTCTACGCTTCCACGCCTTTCAACTACTGGGTGGCCGATGATTTTAACTACGTGGTCCCGAAAGGGGTGGACCGCGTAATCTCCTTCTACGACCCAACCGTGCCCACGCGGGCCTTCTATCGCCCGCTCACCTGGACTACCTGGGCGATAGACTACTGGCTGTGGGGTAAATCATCTTTCGGTTGGCACGTATCGAGTGTCATTTTCCACGCGGCGACGACGGTCATGGTGGCGCTGCTGGTCTTTCGCCTCTTCAAGAGCTGGGGGATTGCGCTGGCCGCAGGGGCGCTCTTCGCGGTACACCCCACGCACCCGGAGACGGTAACGTTTATAGGAGGCAGAGCGGATCTCATATGTGGATTATTTTATTTTGCGGCGGTGCTCTTCTTCGTTCTATACCTCCAGCGCCGGGCCGCGGGGCGTGGTACGACCCGGTTTTATCTGTTAGCACTCATTATGGCAGTGGGCGCTATTCTGAGCAAGGAGATGGGAGTTACCCTGCCGTTCGTGCTGCTACTGACGGACCTCTTTTTCTTCTCTTCGCCCGGACGATTCCTGAAGGTGGCGGACTGGCGAATACGTATTGTCCCGCATTTGCCGTTCCTGGTGCTGGTAGCGGGGTACGTGCTGATGAGGTATTACCTGGTCGCGGCGGGCATAGTGACGAACACATATATAGGGCCGAGCCTGTTGGAGCCGCAACGCCTGCTCGACTCAACGGCCAGCAATATTATGCTTTACGTCGGTATATGGGGCGGGCCGGGGATAGCGGCGGGGCTGCCGAACCTGGTGAAGGTGTTGATTGTGCTCCTGGCGGTGGCGGGTGCCGTGCTGGTGGCTCGGTGGCTGGGCAGAGTGGGGTTGTACTGCCTGCTCTTGATCGCTATCACCCAGGCCCCCACATTCAACCTGACTGCATTGCGGTGGCTGTACATCCCGTCGTTTGGCATCTGCCTGCTGCTGGCACTTGCTGTTCGGAAACTCGTAGAGACACGAAGTTCAGAACGAGCGGCAGCACCAAGAGTTGGATTTGCGGTCCTGTCAATATTGGTGCTGGCGTGGGGCTTTGGGGTAATTTACGAGAATCTGATGTGGTATAAGTCGGGCGAGGAAGCGAGAAGCATACTCGCGCAGATTACGGAGAAGGTCCCCGCCACAACCGAGCCTGTGACTATATATTTCGCAGGCGCGCCCTATGAGTATGATGGAGCGCTCTTGTTCAACACCGGGCTGGCTGCCGGGGTGTCTCTCACGAATGAAAGGCGGCGAATTGCGCTTCACGAGATGGAGCAGCCGGTGCCACCGGACCCAATCGTGATAGATGCCCTGTCGGACCCTCCAAAGCTCGGGCCCAACCCGGTATTCCTGGGGTACAAGGAGGGCATGGTCATTAGCTACTCTTCCTTGAGCGGTTTGATGCAGGCGCATCCGCTCAAGCGGTAAATGTTTGTTGTTCCGAGGAAAAGAGGGTAATAGCTAGATGCCAATCATCACGCGAGAAAGTCCTGACACAGCCGACGCCACCCTCTTGATTAATGAGCTTGAGATGCATCTTGCATCGCTCTATCCAGCCGAGAGCCGTCACGGGTTCAGTGTGGAAAGACTACTGGCGGAAGATGTGCCATTCTTCCTGCTACGACATGATGGGACACCTGCCGGTTGTGGCGGCGTCAAACTGTTCGGCACCGCGTATGGGGAGATAAAGAGGATGTATGTACGTCCTCAGTTTCGGGGCCTGGGGTTTGGGAGGCTGATGCTCGACAATCTCACAGCCTACGCTCAGGCTAACAACGTCAAACTCCTGCGGTTGGAAACCGGGATTCACCAACGAGAGGCTATAGCCTTGTATGAGCGCCTGGGGTTCAGACGTATTCCACCGTTTGGAGAGTATAAAGAAGATCCGCTCAGTCTGTGTTACGAAAAACAGATCGAATGAGTTCTCAGACCCTCTCCTTATGGCCTGCATCTTGCATGAGAATAGATAGGCACTGTCCAAGCATGGACTCGCCTAAAAAGATTGTAATGGAGGTAACACAAGATGTGCATGAGCTGCGGGTGTGGAGAGCCGAACGAGACGCACGGCAACCCTGACAATATCACCCTGGATGACTTGAAGCGAGCGGCTAAGGCTGCCGAAATCGAGCCTGAGGAGGCTGCCGACAACATTCACGAGCTTGCCAGCAAGATGAAAAAGGACGGGAAGATAGAGTAGTGCGGTCAGGGGTCGGGGATCGGGGGTCGGTAGAGACCAACCCCCGATCCCTCATTCCTGCTTGTATTCGTCCGCGACGATGTTGCCGTCCTGGACGTGGATGATGCGGTGGGCGCGGGCGGTCAAGCCTAAATCGTGCGTTACGAAGATGACGGACTTGCCGGCATGGCTGAGGCTCTCCAGGAGAGCCATTATGTTCTCGCCTGTGGTGGTGTCGAGGTTGCCGGTTGGCTCGTCGGCTATGAGGATGGGGGGGTCGTTGGCGAGGGCGCGGGCTATAGCAACGCGCTGCTGCTCGCCGCCCGATAGCTCGCTCGGCAGGTTGCCTGCTCGCGCTTTGAGGCCTACCAGCTCCAGCAAGGCGAGCGCCCTACCCCGTCGCTTGTTTCCATAGCTGTTCAGGAAGTCCATTGGCAGCATGACGTTCTCCAGCGCGGTGAGGGTGGGTAATAGCTGGAAGAACTGGAAGACGATGCCAACGTTGGCGCCACGCCAGCGCGCAAGCTCATTCTCGCTCATCTTGTGCAGGTGCATACCCGCCATCAACACCTCGCCTTTGGTGGGGCGGTCTATGCCCGTGATCATATTCAGGATGGTCGACTTACCGCTCCCTGATGGGCCAACCACAGCGGTGAACTCCCCTGCGTAGAGGGTGAGGTTGACGCCGCGCAAGGCGACGTAATGCCTGTTGCCCATCGGGTACGCCTTCACCACGTCCTTCAGCCTGCCAACAGTTCGCTTGCCTGACGTAACGTTGGTGGTTGTAGGCTTTGTCAGATTGGTGTTCTCGTCCTGGCGTATAATCGCGCTCATGCTGGTATTGTACAGCAAGGAGATGTGAAAGGGTAGCTGGAATTGGACGAAGGACGAAGGCGGATTAAACACAGAGACACAGAGACACAGAGACGCAGAGGACGCACAGAGATTTATAAGGGTATATAGCAACCAATAATAATCTCTGTGTTATCTTTGTGTTCTCTGCGTCTTTGTGTTTAATCTGTTGTCTATCGTCCCCACAATGGCACCAATTGTGCTGTGGATAATCGGATTGTTCGCTATTAGCCGGAGGCTACATGGTCGTAGAAGTGGGTCGTGATATTGTGGTATTGATAGTCGAAGATGAGGTTGACAACCGCGAAATTATGCGTGCTGTCGTTGAGGAGTTGCTTGGATATAAAGCAGTGCTCGCTAACGATGGTATTGGGGCAATCGAGGCGGCGACCACCCATCAGCCCAGCGTCATATTGATGGACCTGATGATGCCAACCCTCGATGGGTATGAAGCCACCAGGCGTATCAAGACGAACCCACTCACCAGCCATATCCCCGTGATAGCTATCACAGCCCTGGGAAGGCCCACCGACCGCCAGCGCGCCGTGGAAGAAGGCGCAGACGCCTACGTGAGCAAGCCGTTCGACATAGATACGCTGGTAGCGGTTATCGAGCGCTACGCTTCGGGCCAGCAGTAGAGAATTGGACGAAGTAATAGGGCCTGCCTCCGTAGAGCGGGACATCCATGATAGCATCCCTGACTTCCCGGTTGAAAGCATCGTGCTTGAAGGGGAAGGGGACTTCTGCCGGGCGTATACCGTCAATAATCAGTGGATATTTCGCTTCGCGTATAACGATGAAGGCTCGCGAAGTCTTGAGCGCGAGATAGCTTTGCTTCCGAGCTTGGTTGCGGCGATCAGGATGCCTATTCCCAATGTTACATATTCAGGATGGCAACGTGAGAATGGGCTTGCTTTTATTGGGTATCCGAAGATTGAAGGCGTCGAGCTTACGGGAGAGGGGTTGCTTGGCCTGGAACCAGCCGTACGGGAAGAATGCGCCCGTGTCCTCGCCGGATTTCTGACAGAGCTACATTCGTTTGACGCGGAAGTGGCACGAGAGGTGGGGGTCCCTGAGTGCGATTACCCCTTTTGCCGGACCGAGGAAGGGATGCTGGAGGGGAGTGCCGCCGACCTGTACAAGCGGGAATTAGATAGATTGCTCTCCTATCCGGCCCTGGATGGAGGGATGCGCAAGTACTGTAAATATCTGGTTGAGCAACTTCTGGATGAAGACGCCGAGGGGGATTTGCCTGCGGCTTTGATACATGGCGACCTGTCTCAAGACCATGTGCTGTTCGACCCTGGGGCCGGGCGGATTTCGGGCGTGATAGATTTCTCGGACGCTATAATAGGCAGCCCTCTGCTAGATTTTATGTACCCATACCATGCCTTTGGTGGGGAATTCCTTTGGCTGCTGTTGAGCAATTATCCTGTTAGTAATCGTCATCAAGTGGCCGCCAGGGTTCGCCTTCTGCACGGGTGGTACATCGCATTGAGGCTCCTGTGGGCGCTCGACCATGGTTATGAGCGCGGGATTGAGGTGGGATTGCGTCAGCTATCGCGTGCTTAACGAATTATTCTTTTCCTGTCAATTTACGGCCCTGCAAGGCCCGTAAATTGACAAGAAAAGAAAGGTTGGCTGGAAGGTTGCCCGGATACGGGCGAGCGTTATCCCCGCGCGGGCCTGAAGGCGACGTTCGCTATGGTCCCCCCGTGCTTGCCAGGCTCTATGGTGAACTCGCCTCTGAGGTCGCTCTCAACGAGTGTACGCACGATGTTCAGGCCGAGGTTTCCGTGTTTGTTGGGGTCGAAGTCGGGGGGCAGGCCGACTCCGTCGTCTGCTACCTCTATCCTTATCATAGGGGGTTGGTTGTGGCTTAGAGAGGAGCGGCTTTCTTTGGAGGAGTTTCCTGGGTCGAGCCAGGCGCGCACGGTGATTTTGCCTTTGTCCAGTCCCTCGAAGCCATGAAGTATGGCGTTGGAGATAAGCTCGTTGAGGAGGAGAGCCAGGAGGGTCGCTTCGTGGGAGCCGATGCGTATGCGCTCGGCTTCGTCCGGCTCTATATTGATGGAGAGGTCGAAGTCTGGCTTGTTGAAAGTCGCCACTTCGGCCTCGGCCACCTTGCGCGCAAGCTCGTAGACGCTGGTCGATTCTACGTCGCCGCTGGTCATGAGGTCATGCACAGCTGCCATGCTCTGAATGCGGGCGATGCTCTCGCGCACCGCCTTGGCAGCTTCCCCTTCCGGCTTCATGCGGCGTAACTGCATGGAGAGGAGACCCGCGACGGTCTGGAGGTTATTGCGGACGCGGTGGTTCATCTCCTGGAGCATGGCAGACTTGGTCTTCAGCCCACGAAGCGCTGCATCGTAGAGGCGCGAGTTCTCCAGGGCGATAGCGGCCTCATGCGCGAAGGCGTCGAGGAGGCGTACCTGGTCTTCGCTGAAGGTCTTCTCCTCGCGATTGTACAGGCAGATGCCACCCATGATGGCTCGTGGCGCGACCAGGGGCACGCAGAACATGGAGCGGTAACCGTCCTGGGCGAAGGGCAACCCAAGCTCCTCGTCAGCACCGGCGGGAAGAGGCACGGGGATGCCGCGCACGATAGCCTGGGCTATGTCGCTCTCATCCACTGTTACGACGGCGTGGGAGCCTGACTTGCCCTGGTGGATGCTGTGGTTGGGGTCTTGCAGGTCATATTGTGTCACCAACTCCAGGATACCGGCATCGGGGTGCAACTCGTAGATAGCGGCGGCGTCGGCGTGGACCAGGTGGGCTGCCTGGTAGGCGATAAGGGTCAGCACCTCGGAGAGATTGAGTGTGGCGGCGATGTGGGCCGATACGCCCTGGAGGGTGGAGAGCTCGGCTACCTTCTGCCGCAACTGCGAGTCGGTCTGCTCGTAGAGGCGGGCGTTCTCTATCGTTATCGCCATCTCTCCCGCGACCGTTTCGAGGAATTTGGTCTCGTTGTCGGTGAACTCTCGCGCGTCGAAGGTGTGGGCCGTTATGACGCCGACCAGTTTCTCCTTAGTGAAGAGGACCACCGGCACGGCGAGCATGGAGACTGTGCGGTCCTCCTGGAGGGCCGGGATGTACTTGAAGCGAGTGTCATCCCATGCATCGGTCACGGCTAGAGGCTTACCGACCATCGCCGCCCAGCCCGTTATCCCCTCGCCCAGGCGCAGGTGGATTTTGCCCACAGCCTCCTGATTGGGGCCGCTGGTTGCCGCGAGCACCAACTGGTCCCATTCGGGATCGTACAGGAAGATGGTGCAGACGTCGGTCTGCGTGACAGCTACCACCGCCTGCGCAGTCTCCCGCAGCATATCAGCGAGCTTGAGAGAGGAGTTGGCGGCGCTGTTTATGCGGTGGAGGGCGGTCAGCTCGGCTAACCTGCTGCGGAGGTGGGCGCTGTTAGATGCGCCCTGGCTCGCGGACTCCCTGGCCGAGATGTATCCATCGGCGGCAGCGCCAGCTAACGTCGCAGCAAGGTTGACCGCTCCTTCAAGGCCGGCAAGAGGGCCTTCCAGGGCGCTGGCTGCTTGCATTACCTGTTCGATGGCTGTCTGCACCGGAAGGCCAGATTGCGCAGCAGCTTCTCCCTGGTGGCGCGCCCATTCGAGTAGTGGTGTGAGGGTGCGCGAAGAGAGCGAGTCCTCGGTGGCGTCCTGGAGGTCGCCGTCCAGGCGGGCGGTAGCGTGGTTGTCTAGCGCATTCTCGGCATCAATAGTAGACATGTGCTTATCTTGCAAGGTCTGTTATTTGGTGGCTTCGGTTTCTGATTCTATCTTACGATCAATCACTTCCCCTGACTGGCTGTCTATTATGTATGTGATGTCATACCAGGAAGGCGGGCCGTAGGTAAAATATGATACTTTCCAGATGATAGCTCCTCCCGACGTACTGGAAATGGCTTCTGCCTCTTCTTCCGGAAATCTGCCGTCTATGGAAAGGCTGTACTTGCCGTTCGGTGCGAGGTACGGTGGCAACTCGGAGGCGATCTTGTCAAAGGCGTCCCTCGGTCCAATCTTTACAGCGCCCCATTTCAGGCCATTATTGACCATCTCAGCAGGTGAGATGGTCTGGAAGCTGATCCCTGTACTCAACTCAGCCTTCACCGTTGCCTCCGGGTCGGTATCCCTCATACCTACCATTATCTCTTTGCCGGAGGGAGTGTCAAAAAACCACATTACCCGCAAAGCGAAGTTAAAGTCGTGCTGAAACGCGTCACCCGGCCTGGCGCTTACCTGGTTCAGCACGGCATCTTTGTCCAGGCTTCGTGCGGCCTGGCGCGCAGTTTCATACATAGTCTGCCAGGGTGCAGCAGGACGGGCTACTTTGAATGGTCGCGTGTCAGGCCATACAACGAGGCCACGGAGCAAAAACAGGACTGAAAGCAAGTTAGCGGCAGCCCCGCTTCCTCCCTCTTTAAGCTTCTGCTCCAGGATAGTGGCCTTTTTCCTCCAACGCCAGGTGAAAATCGCCATAATCAGAGTTGCGCTTACCAGCCAGGCTAAAATAGACTTTATGATACCCCAATTTCTGAAGCCATAACTGGAATCTGGTAGCAACAGAAATTCGGTGGCAAATATGAGACCAATCATTACAGGCATCAGCATGCCTCTTACCTGACGAGCGCGTGCGGGGTCCACCCCCAGCCGCCCGGAGACACGGACTATGAGGAGCATTAGCGTAATAGTGCACACGAGTAGCAGGGCATTAAGTAGCCCGGCCCAGATCACAAGCACAGGGAAATCCATGACCAGATAGGTTAAGGGCACAGATACGAGCAAGCCGAAAAGCAACAGGGCTACGAGCAGGTCAGGCCAGCCCCGCTTCTGCACCACAGGTTGTGCCGGGGCATCGGCAGCATGGTTGGTTCCAGCGCCATGGTCAACGACAATTCCTGGAACGTCGGACGCTTCGGTAGGGATCTCTTGTTCGCTTATCTGATCTGGGCGGATTGACATTCAATCTCTCCGTTATCCCTTACTGGAGCCTATATCTATCGCCAGAGGCTTGAGGAAGTGGAGCCAGTGGCGGCTGACGCTGAAGCCTGCCTTCAGCGCAAGATTGTGGGCCGGGGTGTTCCCGCCTGTGGTGTCAAGCTCGACACGCGTGACGCCACGCCCGGAGAGGTACTGTAGCGCCTCTGTAAGCATAAACATACCCAGGCCCTGGCCCCGCGACCCAGGCTCAAGGCGTATCTCGTGCATGTAGCCTCTGCCGTTATCGCCCGCGCTCGCACGGATGACGCCTACGATGCGCCCCTCTGGGTCGAATAGGAGGAGGACGCCAGCAGGGTCCCATGTGGCGCTCTGGATGGTTGCCTCCACCTCCTCCGGCCTGATTAGGGAATAGTTGGTGTCGTATGCTCCGAGGCGGTTGGTGGTCTCGCGGTAGGTCTCAGGCGGCTCGCCGAGGCTTGCGAGGGAATGGAGTGTATAGCCATCCGGCGCTTCTGCGCTGGGTAATCGGGACTTGCTCATGTTAGACCTTGCGAGGTGCGCGGACTGTCCGACGACCTGGAAGCCGCGTCCCTGGAGGAACTTCACCGACTGCCTGTCTTCGCTCGCGACGGTGGTCTCAAGGGTGTGTTGGCCGCGTCCGAGGGCTGCCTGCTCCAGGTGGGCGAGGAGACGCGACCCCAGCCCGTGCTGCCAGTGCGAAGGGACCACATACATGTCGAAGTTGCCGGGCGGACGGTCCCCGAAGATTGCCCTGGGGTAGACTACCGCCGCGCCCACAGGTCCCCCACTGTGGAAGAGGAGCCAGGCGTTGCCTGCAAGCTCGAAGTCGCCCCGGCTATAGAAGCGGGACATGCCGGCTCCGTCCAGCTCGCTGAAGTCTTCGGGCAGGGTAGTGGCGCGCAGGGTGTCGTTGCGCACGCGGGTGAGCGCCGTGAGGTCCTCCGGCGTGCCGTTGTAAGGGCGTAGCGAGAGGTCACGCGGGTCGCTTCGCCAGGGTTGGCCTATTTTTATAGACATTTATTCCTTTTTGCTTTCGCTGGACGACGGACGACGGACGACGGACGATAGACGATAGACGATAGACGATAGACGATAGACGATAGATAATAACTGCTTGGGGAGAGCTTGACACTCGATTTCGCCATAATTTATTATAACAGTTGGTATTAATATAAGCGCCCATAGCTCAGAGGACTAGAGCATCCGCCTTCTAAGCGGGTGGCCGCAGGTTCGAATCCTGCTGGGCGCGCCAAATAGCTCATGACCGTCGACTCCTCTTTCTACGCCCGCCCCTCTTCGCCACACGCACAACCTCGTCGTGAGTAGAACGTCTTAAATGGTGAGGGCAGGCGACAGGTTTTCCCCAATCTTGCGCTCAGTTTGAAACTAGTCTGGTATAATGCTGCCATGCCAAATCTGGCTATCATTATCGTAAATTATAATACTCGCGAGCTACTCGCTACTTGCCTCCAGTCGGTGTACGCAAACCACACCGGCATCCCTTTCCACGTCCTGGTCGTAGACAACCTCTCCTCCGATGGGAGCGCCGGTATGGTGAAGGCGCATTTTCCCCAGGCCACGCTCATCGTGAGTGACCGTAATGGCGGATTCGGGTACGCGAACAACCTGGCGCTCCGGTGGCTGGCACAGCAGGCCGCGCTGCCGTCCTCGGGCACGTCAGGGGGGAGTATGAGGCTGAGCGGCCCCGCGACCGGCAAGCAGCCTTGCACCGAAGTACCTGAGCAGGGCAGTGCGCTCTTCAAGATGCCCTGCGACTATGTCCTTTTCTTGAACCCCGATACGGTGCTGCCTGCCGACGCCCTCGATGTCACAGTGGGGTATATGGAAGAGCATGAGCGCGTGGGGATATTGGGGCCGAAGGTGGTCAAGCTCGACGGCACGCTCGACCTGGCGTGCAGGCGATCATTCCCGACCCCGGCTTCCTCTTTCTACAAGCTGACGGGCCTGAGCAAGCTCTTCCCCCGCAGCCGCGCGGTGGCGCGCTACAACCTCACATACCTGAGCGACGATGAGACGGCGGAGGTGGACTCGGTGATGGGTGCGTACATGCTGGCGCGCTCGGAGGCGCTGGAGGAGGCGGGGCTGTTCGATGAGCGCTTCTTTATGTACGGTGAAGACCTTGACCTGGCGTTTCGCATTAAGGCCCGTGGCTGGAAAGTGGTATACTATCCCGCCGTGGAAGTGTTACATCATAAAGGTGCGAGCAGTCGCAAGCAGAGCGAGCGCTCTATACGCGAGTTTTACCGTGCGATGCGCGTTTTCTACCAGAAGCACTACGCGCCGCACTCCAATGGCGTGATAAATGCTGTAGTCCAATTGGGAATAACGCTCAGGGGGAGGCTTGCGCTCTTACAGAACGCATTGCGACCTCCAGAGCGTAAGAGGGTGACTTAGTAGTGAGTAGCGAGTTACGAACACTCAGTTACTCGCCACTTACTACTCGCTACTCACCACTCACTACTGGTAACAATGGGCGATGAATAATCCTTTCAGGAACATTGGCGGAAGCGGCAAGCAGCATCGAGCATCTTCGATGATGGCTTCTAGCCATGCGCCGGTAGCTGAGCCTCCACGCGTCCCTGCGGGTCCATCCGTAACGCCGCCTCGCGCGCCTACCACTACGCCTACTGATGGGGCTGCGCCGGTATCCATACCTCGGCCTGTCTCACCTGAGGATGCGGAGCGCGTTGCCAGGCAAGTGCAGGAAGCTCGGGCTGACCGTTTCCTCAAGGGATTAGCTGAAAGCAGCCCTGAGCCTGATAATATACTGACGCTCCCTCCGTTGCCGGGAGCACCTCTGCGATTCGCGCCCATAGTGTTGGTGCTGGCTCAGATGGTCCTCGATATGGTGGCCGTAGCGGGGTCATTTGTCTTCTCCTACTGGCTCAACTTCGAGTCAGACATATTTCGCAAGTTCATCGAGCCGGATGTTTCGACCTACGCGACCATGCTTGCTGTCACTGTCGGAACGATCATTGTTACCTTCTACTTGAGCAAGCTCTACAGCCTCAAGCGTGGGGCCTCGAGGGTAGATCAGTTCTATAAGATAGCGGCGGCGGTCTCAATGGGCACCGTACTATCATTAGCCACCAACTCGATCATCCTGGGAGACGATTTCGTCTATTCAAGGCAGATATTATTGATGGGATGGCTCCTGTCTATCACATTGGTGACCGTTACACGTGTACTGTATGGGTGGTTCATTGGCGAATTGCGCAAACACGGTATTGATCGCTCACGCGTGCTTATCGTGGGTGCGGGACCTACAGCGGCGGTGGTTGTAGAGCGCCTTGACCGCCATCGCACCATCGGCTATCACGTTGTAGGTGTGGTAGAGAATACGTATACGGAGAAGTTGCGGACGTCGGCGAAAGTGGGAGCCGCGCCGGTGCTGGGCACATTACCAAAGCTACAGGAGATCGTCCGCAAGAACAAGGTTGATGAAGTAATAGTCGCCCTTAGCGGCGCATCCGACAAGGAGCTTAGGGATATAATCAGCCTTATCCAGGACGAGAGCGTATCCGTAAAGATATACCCCGACGCCTTCCAGCTGATGACGCACAACGAGGTGAGCGTGGCCGAGTTGAGCGGTCTGCCTCTGATGACCGTCAAGGATGTGGCGTTGCGCGGTTGGAACCGCCTGTTGAAGCGAGCATTCGACGTAATGTTCAGCTTTATCGTGCTTGTGCTGACCGCGCCGCTGATGCTGGTAATGGCCCTCGCCGTGAAGTTGACCAGTACTGGCCCCGTCTTCTTCATCCAGGAGCGTGTGGGACTGGACGGGACGCCCTTCCTACTCGTCAAGTTCCGTACGATGCGTGTGGAGACGGATGAGAAAGGGGCACCCAAAGTGCGCGGTAGCCTGCCGGCCTGGACTATCGCCAATGATCCCCGGCGCACACCTGTTGGCGCGTTCCTTCGCAGGTTCTCGCTGGACGAGTTGCCGCAATTCTACAACGTGCTCGTTGGAGAGATGAGCGTGGTGGGGCCGAGGCCTGAGCAGCCGGAGTACGTCAAGGAATTCGCCCTACGTGATCGTAGATATATGCGCAGGCACCGCGAGAAGGCAGGCATCACCGGCTGGGCTCAGGTCAACGGTTTGCGAGGGGATAGCTCCATCGAGCTGCGCACCGCAGCCGACCTCTATTACGTTGAGAACTGGTCCCTCCTATTCGACCTCAAGATCATCGTCCGCACACTCGTAGCGGTAGTGCGGGGGAAGAATGCTTATTGACGACGGACGACGGACGATGGGCAATTTACAAGGAACGATGGATCTGATTCAATATTGCTGTGTTGCCCGCTAAAGGAATTTGCCCCTATCAACCTTCTTCCGTCGTCTGTCGTCTGTCGTCCGTCGTCAAAATGACCAATGCCTGACCTCACCCACCTTGACGAGAGCGGCCATGCGCGCATGGTTGACGTAGGGAGCAAGCCTGATACTGAGCGTGTCGCGGTGGCGCGCGGGGAGGTACACGTCGGCGCTGAGACCCTCGCGCTCGTGAGAGAAGGTAAGGCTGCAAAAGGGGATGTGCTGGCGGTAGCGCGGGTCGCGGGTATCATGGCCGCCAAGAAGACGTCTGAATTGATCCCCCTGTGCCACCCTATTATGCTCACTTCGGTGAAGGTCGACTTTTCTTTCCAGGAGTGGGGCATCGAGGTTGAGGCGCGGGCGAAAACCACCGGGCCTACCGGGGTAGAGATGGAAGCTCTGACCGCCGTTTCGGTGGCCGCGCTGACGATATATGACATGCTCAAGGCAGCCGAGCGCGGTATCACGATAAGCAATATCGGCCTTGTGCGTAAAGAGGGAGGTAAGAGCGGGGTATGGGAGCGGGAGACGGGAGGCGTGATGCGTGATGCGTGATGCGTGAAACGTGATGATGGACGATAGACGATAGACGATAGACGATAGACGATAGACGATAGACGATAGAGTGAACCGTGAGGCGTGAGGCGTTGGGAGATGGTGCAACTTGACGGCGATTCGACAGTTAATATTTTATGAAGTCATGTCCTTTGGCAAACGCATTTCGATACAAGGCTCTTGTATGTACTCTGCTCTTGTTTATGCTCACGGGCGGAATGCCCTTACCCGCTGGGAGAGCAGCAACTGAGGTAGATACCCTCTTTCGCGACTTTTACGACAGATACCAGGGGCTGCGCGTGCTGGGAAACCCTGTTGGCGGGCTTACCGCAATAGTGGGATTTTCGGCGCAGTACTTTGAGAAGGGGCGTATCGAAGACCACCGTTCTGAGACCGCCAATCCCGCCTGGGCATACCTGTATGGCAGGCTCGTGCCTGAGATGATGGACCGCAACCCCACGGGCGCGGTAAGTGGCACCGACAAGCGTTACTCCGACCTGCGTGCCATGCACGATCCCAGGACGAGATGGCCCGTTCCCAACAGCTACCGCCCAGGGACCACATTGATGTCAAAAGAGGGAGTCTTCATCCCGTTTGATGCTCAATTGCGCGCCGTGCCAGGCTACAAGGTGCCCGACTTCCTGTGGCGCTACATCAATCAGACCTCGCTTTTTCCAGGGGGTTGGCTCCACGATATTGGCCTCCCCATGACGGAAGCGTTTTCAGCTACCGCCATCAAGAATGGCGAGCGGCGCGATATTATCATGCAGGCATTCGAGCGCACGGTCCTAAGTTACGATCCCAAAAATCCGCCCCAGTGGCAGATCGAGCGCGCCAATATCGGCTGGGACGCTCTCCGCTTTCATGCCACCGGAGACGACCCTATCGCTATCCCCGCGGTTGGCGAGCGCGTGGCTTTTCCTATGCACATTATGGCACGTGTGGGGAGGCCGGGCGATACCGTCTCGGCTGTCGTTACCTGGCCCAGCGGAGATGTGCTGTCTCGCCCCTTTACCTTGTTGCGGGGCGAGGATGGGCGTGGCATCTTGATAGATGACCTCGACTGGGAGAGCGAAGGTCCGCCTCCCCAGCCTCCGACGGGCGCTGCCTTGCTGCAAATATGCGGCACGGGAGGAGTCATATTGGCCCAGAAGCAAATAGAGGCCCTGTATTGGGAAGATGCTCCCAGCTTCACACGTGTGACCCTCTATTGGACCGATGGGGAGGAAGTTGTGGCGGTGAAGCGTCCCGTCCCGAAGACTACCAGCGTCGCCAGGGTCGCGCTTGAGGAGCTATTATGGGGGCCGGGGCCGCGAACCATAGGCATGGCGGGGTTTGGCACGGCGCTCCCGACCCCCCAGGAGGTCTTGAGCTTCTCAGGACGCCGCCCTGACTGGGGGCCGCGCTTCACCCTCCGCAAGCTCACCATCGCGAACGGGGTCGCCACAGCCGATTTCTCGGACGAGCTGCGCGCCTACGGCGGAGGTTCTCTGCGCGTCAGCCTCATCCGCGAGCAGATTACCCGCACCCTCCTGGAGTTCCCCACCGTCAATGAGGTGGTTATCACTATAGAGGGAAAGACGGAGGGGGTGCTGGAGCCGTGACGACGGACGACGGACGATGGACGATGAAACGTGAAACGTGATGCGTGATTATTGAGTAATTACCGACTATTTTGGACTTTGGACTTTGGACTTTGGAGGGAAGACGTGCGGTACGAGACACATACGCAAATGAAGCGTGAAGAGGTATTCGAGGCTGCCAGGCGGTTCTTTGGGCAGGAGGAGGGCGGCCTCGGCATGAAGTTGAGCGCGCACCAGGGGAACCAGATAGCCTTCTTCGGGGATGGCCTCATCTGGGTGACGGTGTGGCCTTCTAAACCCGGCAAGCCTATTCGGGTGGACGTTGACGTGTCTGAACGCGACGCCGACGCTAAGGCATTCATTAAGAAGGTGCTTGATGCGCCCGTGCGGGCCGCGAGTGGAGGGGCAGGAGTTTAACGCTTGCACCTCTGGTAGTGGCCAGGTATAATTAGCACAACTTAAAGGTGTACGGAGCGGCTGCACATTACTAGAGCCTGTCTGCAAACTCGGTGTGTGGTCTCGCCCGGCATCTGATGAATATTAACAAAATAATCGGCATACGTGCCCCAAGCCCCGCCCGGCGGATGAATCCGCGGGCTACACATACGAAGCCTCCCTTCGGAGGCTGAGGCTTGTCTGCTTCGTATGCTGATTATTTTGTGAAAGAGCATTAGATGCCGGGCGTTGTTTGCGGACAGGCCCCAGCTTCGTCCGTCGTTACTCTCTATGAGTGGCGAGTTCTTGATTTGGGAGGAGAGATTATCATGGCAATGTCGAATAGCGTGTGGACACGACAGGGCGCGGGCACCCTGAGCAAGAATCTTTATGCCTTCTTGATCTGTATGTGGACTGCTGTTGGAATAGGTGCCAGCGCAGTAGCGGCGTCCCTCAGCAGGAACTGGGGGCTTGATTGGCTGCTCATGATAGGCTCGCTGGTATTTGCCATTATCGGGGTGATTATCTCTGCCAAGAGCGACAACCCTGCGATTTCCTTTATGGGCTTTATGCTCGTGGCAGTTCCATTCGGGCTGTTGCTTGGCCCTGTAGTCTCCCTATATACGGATGCGAGCGTCGCAAGGGTACTCACCCTCACCACGGTGATTGTGGTTGTGCTTGGGATTATTGGGGCTGTTGTGCCTGCCAGCCTGGAAAGCTGGCGCGGATGGCTCTTTGGTGGGTTGCTCCTCTTACTGGGCGGCATGTTCCTTGTGCCGTTGATGGGGTTGTTCGGCGTGCATATCGGTGGCGCGCTGACTGCACTTGACTGGTTCGGCGTCGTCTTGTTCGGCGGGTATGTTATATACGACCTGAACCGTGCTATGAGGATTGCATATACCCTCGATAACTCAGTGGACGCGGCTGTGGCTATCTACCTGGACTTCTTCAACATATTCATCAGGCTACTGTCGTTGCTTGGCGAGAAGGACTAACGACGATAGCTAGAGGCATATCGCTAAGGAGTAGTACTTAAGTTTCCAGAAATGCTGGTCGTATAGTGCGATATTTCCTATGTTCATCTGCACTAGTTTGGGTCTATAGTTGGGGTAGGGCAGGGACAAATAGGAGATGGAAATGCGACCTGAAATTAGAAAGGCGCGCTTTGCGCTGCTTGGCCTGGTGGTTCTTCTCTTAGGCTTGACGGGCTGTGGGGATGACGCGTCTACAGCATCGCTACCGGCGGTCCCGGTGCCGACGGAGGCTCCACTTGCGGAGGGTTGGACCAGGCACGTGCAGGCCGAAGATGGGTTCTCCATTGCCCTCGCGCCTTACTGGGATAAGGTTGACCTCGACCCATCGCTACTGGAATCTACGCTGGACCAACTTAAAGACTCAAACCCCAAGATAGGCCAGTTGCTGAGCAAGCAGGTAACCAGCCTGGTCTCATCTGGCGTGAAGTTCTGGGCGTTCGACCAGGGCGGCAACGTAGAGATTACTGGTTTCGCCACGAACCTGAATGTAATCGTGCAGCCCTTGCCCAGCGCGATGAGCCTCGATGACTTTGTTAAGGAGACTATCTCTCAAGTTGACCAGTTCAAGCAGATGCTTGCCGGGCCGGTTACCCACCAGCGCGTAACTCTCTCTTCAGGAGATGCAGAGAAGATAGTTTACCATATGAGAATATCCGTGCCGGGCGTCTCAGAGGCCATCCAAACGACCACTACCCAGTACGCGGTAGTAGATGGCGCTAGAGCATACATACTTACTTTCTCAGCCCTCGCCGTAGAGGCAGATAAGTACGCCTCGACATTCGCGAAGATGGCGAGGACATTCCGAATAGTAAAGTAAATCTGTGAGAAGAAAAATCCCGTCGCGCAGCGACGGGATTTTTCTTCTCTTCTGAATTAAGCTTTAGCGTATGAAGAGCGGGGCCAGCACCAGCGTGATCGTCGAGAGGAGCTTGATGAGCACGTGGAGGGAGGGGCCTGCGGTGTCCTTGAAGGGGTCGCCTACCGTGTCGCCCACGACGGAGGCCTTGTGCGCATCTGTGCCCTTGCCCAGCACAGTGCCGCTCTCATCCTTCAGGCCGCCCGACTCTATGAACTTCTTAGCGTTGTCCCACGCGCCGCCGCCATTGTTTAACACGTTAGCGAGCAGCACGCCCACGATTGTGCCTACCATAAGAAGGCCACCGGCAGCTTCCCAGCCGAGGATGAGGCCGACGAGTACCGGGGTAGCCACCGCCAGCAGACCGGGAGCGATCATCTCGCGGAGCGCGGCGCGAGCCGAGATGTCTACGGCGCGGGCATAGTCAGGGCGGGATGTGCCTTGCATGATACCGGGATCGGCGCGGAACTGGCGGCGCACTTCTTCGATCATCTGCCCCGCTGCGCGGCCTACGGCCCGTATAGCGAGGGAGGAGAAGAGGAAGACGAGCATCGCGCCAATGAATGCGCCAATGAAGACGCTGATGTCGGAGAGGTTGATTGGCACCTGCCCGTTGATAGTAGGCGCATCAGGCTTTACCTGGCGCACCTTGTCGAGGTACGCGGAGAAGAGGAGGAATGCCGCGAGGGCAGCCGATCCAACCGCATAACCCTTCGTGAGGGCTTTCGTGGTGTTGCCCACAGCATCGAGACCATCGGTTATATTGCGGACCTCGGCGGCCTGATGGGACATCTCAGCGATACCGCCCGCGTTGTCGGTGATAGGTCCGAAGGTGTCCATCGCGAGGATGTATGCGCAGGACATGAGCATACCCATCGTGGCGACCGCCGTGCCGAAGATGCCTGCGGCGACTATAGTATCAACCTGGAATGCGCCCAGCAAAGGCACGTCTATGTTTACAAGCTGGCCGATATTGATAGTTTGCCCGGCAGCGTCAACGTAGCTAAGGGGGCGTCCCAGCGTGCCTAGCCAGTAGGAGCCTGACAGGGCGAGAGCTATAGATATGGTGGGTAGGAAGGTCGTCTCAAAGCCCACCGCGATACCTGAGATGATGGTAGTCGCGGGGCCTGTGCGCGCTGCCTGTGCTATCTCACGCACCGGACGCCAGGCGCCGGCGGTATAGTACTGCGTGATGAAGACGAATGCGATAGACGTAGCTATACCTACAAGCCCGGCCAGTCCGAACCAGAAACCGGATGAGAAGCCATTGGATGCAGGGTTGCCCAGCATCAACATGCTGACGCCCATCATCGCTATACCGGAAATGACCGCCATGATGTAATAGCCATTGTTGAGGGCTGCGAGCGCGGCCTTGTCGGTTACGTCGGCCCCTCCCTTACCGGAGACGCGAGCCGACAGGATACCTACGAGAGAGGCGATGAGGCCGAAGGCGCGCACCACCAGGGGGAAGAGTATCCAGGCGGCGTTAGTGCGGCCCGTCACTTCAAAGAGGAGCACCCCCAGGATCATCGCCCCGATATTCTCGGCGGCTGTCGACTCGAAGAGGTCGGCACCGCGCCCTGCGCAGTCGCCCACATTATCACCAACGAGGTCAGCGATGACGGCGGGATTGCGGGGGTCATCTTCCGGGATGCCTGCTTCAACTTTACCCACCAGATCGGCACCTACGTCGGCGGCTTTCGTGTAGATACCGCCGCCCAGCTGCGCGAAGAGGGCCACGAATGAGGCACCGAAGCCGAAGCCTACAATCAGGAAGGGCGCCTGCGCGATGCCGTTCGAGTTCGGGATAAGGGCGTAGATTTCAAAGATCGCGAACACGCCTATGAGCGATAGGGCCACTACCAGGAAGCCCGATACCGCCCCACCGCGCAGGGCAACGGTCAGCGCTTCACCGAGTGAGCGCCTCGCCGCAGATGCCGTTCGCAGGTTCGCGCGTACGGCCACGTACATTCCGATGTAGCCAGAGACACCGGAGGCCAACGCGCCCAGCAGGAACGCGATAGAGGTCAGTATGCCCAGGGTCGTCTGGTCAACTGTGGTGCCCGCGTTGCTTTTCGGGATGACAGCGAGCAGCACCCCTACGAGCACTGCTGTGACCACAGCTAGTATAGCGATGGTTGTGTACTGGCGCTTCAGGAAGGCCATTGCGCCCTCTACGATTGTGCTGGCGACTTCCTGCATCTCTTTGGTGCCGGTGTCGCGCCCCAGCACGTCCCTCGCCAGGTAAATGGCGAAGCCTATCGCTATCAGCCCCGCGATAGGTACGAACCAGGTCAGTAACGAAAGTGTATCCATTCAGTCTCTCCTCCCACTCTTGATTTTGGATTTTGGATTGCGGATTTTAGGTTTATTTTATTCG
The DNA here is from genome assembly GCA_035274425.1 of Chloroflexia bacterium. GTDB lineage: Bacteria > Chloroflexota > Chloroflexia > QHBQ01 > JADMIH01 > JADMIH01. The sequence goes on from DATEOC010000027.1 coordinate 72,474, forward strand.
ACCCATCATTTGCTGCGATTTGATGCAATTGAATGCCCGGAAACGCGAGGACGTAACCGGGCACGGCGCGTGCCATTGTAGCACAATTCCGGCGTGGATAACAACGGGTTCTGAAACGTGATGCGTGATGCGTGAAATAAATCGATAAGAATCTTTGTGTTCTTTGCGTCTTTGTGGCCTTTGTGATTAATAAATCACGCATCACGTTTCACGTATCACGCATCACCTCGTAGCCGCTCCGCGCACGTTCGTTGCGGGTGTATCGTTTTTCCGGCGTCCGGTCCACTCCCGGTTCTCCCAGATTACCAGGAGCATGGATGCATTGAAGATCGAGGAGTAGGTCCCCGATATGATGCCTATGAGGAGTGCCAGCACGAAGTTGTGGATGCTGGACCCACCGAAGAGGTAGAGAGCGAACAGCGTCAGGATAACCGTGATCGACGTGTTGATGGAGCGGGCCAGGGTCTGCACGAGCGAGTAATTCACCACTTCCTCGAAGCGATCAAAGCGCCGTCTCGCGATGTTTTCGCGCACGCGGTCGAACACCACGATGGTATCGTGGACCGAGAAACCGATTACGGTGAGCATGGCCGTGATGAAGAGCGCGTCTATTTCCGTGCCGAAGATGAGGCCCAGGATGGCGAAGACGCCCACGACTACGAGAACGTCGTGCAACACCGCTAGCACGGCGCATACCCCATATCTGAAGGCGTTTGGCACCTTGCGGAAGACCAACGTCAGGTAAATCAAGAGTGCGATGGATGTCACAAGCACTGCCAGGAACGCCCGGCCAATAAGCTCGCGGCCAACGGTCGGACCAACAGTAATGTCATCTACGAGCGCGCTTTCTTTGATGCGGGTGTAGGTGACTGTCTCGGTAGTGGGGGGTGTTGTCGTGCCGGTGGTGCTCGTCGTGGTGCCTGTAGCGGTGATGGCCGGAGTGCCTGTTATGGTTGTGCTGGTGGTAACTGTAGTGCCCGCTGTGACCGCAGGTGTAATTACGCTGGTTCCCGTTACCACAGCGGTTGGGGTGAGGGTGTTGGTGGGAGTGAGCTCAACCGAAGCAGTAAAGTCCTCTACCGGTACCAACTCCCTGAGCTCATGTGCCACTTTGGATCGCTCCGCATCGCGTGCGCGGTCCTTAAGGTCGGATATGCGAGGGATGTCCATAGTCATGGTCCTGGTAATAATGTCTCCCTCGCCTATGGTGCCGCTCTTTACAACGGCGTCCTCATAGCCGGCTCGTGCGAGTGCCTCTCTGAATTGGTCGCTTGTCGCCTGGGGGTTTGACGGGATAACCGTCAGGCGGGTGCCGCCCGTGAAGTCGATCCCTGGCTTCAGCCCGCCCGCAAAGATTGCTATAAGGCCCGGTATGATGATAAGGAGAGATGCTAATACGAACAAAAAGCGCTTACTTACTAGGTCGATCATTGTTTCCTCTTGGTGTTAGACGACGGACGACAGACGACAGACGACGGACGATAGCGTGAAACGTGATGCGTGATTGTAATTGGTTATCGTCTATCGTCTATCGTCTTCTAAAATTATGCTTCAGTTGTAGTTGCAGCAGATGCCGCCTGCTTGCTCGTCTCAAGGTTGAAGGCCCAGCGGTTCTTGGCGAGGTTGGTCTTGACTATGGCTCGCAGGAAGGTCCTCGTCACGGTGATGGCGCTGAAGAGGGAGACGATGACGCCTATCGCCAGGGTGAGCGCGAAGCCTTTGATTATCGACGCGCCGCCGAACGTGGAGCCGAACCAGAATAGGATGGCGCACGTAATGAGCGTGGATGCGTTCGAGTCGCGAATTGAAGGCCAGGCGTGGTCAAAGCCCGCCTCCACAGCCGCGCCCAGCGTTTTACCTGAGCGTAATTCCTCTTTGAGGCGTGCGAATATAAGCACATTCGCGTCAACAGCCATACCAATAGAGAGGATGAAGCCCGCGATACCTGCCAGCGTGAGGGTAACAGGCACCAGCTTGAAGACGGCATAGGTTATGACTGAGTAGATGACGAGCGCGAGGCTGGCAAGCGCACCAGGCAGGCGATAATAGACAATCATAAAGAGCACTACCATACCGAGGCCGACAGCACCGGCCACGATGCTCTTGTCTATAGCCTCCTGGCCCAGGGTGGCGGAGATTTTGCGCTCGGACTGGAGAGTGAGGCTCACGGGGAGCGCACCGTACTTGAGTTGCTGCGCGAGTATGCGGGCCTCCGAGAGGGTCAGGCCGTTGATGACTCCGCTCCCTCCACAGATAGCCTGCTGGATGACGGGCGCGCTGATTACCTTCTTGTCGAGCAGGATAGGCATGAACTTGCCTACGTTGGCCGTGCTAAAGTTGCAGAAGTCAGTTCCCGCCTGCCCTTTGAGGGTGAATGCTACTTCAGGCTGGTTGCTAGTACTGTCGAACTGCACCGCTACTTTACTGCCATCGATGTCGTTACCTCTTACTATCGTCGTCCAAATCTTAGAGGGGGTGGGTACTGCGGTAGGGGCAGCTACGGTGGCGGTGGTCGTGCCTGTGGCAGTAACGGTAGTCGCAGCCACGATTGTTGAGACGGCGGTCGCACCTGTGGCCTGGGTAGCGGTGACTTGTGCAGTGCCTGTAATCTGGGCAGTACCAGTCACGACAGCAGTGGCGGCACCAGCTGTAGGTGTAAGACTGGTCTGGCGCAATTGCTCAGGGCGAGGACAACCAAGGGAAGTACAAACCAGCTCACCCTGGGTGAGTTGGGTATCCCCACCATCTATGATTTCTAGGAAGGCCGTCTCCTGGATGACGCGGCGAGCGTCTTCAAGGTTGGTGATACCTGGAAGCTCGACGAGGATACGGTTACCTTCAGCGGTCTGTACGACAGGCTCGGCGGCACCGGTGCCATTAGCCCGGTCTTCAAGGATATTGCGTGCGGCTTCAAGCTGGTCTGAAGTGATAGGGGTATCACCGACAGGCTCGGCCTGCAACACCAGTTGCAGCCCACCCTTCAAGTCCAATCCAAGCTTGGTCTCTGTGTTGCGGGACCAATCGCCTATCCCAATAGAGTTGGAGAGGTCAACGTAGCCCGCCATCAGGGTGACCACTAAGATGCCAATCAGCCATACGGAAAGGTTCTGTCGCAAAGGAATGCTCCTCTTTCGAATGCGGAATGCGGAATGCGGAATGCGGAATGCGGAATCAGGATAATTGAAATTGTGAACAGGGCTTGAACACGGTAATTTCCTGCCTACCCGCAGGCGCAGTCAAAAAAGAATTATATATGAGATGGGGGCGTCTGTCAAACCCTCTTTAGGGCTGGGATTAGGGGTCGAGGGTGGGAGATCAGGTACTTAGAAGCCAGAATGTGTATATACTGACCTCCGACCCCTGATC
>DATEOC010000028.1:0-52241 GCA_035274425.1 Chloroflexia bacterium
CTCCAAATGTTTCAAAGCGTTAGCACGAAGTGTGAAGCTGTTCGCCTGGTATTACAATCGCCGCCAGCGTGTGATCCTGGCTAACAACCTCTCTCCTTACAAACGCTCTTGCCTCTCTCTGTACTTTTAGACACTCCCCTATTTCCATAGCAGTTCAGATTAGGTGTGGAGAAGCTCATCCATAGTAACTACTAGTGCTATAATCCAGCCAATACTAGCCGATGTTTTTGTCATCATTTGCCATCAAAATATGCCATACTATTCAAAGTATTATGAATTACCGAGTGTGATCAATCCTCTCTCAAATGAGAATATCCTACCAGCAATAATTAGCGGCATAATTAGCGGCATAATTGTCGCCTTAATTGGCGCCATACTCACGCCTTATCTTTTTGACGATACTACGAAACAGCGTCCAAGACTAAGTAGAGTTGGCATAGCTGTAGGCTTAGTTCTAGGCATTGTTGTGGGTATTATTGTTGCTTTTCTCATATTTTGGTCAGGGAGGGATGTTTCACCGCCGACCCCTACGCCAATTCCAGCCACTGCAACAAGTATCGCACCAACTTCATTACTAGCGTCGCCTACTAGCTTACGTATTGATACGCCTACTCTGTCAACAGCTGTACCTATATCCACTCTTATTCCTACCCCTAACACGCCTGGTGGTCTAAATGAGGAAGAGGTAAAAGTACTCCTAATTCCAGATAAAGATGAACGCCTGTTAGCAAAAGCAAGAGTAGATGGCGATCATTGGGTAATAGATACCAAGAATGGTAAGCCATGTTGTGGAATACCAATTAGGTTTCGTCATCCTGGGCATGATGGCATATTCGACTATAATGGCAAGGTATTGCCTGAAAGCTTACCTTGCAGGCACGAACAACCTAATGATGTTTCTACCCCTGGGAACAGACGCATTAGATGTTCACAGCCTACGCTAATGCCGGAGGACTTCAAGTGGGATGGTGTTAGCTGGTATCCCTAATCGGGAGATTTCCTGGCAGCGCAAGAGGCCTTCCTATACCCGTCCCATCCCTGAATTATGAAGGCAGAAGGCATCCCACTTATGCCTGAAAGCCTCCAGATGGTCACTAGAACTCATCTCAAAAATACCTACGAGGTCAAGATTCTCCTCAGTTGGGCTGCGAAAACCGATGACTTCATGTGTGCTACCAATCTGTTAGACATTAGCCGCAACGACCATTAACCATTTTTGAGATGAGTTCTAGTAATTCTCTCGATGGCGTGCAGATCCCACCGGTTGTAGCCCAGCCTCTCTTCCAGGGATACGTCAAGGTCGTAATAGCGAACACACATGTAACTGATAGCGGTATAAGCGGCCTCATATTGCCTGATGACCCTCGGTCTTATAGGGCTACTATTCCTTAAGAGGCAAGAATGAGACTCTTTTCCTCTTCCTTAAGAGACTTCGCGGCAAAACAGCGCTCTTAAGCCTACCGGCAAACAGGCTGGTTAGGAATCCACTCATTGACTCTTCGAATTTCTGAAACTCAGGACCCCGTGATTCATTGACAACCACAGACCATTGATCCGGACTGCCAGACGTTTGCCAGAATAACTCAGCCCCTGTATCAACATGTCCCCAGGGCAGCAGACCATTAGGCTCAGGGTAGAGCGGATATGGACATTCTTCGCCGAACATTGACCTTGTTTCCCTCCATATATCTAATACTTCGCGAGCTTGAATGAGAAGATTTAGGGTTGGACTATTAGAGAAGGCGTTATAAATCCATATCATACCGCCCAGTTCCCCTGTGCCGTACAGATTGATATATTCTTTGTAATCTGTTGGTAGTGCTGTTCCTAGGGAATTCTCTATCTCCAACCAGCTTCTATCACTTCCTGTTTCGCGCGGTTCTTTAGGTCGTTGTGCAACGCTCGTAAGAGCTTCAAGTGTCATTGGCGAGAACCTCCTCTGTATCTCAAGAGTACTTATCTGTTGAATATTGATACTCCAACAGTCAAGCCTCTACTACCAGTTGCCTGGAGCGTGATGGCATAAGGTTCGTTAGAGACACCTCTGTAGATCGGTGTCACCCTGTACCATACAACTTCACCAGATGCAACTGCTCTTGCAATCATATCCTCGTACCTTCTCATCGTCACTCGATTCACTGACTTAAGAACTATAGCAAGGTTTGTCCGCGTATATCCAGATCCGCCGAAACGCTGGGCCAACAAATGAGCCCTATCATACAATTCGCCGGTCACACCTTTCACCCAACCTTCTGGGTATGCCTCAGCGTATGAGCCCTTGGGCATGTTGCGAGTGATAATTGCTTGTACACCAGTGGGGTGACCAAGCGCGTCAACCTTCCCATACTCAATTAATCCACGTGCAGTGCCACCCCCGGCCCCTCCCCTACTGGAGCCTGCTCCGATAGGGGTCTGTGATTTGCCTGCCCCAGAAGGAGATTTGCCAAGTCCCTCATCATGCTTCTGGAAGAGGGCGGTTGTCCCTGTTGGGTCTATATAGTTTACGGGATTACGGTTAGCGTAGACGTAAGGTTGCCCACTTACTTCTTGCAATGGGTCGCGGCTGAGAAATTGCTGGGTAAGTGGATCATACTCTCTGGCGCGCAAGTACAGCATACCCGACTCGTCATCTGTGTACTGTCCAGTAAACCCGAAGGGATAGTTTCCATTACAATAACAATCGCGATAGCCATAGTCATCATATCGAAACTCACCGGAGACCTGACCGTTGCCATCTACAAGTGCCCGCACGCTCCCTGCCTGGTCAGTCAGGAGATAGGACCATTCATACGCGGCACCATTAGGGACTTCCGCACCTAGATTGCCGTTACCATTACCTCCTGATGTGGCTGAGAGAGGACGGTACTCGCTGAATTGCGCAAGCGGTATACCGCCAGGACCATAGATATACGATATCTCATTTCTCGCCGGGAAACCGCCGCTCACCTTCGAGTCGCGTAGGAGCAGAGGCAAATCGCCTACCAGCACAGATGAATCCCAGGTGGAAGTGATGGTGGATGTAAACCCAAAATTGGTACCCGCTGTATCCCTTCCTAGACGTAATCTGTCACCATCGTAACGGTAGTATCCAGAATTAATGCGGAATGGGTTATATAACGACTCGTGGTTATAGGAAGTTAGCTGGTTATTCAGGTCGTATTCATAGGTGGTGGTTACCGGTTGTGAGCTGCCAGGATTTAACAGTTGGAGCAGGCGATTACCCTCAAGGCTATTCTCGAACGTATAGATCTGCGTGACACTGGCAGAAGCGTTGGGCTCACTAATGGCGCTGGTAGTGATCGTAGTCATAACTCCCAGTTGGTTGGCATCGTCGTATTGGTAAGTAGTTGTGTAAGATGCGCCAGAAGCAGCTATGACAGTAGTTCTTGTTACCTGGCTGGCGGCGTCCATATCCCACGTGCTGATCGTATTCTGGCTTGGGTCTACGGCCAGATAGATGGAGTCTGTAAGCCGACTGCGCTTATCGTATGTATAAACGTGAGTGGCAGCGATCGGAGAGCCATTATCATACTCGTAGGCGTTCTTCACCATACCAACCGGGTCCCTGGTATAGGTAATAGCCAGAGAATACTCGGAGAGGGCATCAAGTATGGATGAAGTGGAGATGATCTGGTTGGCATTGTCAAATCCGAAGTTCCTGGTAAGGGTCCCCGTACTGAGGGCAGTTTGGATCTCTTCGAGATTACCGTTGTTGTCGTATGCAAATGTAGTAGGGAAGTCGAAGAAGTCCCTCAACGAATCCATCTGGTTGGCTGCATTGAAGGTACGCGTAACTTTACGCCTGATGCCATCCCATGGGTTAGCTGGATATAATATCGAAGTTATATTATCTGCCAGGTCGTAACCGTAATTGACCTGTCCCCCGATATTGCCATCTCCAAAATCCCTGCTCGTTGAAGTGAGACGATTTAGCGAGTCATACCCATAGCTGACAGTGCCCATCCCGTCAGTCATGCTGTCGCGCAGACCCTTGTTATCATAGGTGTAGCCCACGTCATGAGTAGCACCATCGTTGTAATCTACCGTTTGCAGCCGATTGTCCGGGTAGTAATAGTAGTTGGTATATCTACCAGAGGCATCCTGCTCCCTATCTAGCCTCCCTGCCAAATCATGCCTGTACTGATGGGTGCGCCCAAGAGGGTCGTTGGTGTGGTACTGGCGAGTGAGGTCGTCATACGTATAGATGGTGGCCTGGCCTAAGCCGTTGCTCTGGCTGGTTACTCTCCCTAAGCCGTCATACACATAGTCGGAGTGAGTGCCGTCCGGGTGCGTGACCCTGGTAAGCTCATTGTTGAGATTGTAGGCGTTGGTAGTCACGTTGCTTTTGGCGTCCCTGGTGCTGGTGAGGTTGCGCACAGCATCGTATGTATAAATGGTAGTGTGATTCAGCGCGTCGGTCACAGATAGAGGGTCACCATAGTCATTGGTGAAGTAGACGGTCGGGTTGCCGTTAGGGTCAACGCTACTATGCAACCTCCCTACAGCGTCGAAGTATGTATATGAGGTGTTGCCCAGGGGGTCTGTGGCAGTGAGGGGGTAGCCGTAGGCGTCGTAGCTGTAGTGCCAGGTATGGGTTAGAGGGTCGGTAACGGAGAGAAGGTCACCAACTCTCCCCTGTGTGTAGTAATACCCGTACTGAGTAGTAACTGTCTGCCCTGTCTCGGTAAGAGGGCGCGATACGGACGTCAAGTTGCCATAGGTATCGTAGGTATATGTAGTAGTTAGGCTGGCTGCGTTGGTCATGCTTATGAGGTCGTTAGTGGAGTTGTATGCGTATGAGGTGGTACGCTGTAATGGGTCGGTCTCGGAAAGGAGATTACCGTTCGTGTCCCAGGTGCTGGCCCAAGTATGAGTAAGGGGGTCGGTCACCGAAGCGATCCAGGGGGTACCCAGCTGGTAAGAGTAGCTCCACTTGGCTTGATGGTCGCCTGGGTACTGGGTGACGCTCTCCAGCATATTGCTGGAATAGTTGTGTAGCGTAACCAGACCTAAAGTATCTGTAATCCTCGTTTGCGAGCCGGTGATGGAGCTTGAGTAACCAAACTCCATCTGCCTGCTCATGGGGTAGTCTTGACGATATACCTGGTTGCCACCTGGCCCACCATAGCTGTTTGCTAATATCTCTGTATCAACCCCATTTCTTGGCTCGGTCACCGTCTCCAAATGATGCTGGGAGTCGTACATAAATGCCCTCCGTGTGTCGCCAACGTCGGTGATGGTAACGAGATCAGCTTCCGGCGCGGGGTCGAGTCCGGAGGGTGGGTCGCGCAGGATGCCACCTCCACCCGGGTTAGGATCATATTCGAAAGATACGTCCCTTCCGTTTTGACCGTCGATCTGTTCGGTTACCTTCTGCAATAGTCCATTCGAATAATAGTCGAAGTGGAGGGCCCGACCGGTATCATCGGCTACTCGGTCCAATAGGTCATTTACATACTCAAGAGACGTTTTGTGCCCATTGCGGTCTATAATCTGTTCCAGGCGATAAATCAACGACCTACCCTCGACCGCTTTGAAGTAAAACTTGTCCTGGCCGTGCAGCCGGGTGAATACGAGTTCCCCTGAGCTTTCCTCGGCGAGGGTAGCCATTACCCGGCTGGGATGGCTGAAGTCTGGAGCGAAGGTCACAACTGAGCCATTTTCCTCATGTACTCTGTAGTTCTGGCCTTCGTCAAGGTCTATGTACATGTTATAGTTGTGCGTCCAGCCGTTACCAAGCCTACTGGTGATGTTCGCCACATCAGAACTGTATGCGGGCTGAAACTGTAACGGAACTCCTCGGCCCGGCAAGAAAAGGCCCTCCTGCCCATAGCAGTAATAGCCTGTGGCGGTATTCACTCCATCACCTTCCATCTCAGTGGTGGAGTGCTCAGAGGGGCTACCCCCGCACCTGAGTTCGTTGGCGCGAGGATAGTTTGTTGAAACGGGCAGAACGCAAATGCCCGTGGTACCAGTATTATTGGGGAACGCGCTAATCGGCCCAACCTCTAGCGCCCCAGTAGCAATATTGAAGCGAGCTCCGCGTGGTCCACTTTGTGCCCAAAAAGAGGTGCCATTAGGATCTAAATCTAGATCCCTCCACCTATCAATGTTTTCTGCGTCATAAGTTGCTATTACTGCACCAGTAGCATCCAATCTCACGATATCCGTCTCATGAGCCACAAGCAAGCCGCCGCTACCGTCACCAGGTGGGAGCAGCTTCAACCCATGGACGGAGCCGCTAATGCTCGCGAAATCGGCTAGGGGTGTGTCTGCGATCACATCATGTCGCTTGATATATCCATTCTCAGGGGAGGTGGCTTTACTGTAGAATAAGGTTCTTTGGTCAGAGGAAAGGTCAATCCAGGGCGCAGTTCCAAAACTGTATTGCTGCTCAAGGGCACCAGCAGCGTTATATCGCTTGAGCGCACCAAAAGTACCTACGAAGAAGTCGCCCGTGGCAGCGAAAACTATATCATTAGGGCGTGCGCCTGTGCTAATAGTCTGGAGAATATTATGTGGCTCATCTCTGCTTAGCTTAGCTATCTGCGAGTCGAAAACGCCCGTTGTGTAGAGATTTAAGTTCGCGTCAAATGCACAGCTAGCACCGACTGTACCCCCCGCGGATAAGAACTGCTTATGGTTACCATTATTGTCAAAAACAGCGTAAGTTCCACCCATTGGAACTGACGATTCCGACAGGTTCTCGATACTGCGAGCAATGACCACATCTCCAGGGGACCAAGTGCTCATAGGAGATGCTAGAGTAGAAGCGGGTGAAGCACTGTTTGGCTGAGCAAGCGATGATAACGCTCGTGTTGTAGCCGCCGGGGGTTGGAAAGAGGCGCTTACAAGTGGGCTGAACGCCAGCGAAAACGCGACCACCAAATTCATCGTAGATCGTAAGCAAAATCGGGCCAGCTTCTTCATTTTCCTGCTCCTATCTCCTGGTCTGGGTCATTCTTTGGCTTATGGGTGCGCGACAACTCAGCCCTTGCTATAAGCATGGGACCGTACAGAACGCAGCCAATAGCTAGCTACACATGAGCCAAATGTGGTTGGCCATGAATAGTGTGCAAACTAACTTTCGTTGCTAGGCCACCGTAATAGGACAAAAGCTAGCAATGAAGGTTAGATTGAATTAGCAAGGCTCATACTATCATAAAACTGACCTACTTGTCAAGACTTTTCTGATCGAATTTGCTAATCTCATTTGTGATACGACAAAGGCTTCTCCGAGCGTATCGGAAAAGCCTTTACACCAGTTGTAGACAGAAAGCATCCCACTGATTCGTCAAAGCCACCAAGTGCTCACGAATAATTCCCTTCATATCGTGAAGCTCTTCAAGCACCTCCTAACTCCCCCTTGGACCAATCATAGCATAGTGAATTGGCGTTTCCGCGATACGGGTCTGATCATTTTTGCGGCAGGTATGACGGAGTGCTATACTCATACTAAAGGGACTGGCAAGCCACGTTCAATTGAGAGGCAGGTGAGGAACCGCTATGGCAAGTGCAGTAGACGCACAGGAATTGCGCCAAGAACTCCACAAAGTATCTTGCAGTTTCTCTTTCTTGCGCTCCATACGTTGATACACCCACGAGGCGGTAAGGTGCAATTTGCGGCTCTACCTATCAAAATACGCGAAGGGAAGCACCACGAACAGACGAGCGTGGTACGCCTATTGCTCCATGGCAGGTAACAACTACAGGCATAAAGGAGGGACACGCAGATGCCCAGAAACGAAGGGACCGCGCACGGCAGGCACTTTACCGAGGAAGAGCGCGAAGCAGACGAGAACCGTAACTACAATCAGGCAGGCGGGCGGAGACATTTCGAGGCGGACGAGGACCAGAAGGCTGGCGGGCACAGCGACCGCTGGGCCGACTCCTCAGACAAAGATGCTCGCGGCCAGCAGCATGAGTTCCGCGCAGGCGACGATAACGACGACGATGCCAACCACCATAGCCAGGAGCAAAGCGAGGGTGGAATGCAAGGCGAGGGCCGCAACGAGGGTGGCCACGAAGGTGGACGAAATCAGAGAAACGCCAGGTAGTTTACACTGGCAATAGAAAGAGGCGAGTCGTATATACGACTCGCCTCTTTCTATTGTGAGAAACCCTGAGTTAGAACCTGTAGTGTGAGAATGCCCTGTTCGCCTCGGCCATCCTATGCGTATCTTCGCGTCGCTTGATGGTGGTGCCGACGTTGTTGGCGGCGTCCATCAATTCTGCGGCTAGGCGGTCTCTCATGCTCTTGCCGCCGCGCTTGCGGGCCGCGCCCAGCAGCCACCTGATGGCTAGAGACTGGCGGCGGTCCCCCTTGATTTCGACGGGCACCTGATAGGTAGCCCCGCCGACGCGGCGAGGCTTCACCTCGATGACGGGGGTGGCGTTGCGGAGCGCCTGCTCGAAGACCTCGATACCGGGGCGCTTGGCGCGTCTCTCCAGTTCTTCAATCGTCTCGTACAGGATACGCTCGGCGAGACCCTTCTTGCCGCGCATCATCAGCTTGTTGATGAAGCGTGAGACCAGCAAGCTGTTGAACCGGGCGTCCGGCAGCAACTCATGCTTCTCGTATCTACCTCTTCGTGGCATCCGTGGCTCCTTCGGAGAGTTTTGAATTCTAAGTTTTGAATTTTGAATTAGGAGAATAACTCAAAATTTAGAATTCAAAATTCAAAACTTACTTACGTCCCTTCTTGGCCTTGGCGGGGTTCTTGGTGCCGTACTTGGAGCGGCCTCGCTTGCGGTCCTTCACTCCCTGGGCGTCCAACGTTCCGCGAATGATGTGGTAGCGCACGCCGGGGAGGTCCTTTACGCGGCCACCGCGAATAAGCACCACCGAGTGTTCCTGGAGGTTGTGGCCCTCGCCAGGGATGTAGGCGGTCACTTCCATGTTGTTGCTGAGGCGCACGCGGGCGATCTTGCGCAGGGCGGAGTTGGGCTTCTTGGGCGTCATGGTACGCACCTGGGTGCAGACACCGCGCTTCTGGGGAGAACCCTTGCCGCGACGTATCTCCTGCCTCGACGAATTGAGCGTGAAACGCAGCGCGGGAGCCTTGGTCTTTTTGCCGACCGTCACCCTACCTTTGCGCACGAGCTGATTAATTGTTGGCATCTTTTCTCCTCAATCTAAAACGCGGCGCATATTGGCGCACAGTAGACAATTATATAGCAAGTCTGCCTGGCTGTCAAGCATAATTTCACTCAGTAAGTGTGAAACGTGGAGAAGGAATTATTCTTTTGTTGCTAAATTCCGGCCCTGGGAGGACCGGAATTTAGCAACAAAAGAAATGAAAGTTTGGCTAGGCGCGCCGAGTGAGGCGCAGGCTGACGGCCAAGACGAGCACGTCTACAACGAGCATGGAGTTGTAAGCGATAGCGGCGAGCGGGGCAGCGGGCGCACCTTGAAACAGCGAGGCGAGAGGGCCTGTGGCGAGAGCGATTATGCCGACTATAGCCGCCAGGTCTACGAACTGCGCCAGCCGAACGATGTCAGGACGATGGAGGGCTATCAGCTTCCCGCGCAACATGAAAGAGGTAGCATGTAATATTGGCATGGGCGCGAGCCAGTGAGCTACGTTCACTGCGGCCACAGCCGTCGCGGGCTGGGTATCGAGAACATAAGTAAAGAGCCAGTAAGCGAAGGGTGTAAAGGAGGCTATTGCCATAAGTAACGCGAGTGCGACCCCGATACCGAGGATAACGTGCGGTCCACGCTCGCGTATCTGTGGATTTGGGCTGCCGCTCCAGGCGATGGAAGCCTGGGTCATGCTGAGGGTCGGACCGAAGACGAGGAAGGCCATACTCCACGCTATCGCGTAGCTCGCTACCTCCACTACTCTGCCGTTCGAGGAGTACCAGGCTATAGCCGCGGCGGCGATGCCCCCCGTCACTACGGGCTGCATCAGGGTGCTCATAATGGCGGTGCCGCTCAGGGGGAAGACGAAGCGCCAGAGGCTGCGATAGGTAGGCGCGGCTTTGCCCGGCATGTTTTCAGGCATGGAACGTAGCACACGCCCCGTCCAGCTATGCACGGCAGCGGCTTCGGCGGTGACGCTCACGAGCATAGCCAGCACCGCTATGGCGGCAGGCTCCAGTGGAATCACGCTAGTGCCCACCCAACCGAAGAATAGGAGAGCTACAAAGAGCGAGCCCATGCGCACCAGGCCGCCCGCGCCTACAGGCTTGGGGTGGCCGTGCTTGATGAGCGCGCCCTGGTAGAGACGCCGCCAGCCGATCGGTATGGGCCAGAGGAGAAACGCCCAGAAGGCAGGTCGAGCGGCATTCGCCACATCCGCCGACTGGTTCATAACGTCGCGCACGATCCAATCGTAGATAGGGGAGAAGGCGACGGCAGAGGCCGCTACGAGGAGAACCGCCGCCATTACCAGGTAAAAGCGGCGTAGCATGCGAAAGGTGCGCATGTCGGCAGAGAGGGCGGTCGAGGCGTCTATCATGGAGATGTGGGACGCCTCGTAGACGAGCGCCATAGAGAAGGCTACGCGCAGGGCCGCCACCGATACGTCAGGGTTGGGCAGGCGGTTGAGCATGGCATTGACCACCGGCAGGTCGAGGGTCATCATCAACCCGCTGAAGCCGAGAGGTAGGTAGAATAGGAGGAGAGAGCGGTAGGAGGCGGTAGTTGCGACTGGGGTGGCAGGCTCTTCGACGGTCAACGTCAACCTCGCGGCGGCTGACGGTGTGGGAGTCTCCCCGGCAGGGAACTCCTCGACGCTGGTAAGGGAGGACATGCTAAATTATACAGCATCTTGCAGGAGCAGAAAGGAAGTGCTACCCTTACGGTGTGAGCCTTCAGCTAAAGCCGTACAAGAAAGAGTTTGACTACTCGTACTCCTTCGGGGTCTTCCCCACCGTGGAGTTGGTCGCCAACCGCCCGCAGAGCGTGCTGAAGGTGCTGGTCAGCGCGAAGGGTGAGAAGAACGAGGGCGTGCGGAAGCTCAGGGAGAGCTGCCGCAAGCGCAACATCGAATTCGAGGTGAACGACAGGCTCGTAGAGCGGCTGTCGCCGAAGGAGAACAGCTACGCTATCGGCGTCTTCTCCAAGTATGAGGCGACTTTGAGCGCCCCGGGTGCTCACGTGATACTGGTAAACCCTGGCGACATGGGAAACCTGGGGACTATTATCCGCACGATGCTTGGGTTCGGCGTCGCGGACCTGGCGCTCATCAGACCGGCGGTAGATATATTCGACCCCAGGGTGGTGCGCGCCTCTATGGGAGCGATTTTCCGGGCCAACTTCCAATATTTCGATAGCTTGCAAGAATACAGTCAGATGTTCGGACACCACCTTTACCTTTTTATGACCGACGGTGAAGTAGAGTTGAAGGAAGCAAATTTTCGAGAGCCGTTCGCGCTGGTGTTCGGCAACGAATCTGCGGGGCTGCCCGACGAGTACAGGAGGTTGGGCGCAAGCGTGAGCATACGCCACAGCCAAGCTATCGACTCGCTGAACCTGCCGGTAGCGGTGAGCATCGGGCTGTACGAAGCGACTCGAGGCACGTTTGAAAATTGAAGTGTACAACGACGACTTCTGGCTAACGCTTGACAAGCTGGTAGCCGAATGCGCGCTGGTCATAGACCGCCCACGTGGAAGCTCACACCCGCGCTATCCTTCCTTTATCTACCTGCTCGACTACGGCTACCTGGAAGAGTCGAGGTCGGGCGACGGCGGGGGAATCGATGTATGGGTAGGGAGTTTGCCAGATAGCACCGCCACCGCAGTGATATTGTGTATAGATACAGAAAAGCGTGATGCTGAGGTAAAGGTGTTGCTAGATTGCACGCCAGAAGAGGCACAGGAGATACTTTCAATACATAACTCAGGTGGGCAGGCAGGGATACTGGTGGAACGAGGAGGGGTATAGACGAAGGACGAAAGACGAAGGACGGATATGCTTCTTCGTCTTTCGTCTTTCGTCAAGAAAGGAGACCAGATACTATGAAACGGCTGCATTATCACCTTGTCGACGTGTTCACGGACAGGATGTTCGGAGGCAATCAGCTCGCGGTTTTTACGGAAGGGCATGAGGTGCCGCCCGAATTGATGCAGGTTCTGACGAAGGAGTTGAACCTTTCGGAGAGCACGTTTGTGCTCCCTCCAAAGGACCCTGATAATAATTTCCACGTGCGGATATTCACACCCGGCAAGGAGTTGCCGATGGCTGGGCACCCTACGGTGGGCACGGCGTTCGTGCCGGCTCGCGAGAGAATGTTCGATTGGTCGGGCGACCAAGCCGAGATACGGTTTGAGGAGGGGGTGGGGGTCATTCCTGTGAGCCTCCAATTTGCAGAAGGCAGGCCCGGCATAATAACGATGACGCAGCCCCTACCGTCCTTTGGCCCTGAGCTTCAGGATGTGGAAGCCATCGCGCAGATGCTATCGCTCGATCTGGGCGACATCGATACGGGTCTGCCTGTGGAGGTGGTGTCGTGCGGTGTGCCTTTCCTCTTCGTCCCTCTGCGCTCTCTCGATGCGGCGCGGAGGATACAGGTGCGTGCTGATGCTGTGGGTCGCATTCTGGACCCGTTAGGAATGCACGAGGTATTCGTCTTCACGCGAGAGGTGGAGCACGAAGGGTCAACGGTGCATAGCCGTATGTTCGCACCCGGCAGCGGCATTACAGAAGACCCTGCTACGGGTGGGGCGAGCGGGCCGTTAGGGTGCTACCTGGTGCGGCACGGCATCGTACCCATCGAGGGCGACGGCACAGCAAAGATAGTGAGCGAGCAAGGGATAGAGATGGGCCGTCCCAGCTTTATCAAGATAGAGATAGAGCAGTCGGGCGGGACTATAGCGGCGGTGCGGGTTGGGGGCGAGTGCGTGTATGTGGGGGAAGGGTTTATTCAGTTGAGTTAAGCATGTGTCTGGCAGGCGCGTACGGAGTCTGAAAATAGGCCCTGGCCCTCTACCGAGATCTATTTCCAGGTCTACCTCCACGTAACATGGGCGTCAGATAGGCTTCAAGCATCTTCTGGTTGGGGGGACATGATAGCGCAGATTCCTCCAATTCGGCATCGAGGAGTTCCTGTAGCTCCTCTTGGACGGTGCCGACCGCTAGTAGAGATGCTTCCCAACTGACGAGGAGCGGACTAAAGCGATATGTGCTGTGGACGATTTCCATCGAGAGATAATTATTCGGCACATAGAGGATGCCGTTGTCGTAAGTAGCATAGTTGACACAATTCGGGAAAGTCACGTTGGGTGTCTTGCTGGAGATTGGCAGCCGTGGCCCTCTGTACCCCAGAACACACCAATCTCCTGCGTATTCGTCAGCCTCAAGTACTTCGTCGTTGATGCACCAGAAGACCATGGCATAAGCAGTAGCCATCTGGGATATCGCCTCGCCCTGGGCCTTGACCGAGCTACCCTCCGTGAAGATGGAGTAGTCCACATCCGGGGCGAGCATCAACACCCGATTGACCGCACCCTTGTAATTGGGAACTTTACCGCTTGCCAGGGTCATGCTCATCAGGTAGTTGCCCATCGAGTGGCACACTATTCCAGTAGTCAACGCCGGAGCATTAGAGCCGTACTTCTTAGTTAGCGCGGCCTTCACAAGCGGAATAGTCTCCAGGACCGCCGAAAAAAGAGCATAGGAATTCGCGGCATTTTGCCGCCCATAGTAAGGGAGACTGCAATTGGAAGGCCAGCTCACACCGACGACAAGGCCGTGCTCAAGGCCGTTGGCATACAAGCGGGAACCGTACCAAACATGCCCGACACGCGCATCTCTAGCCGAAGTGCCGTAGCCATGAATGTAGAAGGACAACGATACCGACTTGGTTTGGTTATTTTGAATTGCATAAAGATCAGCGGCGAGCATATCTATCCAGGTTGCTTTATCTGTTGACCCCTGAGGCATGTAATCGCAGTACATCTGAGAGGAAGCGTTATTGTTGTACAAGTACAACACAGGTCCTAGTGAGCCACAATCGCTTTCATTTATCCGGTTCGACAGCATATAAGTATTAATTTTGAAACCCATGACGCTACCTCCTCGAAGGAATGGCTGAAAATGCAGAGCACGTATCTGCTCAAGAGGGAAGTATAACCCGACCCGTGTTAAATTCCTGTTAAGTTTCCCTGTACGTGGGTAGCGGCTTTTCAAAATAAGAGCATGAAAATGGGCGGCTGCACCGCCCATTTTCATGCTCTTATTTTGACCAATGATATTTATGCGCCCACAGCGAGTTTCCCGCCCATATCCTCCAATGCATCCACCACTTCCTTGATGACGTAGTCGGGGGTGGAGGCGCCTGCGGTAACGCCTACCGTCTTGACACCCTGGAACCATGCTTCCTCTAACTGCTCAGGGCGCTCGATATGGTAGGCGGGGCAGAACTCGGCAGCGATGTCGCGCAGGTGGCGGGTGTTGGCCGACTCGTAGCCGCCCACAACTACCATCACGTCCACCTCTTTCGCGAGGTCAACGGCGGCGGGCTGGCGCTTGGCGGTCGGTAAGCAAACGGTGTTGTGCGCGTGTACCTCGGTGCCGTGCTCAAGGAAGCGGCTCACTACGTCACGCACGAACTCCTTGAACCACTCGGTGTTCTGTGTGGTCTGCGAGATGAGGGCGATACGTCGTATCTTGGCGGCGGGGGTGCCGTCGGCAATCAAGGCTGCTTCTATCTCTTCAACGCTCTTGGCGCAGATGGCGCGGCGCGCTCCGAACTTGCTGATTTTGCTCTTGGGTTTGATGCCACTCTCACTCATGCCATGAGGTGAAGGGGTATCGTTGGAAGGGGTGCCCCCTTCAACCCCGTCATGGGCTTCCGCCCCTGCACCCCTCTCTTCAAATACGGAGTTGGCCCAGCCGAGTATGCCTATTACCTCCGGGTGAGGCGCGTCGCCATACACGATGACCCAATTGCCCTCTTCCATGAGACGCTTTGCGAGTTGCTGCACGCGGGTTACGAGAGGGCAGGTGGTATCCAGCAGTTCAAGGCCGGACAATTCGGCACGCCGGTAGACGTCGGGGGCCGCGCCATGAGCGGTCACGGCGACGGTGGGCGCGCTCACGCTGTCAAGGCCACCAACGACCTCTACGCCTCGCTTGCTGAGGCGTTCCACCAATTGAGGGTTATGCACCAGGGTGCCAAGCGTGTCTATACGCTGGCGCGACTGTCCTGCCTCGTCAATGAACTTCAGGGTGTCCCTCACGCCGAAGCACATTCCCATCTCTTTGGCTAATTTGATTTCCATTTTTCTTTATCTCCAGGGTTTGGGGAGAGTAGGGGACACCCCTACAACCCCGTCAGGGGAATGCCCCTGCACCCCTTTATGCATTCTTTGTATAGATGCCTTTGTGCCGCGAGAGGTAGCCATAATCCACCAGGATGCGGCGGATTGTGCAGTAGTCTTCGTTCACGTCCTCTAATATAACGTTTACTTCCTTCTCTTTATATTCCCTGTCCGGCTCGAATTTGCGAGCGATTTCGTCCATGAGAACAACCATCTGGTCGTGCTTCTTGGGGAATGCCGTGAGCTTGCCGCCAGGCATGAAGGTCTCGAGGGTCATCAGGCGGGCGTCGGTGGGGCGAGGTTTGCGGCCTTTGTACTTGCCCATCGCCTGGCGAGCGGCACGGAACGCCTCATCAGCCAGCTCGTAAGGGCTGTAGTGATCGGGGGAGCGGGGCGCAGGCTCTGACAGCCTGACCACGCCGAAGTATTGCAACAAGCCTAGCTGCCGTAGCAAGTCCTTGTGACGAAGGCCCGTAGCCTCGGCAAGCTGCATGCGGTTGGCGGGACCCTCAGCGAGCCTGGCGGCAATCTTCAGGCGGTCCACGTCCATAAAGGCGCTCGCCAGGGAGACGAGAGGCTCAACGACATTCTCATCGGCGGGTGCCTCTGCGGGGGCAGCTTCGGAGGGTATCTTGTTATCTATCATTTGTTCCATAGTAGGTAACTCGTGGTTATCGATTGGCGGGTCAAAAGGAAGGCGCAAGCCTCCACACTAGAATCATACCAGTTGGCCGGGGGGATGTCAATCGGCTGATATGTGTAACAGTTCCGAGATAAAGTAACTGAATCTTATCTTCACATAGACTTCTCTTAACGTGGGAAGATTAGTTCGTGAGTGTAGGGGCGTGCCGACGGCACGCCCCTACGAGTGTCCGTTGACCGCCCGCCCCGACCTCTGGTAAAATATGTGTGGAGAGATGGCAGAGCGGTCGAATGCGTCCGTCTTGAAAACGGATGACCGATGAGGTCCGTGGGTTCGAATCCCACTCTCTCCGCCCGCTAAGAATGCCTAACAAAACATCTTTTCCAGTGACTTCAATAGATGGAGGGTATTATTGATATACCTCCACTCAAAAGGAGGCCTTTCGGCCTCCCAATGAGTTGCAAAAAGGTGCCCCCAGACTTACGCCTGTACCACTGTACCAGTAAGACCTGATTGCCATCAGCGTCCTCGAACGGTCTGCCGCGCAGACGGCGCGCCCTCAGCTCACCGCCTTCTTCACGAGCGCGCCGATCCTTGCCTCATCGGCGGCGGTCAACTCCTTCAGCGCGAAGGAGGTCGGCCACATGGTGCCTTCGTCGAGGTTCGCCGTGTCGTTGAAGCCGAACGTCGCGTACCTCGATTTGAACTTATCCGCGCTTGTGAAGTAGCAGACGACTTTGCCGTCCCTGGCATACGCGGGCATCCCATACCAAGTTTTCGGCGAGAGGGATGGCGCGCTGGCTTTGATAATAGCATGGAGCCGCTCGGCCATGGTGCGATCCGGTTCCGGCATCTCGGCGATCTTCGCGAGCAGGGCATTTTCCCCGTCCGCCTTCTCTGCCTCCGCCTTCAGCTCTCGGGCGCGCTCCTTCATCGCGGCTCGTTCCTCGTCCGAGAATCCCTTGACCTTCTTAGCCGCCTTCTTGTCTTCTACTTGCATATAGAATTCCTTTCCACTCAAAGAGTTAGGAGTGTCTTTGGTTGCTGCTTCTGCGAGAGCGCGTGGAGCTTTTCTGTGCTCTAGCGAACATTTGTACTATAGCATGATTCCAGTTGTTTTTCAAGAGTTCCCCTAAGAATCCTCGACAAAACGTCTTTTCCCGGTAGCTCCAACAGATGATAGCGCAGCCAGGTCGAAGGAGAGCGTAATGAATGTCTAGCCGTCGTTGGCTTTCCTTTTACTTATGCAAAGGTGGAAAAATGGTCCCGACATCACTTGACAGTTTAGAATATATGTTCTATATTGGTATCTGAAAATGTCATACCCCGCGCCCCTCCCCATAAGCCAAAACCTGATGTATAGGAGGAAGATTTATGAAGATCGCACTGACCAGCGTATTTGTGGACGACCCAGGTAAAGCCTTCAACTTTTACACGGAGGTCCTGGGCTTCGTTGAGAGGATGTACATCCCGGAAGCCGCACTGGCGATAGTGGCCTCGTCCGAAGAGCCAGGCGGCACCGGGCTACTTCTTGAGCCGAACTACAACCCAATCGCCAAAACATACCAGGAGGCTATCTATAAGGAAGGGCTTCCCGCGATAGTGTTCGGCGTCGAGGATATTCATGAGGAGTATGAAAGGCTGAAAGAGCGGGGCGTGGTGTTCAGGGGGGAGCCGGCAAAAACGGAGTGGGGAACGCAAGTTGTTTTTGAAGATAGTTGCGGCAACCTCATACAGATCCACCAAGTCTAACCCTGACGCAAAAGGAAGAAGGATAAAGGATAAATCAGGCAGATAATCTGCCTGATTTATCCTTTATCCTTCTTCCTTTATCCTTTGCACAGTACTTCCTTCCCAACCCCCCCGTCCCTTTGTCCCATATTTGCGATTTGCCCCTTTTTTTGTGATATACTCTGCCCAGGGACACGGCATCTGCCTGTCCTGAATATTCTTCTTTTCGGTACTACAACTCCATAAATCCGAGATTTGCAATCATATATCCGAAGTAAAGAGCAGGACAGAGCTATGGCGGGTAACAAGGCGATATACGACACTGCTATGAAGCGGGCGCACCAGTATGCATGGTCAAACCAGTGGGACCGCGCTATCAAGGAATATAGCCGGGCGCTGACGGAGATGCCGAGCGACTCCACGGCCCAGCGCAACATGGCCCAGTGTTACTTCCGGCTCAAGCAGTGGCCCCAGGCCCTGACGGCATACGAGGCGCTCCTCAACAGCGACCCCTCCGACCTCTTCGCGTTGAATCGCCTGGCCGAAATCTACGTAGCCCTCGGCCAGAACGAGCAAGCCATAACCACGTACAATCGCCTGGCCGACCTCTATGTGCAGGGGAACCAGTTCCACGAAGCGATACGCGCTCTGCGCGACCTTTCGCGTGCCATGCCCAAGAACATGGAGGTACACGCCCGCCTCCTCACGCTAGCGCAAGAAGTGGGTGACAAGCAGGCGCAGCTTGCCGAGCACCTGGCTATATCGCGCCTTGCCCTCGATGAGCAAGACTTCACCCAGGCCCAGCAGCATGTGGACGCAGCCACGTCGCTCGATTCGGAGAACCCGGAGGTCAAAAAGTGGGCCTACACGGTGCGCCGCCGTATAGCAGAGGCCACAGGGGGCACCGGGGCGCTGCCGGCTGATTCTAAAGGTGGGCAGGGGCTGGCGAGTGTGTTCGGCACCGGGCTGTTCGGCATGAAAGAGCAGGAGTCGCCTGAGGCTATCGACCTTATGGACAGGGCGCTTGAAGCCCAGAATCAGGGTGACTTCGCGACCGCGCTTGAGCTTTACGACGGGGCGGTGCGTGCGGGAGCACGCCGTTCATCAGCATTCTACAATGCGGGGCTGCTCAACCAGCAGATGGGCCGGCACAGCATGGCGATCCCTTATCTTGAGCGCGCCGCCCGCGACAGCGAGTTCGCGACCTCGGCCAACTACGTTCTGGGGCAGTGCCACACTGCCCTGGGCGAATATGCCAAGGCGGTAGCCGACTTCGAGCGCGCTCTCTCGACTATTGACCCTCATCAGTTGACCAACAGCGAGGCTGACGAGCTTATCGAGCTATATACGGTAACCGCCGAGGCAAACTTAGCTGACAACAACGCCGGACGTGCAGGCTCGCTATATACGCAGCTGGTGACTATTTTCAAAGAGCGCAAGTGGTCTCACCCACGGCTTGCCGAGCTAGAGCGCAAAGCCGACGAATTGTACACCACCAGCATCCAGAGCAAGCTGGAGGGAATCAGCCGGGGCAGCAAGATGCTTGACCCGGGAGTGGTGACTAGCCGGGGGCCTGTATCAGACCCGTTAGGTCAAGGCTCAATATCGTGGGGCCGCGACCCTGAGAATGATGCCACGTCCCTGATAGGGTCAGGTCACGCAGGCACCAGCAGCATGGGCACCAATAGCATAGGCACAAGCGAAATGGGCACCGGCTCTATGGTGAACAGCGGCATGACCGGGGGGATGATGGACTACCAGGCCGCCATCCCGGAGCAGATGGCACCCCCGCAGTTACCTGATAGCACCTCCATCGAGGCGACCCGCCTGATGCTCCAAGAAGATGGTACATCGGGCCTGGGCAATGGGACGATCATCATAGAGGATGCCGCGAGACCCGCGCCCAGTGCGGAGATGCACACTACGGTCATGCGCCAGCCTGGCAGTAGCCTGCGTACCATAACGGAGTACCTGCGTGCTACCGAGTCGGGCGGGGTAAAGGCGGAAGGGAGCGGGCAGGAAGCAGAAGAGGTCGCAATTCTAAATCCGCAATTGTCATCCGGCCCGTTCAAGATGGCGCAACACACGCAGACCAGCCTCTCCACCTCCGCGCTGATGGGACAGGAGCAGCAGACGATGGCCGTACAGCTCCTCATCGCGGAGGGGGAGCGCGCCATGAGCGAAGAAAAGTGGGATGCGGCGGTCGATACCTGCTTAGCAGTCATCCAGGCCGACCCGCTCTACCTGCCGGTGCACATGATGCTGGGCGACATCTACCTGGCCCAGAACAAGACGAGCGAAGCTATCGTCAAGTACCAGACGGTGATGGACACCTATATGGCTCGAAAAGAGCCGGCGAGCGCCGCCGAGGTATGCAGGCGTCTCCTTGAGTTGCAGCCTGACAATCCCTCGTTGCAGGCGAAGCTCGGAATGCTGCTGATGGAAGCGGGCAAGGTGGACGAGGCGGCGAAGGCGTTGCTCGCTATAGCTGAGCGCTATTATCGGGCAGGCGACACCCGCCGCGCTCTCGAAGAAGGGGAAATGCTGAAGGAGCAACTGCCAGGCTCTTCTGACGTAGCGCTCGCCGTGGGCACCTACCAGATGGCCCTCGGCAATCGACAGGAGGCGCTGGCGGAGCTGGGGAGGGCGCTGCACCTTGACCCAAGTAACGATACCGCGCTTGCGAGGCTGTATCTCGCACTGGCCTCGCTCAATGATCCCACTCAGTGGGACGCCCTACACAGCCTCATCGAGCGGGCGGCTAAAGATAAGGGCGATACGCGACTCTTTATGGAGGAGCTACACACGGGGCTGACGCAGAACGCGGTACCTGCCGTCTACTATGGGCTGGCCCTGGTGGCTGACCGGGCCGGGCTGCCGGATGTGGCAGCCGACTCGCTCGACCAGGGGTTGATGCAGATGTCGCTGGCCCCGACCGCGCAGCTTGGAGAGGACGCGGCGTTGGTCGAAGTGCTGATGAGCCAGTTCCGAGGGGACCTGGCACTCAACGTCAAGGATGGCGCGGTAGCGGCACAGCACTACAGGCGGACCATCGACCGGCTGAAGACGGCGGGTGGATGGACGACGGACGACGGACGACGGACGACGGACGACGGACGACGGACGACGGACGACGGACGACGGACGACGGACGACGAAGGACAAGCGGCTGATGTAGAAGAAACAACCCGAAATCCGAAATCCGAAATCCGAAATCCCATATTGGAGTCGCCAAGACCCCAATATAGCTTCATGCGGCTGCCGGAGCCTGGTAGTCTACTCTATGGGCTGGCGGAGGCGTGCGCCCTGGAGGATGACTGGAGCGGGGCGGTAGAGGCCTTGCAGGAATTGAAGGGGGTAATGCCCAACGACCACACTGTCTACACTCGCCTGGCCGACATTAACTTCAGGCAGGGGCTATTGAGCCAGGCGCTTGGGGAGCTGAATGAGCTTTTGGTGAACTACCAGAAGGTCAACGACCACGAAAAGACGCTGGAGACGCTTGGGCACATGGCGAAGATGTCGCCCAACAACACGGCGGTGCGCCGCAAGCTGAGCGATATGTATCTCAAGCTGGGCATGACCGAGTATGGTCTAGCAGAACTGGATACGCTCGCGGAGTTGCAGCTGAAAGCCGGGCAGCTCAAGGAGGCGATGCGTACCTACCAGAAGAGCGCCGACCTGCATTACACGCTCGGCCAGCACGATGAGGCGATAGAGATATACGAGCGAATCGTGCGCCTCGCCCCCCGCGATATAGATACCCGCCAGCAGCTTATCAATATGTACATCCAGTCGGGTAAGATCAAGGAAGCAGTGGCGAGCGAGAGGTCGCTATCGGAGATATTCATCCAGGACGGGCAGGTAGATGGGGCAATCGCCGCGCTGCACCAGTTGCTGGCGCTCGCGCCTGAAGACGTGCCCGCGCATCACTCACTGGCGCAGCAGTTGATGTCGCTGGGAGAGTACGGCCAGGCAGCGCGACTCTTTGGCCGCCTGGTGCGACTTGAGCCGAACAACCAGCGCAACGAAATTATGCAGACCGAGATGCAGCGCATGGCGAAAGAAGTCAGCAGGGAGACCGAGGTGGAGCGCGCTCCCCAGAAGGCGGTTAGCGGGAGCCGGCGGAAGAAGTGATGCGTGAAACGTGAGGATTAAACGCAAAGACGCAAAGATTTTTATTGGTTCACCGCAGAGGCGCAGAGTGCGCAGAGGTTTTTAGGGATATTAGACAGTAGGCTAATCTCACGCATCACGCGTCACGTTTCACCCTTCCTCTTCTGTAACCTGCTGCTTCGCATCGAGGCCCGCGCCTGCGATTACTATTACGTACTCCCCTTTCAGGGTAGAGCTTGTTACCTTCTCTATGAGAGTGGAGATAGTGCCGCGCTCTACGGACTCGTGCAGTTTGGTTAGCTCGTGGGCGAGGGCTGCTTCTCTATCGCCGTAGACTTCCAGGGCGTCGCGCAGAAACGCTTCGACGCGATAAGGGCTTTCGTAGAAAATGAGGGTGTGAGGGGCATCTTTGTCTACTGACAGGAATCTGCGGCGCGGGCCAGACTTGCGGGGGGCAAATCCCCTGAATGTGAAGCTGTGGACGGCGAGACCGGACAGTACCAATGCCATCGCGAAGGCCGCAGTTCCCGGTATCATCGTGAAAGGGATACCTGCGTCTAGCGCGCGCCGCACGAGGGTATAGCCTGGGTCAGATATGCCTGGCGTGCCTGCGTTTGTTACTACAGCCACCGACTTCCCAGACTGGAGCATCGAGATTATTTGCGCGCCTACACGTGCCTCATTATGCTCGTGGAAGGCGAGCTGGGGCTTCTGTATGCCGAAGTGCTTGAGCATGATGCCGGTCTTGCGCGTATCTTCGCTCGCTATTATGTCAACTTCGCGTAACGTATCGAGGGCACGCATGGTGATGTCGCCCAGGTTGCCTATAGGAGTAGCAACCAGGAACAATTTCGGATTTCGGGCTTCGGATTTCGGATTTCGGATTTGCATTGGTGGAAAAGAGTGCTTGCCTTTCTTCCATAGTATACTATCAAAAATGTAGTATATCCGTTCTATCCAAATCCGAAATTGCAAAGATGCCTTTTGATACCGCAGAAGTTGCGCGCCAGATAGAGCAGAGTCGCCACGCAGTCCATGCCGAGGCGGCGGCGCACGTTGATGCCCTTGAGCTTGCCGTGCGTATTTACAGGGCGGTGGGCGAGACGGAGTGGGAGCAGCGCGCCCATGACAACGCTACGCGCCGGTGGGTGGGAGTGCCCCTCACGCCGCTGGGCATCAACCCGTACAACGAGCCGTGCGCGCCTAATTATTGCGTGGCCGCCACCGACTCGTCGTTCGTCGCGCCCGATAAGCACCGGGGGGCACTATGCCACCTCATCAACGTGGGGCGGGTGATGATACGTTACGGGGAGTCGCAGGCCGCCGAGATAGATAACGTGCCCCGGCATTACACCGACCTACTGCAAGAAGGCGAGGAGATGCTGTCGGGACGGGTGCTTGAGGCGAAGTGCGCCCTGCGAGAGCTTGAGGAGCTTTACGAGTGGACGCGCCGCTATGGGGCGGAGATTGCCCTGGTAGACGGCTCGCTTATGCAGCTCGCGCTGGTGCTATCGAAAGACCCGGAGGTGCAGCGTCTCACCGCCGAATATTTCCAGGTGATGGAGGCGTTTCAGGACGCCGCGGTGCCGGTGATAGGCTACATCAGCCAGCCCGCCAGCCACATGGTGATGCGGGCAATAAGGATGCTGGCATGCGACAAGGCGATACCCTGCGAGCAGCGCCCGGCGGAGCCGTGCGGCTGCCAGCCTCTCTGGAGCGTCAATGACGCCGAGCTTTTCTGGGAGCTATTGGAAATGGGGAGGAGCTCCCCGGTGTTCGAGCCGCTTTACCCGAATATGGTGGGGCCGAACGTGGCGAGCTTCAAGAGCCTGGTCTTTTCGTACCTTGCGACGCAGTACGAGATAGTGCGTCTCGAATACCCCTACTGGGTCGCGGAGAAGGGCTTGCTTGACCGAGCTACGCAGATAATGCTGCACCAGTGCAACCTGGGTAAGGGCTATCCGAACGCGCTTACGCTGGCGCACCAGTATGCGGTGCTGCACAATGCTGACCGCGAAGCCTATTATTTCCTCCTTGAGCGCGCAGGACTGATGAGGAAACCTACCGAGAAGGCGCATGGTAAGCGCCTCGTCGGCCAAAGCATCTAGGCGATACTCGCCTCCGAAAGGCGACAATCTTCCTTTTTGATTTTCGACCTATGGTCGAAAATCAAAAAGGAAAAAGAAAGGTAAAGTATGGATACTATAGAAAGTGAGCGCAAAACCCTCGGAGAGGTAATCTCCACCTCTTACAGCAGTTTCACCGTGGAGAGCTACGAACTGAACAGTACGCCACCCCTAGGCGCATTGGTTGCTGCCCAAAACGTGCTAGGAGTGGTATGTGCGGCACGTACCGAGGGGCTGGGGCCAATCTCGGCCAGGGGGAGCCAGGATGGAGATGAAGCCAGCGTGTATAGTCTCTATCCCGACCTGCAAAGGACGTTGCGCTCGCAGTTCACCGCGCTGGTGGTAGGGTGCTACGACGAGGACAAGGGGAGCTGGCCTGAGACAAGCGCCATCTACGCTTATCCCGAATGTCCACCCAGGGTGCATTACAAGTGCCGCATGGTATCAGACGCGGAGCTTGTGGCCTTCACTGAGCAGCCTGATTATCTGCGCCTGCTGCTCCAATCGACCGAAGCGACCAATATCGACCAGGTGCTGATACATCTCATCGTCAAGGGCTATAAAGCGCGTGGTAATGACCGTGACTGGCTCTACGCGACCGCGGAGTACCTGGGGCGGCAGTTGAAGGGGCAGTATGACCGCCTGCTGGCAATACTGAAAACGCTGGATACCCTAACATTCAATAACTCTGTGATTTCAAGCGATGTGCCTGATGCGGTAGGCAAGGTAAGGTTCTAAGAGGGTACGTAAAGAGTATGGTACTTGGATCTATCATTCTGAGCGAAGCGAAGAATCTAAAGAAATCTGCCTCAGTTCAAGTTTGGGCAAATCTCAACATTCTCAGATTCTTCGCTTCGCTCAGAATGACAAATCAACCAGGTACTCTCTTTTCATGCACCTAATACAGCCAGACATTATGAATAGTTAGAGAGGACCTGGTTATGGAAGCTAATGGCAAGCACGACAGCCTGGTATCGCGCATCATGTCGCAGATACCGACCTCCGGCCACCGATCCCCGACCCCTAAAGCAGACCGCACTCTCCTGGGACAGGTGACGGCGGCTGACACCGAGCGCGGCGTAACAATTCACCTCCGGCGGGAGCAGTCGGTGGAGACGCTGCGGCAGGGACAGTTTGTGGTAGTGGAGGGAAGACACGTACGCTTCTTCGGCACCATCGGCTCATTCCGGCTGGCGACCACCGACCCGGCAGTGGGCATGGACCCGCCCGACTCCGCTTCCGCCCTCGTGCGCGATACGCTGACACACTCTACGACGTATGCGGAGTGCAACGTGCGAATGGCGTTGGAGCTTTCGCCGGAGGGGATGCCACGTCCGGCTCGTACGATACCAGGTCCATTCAGCCAGGCATTTACGGCGGGCAAGAGCGATTACGGCATTGTCTTCGGTGCGGAGGACAAGCACCACTTCATAATCGGCTCCCCACGCGAGCTTGACGAGAGCCTGGCGGCGGACGCGCCTATCTGCATGGACCTGCGCAAATTCGTGGAGCGCTCGAACGGCATATTTGGGCGCTCAGGCACGGGCAAGAGCGTACTGGCGAGGCTGCTCCTGTCTGGCCTTATCAAGTCGGACTCGTGCGTCAACCTGATTTTCGATATGCACTCCGAGTATGCATCGGAGAAGCGACTGGAGTCGGGTACTGTCGCCAAGGGATTGCGCGACCTATTCGGCAAGAGCCGCGTGGCGCTCTATACGATGGACGCGGAGGCGAGCAGCAAGGGCGGCGGGGCGGACGGCACTATTCGTATCCCTCTCAAGGATATCGATATAGAGGACATCGAGGCGCTGGCGTCGGAATTGAGGATAGGGAGCGACTCGGCGATGATGATTACGGCGCGACAGGCTGCGCGCAAGATGGGCGGCGGGTGGATCGAGAGCCTGCTGGAGATGGGGCCTGCCGACATCGAGGCATACTGCACCGATACGGGCGCTAACCAGGGGTCGGTGGAGGCGCTGAAGAGGCGGTTGGAGACGATTGCCGACTTTGGCTTCATCATAAAGTCGAAGGAGAGGGAAGGGACAGGCATAGATGGGCTGATAGACGACCTACGCGCAGGGCGGCACGTCATCCTGATGTTCGGCAAGTACCGGGGCGCGCTCGCATACATGCTGGTCGCGAATATATTGACCAAGCGCATACACGACAGGTGGATAAAGTGGACGGAGCAGCATGAGGAGAAGCCCGATAGCGTCGAGCGCCCAAAGCCCTTGATGATTACCATCGAGGAAGCGCACAAGTTCCTGGGACGCGACAGCGCCACCATTTTCGGAACAATAGCGCGGGAGATGCGTAAGTACCTGGTGACGCTCATGGTTATAGACCAGCGCCCTTCGGGTATAGACGATGAAGTGATGAGCCAGATAGGGACCCGCGTCACCGCCTTGCTGAACGATGAGAAGGATATTGAGGCTGTATTTACCGGCATCCGAGGCGGGAGCCAATTGAAGGCGCTCCTTGCGACCCTCGACAGTAAGCAAGAAGTGATGCTGATGGGCCACGCGGTGCCGATGGAGGTGGTGCTGAGGGTGCGCTCCTTCGACGCCGAGTTCTATCGCAGCCTCCAGGCAGGCAACAGCCCCGTGGCGAAAAGTATTGTGGAGAACATAGTCAAGGCTGAGAAGGCGAAGACTACCCTGGAAGACCTGTTTGGGGACTAGATATTCAAGCTCCCCGCACAGACGCAGCATGCGCAGAAGTTAATAAGTGTGCGTGTAGGGGCGTGCCGGTGGTTCACCACTTCCAGCCGAATCTCCTGTTCGGCAGCCGCCTGTTCAGCGTTCTCACCGGTGTATCCATGATCCTCGGATCAACAAATTCCACTTCCACCGTTGCGCCTGTCATCGGATACGTCCATAGAGGTTTTGTTATAATGGCCGTATGACCAAAAAAGATATTTCCAGCGGGGTTGTGCACGAAGTTCCAGCGGATTTACGGGAAGCTTTGACTTCTGACCCGGAAGCGCTCGCAGCATGGGAGAATCTTACGCCTCTTGCACGCAATGAATGGATATGCTGGACGATCTCCGTTAAGAAGCCGGAAACCAGAAGGCAGCATGTTGAAAGGGTGTGTACAGAAGTTAAAGAGGGAACTCGCCGACCTTGCTGTTGGTATGGCTGTATTCACCGGACAGATAAGTCAGTTAGTCCTTCAGTACAAAAAGTGGTGCTTGATAGACAACTTAAGTCCAAATAGCTTGTTTGCCGCCAAAAAGTGCATAACAGGTGGGGCATGGCACCGCCATGCCCCTACGGAGAGATGGTAAGTGGGTAGGACGATGGATAAAGCTAAACTGCTTGCCTCTATTGAGACCAAGCATAAGCAGCTTCTAGAGACGCTGGCTCTCGTTGCCGAGGAGCAGATGCTGGAACCGCACTTCGAGGGCGGGTGGTCGGTGAAGGACCTCCTTGCTCATATCACATTCTGGGAGAAGAACGCTTTGGGCAGGGTGGAAGCGGCTTTGAGCGGAGAAAGCCCTACTCGGCTCCCAGGAAATACGGATGAGATCAATGTCCGAGCTTTCGAGGAGAGCCGTGATCGCCCTCTCGCGGAGGTACGGACCGACTTCGATAGCATCCACCGCGAGTTGCTGGACAGGATGGCGGCCCTCGCCGAGGACGACTTAGCTGATCGGAAACGCTTCGCATGGACGCGCGGCATGTCCCTGCGCAGGCTTATCATGTGGGATACTGACTTGCATTACGTCGAGCACGACCGGCAGATACGTGCATGGCTGGAAGGGTTGACGCCCTCTTGATGGACCCCCATATTCACCGCAGAGACGCAGAGAGCGCGGAGAGCGCAGAGAGCGCGGAGAGCGCAGAGAAGCTTTTGGGTGAAGGTGTTTATGCCCGCCGGTAAGATGCACGCCGACGAGGTAGAGACCGATGCATCTCTCGTGAGGCGGTTGCTCGCGGCGCACTTCCCGCATTGGGCGGACCTCCCTATAGAGCCGGTGCAGTCTGCCGGGACCGACAATGCGATCTACCGGCTCGGCGACGACATGGCCGTGCGGCTACCCCGCATCCACTGGGCCACCGGGCAAGTTGAGAAGGAGCAAGAGTGGCTGCCGAGACTTGCCCCGCACCTACCCCTTGCTATACCTGTCCCGCTCGCGAAGGGGAGACCGGGCGAAGGCTACCCCTGGCAGTGGGCCATCTACAGGTGGCTTGAAGGCGAGAATGCAACCACAGCGCGTATATCCGATCCCGTACAGGCAGCGATAGAGCTGGCGCAATTTATAATCGCGTTGCAACGAATAGATACGATGGGCGGGCCGCTCGCTGTGGACCGCAACTCGCGCGGTATTCCTCTCGCTATGCGAGATGCTCCCACCCGCGAGGCGATTGCATCTCTGCACGGTATACTCGATACCAATGCAGTGACGGCAGCATGGGAAGCAACTCTCCAGGCACCAGAATGGGACCGCGCTCCTGTATGGTTCCACGGAGACATGCTACCCGGGAACCTGCTGGTCCAGCGGGGCCGCTTGACAGCGGTAATTGACTTCGGTGGCCTGGGCGTGGGCGATCCCGCCTGCGACTTGATGATAGCGTGGGCCCTCTTCTCCGGCGAGAGTCGGGAGGTGTTCCGCGCCACGTTACAGGTCGATGATGCAACCTGGGCGCGAGGTCGGGGGCACGCGCTGTCCCAGGCGCTGATCTTCATCCCGTACTACCTGGACACCAACCCTGTGGGAGTCGGCAACGCCCGACGCGCAATCGCTGAAGTCCTCGCCGATCTGTAATACTTTTGTAACTTCCTTTAGCGGCAGGTTAGGCTCAAGAGATAATATTGATGTATAGGAGGCTACGCCCTTGCATGTGCAGTGTGTCTGTATACACTTGCGCGTCTGTGCATAGCGCCGAGTTGCTGCCCGCTTCTTAATTGAAGCCCGTCCTGCGTAATATATCTGCTATATATGAAAGCGGTGATATAATATGGACCAACAATACTCGTATGTACCCATAAGCTCCGGCAGTGCG
The DNA here is from genome assembly GCA_035274425.1 of Chloroflexia bacterium. GTDB lineage: Bacteria > Chloroflexota > Chloroflexia > QHBQ01 > JADMIH01 > JADMIH01. The sequence goes on from DATEOC010000028.1 coordinate 28,891, forward strand.
GTAATAGCGGCCATACAAACTTTCCAGCCTACTCCATCCATGCTACATTCGTATCTGCCCGAGGAGAATAGTTTGAACACGCAAGAACTGACCGTCCTGGTTGTGGACGATGAGCCTAATATCGTGGAGGTCGTGAGCGCCTACCTGAAGCGAGAACTATTCAACGTAGTGACCGCCGAGGACGGCGAAATCGCCATGCAAATGGTAGCGGAGCATGATCCCGACCTGATTGTGCTGGACGTGATGCTACCGCGCCTCGATGGGTTGGAGGTGTGCCGCCGCGTGCGCGCTCTGGGCAACACACCTATCATCATGCTCACCGCGAGGGGTGAGGAGACGGACAAGATAGTGGGACTCGGCATCGGGGCAGATGATTACCTGACCAAGCCCTTCAGCCCCCGCGAGCTTGTAGCGCGCATCAAAGCGGTACTGAGACGCACGATGGTGGCAGCGCCTACCGAGCCTGGGGCGGACTCGGTGCTGCGCTTCTCCGGCCTCAAGATAAACCCGCGCACCCGCGTGGTAGAGACCGAGAAGGGGCAGGTCGAATTGACCGCGAAGGAGTTTGATCTGCTCATCTTCCTGGCGAGCCACCCGCAGGAAGTCTTCACCCGCACGCAACTCCTCGACCAGGTGTGGGACTACTCCTACTTTGGCGACACGTCAACGGTGACGGTGCATGTCCGCCGCCTGCGCGAAAAGATCGAGCCGGACCCTATGCGCCCTCGCTATATCAAGACCGTGTGGGGCGTTGGATATAAGTTTGAGAAGTGAAACGTGATGCATCGGAGTAGAGTATGAGCACAGAGACGATAGAGCGGACTAACCGCACGGCTTCTTCGTATATCAGGGTGGCGGGACTGGCTATTGCCGGGCTCTTGGTAGCGATTGCGGTAGCGATTGTGGTGGCGGCGGTGACTTTCGGCATGGCGCTCTATCCACTGCCGAAAGACCTGCAAGAGCTATTGCTCTTCCTGCTGGTATCGGGCACTGTGTCGGTGATACTGGGGGCGGTGGGGTTCCGCATCGGGCTGGGCACGCGCATACCGTCGCTCGTCGTGACGATGGCGCTGGTCTACCTGGTGGGGGCGGCGGTTGTCGGGGTCAACGTCTTTTATGCCTCGGCGCAGATGTTCTTGAACAAGGAACATGATTTGCCCTTGCTGATGATCCTCCTCCTCTTTTCTGCCATCATCTCCCTTTTCTTCGCCTATTTCCTGTCGCAGAGCATGGTATCGCGGCTGCGCAACATCCTGGCTGTGTCGCGGCGGGTCGGACGCGGCGACCTTACGGCGAGGGTGGATGCAAGCTCCCGTGATGAGATAGGGCAGCTTGCCTCTGAGTTCAACTCGATGGTGGCGCAGCTCGATAAGTCGCGGGCCGAGGCATTGCGGATGGAAGAGTCGCGGCGCGAATTGATAGCCGCAGTGTCGCACGACCTGCGCACACCACTCGCCAGTATGCGGGCTATGGTCGAAGCGCTCAACGACGGCGTGGTAAGCGACCCGCAGACCGTTTCGCGCTACCTGCACACTATACAAGGCGAGACGCGCCACCTGACGAATCTGATAGATGACCTCTTTGAGCTTTCTCAAATAGACGCCGGGGTATTGAAACTCCATTTGGAGTTGGCCTCTCTGGCGGACCTCGTTTCGGACGCCCTGGAGAGCATGGCCCCACAGGCGCAGATGAAGGGAGTGCAGCTACAGGGCCAGGTGGAGGGGGTGCCCAAGCGCGTGCCCATAGATGCGCCGAGAATGCAGAGGGTGATATACAACCTCGTACAGAACGCCATCCGTCACACGCCTGCCGACGGCACCGTGACGATCAAGGTGCTCGGCAAGGACGACTGTGTCGAGCTTACAGTCGAGGATACGGGCGAAGGCATTCCTCAAGCAGACCTCCCTCACATCTTCGAGCGTTTTTATCGAGGGGAGCGAGCGCGCACTCGCGACAGCCAGTCGGCGGCATCTGGGGCGGGTCTGGGGCTGGCAATTGCCAGGGGAATCGTTGAAGCGCACGGTGGATCGATCACTGCGAAATCGGGGCAGGGCACGGGGGCTGTGTTCCATATGATCCTGCCCGCGTAACGCATCGCCTTACCGCAAGAAGAACCCCTCGCCCACAGGGTCTTCCGGGTCTACCATCCACTGGCCGAATCCGACGATGTATCCGCGCCCTGCGACCTCCGGGATCACAGCGGGTAGCTCGCCTACCATCGTCTCTTCCAGCACCTGCCCGGTGAAGCGCGTGCCTATGATGCTTTCGTTCACGAATAGCTGGCCTTTTGCCAGCTTCCCGCGAGCATAGAGCTGGGCCACTCGCCCTGCCGTACCAGTCCCTGTGGGCGAGCGGTCTACCTCCCTGTCCGCGAAGATGCAGACGTTGGCCTGGTCAGCATCGGGCGCTGTGGGCGGCCCCGAAATAATCGTACCGTAGATGCCGTGCAGGTCAGGCTCCAGGGGGTGGACTACATCGATTGCCGCCTCGACCGCGTGCTTGACCTCATCCCCAAGCTGGATCAGAGCGCGGTAATCAGAGGGGCGCACCGTCAACCCAGCTTGCGCGGCCTCCATGTATGCATAAAAGGCGCCGCCGAAGGCCACGTCTACTGTCTGCGTCCCGAAGTTCGGCGTTTCTACAGTTACGTCGCGGCGGTAGAGGAAGGAGGGGACGTTGCGAAAGCGCGTGCGCCCGGTCTGCTCCCCGTCCCATTCTACGAATGCCTCCACGAAGCCTGCGGGGGTATCCAATCCAACGCGAGTTTCGGGAGTGGTTGCGGAAACCATACCCATCGCCACTGCCACCGCCGCCAGGGCGATGACGCCGTGCCCGCACATCGTGCTGTAACCTTCGTTGTGCATGAAGATGACGCCCAGATCAGCTTGGGGGGTGACGGGGGGTGTAGTATAGCAGCCATACATGTCGGCGTGGCCGCGCGGCTCGTGCATCAAGGCACGTCGCACGTGGTCGAGATGCTGTTGTACCCAGCGCCGCCGCTCGAGGATGGTCGCGCCTGGGATCAGGGGGATACCTGCGGTGACGATTCGCAACGGCTCGCCTGCCGTGTGGCACTCGATGGTGGAATAAACCCGGTCAAAGCGCACTGCGGCAGGCTCCTTGATGGACGACAGACGACAGACGATGGACGATAGGTGTGCTTAGGCTATAATAGCTTAGCATGAAGGTATTGAGCGCGCAAGAGACTTCGGGCCTGCTGCCTTACACGGCGCTCGCTGAGCAGCTGCGGGCGGTATTGGTAGATAAGCGGGCTGGCAGGGCTAGCGCCCCACCGAGGCTCCACGTACCTCTCGCGGGTGGAGGGGTGCTCCTGGTTATGCCTGCCGCCGATGAGGAGCTTGCTATCACCAAGCTGGTCACGGTGCACCCTCAGAACGTGGCACAGGGGTTGCCTAGCGTGCAGGCCGAGGTGCTGGTCTTTGAGGCGCGAACGGGACGCCGTTTGCTCTGGTTGGATGGCGACAGCGTGACGGCGCATCGCACGGCTGCCCTCTCGTTGCTGGCGGCGCAGACACTTGCTCCTAACCCGGCAGGCCCGCTCTTGATTATAGGTACGGGGGTGCAGGGGCGCTCCCACCTGGAGGCTATGGCGCAGGGGCTGGGCGTCCGGCAGGTCTACGTCACAGCACGGGACCCCGCTCATGCCACAGACCTCGCCGCTTATGCCCGGTCGTTGGGAGTGGATGCTGAGTCTATCGCCCGGCCAGAGGAGGTACTGGACCAGGTCTCCCTGATCGTCACCGCCACCACAAGCCCTGAGCCGGTCCTGCCGCCGGAGGTACGTGCCGACGCCTTTATCACCGCTGTAGGTTCCTTCCAACCGGAGCGTGCCGAACTGCCAGCCGCACTTGTGCAGAAGGCGCAGCTCTACGTGGACACGGTAGAAGGAGCGCGGGCGGAGGCAGGAGACCTGGTCCGCGCAAGTATAGACTGGAGCCGCGTGACGCCATTGGAAGAGGCAATCATGCAACCCAAGCCGGCTACAGGTCCGGTTATTTTCAAGAGCGTCGGCCACGCCCTGTGGGACCTGGCAGCAGCTCGGCTCATCTGGAGTAGTTTGGGAGGCTGAGCGATTATCGCCAGTTCAGGGTCAATGACCTAAATGGAAGAGAGGAAAGCCCCAGAGGGGCGCTAGAATGTAGCCCCTGGCGCAAGCCTGGGGATTCAGCGAAGATAAGAAACGTTAGCCCCGAAGGGGCGACAGAATATCCTTGCAGCTTTCTCCTCTTCTACATTGTGCCGGTTCTGTCGCCCCTCCGGGGCTTGGCAATAAATGGACAGTGTACCCCAGGCTTACGCCGTGGGGCTACACTCTATCGCCCCTCCGGGGCTGGATGGCACCCCCTTTATCTAGGTGCCCTTCCAAGATGGTTATGGATGTGGAAAACTCTAAGATTGAGCTATTGACTCGCCAGAGAGCATCCCCTATAATCAAGCTACTTCGAGGTTACGGGTTCGCCCGGAACTTCGGAGGAACAGAAATCCAGAGGGTCCTCACGGATCGTCTGGATTTCCTGTTTTAACTCGAACCCCTGACCGATGCCTATGTGGTTGGCATGTCGTTTGCTCAACTTCTGGTGTTGCCCATATATCTGGGCATGGTAATTAGAAGAGGAGGCTAATATGAGCACCAAAATAGACCGGCGAGAGGATGTCAATCCCAAAGAAGGGGAGCGTAAGTATGGAGATGTTGAATACGCGGACCCTACCAATAACAAATACCCAATAGACACCGCCGAGCACGTCAGAGCGGCCTGGTCTTACATCAATCACGAAGATAATGCGGCCAAATATGACGCGGATGAGGTAAGGATGATCAAAGAGCGCATCAAGCGCGCCGCCAAGAAACATGGAGTAGAGATAAGCGAGGAGTAGGCTTACGAAGAACGAAAAAGCCTGGTCGCAACATAACGACCAGGCTTTTTCTTGGAGCTAGAGCGTTTACCGTCGGGTTGCAGGAACTCGACGCATAACAATGCCTGTGAAGAGGAGCACGCACGCGGCTCCTACCAGCACGAACCATGCGATGGTGTCGCCAGCGCCGGTCTTGGGCATGTCAGGAACTTCAGGGGTTGTAGGCGTTGTGGGGAGTGCGCCTCCACCACTACCTACAGTCTTGACGCTGAAGCGTGCTACTGGGCCTACCCAATTGAAGTCGGGGGTGACGTCAGCTTTACCTGCGATGCCGCCATGCGGGGCTATCGGCTGGTGCGGGTTAGAGTCGGGGCCGTGGTTCATGCCACCGAAGGGAGGGCCTGGTATATCGGCGGCCAGTTCGCTGTTATCTTCGGTGCCTGCATCATAGGCCATCGTATCGTGGTCGCCATCTGCTATCGCCATGCTGTCCAGTCCGGTGAAGCCGTCGTTGGTCTGGATAAGCATGGTGGCGGCGGAGAGCACGTCACCATTCTTGGCGTTTATCCTGATGGTGATGCTATCGCCGGGCAGGAGGTGCGCCTTGGTCGCCTTCACCTCTGTAGCAACGCTTTGCCACTCACTGGCAAGCATATCATTCTTCCCTTCCTCGGCGACCAATTCAAGCCCCTTAGAAGCCAACTGGCCCATCTGCCAGGCATCTACCGACGACGGGTGGCTGGCGATGACAACAGGGGACAGTCCCTGCTTGCTCGTGGTGATGTTCGTGACGGTTACATCGTAGGCAGTCATACCGGGCGCGACGCTGGGGGGATCGATGGCGCGGACTGAGAAGCGGGCTACGGGGCCGGTCCAGTTGAAGTCAGGGGTGACGTCAGCTTTACCGGTGATGCCCTCGTGCATGCCGATGGGCTGGTGCGGGTTCGAGTCCGGACCGTGGTTCATGCCACCGAATGGAGGGCCTGGCACGTCGGCGGCGGCCTCACTATTGTCTTCGGTGCCTGCGTCGTAAGCCATCGTGTCCTTGCTGCCCTCTGTGAGGGCCATGTTGTCCAAGCCGGTGAAGCCGTCGTTGGTCTGGATAAGCATGGTGGCGGCGGAGAGCACATCGCCATCTTTGGCAGTTATCATGATGGTAATGCTATCACCGGGCAGAAGATGCGCCTTGGTCGCTTGCACGTCCGTAGCGACGCTTCGCCACTCACTGGCAAGCGTATCATTCTTCCCTTCCTCGGCGACCAATTCAAGCCCCTTGGAGGCCATTTGACCCATCTGCCAGGCATGAACGGATGCCGGGTGAGTGGCGATGATAACAGGGGATAGCCCCTGCTTGCTCGTGGTGATGTTCGTGACTGTCACCTCGTAGGTCTTGGTGCCTGCCTGGGCAGCGGCGCGGTAAGGGGCCACCTGTATGCCCAGCAAGGTGAGGACGAGCATTCCGACTAGTGTCCGTTTGAGGTTCGACATTTTCTTCCTCCTGTGTTTTGTGCTTGTGTTTGTACGGGCGGTATTGCCGGTACAGTATCATGACCACGATTAGAGGCATAGCGCGGGCCACGAGCGTGCGATTCGATTACGGGAGTATTACAGGAGTCTTACAGTTTGCTTACGTCTAATGGCCCTACGAGTTTCTTTCCACAGTTGACAGAAGCTGTTATAATGTTCCCCACATCCAGGTGGGCGTGTTCGGCAGATATAGACAATAGGGTCTTGGTTTGCGCCCGGTGGAGGCTGCCTGAATACAGACCTGGATGGAATGTTTCAACCTGTTTAGATCCAAAGGAGGAAAGAAGTGGAAAGAGTAGGTAAATCACGCATATTGGGCGCGGTGTTAGCCTCGATGATGCTCATACTCACGCTGGCCGCTTGTGGTGGCGATAGCGGGGGCGGTGCAAGTTCAGGAAAGAGCAACGCCGACTTGCTCAAGGAAGCTGCCACCAACATGAAGGCGGCCAAGAGCTACCACCTCGAAGTTACCGCCAACATGGCTGGGCAAGATGTAAAGATGAGTGGCGACATTGACTTAGCGAACAACAAGTCCAAGCTGGATATGAGCGCCGCCGGTCAGAGCGTCAAAATGATAGCAATTGGCAGCGATACTTATATGAGCATGGATGGTGGCACCACCTACACCAAAGCCCCAGGCGGCGGTGGACTGGGTATAGAGTCGTTCACGAAGATATGGGATAGCTTCAAGCCCGAAGAAGTGGACAAAGCTAAGGATGCTCTCAAGGATGGCAACCCCAAGGATGAGACGATTGGCAGCGATGCCACACGGCATATGACCGCCAATATCAAGGACCTAAGCTCCCTATCAGGCGCAACCGGCGGTGGTAGCACAGAGGGAACGGCAGACATCTGGGTAACGACAAGTGCCAAGCCAACCGTTCGCAAGATGAAGATGGCGGGTACGTCGGACGGTAAGGAAATGACCGCCGAAATTCAATGGAGCAACGTTGACCAGAGCGTAACAATCGAGGCTCCCCCCACGACACCATAAAGGGTGAGACGAAAGACGAAGGACGAAGGACGAAAGCTAAGCTGTATTTCGTCCTTCGTCTTTCGTCCTTCGTCTGACGCGCGACTTTGCAACCTTAACGCAAGCCAACATAACTGGTATAATGGGCATGCTCAGGGGCGACCGTAGCCGGTTGCCCCTCTTTTCGCCCAGAGATAAAGGATAGGAGGACAACGTTGTCCGCAGAGAGAGGGCCGCAGCGCGGCGGCCAGGAAGATAGCTATATAGAGACGTTGATATTGGCCCTGGGGGGCAACGCCATCCAGCAGAAGGGACAGCGCGGCACGGCTGAAGAGCAGCTTGAGAACGTGAGTAAGAGTATGCAGTCGGTGGCCGAGCTTGTCAGCAGAGGCTACAGGGTGGTACTGACGCATGGGAACGGTCCCCAGGTGGGCACCATCCTGGTGCAACAGGCCGAAGCTGAAGCCGCGGTGGGCATACCCGCCATGCCTATGGACGTAGCCGGGGCTATGAGCCAGGGCCAGATAGGGTATATGATGCAGCAGTGCCTTCGGAATGAGCTGCGCAAGCGCGGCATCGATCTCCAGGTGGCTACCGTGGTCACGCAGATGGTAGTAGACCCGAACGACCCCGCTTTCCAAAACCCCACCAAGCCGATAGGTCCATACTATACAGCGGAGAAAGCGGAGGAGCTGCGAAAGCAAGGCTACACAATTAGCGATGATAGCGGCAAAGGGCAGCGCCGGGTGGTCCCTTCGCCCATGCCGGTCGCCATAGAGGAGATAGGAGTTATCAGGGCGTTGGTTGAGAGCGGCGCGCTGGTGATATGCTCCGGCGGTGGAGGGATACCGGTCGTGCGCGATGGTGAGGGTATGCTGCACGGGGTGGAGGCGGTGATAGATAAGGACATGGGGGCTTCCCTCCTTGCACGAGAGTTGAGCGCTGACCGCCTGATGATACTGACCGACGTGGAGAAAGCGGCCATCAATTTCCGCAAGCCCGACCAGCAAGAGCTAGCAGGGCTAGGTGTCGAAGAGGCTAAGCGATACATAGCAGAGGGGCATTTCGCCACCGGCAGCATGGGGCCGAAGGTCCGAGCGTCCGTCAGCTTCGTTGAGGCGGGCGGCAAGCAAGCAATAATCACCCACCTGCGAAGCGCCATAGACGCGCTTGAAGGCAGGACGGGAACTAGCATTACATGAATTTTGAATTCTAAATTATAAATTATCTATGTCAACTCAGAATTCATAATTTAGAATTCAAAATTTCCCATAAGGGGGAAGTATGGCAGTTAGCATGAAGGGGCGGAGCCTGGTTTCGATGGCTGATTTCAGCGCGGAAGAGATTTGGCGGGTGTGGGAGCTTGCTACCGAGTTGAAGCGCAAGCAGAAGACAGGGGAGCCGCACCGGATACTTGAGGGGAAGCAACTGGCGATGATTTTCCAGAAGCCATCGCTCAGGACGCAGGTCAGTTTCGAAACGGGGATGGCACAGTTAGGAGGGCACGCGGTCTTCCTGGGGCCTGACCATATCCAGCTCGGCAAGCGTGAGAGCGTACCGGACGTGGCGCGCGTGCTTGGCCGGATGGTGGACGGGATCATGGCGCGGGTATTTGGACATGCAGATGTTGAGACGCTCGCTGAGTACGCGGGGGTGCCTGTAATAAACGGGCTCTCAGATTCGGAGCACCCTTGCCAGGCGCTTGCGGACCTCTTTACTATCTATGAGAAGATGCGACGGCTTGAAGGGGTCAACCTGACGTATATCGGTGACGGCAACAACGTGGCAGCGTCCCTCCTGTTAACAGGGGCGAAGGTCGGCATGAACGTCACGCTGATAAGCCCGGATGGATATGAGATAGACTCGCGATACGTACAGATCGCGCGCTCGGACGCGGCCCGGTCGGGGTCCAGGCTCCGCTTTTCCAGCGACCCCGACGACGTTGCGGGTAGCCACGTTATCTATACAGATACGTGGGCGAGCATGGGGCAGGAGGCTGAGGCCGAAGAGCGAGCACGCATCTTCAAGCCATTCCAGGTGAATAACGAGCTAGTTGCCCAGGCGGGGGGAGCGCCGATAGTGATGCACTGCCTCCCGGCTCACCGAGGGCAGGAGATCACGGACGAGGTGATGGATGGCCCCAACTCAGTCGTGTTCGACGAAGCCGAAAACCGCCTCCACGTGCAGAAGGCGTTGATGGCGTTGTTGATGTAGACGACGGACGACGGACGACGATTTAAACACAGAGACGCAAAGACGCAGAGGACGCACAAAGATTATTATGGGTGTGCAGTAAACCATAATAATCTTTGTGTTACCTTTGTGCTCTCTGTGTCTCTGTGTTTAATACCGTCGTCCGTCGTCTACGGCCTTACCATACCCAGTTCTTCCAACTCGCTGAAGGGGGATTCGGCGTTGACGGCTGCGTCCTTCGCGCCGGGGATATTGGCATCCAGTAGCTCAAGGCGGGCTAAGGTGAGTGTGACGTCGGCGACGAAGACCGCCGGATTGGATGTCAGGTCGGGCAGTCGCTCGGCAGGGATGAAGCCACGCACGCTATAGACACCGAGAGCAGGAGGGAGGCTCCCAGCCCCTGAGCGTAGTGAATCCTCGGGGAGAGGGTTATCTTTCTGGGCCGCCACTGTAAGGGTGCCACGCGCTCCGCCCGCAGCTTGAAGGCGTAAAGAGACGAGCCTGGCATCCAACCCCCGCGCAGGTACCCATTCGCGGAACTCGTCTGGCTCCATGAGCGAGCGAAATGTCACCAGCACATCGACAACACCGCCTGCAAGAGCGAGGGCACCTGCCCGCTGATTGTTCAGAGCCACGAAGTCCTGGAGGTCGTCCTCCGTGCCGTGGATGTAGCTCACGATAACGGAGAGGCCGGACGTGCCCCGCGTAGCCACGTAGCTCCACAGGCGATAGTCGCGGCTGAAGACCACGCCATGAGCATCAGGGGTCTGCCCGCCAGGTAACATACCCTGCTGATTCAAAGGTGGACGTGGAGTGGTCGGAGATAGGGGCGCGTTACTGCTCGCACCTGGCCTTACCCATTGGGTAACCAAGGCCCCTACGAGCGCCACGCTAACCAGCAGAGTCAGCAGGAACTGGGTGCCCGTGAATGACGCCTGCCCGGCTTTGGGTTGTGAGAAATGCATGAGAACGTTCTAACCGAGATGCGCTACGACGTTACGCCGCGTCTTACCGCGCGCTACAGTGAGGGTTACATTTCCATTAGAGGACGAGGCGAGGGCAGAAGCCAGGTCGTCAGCGGAGCGTACGTTACGGTCTCCTACAGCTATTATAACATCCCCGGTGGACAGACCGGCGGCCTCAGCGGGCGAGCCTGGATTGACCCCGCCAACGTAAGCCCCTTCGACGGCGGTGCCTCCTGGCATGACGTAACGGCTCGCGTCAGCGACTTTCGCTCCCAAAGATTTACGCCCTGGTTGGGATGTTGATGAGGAGGCAGCGCGCTTAGCTAATATGCGCTCAAGACGCGCCCTGTCGAACCCCACTACTACGTCATCGCCGATGATGGTGACGGGCACGCCTTGCTGGCCTGAGCGCCGGATCATCTCTATCGCGGCGTTGCGGTCATCGTCAACGTATTTCTCGGTCCATTTGACTCCGCGCTGTGAAAGAAACTCCTTCACACGATAGCACCAGGGTCATGTATGAGTAGAATAGATGATAGCCTGGGCTTCTTGCATAGCGCGACCTCCTCCTTGACAAAAGCTGCCGCCAAATTATACAGCATAGGCTATGCCACTGACGGGGAGGTACGAATTACGAATTACGAGTAAGAAGTTTCTGATAGGCGGCTAAGGAGAGTTTCCGCGAAGGAGTGCCAGTTTGAGATGACCCCAATGTCGGAGGCGCGGAAGATGGGAGCGTCAGGGTCGCTGTTGACGGAGACGACAATGCGGGAGCGGAGTATCCCCACGGTGTGATTGAAGTTGCCATGAACGCCCAGACCCAGGTAGAGGTCAGGGGCGACTGCGCGGCCCGTGATTCCTACTTGCTGGTGGCGAGGGAGCCAACCTGCGTCGACGACCTTTCGGGTACCGCCCACGGCTACCTCATCAGGGGAGAGACCCATCCACTCTCCGAGCTTTCCAGCGAGGTCCCGTACCACGTCGAGTGCCTCTGGATCGCCTATACCCATGCCTACACAAACCACCAGGCGAGCATCATCGAGCGCCAGGCCGGCTTCGCCCTCCTGAGTGGACGATAGGATGCGCACCCGCGAGTCGGGCATAGCGGTGAGGTCCAGGCGCTCGATAATCGACGGCCTGGAGGAGTCGGGCGCGTAGGTGGAAAGCATCCCAGGGCGAAGGGTGGACATCTGGGGGAGAGTGCGGCTGGCGATGGGCGCGACCACCTGACCGCCAAAAGCGGGCTTCAGATGGAGCAGGTAGCCCTCATTGCTCACTTCCAGGCCAAGGCAGTCTCCGGTCAGACCCAGATTGAGGCGTGCCGCTACTCGTGGCGCCAGGTCGCTCCCGAAGGAAGTCGCGGGCAATAAGACCGCCCAGGGCCGGCGCGCCTTGATTGCTTCAGCCAGTACCCATGCATACGCTTCGGTGGTGTAAGAGGCGAGGGCCGGGTCGTCGGCCAGCACTATGGTGGATGCGCCATTTGCGGCGAGTTGACTCGCAAGGGGTTCTACGTGGTGCCCCACCAGCACAGCAACTGCTTCGCCGCCTACCTCGGAGGCGACCCTGGCGGCAGTTGAAGCTAGCTCGAACGAGACCTGGCGCAGTCGTGGTGTAGCGCTGCCTGCGCTCGGCAACCACTCAGCAATAGACCAGATGCTCCGTTGGGGGTCAGGATCACTCACCGGGCTGGGGAGAGGAGCAGGCTGCGGGCGAAACGCGTTCGAGGAGGTGTCCCGCGCGCCAAACCCGCGCTCCTTGAGCTCCAGGAGCAAACTATCTACTGACGATAGGGTATCTCCCGCCAGGATTTGCCTGTCACGCTCTACCTCAACGGGCCGCAGGTCAACCACCCACGTAGGTGAACCCGATAGGCCTGCGTCCTGTGGGAGAATGCCGAGGTCGTGGGCGTTCCAGGTCTCGATGAGCGAGGGGTCTTCAGCTATGCGTCGCTGGCCTTCTTCGAGCACAGCAGGTTTGGTCTTGGCGGGTTTTATCAGGTGCTCGGCTGCCGTGAGAAGGGCTGGTAGTGGACACTCCACGCGCTCGAAGCCGAGGTCGGTCTCGCGGGTGACGCGCAGTGTGTGCTCATCAACCATCTCAATCGAGGTCGCGCCCGTTACCTGGGGGAGGTCAAGTAGCTCGGCAAGCTCCGGGCCAACCTGGCCTGTCTCAGAGTCGGTCGTTGATTTACCCAGCAGGAGCAGGTCGAATGGTAATCGCTTCAGGGCTGCCGCCAGCGTGCAAGCGGTAGCAAGGGTATCGGAAGCTGCGAACGCCCGGTCTGTGATGTGCACGCACCTGTCTACCCCGCGCCCCAGGCACTCTACCAGAGCCTCGCGCGCCTGTGGCGGCCCCATAGTCAGCGCTACAATGGTGCCACCATGCAGGGACCGCAGCCTGATAGCCTCCGTCAAGGAGCGCTTATCGAATGGATTGATGACAGAAGCCACACCCTCCCGCACGAGCGTGCGGGTAGCAGGGTCGTATCGCAGCTCTTCAGATTCCGGGACTTGCTTGATGGGGACGATGATTTGCATGGGGTGATGGCGGACGATATTCACCGCAGAGACGCAGAGGTCGCAGAGGTTTTTGGGGTGATGCGTGATGCGTGAGATTATTACTTCTTCTGCCTACTGCCTACTGCCTACTGGGCTAAACTCGCTCCTGGGCGCGGTAGACGATGCGGCGGACGAGGCTCCTGGGGAGGAAGCGTATGGTCTGGACGAAGATGATATTACGTGCACCGGGTACGATTACCGCCTGGCCTTTCATGAGAGCGCGGTAGCCTGCACGGGCGACGGTACCTGCATCCATGATTTTCCTGCCCGCCACGAGACGGGAGTCTTCCATGTTACCTCGCTTTTGGAACCCGGTCGAGGTCGGGCCTGGGCAAAGTGCCGTGACTGTTATGCCTGTGCCATCTAGCTCGGTGGCGATAGCCTCGGAGAAGAATAGCACGTAGGCTTTTGAGGCGTAGTAGACGGCCATGAGCGGTCCCGGTTGGAAGGCGGCGGTGGAGGCAATGTTCAGAATCTTACCCCACCCTCTTTTTACCATACCGGGCAAGAAGAGCTTGGTCAGGTGGGTGAGGGCCACAATGTTGACCTGTAAAAGCTGTAGCTCATCCTCCAGGCTCGTTTCGGTGAATGGTCCAAAGACGGTGAATCCTGCATTGTTCACGAGCACATCCACCTGTGAGGAGGCGGCCTCAAGCTCATCGAATATCTCCTGCGAAGCGCCGGGCGATGACAGGTCTTTGGCTATGACCCTCACCCCTATTTTGTATCGCTTCTCGAAGTCAGCCTTGATTTCGGTGAGCTTGCTTTCGGTCCTTGCTACAAGCACAAGATTGTAGCCTTCCTGGGCGAACTTTCTCGCTAGCTCATAGCCTATGCCGCCGGACGCGCCGGTTATGAGCGCGGTCTTGCCGCTCACGGTTTTCTTATTCATTTGGCTTTCTCCTGTTACAGTTACCAGTTCAGATCAAGGGTATAGAATCAGTTCGTAAGAGCGGAGCATGTTCCGCCCTCACTTCAGTATGGACTACTTGCAAGGATAGCCGCCAGCCGGTACAACTCGGCAAGGTCGGGCCTGCCTGTCTCATGGAAGCGGTGGGCAGCTTCCTCTATAGATACGCATTCCACAGAGACGATATTCTCTCCACCCTCCGGGTTGAGGGGAGTGCCTATTATCTCCACTTGTCCATAGCCGACGACACGATAGAAGTCGGGGTGAGGCAGGTGGGGGAGGAAGGGCTCGCCGGGGTTGTGGCAAAGCCACGCGCCAAACAGTTTGAAGGTCAAAAGGCGAGCGCCCGCCTCCTCCATAAGCTCGCGGTGCGCGGCTTCCAGGTAAGTCTCGCCTGGCTCCAACGTGCCACCTGGTATCTCCCATTCGCCACTCGCAACGCGAATGATGATGCACTTGTCGCCGATGAAGGGCACGATGTTGATGTTGCTGATAAGGTTGCCTGGCAGCGCGCCATCGAGTAAGTCGAACTTTCGGCGCACGCTGCCCCAGGAGCCATCGGTGAAGAGATTAGGGTAGTCTCGGACTGCTGAAGAGGTGTAGCTCAATACTGATTCTCCCATGTTATAGCCTCATGTAATCGCGGAATGCAGGCCAATTTGCCGTGAGAAGCCATATTCCTATTATCACACCCGCAAGAGCAAGGAGCCTGTTTCTGAAGCCCGAAAACCTCAGCATCCCCCGTAAGCTCTGCCAGGCTAGCCAGATACCAAATCCGACGGGAGCGCTGAGCCTGATAGCAGACCATGATGATTCCAGATCAAGACCGTCATTGGCAACTGCACCGATGGCAATGACTGTTGGTATGCTCCAAAGGACCGCGAGTAATAGACCTCGCCCGCGGTCAAGAAGAAACTCAAGGTAGGTCTGATGATCTTTTCGTGGAGACTTGCCCCGAAGCCTGCGGGCGTGGCGGACCTGGCTCAGAATATTGGCAACTATCAGAAATTCAAGGGAAGTGCGAAAGATAAAGACTATAGTCTGAGACCAGAAAACGGTAGGTTGTATCTCGGAGACTCCCCAGTTGTATATAGCGGGAATGTCGAAGAATGCGCCCTCAAAGAGGTTGGCAAAGCCGTATCGAAGCCAATGCCAGTAACCCAGGCTATCAGCCGAGAACCCTCCAAACACGATATTGAGGTGCTTGCTTATTTGAGAAAAAGATACGAGTAGCGCAATTGCGGACAGAACTACGACAGATGATTTGATTTCGGTAAGCTGGATGTTCTGAATTTTCACTTGTCGGCTACTAAATGCGGTCCCCGTGAGAACAGACACGACTGCAAGTATTACCAGACTATATAAGGCGATGCTGATGGGTGCCCAGATATAACTGGTGACTTCAACGAGCAGTAGCAGAGCATATAGAATTGGCAAGCCCAATGCCAGCCCAATCGCGCACCCGCTAAGAGGAGGACTAAAGTCTAAGGGAGTGGTTTCCGGCGCGCTTGAGACTCCATCTGGATCACGAGCAACAGATTGAGATGTAGATGGCTGAGGCTCATCGGTAAGGATTGAACCAGACGCTAAATAGCTGTCTCCGTCGCCAGGGTTTGGTATCTGTATTGAGTCAGCCATATTTGAGAGCGTTTCCTATATCGCCCAGGAACTTGAGCACACGTTCATTATACTCTTCCGGCTTCTCCAGCGGCAGCATGTGTCCCGCGCCCTCGATTATCTCCAGGCGAGAGTTGTCGATGTGGCTGTGGAGATAATGGCTGTACTTCGGCGGGGTCATGCTGTCCAACGCGCCCACGATGCAGAGAGTGGGCACGTCTATCTCGCCTACTTCAGGCATTACATCGAAGCGGTCACACGTTTCATAGTCCGCCAGGGTTACGGATTGCGGCGTGCGCAGGATGTGACGGCTGATGCCGCTGAGACGTATCTTCTGCTTATAGGTGAGAGGTTCGGACATGGGGGGCAAGCTCTCCCGCACTATCATCGCTACGGCGGCGGGATAGTCGGTATGCAGCAGCTCCAGTAAGCGCGATGAGACTCGTAATCGCGCTCCCGTGCCTGTCAGCACAAGCCCCGCCAGCCAGGGAGGGTGGCGTAGCGCCAGTGTCAAGGCGACAGCGCCACCCATGGAGTGCCCGACTAGCGATACGCTTGTGAGATTGTTTTGAAGAAGGTATTCAGCTACCCAATCTGCGTAACCGTCTATGGAATGCGGAGGGCGGAGTGCGGAGTGCGGAGGACCTTGAGGGAGGGAGTCCAGGTTTGCAGCCTGCGGTCTTGGCGTCAGGAGGAGCGAGTGGTGCCCCGGTAGGTTGAGGTAATGCGCGTCCGGGAATGCGGAGTGCTGCTCGTGCCAGAAGTCGGCATTGGACCCTGCGCCGTGGATGAAGACGAGTTGTAAGTTTTGGGTTGAAGGCATTTAGAGGCTTCTTGGGATAGGCAGCGCGGAATACATTCGATCTATACGGAACTGCACGTATTTACCTGTCATTCCGAACGAAGTGAGGAATCTCCGAGCTTGCCAGGTAGATAGAGTTTTAGATTCCTCACTTCGTTCGGAATGACAGGCGAAGGATTACAGCCCTTGATACATTTATTTACACATATCTAGCAGTGCTGCCAACCGTATCTCTTCTCGCTATTTGTCTCTTAGCACTTCTACACCATCGGGGTTGCGTTGGACTGTCACAGGTGGGTCCGCGCCTCTGGCTGCCTGTAGGTCGAGCGTGCGGTTGCCCAGGCGGAGGTTAGCCAGTTGCATCGAGTTGATGTCGGTTGGTTGGTAGGGGTTGAGGGTGATGGTATTGCGGAGGGCGTCGGGCCGCACGTCAAGCATCGTCTGGCAGAAGTGGAGTATAGCGCCCGCAGCCCACGCCTGGGGGCTACAGCTGACAGGGTACTCGGCGGGAACTGAGTAATAGCGGAGGTCGCGAGCAAAGCCGCAGTATAGCTCCGGCATCCTGAGCATCTTGAAGCGCGTGCCCGCCTCCACGACCTGCCATATCACCTGAGCGGCCTCCTCTCCAAAGCCATAACGCCGCATGCCCGCCGCGATTATGCCGTTATCGTGTGGCCAGATACTGCCGTTGTGGTAGCTCATAGGGTTGAAGTGCGGCTCGTCGCTGGACAATGTGCGTATGCCCCACCCGCAGAGCAAATCGGGGGACATGAGCCGTCGCACCACCTGTGCAGCTTTGCCAGGATCGGCTATGCCACAGTAGAGGGTATGCCCGGCGTTGGACGAGATGCTGGGCACTTGCCGCTTCGAGCCGTCGAGCGCCTGCGCGTAGAAGCCCTTGTCCGCCATCCAGAAGTCGTGGTTGAAGCGCTCCTTGAGAAGATGTGCCTCCCTTGCCAGCCGCGCGCCGTTCATGGTGTCGCCCCGGCTCATCAGCAATTCGGCCATGCCCACCTTGGCTGCGTAGACGTAAGCCTGCACCTCTACCAGCGCGATGGGGGGCTTTGGGAGCTTGCCATCGGGGAACTTGAGCGAGTCGTAGCTATCCTTCCACCCCTGGTTGCGCAGGCCCCAGCGCGATTTGGTCTCGTATTCGACAAAGCCATCGCCGTCCGGGTCTCCGTGATTGTCTATCCAATCGAGGGCGCGAAAGACGTTGGGCAAGAGGTCGTTGTAGAGCACCTCATCATTCGTCCAGCGTATCGTCTCAGCGAAGAGCATGACGAAGAGGGGGGTAGCGTCCACCGTGCCGTAATAGGGAGTGTGGGGTATCTCATTGAGGGAAGCCATCTCGCCGAAGCGCAACTCGTGGAGGATTTTGCCCGGCTCCTCGTCGCGCCAGGGGTCAACGCGTTCGCCCTGGTAGCGCGCGAGGTAGCGGAGCGTCCCCTCCGCTATATCGGGCCGGAACATGAGGGTTTGGAGGCCGGTGATAAGGCTGTCACGCCCGAACGGCACCGAGTACCAGGGAATACCCGCGGCAGGGAATAGACCACCGGGTACATGGTCTACAAGCGCGCGCAGGTCGGACATGGAGCGGTCGAGCACAGCATTGAAGACGGCATTATCAGTAGTGAGGTGGGCGCTCTCGCCACGCCAGCCCTGGTAGCTCCGCCGCAGGTCGCGGGCTTCTTCATCGAAGATATAGGCCAGCTGGCGCTCAGGGGGACCTTCCGGCACGGCGGAGAGGTTCACAAACCAGGGTTGGTGCGGTTGAAGCTCTACCTCCCATTGAGCGTGGGCTGCGGGCGGGATGATGGTTTCCTTGAGTGTGGCGGTGTTACCAGGGTAGATGGAGTCAAGGTGTTGGTCGCTGATGGGCTGCTCCGGTGCGGGGGACATCCACAGGTGGGTAGGTAAGGGATCGAAAGATATGCGCGTGTACCTCTCCTTGTTGTCAAGGCCGGTGTAGGAGAGGGTTAGCACTTCACCTTCCCATATGGGGTCATGCATGGTGCCGCGCCCGTTGCGGGGGAAGCCTCGCACGTCGAACATGTCGCGAAAGTCCGCTCCCAGGTCTATACGCAAGCGCAGATGCACCGGGAAGGTGTTGTAGCTGAAAAGGCCGATGCGCTCGCGCATCCCACCCTGCATCAATCGGTTTCGCCGGAGCGAGACAGTGTTGGGTAGGATGGTGCTGCCATTCTCCAGGCCGAGGGGAGGATTAGTAAGCTGCAAATTGGCGATGAAGTTCTGCTCGCTCGATGAAGAGAGCAGCACAGGCTCTCGACCTTCTACCGTAATATAGTAAAGTGAAAGGTAGCGGGTATCGTTACAATAAAGGCCCATGCTCTGCCCCAGGGGCATATCTCCTCGAAGGTTGCTGGTAGCAAATACCCCTTCCTCTTTGAGCACAAGTTGGTCGAAAGATGAAAACAAACCTGCCTCCCGATGTTGTTACGTCCGTTCCTCAACATCGCCACCGATACGCACCAAATCACCAATCTTGATCGTTTCCAGGGCTTCAAGGATTGAAGGGAGCAGAGGTTGAATGCCTGCCGCTTGAGATACTGTCACCTCTCTAAGGAACTCCAACACTGCCACAGCCTGAGCACGCTCTACCGTTGGAAAATGATCCAGAAATCTATCCAGAGAATCCCCTGCTTCGAGGTAGTCAAATAACGTATCAACTGGGACTCTGGTACCCGCGAATACAGGCGTCCCACCCAGAATATTGGGGTTACGGGTTATCAATTCTTGAGCAATCACAGCCCAGTCCTCCCTTCCTAAAATGCCCTAATACCTTATATTCTCATTATAGCACGGCACGCTCTCCCAACTACCTCAACAGTCTCTGCGTCGCTGTGGCTCAATGATCACGTTTCACGTTTCTTCACCTTCAGGTTATACTACGGCTATGAACCAGCAGATAATGGATATAACCGAATTCGCGCCTGAAGTGGGGTGGGCGTTGCGGGAGGGGAGGCCGGTGGTGGCCCTCGAATCTACCGTGATCGCGCATGGGTTGCCCCACCCGATCAACCTTGAGACGGCAGCGCGCATGGAGGCGATAGTGCGCGAGAAGGGAGCTACCCCGGCTACCATCGCTATCCTCGATGGGAAGATACGCATTGGACTGAGCGAAGCCGAGCGGGAGCGGGTGGGGACTGCTCAGGACATTAAGAAGGCGAGCTTGCGTGACCTGCCACTGCTATTGTCAGGTGGCGGGAGCGGCGGTACCACGGTGTCGGCTACGGCTCACCTGGCATCGCAGGTGGGGATAAAGGTGTTTGCTACCGGTGGCATCGGAGGTGTGCATCGCGGGTGGGAGGCGACGATGGATATGTCGGCAGACCTTCCCGCTCTCGCCTCTACGCCCATCGTGACGGTGTGCGCTGGGGCCAAATCGGTGCTGGACCTCCCCGCGACGCTTGAATGGCTGGAGACGCACGGCGTGCCGGTGCTTGGCTATCGCACGGACTACTTCCCTACGTTTTACACGCCTATGACCGATCCTCCCCTGCGCGTAGACGCCCGCATAGAGACAGCGGATGAAGTGGCAGGCATATTCGCCATGCGCCTCAAGCTGGGGTTGGAAGGGGGCGTGCTGGTGTGCGCACCACTGCCTGCGGATGTGGCATTGCGGAACGAAGAGGTGGAGGAGGCTATAAATCTCGCCCTCACAGACGCGTCCGAGCAGGGGGTGAAGGGGCGCGACGTTACGCCTTTCCTCTTGAGCGCACTCGCCCGCACCACCCAGGGACGCTCGCTGGCCGCGAACCGTGCGCTGCTGGAGAACAATGCAGCTATAGCGGCAGAGATAAGCCGAGCCATCAGCCCGCGCCGGTACGTGTAGGCAGAAGACCGTGGGCAGTAAGCAGAAGGCAGAAGGCAGTAGGTTCGCAATAAGCATACTGGTCACGTATCACGCATCACGTTTCACTCCGTTGTCCATCGTCCGTCGTCTATCGTCTGTCATCACGTTTCACGCATCATGAACATCCTCTCTATGGGCGACCTGCTCCTCGACGTGGTGGTACGCTACGATCCCCTGGCGGGTGAGGCTGACACCGGGCCGGATGCTGTGTGGATAGGGCCGGGCGGGTCAGCTGCCAACTTCGCGGTACACGCGGCGCGGCTGGGCGCAAAGGTCCGCTTCATAAGCAGAGTGGGGCGTGATTGGCCGGGCGAAATGCTGGTGCGCTCCCTACAGGACGAGGGTATTACCACATCCGTGCGGTTGATGGACGAGGCTTCGACAGGGCGGGTGCTGGTGATGGTGGACCCGGAGGGGCATAGGCGGATGTGGTCCTATCCGGGTGCGAGTAGCACATTACAAGCAGATGACCTCGAAACAGAATGGTTCCGCGACCTCGATGCCTTCCACCTGACGGGCTATTCGCTCCTCCGTGAAGGGCCACGGGAGGCCGCTCTCCACGCACTCAAACTAGCCCGCGAGCAGGGAGCGCCTTTCTGCACGCTCGACCCTAATCCACCCCACTTAATGGCAGATTACGGTCCAGCACGCTTCCGCGAGCTGCTAATCCAGCTTCGGTTCGACGCAATCTTCCCTAATCTCGAGGAGGGGAGGTTGTTAAGCGGTTTGGGCGTCGAAGCGAGCTATGCCGAAGTAGCTACCAACCTGCTCGATATTTCGCCCCTGGTAGTGCTAACGCTCGGACAAGAAGGGTGTGTGGTCGCCTCGCGAGACCAGACGTGGGAAGTGCCAGCAGCGCGCTTAGATGTGGCGGCAGATGCTACCGGAGCAGGTGACGCGTTCGCCGCAGGCTTCGTGACAGAGTACCTGCGCAGCAAAGATGCCTACGCCGCAGCTACAGTTGCAAACCTACTTGCCGCCCGGATCGTAAGTAAAGTAGGAGCGCGCTGATATTTAAGGACGAAAGACGGATTAAACGCCAAGACGCCAAGAAAGTAGAGAACGCCAAGATTATTAATGGGTATTTACCACAGAGGTGCAGAAGGGGCAGAGGTTTGCTATGGGTGGTAAGGTGCGGGGGTAGGGGCATGGCGTCGCCATGCCCCTACGGGCGCGTTGGGTTGTAGGGTTGGGTGCCGGTGCCCCTGTGCCGCAACTGGTTCCTGGTGATTTCCCTCGGTGCCTGGGGTGGTGTGGTAGTGTGGTTGGGTGGTGAATTGTGACAAGATAATCATCAGATGTGGGGTTGGACTACGCCTGTGGGGTCGCCCGGCGGATGAATCCGCGGGCTACGTCCTACAAAGACCGCCTTCGCGGGCTGATACGTGGTTACGTGCAGTGTGCAGCACCCTGATGATTATTCTGTTTGTGTTCACTTTTACCACAACACCCAATAGGGGTGAGAGGGTTGGCATGGCGCTCCTACCAGGTGAGGATTGACCTGCGCTGTGCCGGGTGTGGCGAATGTTGAGTGCGGAGTGCGGAGTGCGGAATGTTGGTGTGGTGGCACTCGTTACCCGGTATTCTTGGCTGAGACCTCCTTTTCGGGGGTGGCGAGGGAAGCGGGTTGCGATCCCTCGACTACAGGGACACCAGCGGGACCCTTGTGGATGGACCTCGACTGCGGACGGCGAGGCCGGAAATGCATCTCTATTTAATTAATCCCCTTTCGGGGGCATTTTGGGACAGGATTTTGGGGCAATTTCGTAAATTGGTGTGAAATTGGTGGTTTTGAGGGCATTTGGGAGGACGAAGGATGAATGGCTCTGTTCAGCTAGAGTGTTTACTTATTTTATGCAGGCACCTATTTGTCCAGAAACAGCTTGACTGCATTAGAACAAGTGTCTATAATCAGCGTACGGCCAGCTTTCATACGTATAAGTCATGGTCAGCATGGCCGCGTACAATCCAAAGGAGGAGAAGTTAGAATGAAGACCCGGTTACTTGCATTGACGGCGTTGCTCGCGTTTAGCATGGTGCTTACAGCCTGTGGCAACGACAGCACCACCTCGGCCACACCCACGACCAATTCACCCGCCGCCACGACTGTTTCGGGCACGCCGGTCACAGACCCCAACGCGCGCAAGATCGTTGTGGCCTCAAAGGACTTTACGGAAGCGATAGTGATAGGTGAAATGTATGCGCTCGTGCTGGAAGACGCGGGCATCCCAATTGATCGCAAGATGAACCTCGGCTCAACTGATGTTGTGCAGGAAGCCCTGCTCAGGGGGGGTTCTAATGGGGGCGTTGACCTTTATCCTGAGTATACCGGCACAGGTCTGCAAGCCGTCCTCAAGCAAGATGCTATAGCGGACGCGCAGGGGACATACGACGCCGTAAAGAAGGGTTATGCGGACAAATTCCAGCTTACATGGCTCGACAGGTCGCCGATGAATGATACACAGGCGATGGTCACGTCCAAAGAGGTGTCGGCGCGGAAGGGTATCAAGAGCCTGCAAGACCTTTGCGACAAGGCGGGCGATCTTACTATCGCGGCCCGCGCCGAGTTCAAAGATCGCAAAGATGCACTGCCCGCGCTTCAGAAGCTTTACGGCGGCTGCAATTTCAAGGAGATCAAGGTCGTGGAGTCGGGCGATCTACTCTACAAGGCACTGATCGATGAGCAGGTAGACGCAGCCCAGGCCGACAGCACCGCGGGTCAAATATCAGGAAACGGCCTCGTTTTGCTGGAGGACCCAAAGGGGTATGGTGGACCTTACAACATGGCCCCCGTGGTACGCAATGACGTGCTTACGAAGTACCCAAATATAGCAGAGGTGCTCAATAAGCTCTCTCCGAAGATTACCACCGAAGAGATCACGGCTCTCAATTGGTCCATAGCCGGCCAGGGCAAGGAAGCTAAGGATGCCGCTAAGGAGTGGCTACAGAAGCAGGGGTTGATCAAGTAGACGACGGACGACGGACGACGGACGACGGACGACGGACGACGGACGACGGACGACGGACGACGGACGACGGACGACGGACGAC
>DATEOC010000029.1:0-9699 GCA_035274425.1 Chloroflexia bacterium
TGGGGGTGGGGTTTGCGATACATTTGCACATGAAACAGGCACGAATATTAAATTCGGGATGTTTCATGTTTGATTGATAAGGAAAATCCCTTCCCAATTGGGAAGGGGCGCGGGTAGCGCGTAGGGGATTCGAACCCCTGATCTTCTCCTTGAAAGGGAGATGTCCTAGGCCTCTAGACGAACGCGCCATGAACAATACCAGGCAGAACCAGCTATTATCTCTGGTCAAGCCACGAATCTAAGTGTAGCATATCGGTCGCTAGGCGTCAAGTTGAACCTTGCTACCCATCCAGTGCGGATGTAAAGTCAGAGACAGTACATGTCGCATGGAGCAGCAACTCTCCCCCTGTCATTCCGAACGCAGTGAGGAATCTAGAAATCTCTCCACCTGGCAAGCTTGGAGATTCCTCACTGCGTTCGGAATGACAGGTTAGGTATTACAGTTGTCGTGCGATTTTGCATCAGCCCAGGCCACCGATCTCCCTGGGTGAATCGCCGCTATTCAGGCCGGCACACCGCCGCTACGCGCTCAAGAAGCTCATCCAGGCTGAAAGGCTTGTCGATGTAGCTCGTGATCTTGCGCTTCTCGAACTCCTTACGAGAGCGACTCGCCGTCACGAAGATGATCGGGATCGAGCAGGTGGCCTCATCAGCTTTGAGAATGTCATATAGTTGCAGGCCGTCCATACCCGGGAGGGTAACATCGAGCAATATGAGGTTGGCCTTTACCGACCGGATGACTTCAAGGGCAAGAGCGCCGTCAGGCACCACCGTCGCGAGGTAATCCGGCTCGGCGTTCAGCGCGTCTCTCATAAGCTCGGCTATCGCCTCATTATCCTCAACGATAATAATAGCCTTCTTCGATTGGACGGTATCCATTATGTTGATGTCTCCAGGCAACGGCAGCCTTAATAAAATAAAGGGTCGAGCCAATTTCCACAGCAATAAATAGGCCGCGCTCCTGCCTGTTTGACCTCTTTACTTCTCCTTTGTGTGTAAAATCGGATTAGTTTTCGTTACCTGGGATTCCAAGCAACCATCCTATCTATTCCCGACCGAATGTGGTACACTGTTATAAGGCTTACTATCAGGTAACCAATTTACAATTCTATAGCCTCCCCGCTGGCGACTGTCTAGCACCCATTTGCTCCCGTCTGAGGTTACACCGGCTCTGTGACGCTATTTTTAGTAGCATCCTGAGCCTGGTATGTGGACAGGGAGGAGAAGCAGATGCGTGATGCTACGCAAGGGGACGAGGCGAAGACAGATACGAAGCGGGCCGGTCACATTAGCCAGGCGAATCTGACCGGTGAGAACCAGAAGAGGTTGCTCTACACGCTGGAGCAGCTACTCGCCATTGACGGCATAAACGTCAGATCAACCCTGGACAAGGCGAGCGACCTGATCGCAAGCGCTATCCGGGCAGACAAGTCTGACATATTCATCTACGAGCCTTCAACCGCAACGCTTGTCGCTATGGGCACGAGCCGTACCCCTATGGGAGTGCGGCAGCGCCAGTTAGGGCTGGATCGCCTGCCGGTCGCCAATGACGGGCCGGAGATAGCCGTCATGAACACAGGCGAGTCTTATCGCACAGGACACGCCGACCAGGACCACACCTTGCCCCCAGGCGTGACAGGAGCATTGGGCGTGCGCTCCATGATGGTCGTCGCTATGGCGGTCAACGGCGACAGGCGTGGAGTGCTACAGACCTGTTCGGCAGCACCTGATGCCTTCTCCGAGGACGACCTGAGCTTCCTCGAAGCCGTAGCGCACTGGATAGGCGCCCTTACCCATCGTGCCGAGTTGATTGAGCATATCGCGCAGGATGCCGCGACGCAGGCCAGGCAGATGGTCGCTGAAGAGCTTATTACTGTGCTGGCGCACGACCTCAGCAACATGCTTACCCCACTAAAAGCCCGCCTCGGCCTGGTCCGCGAGCGGGTCAGGCGGGATGGCAGAGAGCGTGACCTGGCTGACTTAGAAATCGCCTCTCGCTCAGTCAACCGCCTTCAAGCCTTGATCCGCGACCTGCTGGACGTGGGGCGACTCGACCAGGGCCTATTCTCCCTCTCCAGGCAGCCGGTGAACCTCGTGACCCTCGTCCGGGAAACAAGCGACATCGTAGGGACCCTCCAAACCGTGCAGCTAAACATCCTCCTCACCACACCTGAGGAGCTGGTGGTCGAGGCAGACCAGGCGCGCATCGGCCAGGCTCTAGAGAACCTGATCTCCAACGCCCTCCGCCATTCGCCAAAAGGCGCGCCCGTAGAGGTTGAGGTGATGAGCGAGATGCGGACTAACGGCGACTCGACTGGGGGTGCGGAAAGGGAGTGGGCCATCATCAACGTGCATGACCAGGGGCCAGGCGTACCCGCCGAGTTGATGCCAAAGCTCTTCACCCGCTTCTCCCCAGGCCCGAACTCTACAGGTCTTGGCCTGGGCCTGTACCTGGCGCGTAGCATAGCAGAGGCGCACGGCGGCACCCTGACCGTAGAGTCCAACCCCGGCAAAGGGACAACCTTCTGCCTGGCCTTCCCCGCAACGGTATAGCTTCGGACGACAGACGACAGACGACAGACGACAGACGACAGAAAGTAAGTTCACCGCAGAGACGCAGAGGTCGCAGAGATTATTTTATAGAGGTGTGTTCTCTATCGTCTATCGTCTATCATCTATCGTCCACGTACCTATATCTCCAGCACGGGCCTCAGCCACTGCGCCGTGGCTCCCGCGAACTCCCACCTGGCTGCGTCCTCGAAGCTGTCGATGATCTGCTTATAGCTGACTGCCTGGTGCAGCGCGCCCAACACCCGTGCCAGCCGGGCGGCTTCCCTCAGCTGCTCCATAGGGGCATACGCCATCCACTGCTCAAGATAGGCATCGCGCAGGCGATCACGCTCTTCGGGCGTCAATTTGCCACTGCTGTTGCTGCCGGTGATTACGACCAGGTCGAGGAATGGGTGGGCGATGCAGGCGTCCGTCCAATCAAAGATGAGGTAGCTACCACCCTTCTCGATGACATTCCCCCCATGGAAGTCACCGTGCGAGAGGGTCTGGGGCACGCCGTAGCTTTCTAGCCGGGCGCACATCTCCTTGACGCGTGGGGCGGCTCCCTTCAGCTTCTCTACCTCTTCTTCCGTGAGGCCCTCAAGGCTCTTTGGGTCGGCCAGCAGCTCGTCCATCTGTGTCGCCAGCACGTCGAGGCGGCGGTCGACGAACCCGGCGGCAAGCAGCTCGTCCACCCGCTCTATGCACCCTATTTGCATCCTGGCGTACATGTGCAGCACCTCTTCCAACTGTGCTGCCGTAGCGTCCCACAGGTCATGCGCATCGCCGCTGAAGTCGCGCATCAGCATCCACCCCTGCTCAGGCTCGACCAGCACGGCCAGGGGGTCCGGGACCTGTCCAGGGTACATCCTGGCGAGCGCCTGGGTTACGGCAGGCTCGTGGGCGAAATGGCAGTAAGCGGCCTTGAGGTAGTAGTCGCCGTCGTCGGTAGGCACCCGCAGAATCGAGGAGATGCCCCACTGCTTTATCTGCTCCGGCGGCCCCGCCATGACGACCCCACGCTCCGCCAGGCGGTCACGCACCCACTCGGTAGCCGCATCGTACCAGCCACGCACGGCCCAGGGAACGCGACGTGGCGGGATAGCGCCGCTCGCGGTCTCGGCAAACCAATCTTCGATGACGAGCCTCTGCTCCTCGAACGCCAGCCGCAACCCTGCCAGCTCCTCCCTGCCGGCCCAGCGCAGATGCTCAGGCAGGGTCCAGTCGGGGCTGAGGTTCTCCATGCAGTGGATGGCGTCTACCTGCTTCTTTACTTCGCGGTCTATCTCGAACTTGAGGCAGCGGAGGGTGACGGCGGTGATGCCCAACTGCTCTCTCAGCCCCCTGTTGAGCGGGCCGACTACCGGGAACCAGCCCTCTTCCGGCTCGTAGCTGGGCAGCGCCCACTCCTCTCCCTCGCCACCGGCAGGGCAGAGCAGAATGCTCAACTCAGCAGGATCAGGGTGCGGTATGATAGCGTGGAAGCTCCGTTGCAGCTTCGGCTTCTCCGCGACGACTGCGTCGCTCATTGGGTAACTCCGTAATCATTCAGATTCCTGTTTCCGCTCATCTCGGTGCCAATGTAACTCAACAAGATGGTTGATGATTTGCCCATTTAGCACCAAGCCGCATTCCGGGCATATTCTTCCGAGATGGTTCTGGTCTTGTGGTACCAATCGGTTGCGGCAGCGAGGACAATACCAGCGCGCTTCTGCGTCCTGCTGTTGAATAATAGGGCTGGAAACTTGAGGTTGTAAATGCGCCTCATCTAGTGCATCTTGGAGTAACCTCTCAAGAAAAGGAGACAGATACATCTCGCCCTCGACGCAATATAGCGCGTTTCCTTTCCGCGTCAATTGGTTACCACACCTGGGACAATACATGTTGGCAATAAGGTCCTTATGGGCCTACGAGCGTAGTGCCCTTGCCGACTGTGCAAGTCTAAGATACAAAGAAGCGTCATCAGCTATGATGACGCCTCCTATAGTGTGGGCGAGCCTGGTCTCGAACCAGGGACCTCAGTCTTATCAGGACTGCGCTCTAACCAACTGAGCTACACGCCCGCTAAACCGAACTTTCGTAGCAAAATTGAGCGTAAAACTAAGGGAACTTCTTGCTTATTGCTCTGGTTTGACTTCTCAAACCCAGTAATGAGGTTAGTCAAACCAGTTATCATTCTACCACAAAGCAATCACTGTGTCAAAATGCGGTGCTTCATAAGTATTCAGAATTATTATGGAGAAATCACCGTATAGACGCTAGAGGTTCCATTCTGAGGTTTCTAGACGTATATTCTCAAGTAGCTTCCTCAACAAACCCCTATTATCACTCCCGTATCTGCCCGTCAGCCTAACCAGATTATCTAAATCAGTGTGACGTAACGACTCAGCCTGTTGAATTGTACGGATGAATTCTTCGAGCCAGTCATTGAATGCGTTAGCTACCGATTGAGAACCCCATGCTAGTAATTGTGGACCCCAAGCATCGAAGAATGTCCTCAACTTTGCTACCCGTTCACTTATATCGTCAGATTCGCTGTGGCTTGCCTGCTGCAGGTCCTTCAAGAATGTTTCATAAATAGGAATTCTTTGTCTTCTTTGCTCCAATAGCCAATCCAATCTACGCTTTTCGTACTCCTGTTCTTGAGTGGAACGTCTGGTTCTCTCCTCCTGTTCTTGAGTGGAACGTTTAGTGAGGTATTGGGTTAGTCCAATGCCTGCAAGCGCAGACACGCCTGTTACAATACCGCCCGAAACTTCTGAGGGAAGAGCATTTATTACCGCAACTATTCCCCAGACAAGTCCAACAACTATTGCCCCAGCAATTAGAATAACCACAACAAGCTGCCAACGTCCTCCACTTTGCATAGTCATCTTTAGTCTCCATTAGTATAGGTAGTAAATGAGTTGAGATAGAATTACTCTTTAGGCGATTATTACCATCAGAAATATGTTTGCTAAGTGCAAGGTAAACACACGACCCCGCCCGAAAACATGACTGTCCTGTGTGTTTTCTTGCATTTGATTAATTGAAGTCGCCTACTTTGCAACCTTCAGATTATTAGATCAGGTGCAGGAAAAGGCATGCAGATTATAACAAATAATACTGAAGTTTCGTATGTATCAATCTCTATGCGCGTGTACAATTCGCAATATTATGCGTACTTGCCGATCCTACTGATGCTGCCGTGCCTCATGGCATAGAATTCGGCTACCTAGGTTGCTCTAGCGTCAACCATCTTGAGCAGTAAGCTTGCAAGCATTATCATCTCAGTAGCTTCTTCGGCATCTATTTTCATGTTACGGTGGCTATGCGGATTCTTGAACAAGCCATAGCACCAGCAAACAGATTAGCCATAGCCTATTGTTCGCTCCTTACGGCATTAGGGTCTGCGAGAACTCCACTCTGAGCATTGAATGCCTTATTCATTAGCACAACGCCTATTTGATTAGGCGGGAATCCGCCAGCGTCACGCACCCTGACTTCAACTTCTTTGAACGTTTGGAAAACTGCTGTGTCGTAATCGCCACGCAAGAAGGTTGCCCATACTGGGCTATCTTGGGATGTAGCAAGGATTTAGGCAGCAGTTGAGCGTTACGATAAGCTGCCAATGTCTCCTCATCGGTAAGTTGCTTTCCACGCTCGGTAATGCTGTACCAGGCATTAGTCATTGGTTTTACAGCAATAAAACCTCCATGTTCAAGCCAATTCCAAGCTTGCCTTATTGACGCCAATATCTGGTTCTGATATGGGCGAGGATATTGCGCCACGACATCAAACAACCCAATGTTGTGAGTGTTCAACCATGTCTCGTTTTCAGGGTCTTTTAGAACTGTAATCAATGGTAAAGCCAATTCCTCTGGCTCTAGATCGAGTACATCCTGTGCATTCTCAATCAGTGAATAGAGAGTCTTTCTCATGGTTATGCACCGCCTTATGCTGCTTCCTCGTCTACAGGTACAGACTCGGAGAATTCTTCGATGGACACGGTAAATATCTTGCTCCGGTATTCCCTGTTCGTTTCATCTAACACCTTAATTCTCGCACGAACCTCACCATTGAAGCCTCTGAAAGTCAAGCGCTCCTGTAAACGGTTCCATCTAAAGTAGTAATAGCAGCCTCGCATCGGTTCTACCGTAAAAGGTGGATGAAATATGGCATCATCTGGATAAGTAAAGATGGCTAATGGCAACTTGAACTGGAGCATATTTAGCCTCTTTTGCGACCTGAATAGGTTTTCGCCCTTCAATGGCGTTAGCTCCAATTCACTCACATGGATAGGCTTGTCACTTGGGTTATGGATGTAAACAGCCAGAACTGAGTCGAGTTCTAGCGCATCATTTCGGATGAGACCCAGCGCTATTACGCCTGGATCTCCAAAAACCAACTGTGGTTTCCGGTCCTGCCATTTCCAGTAGAGTCCAATCACTCCTATCAATAAGGCAAGCCAAGCAGCAATATCAGTCGCATTCATCTAATCCTCCACATGACTATCGAAGTATACATCTCCCCCTACAATATAGCAAATACGTTCTGATTTGAAAATGGTTTCAACAGACGACAGAGAACTCCCAGTTGATAGGAGTCCTTGCTCCGACAATTCCTCTGTCTGGTTGCTGCGCCAAAGCACCCCAGCCCAACCTCATTGAGCTTCCCATCCGCCAAGCGCTCTCCCACCTTCCAATCTCTTCCAAATTGTGCAAAACTCACCCCAAATTGGTCCCCAAAACCTGTCCCAAAATGACCCCAAAGTGGGATTAATTAATATAGAGGATGCATACTCCACCTCTGTGTTCGCAACAGAGGTGACTTATCTAGGGACCCGCTGGTGCCCCTATCCTGGGATTGAGAAATCCCATAGCTTCCCCATGGAAGCCCCTCTGTGCTTGCCTGCAAGAGTCATCCAAAGCAACACAGCAACGCAGGCAAGACACCCACAGAGCCATACAAGCACATAACCCTGGGCGCCAAACCGCACTCAGACCCAAAACCCAAACCAGTTGCGACGATAGGGGCACTACCCACGCGGCCACCATCTCTATCCCCCTGCCCACAAATCCCGCCCTTCCCCGCAACCCCACCCCATTCACGTATCACGCATCACGCATCACGTTTCACTCATCCCTCAAAAACCTCTGCGCCCTCTGCGTCTCTGCGGTGAATATGACCCGTCGTCCGTCGTCCATCGTCCATCTTGACTCTTCCCCCCGCCAAACCTATACTGGTCTTACCGCCCCTGCTGGTACCCCCACCCCGAACCACGCCCGGAAACGACCTCTCATGGACCCTCCTTCAGACCCAAATCTCGAACCCAACCCAGGCTCCTTCAGCGTCAAAGTATCTGATTCGGGGCCGCACACCCTCGTAATAGAAGAGATCGCGCCTGACAAGGACGCAGAGGCCGCCGCGTCTAAGGCCAGCAGCCTCAAGCTCAAGCAGGCGCAGCTGCTGGGGCTGGCCCTCCTCATAGTCGCACTGGTGGGAGGGGCTACGTGGTGGGTGATGTCGCAGCCGGGCGGCCCCGCGAATTCACCGCCCGTCGCCCCGTCCGACCTCCCCAAAGATGCTGTCGCCCTCATCAACTCCTCCACGCCCATAACCTTGAGCCTGCCCACTGGCGCGAAGGAGATTACCGCCACCCTCTCCGACCCACCTCTCTCCGAGGCGTGGACCCCCGCTCTGCGAGAGGCGCACCGTGCGCTCGTAGAGGGGCGCTACACCTCCGCCATATCCCAGTACTCCGCCCTGGTCGGGAGCGGCGGGATCACGGAAGCCCACGCCGCCCTGTGGGGCCTGGCCGAGACCTACGCCGCCTCAAACCAGCGCGACCTCGCGATACGCGCCTACACCCTCTTCGCCGGCCTCGACGACCCCCTCGCCCTGGCCGCCCTCTACCGCGTAGCCCTCCTCTACGAGCAGACCGGGCGCGACGCCGATGCCGCCCGCCTCTACGCTCAATACGCAGAGCACAATGGCCCTGCTCGCCACGCTGCCATGCTCTCCCAGGCCCGCCTCCTCGGCAGGACCCAGGCGGCGGAGGACCTTTACAACGCCGTAATAGCGGACAACCCCCTAGATGTAGATCTGCGCCTCGCGCTCTCGGCTCTTGCCGAGGTGAAATCGCTGCGAGGCGACCACAAGGGCGCTGCCGAGGTATTCGCTCGACTTGCCGCTCTCCAGGCGTCCGAGCCGCGCCCCATACTTGACCAGGAGGGCGTGCCCGCAGCCGTGCGCACCGCCGATGAGGCTGCCCAGGCCAGCGACAAAGAGGGTGCCCGCAAGCGCCTCCTCGACTACATAAGAGACCCCTGCGCGGGAAAGGACTCCCCCTGCCTCGCCTACCCCTTCGGGCGATACCAGGCGCTCACTTCCCTCCTGAAGATAGACCCCTCGGCTGTCGTGAGCGGCACGGTCTCCCCCATGCTCGCGGCCCGCATCGCCTATGACGCCGGTTACTATGGCCCCGCCATAACCCGCCTTGAGAGGGTTCGAGCCGTGTCTCAGGACCCCGCCGAGCGCGCCGCTGCCGCTCTCCTCACGGGGAAAGCGTTCGAGCTGTCGGGCGATAGCAGCGCGGCTTATAACTGGTACACCGCCACCGTGCAGACCTACCCTACCGACACGCTTGCCCCGGAGGCGGCGCGCAAGGCGGGCGATATGCTTGAGGTGCAGTCGCAGTGGGACACGGCCATGCTGATCTACCTAGATGCCCTGCACCACTACCCCAACGCCGGGCGCGAGACCGCTCTCATGCACATCCACTCAGGCGTGCTGGCCTACAGGCTCGATAGGCGAGACGACGCCCTTACATTGCTGCGCCCCGTGCTCGCCATGCAGCCCCTCTCCCCCACCCTCAAAGCCGAGGCTGCCTTCTGGACCGCCAAAGTGGAGAAGAGCAAAGGCGACCCTGCCTGGAAGAGCACCATCGCCCCTGTATCCACGCTCGTGCCCGGCACCCTCCTCGACTTCCGCACCCGCTCCCTCCTGGCAGGCGAGCCGGAAGGTGGCCCCCTCACCCCGACCTTCGCTGAGAGCGGCATCACCATCTCCGATCTAGGCACGCATTTCTCCAACGAATCCCAGGAGCGGGAAGAGCTAATCGCCTGGGCCTCCACACTCTCCTCCCCAGCCACCCCCGTCACCCCCACC
>DATEOC010000030.1:0-105462 GCA_035274425.1 Chloroflexia bacterium
ATGTTTCTCCCGGTGCATCGTGGCGCTACGGCGGACGTTACGCTTGTTCGTTTGGCACTACAACCGTCGCCAGCGTGCTATCTTTGCTAATCCTCGTCTCAAGAATAATCTGTGTCTTCTCTTTTAGTCACTCCCCCCGACCAGCAAGCTTGACAAAATGGGCCAAAATTCGATACAATGCGCTGTTATCGCCCTTAATGACGACCAGGGGCGAACCCTGGAATGCGACTTTGCGCGTCTCGCGCCAGACCCCAATCTCCCTATGCAACAATATAGAGGATAAAGAACGCAAAATGCGATCATTCGCAGAGCGGACTCCGCAATCCGAAAGTGAGGGCATCTCTCCAATATGATAGAGGTGGAAAACCTGACGAAGTACTACGGCGCTTTCCCCGCATTACGCGACGTTACCTTCAGCGTAGAGCCTGGGGAAATCCTCGGTTTCCTGGGGCCGAACGGTGCCGGCAAGACAACGACGATGCGCATCATTACGGGCTATATTCCCCCGACGCTGGGAACGGTGCGCGTCGCGGGATTCGACGTTTCACAGAAGTCGCTCGAAGCGCGCAAGCACCTGGGCTATCTCCCTGAGACTGTTCCCTTATATGCCGAGTTGACACCCTGGGAATATCTCGACTTCAAGGGGCGCATCAGCGGGATGCACAACACCCGCGAGCGGCGCTCCCGCATCATCGAGATCATGGACCGGATCAACCTGGGGGATGTGTCGGAGAAGCTGATTGGGTCGCTCTCACGCGGCTACAGGCAGCGAGTAGGCCTCGCCCAGGCGATGCTGCACAACCCGGACGTGCTTATACTTGACGAGCCTACAGTGGGCCTCGACCCCGTGCAGATCACCGATGCGCGCAACCTGATCAAGGAACTTGGCCGCGACCACACCATCATCCTCAGCACTCACCTCCTCCCGGAAGTGAGCATGGTCTGCAACCGCGTGATTATCATTAACCGGGGCAGGCTGGTGGCGCTCGATACGCCCTTCCACCTGACGGAAGGCGCAGGCGAAGGTACGGTGCAACTGGCAGTGGCAGGTGAGCCGCAGAAAGTGCTCGCGGACCTGCGCTCCGTGCCAGGGGTGCGGAAGGTAATGCAGATGCCCGCCGCAGAAGTGCCAGGCTCGAACGGCCATGGGGAGACGGCAGCCGCTACCGAGCCATCGGACGTAAATAGCTACGAAGTCGAAGCGAGTCCGGGCGAAGACGTGCGCGCACAGCTAGCCGAGACGGTAGTGAGCGCAGGATACAGCTTGCTTGAGCTGAAGACGGTCAAGCCCTCGCTGGAGGAGATATTCATACGCGTCATCTCGCAAGCGCAGGAGAACGAGCTGGAGGAGGAGTCCGAGGCTGAATTGCTTGAGGAAGAGATGTCGAACGGGGAAGATATGTTGGACGAAGAAGAGGAAGAGATCGCAGCCGCCCCCGCGCGCACCCGCGTCGTTACAAAGAGGAGGGTGCGTAAATGAGAAACGTCATAACTATCGCGGGGAAAGAGTTACGCACTTACTTCGTGACGCCCGTCGCTTACGTAATTGTCGCCTTCTGGCTGGCGGCGCTGGGCGTATTCTACTGGCAGGCAGTGCCAAATGGCAACCAGCTTACGCTGGTGCCTGTCTTCAATGTGCTACCCATCTTGCTTCTGCTTATAGCCCCTGCGCTTACCATGCGCCTCCTGGCAGAGGAGCAGCGTGCGGGAACGCTGGAATTGCTCCTCACTTCGCCGGTGCAAGACTGGGCGGTGGTGCTGGGCAAGTTCCTGGGCGCGCTGGGGCTTTTCCTCAGCATGAGCGCGCTGACCTTGTTCTACCCCATACTGATGGTCCTCTTTGGTGGCGACCCCGACTGGGGGCCGATCTGGGCTGGGTACGTCGGATTGATACTGATGGGTATGGCTTTCATGGCGGTCGGGCTGTTCGCATCGGCCCTCACCAATAACCAGATGGTATCGTCCGTGATAGCCTTCGTGATACTCCTCATCTTCTTCATCATGGGGGTGGTCAGCCAGAACTTCGGACCCGGCATGGCCGACCTGCTGAGCAAATTGTCGATAAGCGACAGGTTCTACGACTTCCCACGGGGCGTCATCGAGTGGAAATCTGTTGTCTATTACCTCACCTTTACCGGGGTGGCGCTCTTCCTCACAGTACAAGTCGTCGAAGCCAGGAGGTACAGAGCATGAATAAGAGCACACGTGGCCTGGTAGCTCTAATATCAGGTTTTGCGGCGCTGGGGTTCGCGCTCCTCTCCATCTTCTACTGGGTGGCGGTGCTGAACCCGCCGATGAGCTTCTCGAATATCGACCTCACTCTAAAGATACTCGCTATCGCGGCGATTATCTTCTTCGCGATCTACCTCCTCTTCAGCCCCGAATCGGTGGGGAAGGCGATGGGCAAGCGCAGTACGAGGCTGACCGCCAACGCGCTGATCGCATCCCTGGTAGCAATCGCTATCGGAGTGGTCATAAACATTATCGTGGACAACGTGGCGCTGGCCCGCGCCGACTGGACGGCGGGGAAGGACTTCTCCCTCTCCCAGCAGACGGTCAAGCTACTGAATGACCTCAGTAACAGTGACCGCACGATCACCGCAATCGGCTTCTTCTACAGGCAGGACCCCCAACCGGCGCTCGATCTGCTGAAAGAGTACGGTGCCTACACGTCGCGCTTCCGCTATGAGATCAACAACCCGAATACCCAGCCTCTGCGCGCAAGCCAATTCGGGGTGACACAGGATGGCACCGTCGTATTCACCGACGGCACGAAGCGCGAGCTTGCGGATGGCGTGAGCGAGCGCGAGTTCACCAGCGCGATCATACGCCTGTCCCAATCGGGCAGCAAGAAGGTGGCGTTCCTTACAGGACATGGGGAGCGAGACCTCAATGGCGCTGACGAGCGTGGCTACTCTGAGATAAATGCATCTCTCAAGCGCGACAACTACGAGACGGTACAGTGGAGCCTGACGACCTCGCCAACCCTCTCCGCAGGCGAGGTATCGGTCCTGGTAATCGCTGACCCGCAAACGCCCCTGAGCGCGAATGAGGTGCAGTCTATAGAGCGTTATTTAGATGAAGGCGGGCATGCGCTAATAGCGCTCGACCAGACCAGGAACGCGCAAGACGTAGCGAAGCATGGGGAAGTAATAGCCTCTATTAACAGGATTACGTCTAAGTACGGCGTGACCGGCAGAGACGGTATCGTCGCGGACTTCGAGAAGCTGACCAGCTTTGCGCCGCAGGACCCGACAGTGTTCGGCATCGACTCCTACCCCTCCAATTCGGAAATCACCGAAGAGCTGTCGCGAAACAACCTGCCTACCCTCTACTATGGCGCGGTCGCTGTGATACCGCCGCCACCCACATCGACCATCACTTCAACGGTAGCCACGACGCTGCTACAAACGAGCAGTAACCCTGCGAATAGCTGGCTTGAGATTATCCCGCCGGGAGGTCAGGGCAACGGCAAATATGACCCTGGGACCGACGAGATAGCAGGTCCGGTAAGCATAGGAGTGAGCATAGCTCCACAGGATGTTACTCCAACCGACACTGTGACGAATACGGAACAGGTCAAGACGCGCCTCGTAGTGTTCGGCGACGCCGACTTCGCGGGGAACATCTTCCTGTCGCAAAGCTCACCCGTGTATGTGCAGCAAAATGGCGACCTCTTCAGCAACGCCGTATCGTGGCTGGCGGGCGCGAACGAGCTGGTGTCGATCCGCCAGAAAGACCCTTCCGCGCCGAGGACCCTGACACTGGACGCTGGTCAGAAGAACATGCAGCTAATCACGGCGGTGTTCGGGTTGCCGCTCTTCGTGCTGCTACTCGGCGGCGCAGTCTGGTGGAGGCGCAAGTAAGATATGGAACGCTACAGAACTACTATCATAATGGTGGCGCTCCTACTCGTGCTGGGTGGGGTAGCCATCTTTCTCACCAACCAGAACAAGCTAAATCCGCCGGGGGTGACCCCCACTCCCGTGCCGAGCTACCTGTGGCAGGAGACGAGCCAGGTGCAAGGTATAGATGTCATGAGTGGCACCGCGAAAGTGAGCCTCCGCAAAGACATATCTACCACCCTTTGGATGCTAACCGCACCAGAGCAATATCCCGCAGACAAGTTCCAGGTGGACAATGTTGCAGGTACCCTCCAGAGCATAGAGGCGACGAAAGTTGCTACCGGCACGACAGACCTTGCCCAATACGGCCTCGACAAGTCGGGGATGAGTGTCACGGTGACGTTCAGCAGCACCACTCCCATTTCGCACACCTTATTGATAGGTGCGCAGAACTTCGATGGGACCGGTTTTTATATCAAACAGGTGGACTCGCCTGACGTGTACCTGTCGGCTACCACTCCAATCGGCACGATACAGAACTGGCTCTTGACACCGCCAAAGGAAGCGCCTACGCCTACGCCGTTCCCCACCGCCCCGCCAACACCTACCTCCACAGCTACGGCGGAGCCTTCGCCCGCGGGTCCCGTCGGTCCGCCATCGAACGCCTCTCCAGGCATATCTCCAAGCGTGGAAGCGTCAGTCGTAGTCACGGGGACCGCGCCTATAGTCGCGCCGCCCACGATAGCGGCGACCGGGCCGGGGGCGGCGAACTCCACCACGCCTCTCGTGCCGACGGCTACGGCCACGACAACCCCCTGAAAGAGGGGAGTTTGAAAGCATAAAAATAAAGGTTCGGCTGCGCCGAACCTTTATTTTTATGCTTTCATATTTATGGGTGGCGCAGGTCCTTGAAGGCCGGGGCGAAGCGGGTTGGGATGCGGCCTTCGATGACCGTGCCGGTGCCGGTGTGCTCCTCGCGGTTGATTACCCCCTTCTCATGGAACAGGGAGACAAGCTCGCTGGATGAATACGGGATAAGCACCTTTATGGGCGTGAGACCTGCTGACAGCACCTCCTGTATCCTGGTGAGCAGGGTGTCGAGGCCCCACCCCTTATGAGCGGAGACGGGTACGTAGTTCGGCCCTAGCTGCATATCGGCGGCGACCTGCGCGCTTATGCGCTCAACATCTGGGGCGGAAGAGCCGTTAGTTTGTGAATTTCCCTGTGGGCCACCTGGGAAAAGGCGGTCGAGCTTGTTCAGGGCGACGACACGCGGCTTGTCACCCACCCCCAGGTCGGCCAGCACCTTGTCAACAGTCTGGGCCTGCTCTTCCGCGTTCGGGTGAGTGATGTCGACTACGTGCACGAGCAGGTCGGCATCCTGCACTTCCTCAAGTGTGGCCCGGAAGGCAGCAACGAGCTGCGTAGGGAGGCGTTGGATAAAGCCGACGGTATCGGTCAAGAGGACTTCCTGGCCTTCGGGCAGCACGATTTGGCGGGTAGTGGGGTCCAGCGTCGCAAAAAGCACGTTCTCGGCCCGCACCTGGGAGTTGGAGAGAGCATTGAGCAGGGTGGACTTACCGGCATTTGTATAGCCTACGAGCGCCAGGATCGGTATGCCCTCCCGGCGGCGCTTCTGGCGGTATAGCTCCCTGTGTGCGTGGACCTCCTTGAGTTGCTCTTTCAGCTTGGAGATGCGCTCTCCAGAGCGTCGGCGGTCAACTTCTAGCTGGGTCTCACCGGGGCCGCGCAGGCCGACACCACCCGCAGCCTGGCGCGAGAGGTGGGTCCACATGCGTGTGAGGCGAGGGAGGCGGTACTCAAGCTGGGCAAGCTCGACCTGCAAGCGCCCCTCGCGGGTCTGCGCGTGTCGGGCAAAGATGTCAAGGATGAGGCCGGTGCGGTCGAGGATTTTCGCGCCAAGCAGTTCCTCAAGGTTGCGCTGCTGGGTGGGGGTAAGCTCCTCATCGAAGAGGAAGAGGTCAGCGCCCAATTGCTCGCGCTGCTCACGTATTTCAGTGACCTTCCCTTTGCCTACCAGGGTGGCGGGGTTCGGGCGGTCCACCTTCTGCGATACCTTGCCCACCACTTCGACCCCCGCAGTGGCTGCAAGCTGCTCAAGCTCCGCGAGGGAGTCCTCCGTGCTCATCAATTGCCGCCCCGACTCTATGCCTACGAGGAGGGCTTTCTCAACCGCCTTCTTCGTGTCAAACAGTGTACTTGTGATTTTGTTCCTCCTGGGGAAGGAGCTAGCTTCCTGTTATCTTGTCTAACTATGTATCAGCGCACGAGGGATGGCTCTTGCACCGCGACATTGAAGCGCGAGAGGCGCTCAATCGCCGCCTCAACTTGCTCGTCGGGCACGGTGAGCGACATGCGGAAGTACCCCTCGCCAGCCTCGCCATAGCTGGAGCCAGCGGTCACGGCAATACCCGTAGCATCTAGAAGGCGGTCTGCGAAGGCCTTGGATGTGAAGCCCTTCGGTACAGTCGCCCATATATACAGCCCGGCCTGTGGGCGCATCGCCTTTATGCCTATGCTGGCGAGCGTGTCGCAAAGGAGGTTGCGGCGGTGGCAATAGATTTCGTTGCGGGCGGGTATCCAGCTCTGGTCGCCGGTGAGGGCGAGGACCGCTGCATCCTGAACCGCACCGTATATGCCCGAATCGATATTGCTCTTGATGCGCCCCAGCACCCCTATAATTTCGCGATTCCCAACCGCCATTCCGATACGGTTCCCCGCCATCGAGTACGTCTTGCTCAGGGAGTTGAACTCTACAGCTACGTCCATCGCGCCCGGCACCTGGAGGATCGAGGGAGCGTGATACCCATCGTATACAATTTCGCTGTAGGGGTTGTCGTGCGCGATGATGAGGTCGTGGCGTCTGGCCCAATGCACGACCCGCTCGAAAAATGCGAGATCGGCCACCGAGCCTGTAGGGTTGTTGGGGTAGTTGAGCCACAGCACGTTGATGTCTTTCGCGAAAGAGATGTCGAGGGCATCTAACTGGGGCAGCCAGCCGTTCTCCTCGGTCATCGGAACGGGGAGCGCCACGCCATCGGCCATCATCGTGCCGTACTTGTAGACCGGGTAGGAGGGGTCGGGCACGAGGGCGGCTTCACCCGGATCAACGAAGGCGAGCGCGACGTTGGCTATGCCTTCCTTCGAGCCAATGAGCGGGAGTACCTCGCTGTCCGGCTCCAGGGTGACCCCGAACCTCTCGCCGTACCAGTCTGCGATGGCGCGCCGCAGCTTAGGCTTGCCAAAGTAGTCCGGGTAGCGCATATTCTCGGGTCTATGGGCAGCCTCGCCCAGCTCATCCACAAGGTAGTCAGGGGTCGGTACGTCCGGGTCGCCCATCGTGAAGTTGATAACCTCGACACCTGCGGCGCGCAGGTCGGCAAGCTTCTTTGCCATCCCTGCGAAAACGTATGGGGGCAACCTGTCAACGCGACCTGCGAATCTCATGCTGTTTCGGTCTCCTTTTGTGTCAGAGGTCTTTTCTGCCGGAACTATTATTATACACAAGGTGCCTGGGGCTTACCAATGGCCCTCAAACTGGGAGTGACTAAAAGAGAAGACACAGATTATTCTTGAGACGAGGATTAGCAAAGATAGCACGCTGGCGACGGTTGTAGTGCCAAACGAACAAGCGTAACGTCCGCCGTAGCGCCACGATGCACCGGGAGAAACATCGGCTCTTTCGCTTTAGCCTTCCCAGGTAAGTACGCAGGTCGGCATTCACTCCCTCGATGGTGTACGTCTCTTCTTTGCCGTAAGAGACCACATAGCTGCTCTTCCCTCCGTCAGGAGTGCTCGGCCACCACAACTCGCTGTAGACCGTCAACTCATCCGAGCAGTATCTATTGGAAGGAGGCAACTCCTCAGCGAAGGCTTGCATCTCTTCCCAGCTACGCTCTTTCACCACCTCTGCTCCCACGATCAGCCTGCTCTCTCTGGCTACAGACACTACTACGTAGACCCGCTCTTTTTTTGGGCTATATACGTGAACAACTCATCTGTCTCTACGGTGTCGGCAGGCGTTTTGTCTGCCACCTCTTGTGGGAGGGTGCGTTCATGAGCATTTACCCAGTTGATCACACTCATATAGTGAACGTTGAGTACTTTGCCGATGCCTCGGAAGCTGTTCCCTTCCAGGTAGAGGCGTACGGCCAACTCTCTTGTGGCCTGGTTGTAGCCCATAGGCTTGCGCTGGGGAGTGAAGTAGCGCTTGCACCTTTGGCACCTCAGCCTCTGTGAGCCTGTGTGGTTGAACCCAGCTCTCACCACATATCGGCTCTGTTTGCAATGTGGACACTGTGGGCACTCACGTTTTCTTTGTTCTGGTTCTTCCATAATTCCTATTTTATTGCTTATCTACCTTTTTTGTCACTCCCCAATATAGAGGCACTTGACTCATATAATGTCATGTGATATGATCTATTAGCGTTTTTGGACACATATGAGTGGTGAAGTAAGACAATTATTTCATTACTTACTGTCCTTGAATGTAATGTTTATATTTGATCTTGCTTCTTTCGAGTATACTCTGTAGCTTTACAGAATAGGGGCGTTTCCAATTGGGCTCAACGGCGCAGGGCACCCAGTTACACCGCGCAGTTAAGCGCTGTCCATCATGCCAGAGCAGTTTACCAGAAGGCAGCGTACGTTGCTCCGTCTGTAACCAGCTGCTGGTTCCGGGTGCCGTTGAATCCAGGCTCACGCCTGCGGATACGATCCTATGTGCCACCTGCCAGACCGATATCCCATCTGATGCGATTAACGGTCCATGTCCGGTCTGTGGCGGCTCGATCCTTTTGCTTAATACACCTAACGGAAGTGCTATACCAATAGCTAACTCCCCTACGTTGTCGGGCCAATCTAGCATAGGGCAAGCGGGCGTACCTCCTGCCGCTACCACGGCCAGCGCCAACATGCCGTCTTCTGCTTTGATGATACGACAGGGAGCGCAGATACCAGGTTTTGGAGAGGGTGAGATCAAGACAATTGATACATCGTTAAAACCTGAAGTTAGCGATCCCGATCCGCTCCATGCCCTGGTGACACTCCTTTTCCTGATTGAAATCAGCATCGCTCTCTTCTTTCTCAACTGGATAATTCCCGTAGTGGCCGTTCTGCTGGTTGCTCTAACCTATTTCGTGCCCCCTCCTAACAAGGTCGGGGGGTTCATCCCGCAATTGATTGGACGGCCGCTTCAACCACTGCGATGGCTCTTTGACCGCCTCTTCTCCCCATTCAATCCAAATCAGCCTGGTGCTCGCCAGGAACCTCGTCGCGAATATAGTCTCGACCTGAAAGTCGGTATGCAGCAGAAATTCACCGTGAAAGGTGATCTCCTTCCCAGGAACCCCGCTCAAGGTGAATACGTGCGGATATGGACGATTCAGCGCCAAGGGAGAGCCTATTTCCGGCAAGGGGAGTTAATAGAGAAAGAGACCCAGGAAAAAGTGATGCTGCAATTGCTGCCCTCTTATGTAGGCCGCTATTATTTGCTCGCGCTGCTTTTTCTCAACCTGGGGGTGATAGCATTGCGCTTGTGGGTGTTTCGCTAGACAAGGTAACGAGTTCTGGAATTGCCTGAGTTAAGAGACGCATATGTACGGTTGTATGGGAAAGAGAACTGGACGCTGGGAAGCGGCTAATAAGCCGTTTAGGAATTATTCAGGAGGAGAAAATGGCTACTCTTGCGGCTGATCTCTACGACAGAGATAATGAGGAACTGGTAGCAACTGTTAGCTTCAGAAATGATCATTGGACCGAGGGAAGTGCCCGCTCGGTCCTCAACCTCTTCTTCACATATGGGGGCCTGGCCCCTGACGCGAGCCTGGATACGCAGCTCAAAGATAGCCGCAACGTTATCCCTCTCACCGAGCTTGGAAGGGGACGCAACGCCACACTAAGCATTATCGTGCGCCGGCGGACAGAGTCGTCTCCTCAAGGGCAGCATGCCACTTCCGTTCAACTCCAACAACTTCAGGAGTGCGTGAGAGTCGTGCATGAAACCTTGAGTAGACTTATCAAGCAGGGTGTGAACGGCACCGACCCTGAAGCGTTCCGTAAGGCCATAGAGGTACTGGGAGCCAGAATAGATCAGAGAGACGATTGGCTCAATGAAGTTCGGCTCGCTCTCGGACTCGCAGGACGCGGCGGCGCTAATCCAGCGAGTTACGGGGCAGACGTGTTAGCCGTCCACAAAGAACTGACAGACGATAAAGCGAAGCTGGAAAGCGCACTCGCAATGGCGGAGTTAGAGGCTCAACAGGAGAAGGATCGTGC
This sequence comes from Chloroflexia bacterium, assembly GCA_035274425.1. Classification (GTDB taxonomy): domain Bacteria; phylum Chloroflexota; class Chloroflexia; order QHBQ01; family JADMIH01; genus JADMIH01. Next base: position 10,143 of record DATEOC010000030.1, read on the forward strand.
AGATTTGCTAAGAGAAAGTAACGATACTCTTAGGGGAGAGAAAAGCAGACTAAACGCAGAGATTCAACGTCTCCGGGAGGAGATAGACAGACGCGACGCTGGCGCTCGACGGAATGGAACTGGGATCTACCCAAGCGCAACGGTAGACTCCAACCCATGGGGACCTTCGGAGGGGAGCCTCTAGCTCATCCGGCTGAGGGAGGCAGCCAAAATGCTTTCTACTCAGTTATTGACACTTGCGGCAAAGAGAGGTAGTAGGAAAGGGGTAAGCATGAGCACGGGGATTGAAGGCACAGTATTGTTGGTCCCATTGGCGGTGGTTGGGGGGGCGGCGGCTCTCTCGGTGATAGCGGTAGCGGCCGCCGCTACCGCTATCGCGGGAGCAGGTGCGGTAGTGGCACGTGAGCTTGGGCGTGGCGTAATCGCCTGTGGGCGCGAGTTGCGACACATGACCGAAGAGAACCTCGCCATGCAGAAGGCTCTCTGGGAAGCTGCACGCCAGGCGGACCAGGAGCTTTTCAGCCAGAAGTTGAATATCATCGCTGGCCGAGGGGAGCGTTACAACCAGATGCTGGAAGAGGCCCGCAAGAAAGAGCACGAGCAGGAGGCGATGGTTAAGGAACTCTTGCGGAAGCGCACCACAGCCAGCAAGGCAACTGCCCCCGTCTTCGCTGACTTTCAGTCATTGCGCGAGGATTTATTGAATGCTGCCCCACCACCGAAGGTACGCCGATTTGAGAACAAGGAGGGCTGGCCCCGGAAGGTACGGCGTTTGGAGGAACTTGCGAGCAAACTAGCCTCCAGCCTGGAGCATTACCGCACAGGACCTGCCACCGGCCTTTTTGATATAGCGGGCCTTGAGCAGGCGCTGACCGAAAGTCGAGCACAGATCAAAACTCTGGATGAGAAGGCGGGAGCAGTAGAGAATGGCTCAACTGTGCCCGACATTGCCCTATACAGTCAGGTGTTAGGAACCCTTTCTTATCTCGATCACAGGTTGGAAGAGATGAGTGTGCAACTGCCCCACCGTGAGGAAAGCCGGAACGAGGCACTGAATTTACTGGAGAAAGCTCACCAGGCCCTGCGCGCTACATCCACCAAGGTTGGCAGTAGCGCATCTACTTCGCAGGTGGCAGCGCTCAAAGTGGCTGCTGAAATGCTCGATGAGGCGTTGGAGGCTATAAAGGCTGTCGAGTTTGAGAGGGCACAGAGCGCGGCCCAGGCTGTAAGTAGACACCTCGCGCTGGTCTTAGCGTCCACCCAGGAGGAACGCAGTCGCAATTTGCTTGCCCTGCTGGAAGGGCTGAAAGCGCGTGTCGAGCCACTAGCTCAACTCCCTGAATTGAAGTCCGCAGTCGAGAGGTGGCTCGCGCTACGCACGATGTGCGAGCAAGCGGCGCAACGAGGTGACCTGGAAGGGGCTTGGGATTTGGTCAACAGGGAAAAGGTAGGTCTGGCACCCGCGGCTGAGACGCTGCAAAAGGAGGCACTGCGGATATTGCAACAGGCCAGCTCAGGCGCGCTCGCGGGCTTGTCGGCGCAAATCCTCGAAGAGATGGGGTACAAGGCCGAGGCTCGAACCAGAGAAAGTGGCAAGGAGTATCAGGTGGTAGCCGCACGCCAGGGTAAACGCTATATCTACGCGCAGGTCTACGATAGCGGTGAGGTGAACCTCAAGTTCGAAGGATATGAGGGAGAGTCGTGCCAGAAGGCGTTCGATGAGTTTTATACGAAGTTGCGCGCCAAAGGCGTGCAGGGAGCCTGGCAGCCACAGTTCAATCTGAGCGATGCGCTGGATCGCCTCGTGGGGGCGTTGCAGCAAGCGGGCCTTGACCTTCGTATCGAGCCTGGAGACGATGGCGTAACGGTGCTGGCTACCGGTAGGGTTGGCGCTACCGCCACTATTGACTACGACGGCAAGATGTCTCTCAGCGCGGAGATGCAGAGCGCCTTCCGCGAGGGGCACGCCTCTTCGCCTGGCGCATCGGGTACGCTTACCCCTCCTCAGAGCAACGACCCGGAGGCGCTTGCCAAGTGGTATATGAAGTTGCGCCACGACCAGATCGCCAACCAGCGCGCTGCCGAGAGGAAGAAGCAAAGGGCTACGCGGCAAGGGCAGAAGGTGTTGGAATGACCGAGGTTCTAAGCAGCAACTCCCAGGTAACGTTGCAGCAACAAACCACAACGCGGATGTTCGTCCCAGAAGCTCCAGTAGATAGGATGCTCTTACTGGCCGGCGGTGAGAGTCAGGAGGCTGCGCAAGATGCGCCAGAGGGCCTTGAGGGCTACCTGCAGATTACCCTCGGAGTGGATGGGCGCTTTGAGGCGCGTGGTAGCAGGCTACTTCTCGATTGGCTCTTGAGGCGGCTCGCTGCGGATGGTTGGATCGTCCAGTTCGATGAAGCCCGGTGGTGCGGTTGATCAGGGGCTAGTTATAGGGTACGAAGGGATCGTATCTTCAAAGCTATATATTCTACCTTGTGAGGTTGCGTGAGACTGACAGATAAGAAACAAGGCAGGAGGATCAGATGGATCAGATGGCAGTAGACAATTACGCGTTTCCCGCTTTTCCTAGTCAAACTCAAACTCAAGCTCAACCGGAGTCAATGGATGAGCATGCAGCTCAGATGACCCAGGACTATCTGGTGCGCGCTAAACCTGCCTGGCTCGAAGATATCCGTAAGAAGTCAACCGAGCAGGGACGTTGTGTCTTCTTGCTCCACTTCAACATCCAGGACCTGGTCTTTGACCCGGCCCATAAGCCCGCTTCTCCGAACGACCTGAAGACCGTGACTGAATATCTTACCGTCAAGTTGAGGCACAGAGATAGTGTGCTCTATTACTCGCTCCATACAGGCATAGAGGTATACAGGAGCCAGCCAATACAGGCGGGCGATCCAATACCCCGGAGTTCCCCGGAGTCACTCTGGATGAGTACGGCGGGACGCGCCCTCAATGACCCCCAACCTCTCGCATTTGCTGATCCTGACTCAGACGATCCGGCTAGGCCCCATAGCTGGCGATCACCTAACCGAGTTTTCAGGCTACTCGACCGCGCCTTGACCAATCCTTATATGGTAAACGCCGAAAGCGGGCCGCGCCCCATGAGTTTAGCTTTGATAATTGATTACCTGCACCATCTTACCCCGATGCGCGAGGTCTCAACTACGCATGAAGCGTCCGAAGTAGTTGAGACCCTGCAAAGTTGGTCAACCGACCCCGCCTTACCAAATCACAAGCACTTAGTTATACTTCTTACTACAGAACTAGCAGCGGTCCACGCGGAACTGCAAGGGACGGACAGCCGCATCGAGAGCATCTACCTCCCCAGGCCCGACCGCAAGCTACGTGCCGAGTTCCTGGGGTGGCTGGCACACTTCCCAGGGTATGAGGCGTTGCGGCACGGGGATAGAGTGACGGAGTTGGCGAATCTCACCTCCGGCATGAACTTCACCGAGCTAAGAGATTTCGCGCACACAATGCAGTCAACTCAGGACTGGCGCGTGGCCCTGTCCGCCAGACGCGCTGAGGCGATCAGGCGCGCCAGTCGGGGAATGCTCATACCTCGAGAGTCCGATTACGGGTTGAACGACGTGGCGGGCTACACCTACGCCAAACAAATCACCAATCTAATCCTAACGAAGCTGAAGGAGGAAGGTGGGGCTGGGATTACTGGGATGCTCTTCACAGGCCCCCCTGGTACAGGCAAGTCCTATTTTGCGAGGGCACTCGCCCGCGATGCCGGGATCCCGGTGGTCGAGATGGGAGATGTGCGTGGACCTTACGTTGGTGAAACTGAGCGCAACCTGTCACTCGTGCTGGATGTAGCACGTAGCATGGCCCCGGTAATCATCTTCGTGGACGAGGTTGACCAGGCTTTTTCGAATCGGCAGGGGCGGTCCGCCACGGACAGTGGCGTGGAGCAGCGCGTTCTACAACGTCTCTTACGCTTTATGGATGATCCAGACAACACTGGCCGCGTCTTCTGGGTCGCTGCCAGCAACCGGCCCGATCTCCTCGACGCAGCCCTCCTCAGCCGCTTCCGGCTGGTGGTACCATTCCTGATGCCTGACGGGCCAGCTATCGGTGATCTGGTAAGCACCAAGCTACCCCGCCAGGCAAAATTTAGCTGGGCTGAAGGGAGTTGGACTCAGGAAGTTATGAATGAACTGCGTAAGTTAGTAGGTAAGTACTCCGGGCGGGAGCTAGACACAATTGTGCGATCGGCCCAGTGGTATGCACAGATGGACGGCCAGGATACCAGATACGTATCAGGGCAGAAATATCTCTTGAAGGCATTGAGGGAGGCAAGCGTCGGCCATGATCCGGATGAGTACCTGCGCTGGTCGCTGCTGGCGCTGCAACGCATCCAGACCAATTCACGCGAGTTGGCTGACGCGGTGCGAGCCACCATCCGCCCCGATTATGCAGGTCGCATCATCTCAAATCCAAACGGGTACGAGATAGACAAGGATGCTGTGAGCCAGATCCTTAGAGAGTTACGCCCTGCTGATCCCTGGGCGCGCTAGGAGCACGTTGATGGTTGTCCCTCGTTCATCCAGATCGACTGCATCTACCAGGCGGATACACCGGGTGGGTTTGACCCGATATGTTTCGCTGGCCTTCCTACTGGTGTTGGCGATATGGCCTTTCACGCAGGTAAGGAGCCTCGGCGCAGCCACCGCCCCTACGACCAATCCTATTGATGTGGTTATCGTCCTGGACGAATCGGGGAGTATGGTCACATGCTGGCCGTGGAGTGGCGGTGCGCCTCCCTTACGCCCAGCCAATTGCCCTCCAGGCAAGAATCCGCCAAGTGACCCAAAAGATCGGCGATACAGCGCGGCGCGCCTCCTCGTGCAACTTGCCGACTCCGATGATCGCATAGCAGTGATACGCTTCGACAGTAAAGTCGAGGGCGTTGGAGGCGGGCAATTGCGCGTGGTGGGTGACCCGGCATCGCGAGCCGCCTTCACAGCAGAGTTGCAACCTCCTACCGATGATTACTCAGGGAGAGGACAGACGCGGATAGACCTGGGCCTGCAACGAGCTGCGAAGATATTGCAGGACCGCTCGGAGAAGGAGCGACCAGGCTACATCCTCTTCCTGACAGATGGCGAGCCTAATGGCGGAAGCAACCAGATAGGAAGCGTAAATGGCACTATGCGTTCACTGGAGAGGCAAGGCATCGTTGTTTACCCGGTGGCCCTGTGCGGTGGTAGCTGCCCGCCCAACATGGTGAATATTCTCACTCCGATGGGGAACATACGCCAGGCAACGACCGCAGGGGAACTCCTTGAAGCTTTCAGCAGCAGCTTTGCCGATATGAAGCCCCAGCTAAATGTGGTGAAGCGGGATAGCAGCGGCACGGTCAAGTTCATCGTGCGTGACTGGCATGGCGCATACGAGTTGAATGCCGTTGTGACGAAAGACGCAAGCGCCAGCCTCCAGCGTGGGGGAGTTGATGCCGGGGCGCAGCTCGCCTGGGAAGACGGCAACATCGCCCTTCATAGGGGTGACAGAGCGAGCATCCAGCCTGGCGAATGGACCCTTCAGACTTCAGACAGCTACGGTTTCGTAGTGGCTCGCACTGAGACCTACCCACGTGTGATATTCCCGCGCTCAGCAGGAGGCGAGCAGGGTATTCGCCTCGTGCCTGCGCACAAGCAAGTGGTTGTAGTCGCCAAAGCCGAGGGAGCGCCGGGCGCATCCAACGAGCTTTCCCTGGATGGAAGCAAGTTAGAGCAGCCATCCTCCGGCCTCTTCTGGACCAAGTTACCGGAGATGGCCGGAGACAAGACACTGACTATACAGGTGGGGGCTGATACTACCCCTCTACTGATAAAGCGCGACTTCCACTTCAAGCCTGTGGACGGCCTGCCCCAGGCGCAGGCTTCTCCACCTTCAGGCTGCGCCGCGGGGGAGCCTTGCCCCCTGGTGGCGAGCTTCACACCGGGCGGGAATGCCCCCTTGACCCAGCTGGGGGGCACGGTCTACGTGCTGGACGGTAAAGATGGCAAAGTGATCTCTACGGAACCGCTCAAGTGCGACGATAGCAAGCGGGAGTGCCGCAATGACACACTCTTCCACCCTGAGAACGGACGCAGCTATCATATCCGCTACCTGATGGAGGCTCATTCCGGTGACCAGCTATATAGTGACTGGGCCGACGCCGACTTCAGCATGGAGCCTGCGGTCTTCATAACGGGTCTGCCCGACACGCTCAATCTGAAAGAGCAGCCCCAGGAAGGTTGGCCCATCGAAGTGAAAGTTGGCACCGATGAGAGCCTGGGCCAGCTTACCGCTAAACTATCATTAGCGCAACCCGGGGGTGCGGGTGCTATTGACGTACCGGTGGACCTGGGGAGTATCGAGGCCAGGCCAGGAGCTGCCCAGAGTGCAAAAGTACACATCCTCCTCAATAGCCTGGGGCAAAGTGATCTAAAACCGGGGATCAGCTACACCGGTAACCTTATTTTCAGCGTTGAAAAGGCAGGTAAGGCCAAGATCGTGCCTGGTAGCGTGCCGGTAGTCTATGCCCTCGGCAAGCTGACCGCCACTGTTCTTGACAGCCAGGTCTCTTTTGAGGATGTAACGTTCGACCCTTCGGCCGGCTTCTCGGTCAACCTTGCAGGCGGGGTCAAAATCAGGTTTCCAGAAGCGGTCTTCCCTATCGCCGCCGACGTGACCTCGGAGAACTGCCCCTACCTGAATGTGGGTATAGCGAAGCAGGTTGAGGGAACGGCGGCAGGCGAGTACGTACTTGCGCTTTATGCGCGCAGCCAGGGGAGCGTCTCGGCGGGGGACTGCACAGGAAAGATCACCTTCAAGGGGGACCCGGCGGAGAGCTATGATGTGCGTGCGGGCGAGCTGAAATGGTTCGTCAAGGTGCGCCCACTAGAGTGGGACCTTGTTGGGGCGATCCGAGATGGGAAGCGCGTCGCCAGCCTGGACTTCGACCAGGTAACGTACACTGGAGAGCAGGCGCGTGGTGAGTTACTGGTGCGTTACACGGGTAAGCTCCCCCCAGGCGGGGAGGGCAGCCCTCCATTCACCGTAAAGCACAGTGACATATTGGGCCTGGCCGAAGATGGTAGCCAGATCAGCGACAAAGATATGGAGCTACAGGTCGGGCCGGTCCCTAACACTCCCGATGCAGACGGGAACTACCATGTGCCCGTGCTGATCAAGGCGCGGCATGACATCGCCCACCATTGGTGGAACGGCGCGCTCTACACAGGCAAGGTTGGCTTAAGTGTCGAACAGCTTCCCGATAAGGGGGAGAAACCGATAAGCTTCAGCGTGCGCAGCCCAGGTTGGGTGCAGCGCAACCTCATGCCGCCGCTGAATTTCGTATATGGTTTCTGGCTCCTCCCCCCCTTCCTACCATTCTTCTGTACTTTGCCTTTCACGATCTTTGCCCTCCTGGTGACGAGAGCTATGATCAGGAATGCGAGGCAGAGAATTCCACCACCCATCCAACCAGGGAATGGTGGGCCTATAGTTCCTCAGCAACCAGACGCACCAGTACCGCCGCCCCCATGGAAAGTACCTGGTCCGGCAACGACTGGGCAGACAGGCTGGGGGCAGGGCGCGGGTGGTGCTAGACGCTCCGGTGGGGGTTGGGGTAGTAGTGCGAACGGGCAACCAACCTCTCAATCTTCTCCCTCTTCGAGGGCCGCATGGCCGACATCTGGGGCACAAAGCCCATCTAGTGGTTGGGGAAGTTCTCCGGCGCAACCCTCCGGTTGGGGTAGCACTTCGCCTCGCGCTGGTCAGCCCGCATCGGGGGGCAGAGCGTCTACAAATGGCCCTTCACCTTGGGGCAAAGGACCTGTTGGCGGGAAGGGTCAAGGTCAAGGCGGCGAATCTGGCTGGGGCCGCCGAGGAAATAGCCCTGGCGACTAGATAAGAGCAATCAAGTCGAGCAGCGTAGCTCTCTAATCTCACTCGTAGTGATATACTTGTAGTTATCAGCAACTAAGAACAGGATGGAGTAGAAGATGGCAGAACCAACCCTCAATATATACCCCACCCTCATAATTGGGTTGGGCGGCGCGGGCACTAACACTGTGCGCCTGGTCAAACGTCGCTTCCTCAGAACGTGGAATACCCTTCTCGCTACCAGGCGCGCAGAACTGGAGAGATGGAACCTCCCCACCGACTCGCTGATGGATGCCGATACCCTTCCACCTCTCCTCCAGGTGATGGCAGTGGACACAGAGCCACGCGTCAACAAACCCCTGGACGAGCCACTCTACTACGACGAGTTCGCCTACCTCGGCAGGTTCGACGCTACCAAGTTGGTCGTCAATAAAGATCAGCACCGCCCCTGGTTAAATTGGTGGCAATGGGGACCTGCTGACATCACACCTGGGTTCATACACACTGGAGCCAGGCAGCTCCGGCCTATCGGGCGGCTTGCCTTCTTCCGCCACTATGTGACGTTCAAGAAGATGCTGGAGGACAAGCTCGCCAGCATGTACGATGTGAGCGCAAAGGAGACAGCACAAGAACATGGAGCGGATGTAACTGGCACTACCAAGTGCGTAATCTACATAGTTTCATCGCTGTGCGGCGGGACGGGCGCTGGAATGTTCCTGGACGCTGCCCACGTCGTACGGCAATACGCCAACAAAAAGTTTGGAGATAAAGGTGAGGTGTACATCGCCGGCGTGCTGCTGATGCCATCCGTCTTCGAGAATGAGGTGCGTAGTGACATTCAGCGTCGGCGCATACGGGCTAATGCCTATGCCTCTCTCAAGGAGCTAAACTACTTCCACACCCACCCTGGCGAGTTCGGAGAGTGGTACCCAAGCGAGTCGGAGCGTATCCCCACGACGCCACACCGTGCTTTCAGCAACATTTACCTCCTGGAGCGCGACGATATGTGGGGAAGGACCCTCGCTTCCAAGGCCGGAGCCGAGCAGATGGCTGCCCACCTGGTACACGTCGCAACATTTTCAACGCTCAACACCACGCTGTACGGCCAGGAGGTCAACGTTGCAGAGGAAAAGAACCTGTCGTATAGCGCTTTCGGGGCCTCGGCGCTGGTGATGCCGCAAGAGGCGTTGTGGCGCTACTTCGTAGCCCAGACCGCAGGGTGGGCGCTATCCCACTTCTTCGAAGGTGATGGCGGCTGGGAGGCACTACAGTCCCTCCATGATAGTCTTATCGGAAACCTCCTCGTAGAGTTCAGCCGCTACAACACCGTAGAATTCCTGGATCACTTGAATAATGATATGAGCGAAAATACGGGCAATTGGACCCGCTTCGAGAGCCTCTTCAATGGGACCATGCAAGAAGCTATCAAGCTGCTATATACGCCGGGGGTAGGCGTAACCTTGATGGGAATCCACAGCTTTTTGGAGCAGTTTTACACTCCGGAGGAACAGGCCCGCCCAGGGCAGCTTACTTATCCGGGCACCGCGCCATGCAAACAAGGTCTCCAAGATGTACCCCGACCTTCAGTATTTGGAAATATTTTCAGGCCATCCGTTGAGGTCCAGGCCCAACTAGAGAAGCAGAGGCAGGAATACAATCATGCGGAGAGGTGCAAAGTGGTGTGGCCTCTGGTAGTAACCAAGATACAAGAGCTCGCCCGCAACTGGGACAAGCACCTGGAGCAGATATACACGACCGCCACCAACACCCTGGAGCGGGTGCAGGCTGAAGCGCGCAGGGCGGCGATAGATATAGATCCGAGGCTCCGCAACCGTGACCGCGAGACGAATACCTACTATGACCTTGAGACGGGCGCAGTGGCTTTCGAGCACTTGCCGAACCTCATGGAACGCGCCCGCCAAGCCCTGGATGAGAAGGCGCAGGAGATGCTGGTACAGAGGATATATGAGCAACTCCAGGGCCAGGTTAGCGCCCAAAACGTCGTTGCCACTGACTTCACCCAACTTGTCAGACACGCCCTCCAATCAATCCCAGGCTTGCAGGAGCGCGTGTATGAGCAGTTCAGCCTGAAGAACCTTGTCCACCTACAACGGCGAAGTGAGACGCGCCAGCCTAATGACAGGGTTGATCAGCTTTTTGGACGCCTGGGGCCGCATGCTGCTGTCGATGGCGACACGCATGACTACCATGAAGGGGTACAAGAGCATATCCATATAGCGAGCGTGCCTTATTACGTCAGGAATGGAGCAGACGGCGCAGGTGTAGCTACAGGTGACGGTGCTTCGCAACGGTCCGGTAACGGCGTAGAGGATGTAGCTTTTACTCAAGCTTTGAAATCGTACAAAGAGTTCACTACTGTGCATGGGACCGAGAGTGAACGCATTGACCTGTTACACCTGATGCACGGTCTGCCTGTAAGTCAGTTGAGCAGCATCCCCGATCTTTACGCCCAATATATGGGGCCTACGGAAGCCCCTCCTGGGCAAACATTGGATGAGATGCAAGCGAACCGGGAGTTTACTCCGCGTCTGCTCCACTTGAACCCCGATTACGCCCCAGGCGAGGCAAAGGCCCTCCCTGAGCTGTATGTGCCTTCCACCGGGTCAAGGCGCACACCACCGCAAGCACAAAGCAGCCAGTTAGTACAGGGTGGACCACCACCAGGGTGGGCGCAAGGAGTGCAGGGGGTGCAGGGAACTCCATCATGGGTAGGCACGGCTGGCTACAGCTCCGTAACCCCGCCTCAATCGAGCGGCCACCAAGCAGCACTCCCACCAGTGCAGCCTTCATCTGGACAGCCTGCCAATATGGGGGTCGGGACGGGTATGAATGCAAACGCGAACGTGAATCAAGGTACACCGGGGAGCGGTAGCTACTCGCCTCCCGGACCTGGAAATGTAGGCGCGGGGCAGGCAGGGACCCCACCTGGAGTGGGAGCTCCAGGCGTCCCGAATGCGCCGGGCGCGCCGAGCACTGATCCAGATGAAGAAGAGTGGAAAATTTGACGAAAGACTATTGACTCGTTTCATTTAGAACCTTACGTCTTTCGTCCGCCATCAAGAGGGGAAGTTAATGACAGGCACTCGAAGTCGGGCTGCGGTGATATGCCTGGGTGGGTGGGGCTTACAGACCATGCTCCACCTTTGGCCGAGGCTGCGCTCTATACAGGAAGACCGCCACTTCCTCGGTATCGAGCGCGTGTTGGTTGACCTTAACCAGCTTACCGCCTTCACCGCTATCCTTCCCGACCCAATTGTTCCAGCCGACGCGAACAAACAGCCCGATACATATCGTCCATTTAGTGTATTGCGTCCTAACCCTAACAGCTATCCACCTCCCTTTGCAGTAGAGAAACTACTCAACGCCATCTTCCAGGACCTGGGCGATCCAATGTGGCTGTCCAACGCCCAAAATCTCCATTTGCTTCATGGAGAGAGAGTAGCTCAACAACTTTGGTCTCGTCTCAGCAAGCCGCCCAACACGTACATAGAAGAAGTGCCTTTTCTGCTGTCAGGTGGAGCGCCTTTTACCAGGCCCCCAGTGAATCCCGACACCCGCATCAGCAGAGCAGACATGTTCAAAATGGGGGTGGTGTGGTCTGAGAGCCTGGCACGCACGATCATACGCCACCTGATAGACCCTACACGCCTCGACCATGTGCAGCCGGAGGACCCTTTCGTCCAGACCAGTCTGTACGTGCTATGCTCACTCGCTGAGCCTATGGCGTCGGCACTCATCTGGCCCATAGTCGCGGAACTGGCCGATACGCTCGGAAGTAGCAATGTAGTGAAGATAGTGGGCGTCTTCTCTACCGGCTCGTTTGCTCCTGATGCTACCCGCATAATTGAAGAGGCCGCGACCTACACCGCGCTTGCGGAGCTTGAGGCGCTACTGGGCGTGCCTGGGCGCGCGGACAGCACGGAGCATCTACGTAACGTAGTCACAGCCGCCGCTGTGAGCAAGTCAGGCTGGCGCGAGCGCGTTGGCAAAACATTATTCAACCGGATCTATCTACTCGACCGGGAAAAGAGCAACCAATCTCTGGCGCGGGACTCGCTGGAGCTAACGGTGCTCGCAGGGAATGCTATTGAGGCTTTTCTCTCCGCAGACGGTTCCCTGCACATAGACCGACAACTTGGTCCAAACTCCGATGCATCCCCCAAATCGCCCTATAGCTTGTTGGGGGCAGCCAATAATTACGTGCCGCTCGCGACCTACCTGCGCGAAGCTATCGAGGAGGAGCGCAAGCAGGTCGCGCTTGAGACGGTGCTGCTTGAGACCTCGGAGCAGGAGCTAAAAAGGTTAAACCCTCACCTCAGTGACCTCGGTGTTGACCCTGACGCTGCTATAAGCAGCCTCATTTACCCAGGCAACAGACGCATCTTCTCCAGTGTTCGATCCAGGCGGCGTGATAGCGCTAGAGAGCGCCTGGATCGGGCGCTGGGGAGGGTCCTCTTTTGGCGGCGCTCTCCCACCGCCAACCAAAATATGCAGGAGCCTACACCTTCTGGCGACGACGAGCTGATCGAAGTGCGAATTGCCGAGAACTACATCATTTCGACTTCGATGGCGAACCAGTTGCGGAACGAGGAACAGCCCTGGCGATGGAGGCTCATGGCGGAGGGACAGGTCAACGCCTCTCTAACGCGGCTGGAGCTTGACCTGCGCATATCCTACTTTGAGGAGGCCTGGGGCCTGAACTATGACAGGCCCACCCCACCCGATGACCGCTTAGAGTTACAGTTGGCCTTTTACCGCGAGCGCACCTGGAGTGAACGCAGGAAGGAGAACTCCCACACGGTCCCGGCAGCGCTTCATGCTGCGCTACGTCGCGTTGTAACCGAGTTATGTTCATCGGTAATGGGGCTGCGGCGGTCTATCTTCCTTATCGAGGGATGGTTAGATGGCGTGAGAGAGGTGTTGCTCTCCCGCCGGATCCATGAAACCGCGAGGCAGGCCGAGGTATGGGAAGAGGAGGACCAGGATAACTACGGTATTTGGCAGCGCAACTTCGCACGAGTGGCAGGAGGGTATCCGCACCCCGCAGCCACAGGGGTGCGGGCTATACTGGGTGGCCTCTTTGCGGCCTATCTTATGGCGGGGTGGCTCGCGACCAGCGCCCCTTTTACACCCGGTCCGGACCATTATCTCATGGCGGGGCTGGCGGTAACGCTAATCATAGCGGCGCTTGGCTTCCTGCCCTGGCTGATCTGGAGATTTCGGTGGTGGAGGACGCAAAGGAGGCGTATCAACCTCGCTGTGGACCGCGCGAGCAATCTAGCAAATAGCCTCGTGCGTGGGACCCTTGAACGTGTCTACCGCCGTCTAGAGGAAGGTTTGAAGGAGATAAAAAACCCTCTGGAAACCACCCTTGCTGAATTGACGGGGTGGGCACAGCCGCAAAACCCCCCTATGATTCCGCCCCTGGGTGTATCTCCCACGCACTTACGCATCCCGTACACCAACGTACGCATCTGGAACCAGGTCAAGGCCCGTCTCCGGATTGAGCGTACTCCTGATGGCAAGACTATCACCAAAGATTTCCAGGACAGGTGGGAGCAGGATGGCAAAGACTTACGCGACTGGGAGAAGCAGGGGTCTCGCCTCGCCCAGCAGGTACGCCTCGCGCTGGAACAAGACCTGAACGCGGTAGAATTAGTTGGCGCGGCAGAAGTGGAGGCGCGCAGGCGTTTATTGGAGGCATCTGCCACAAATCCTGTTCCTGCACCTACGCTTGAGTTGATGCGCGAGGAGGTACGGAAGGACCGGGAGGGGAGCGCATGGTGCCCTTACGCGAGCGCAGTACCAAATAGCGCTAAACGACCCACCAAAAAAGGCCTGTCACTATCAACCCCCCAAACTGAGGGGCCATGCAGCGTGCATTGTACTGCCTGCCCGGACCTTTGTAACTACGATTGCCCGTTCAGTATTAACGGTGCGAGCCAGCGGTCAGGCTGGGATCTATCAGCCGTAATTCACCAGTATCTGCACAAGTCCGTTGATCATCTTCTTCCTAAAGACCGTGTGTTACCGGGCCAGCCCGATTTTATATACAGGCTTATCAAGGAGCACTCTATAGAGCACTTGCTGTTCGGTGCGCAGGGTCTGGGAACTGGGATACATAACATACAAAATGGAGAGGTGATAGCAGGTACCAATGAGGCTTATCCGGCCCAGGAGAGGAATGATGGCCGGCAAAACGGTCACCCTGTAGTGGAAGGCGGGCGTCCTCGCGAAACGTCCCCAACTGCCACGCAATTCGTTGAGGAACTGCAAGCCCGTGCCAAGCCCGCCGCCAACTATGAACCCGCCTTTTCAACGATGGTAACGGAGGTGGACTTCGGCGTGACAGAGGATGAGGGACGCTCCTTCTTACTCCCCTCCTTCAAGGAAAAGCAGACGCCTCTCCTCTCTTCGCAGGACCCTCTCTCCATTTCTGCGCTGCGGACGGTGAACGGTCTTCAGCTAAAAGAGCTTGCTCTGCAAGACCGCTGTAAGCTTGAGTTTTTGCGTCTTGCCGCTACACAGAAGAACGAGCTTGTTCTCGTCCCGGACCCGATTGCGATGATTGCCCTTTATGGGGATCCCGCGCATGTAGTGCCTTATGCTCCAATCGACTACTAAATTGCAAACCGAACCAGCCCACGATATTAGGCTTGGGATGGGTTTACTCGAGGTTCTGTCCACTGCTACAGTGGACGGTGCCGGGAGCCGAAATGGGAAGGCAATGTGCCTGGTGTGCCCTCATGGGTGCAGCCTACGCACCAATCAGGTCGGGCGCTGCGGTGTACGTGTCGGAACGCTTGCCGGTGAGGTCGTACCTCACCCTGCCCAACTGGTGGCAGCACGCGGTATAGGCAATGTAGAGAACCACCCCTTGTTCCACTTTTACGCAGGGATGATGACGTTAGGAGTCGGGGCGATAGGTTGTAGCGCTGCCTGCCGCTATTGCCAAAACTGGGAGCTTGCGCTGGCGCATAAGGTGAATCGCTCCTGGAATGCGTCGCCTGTAGCAACGAGCGCAGATGATTTGATTGCTGTTGCCCAGAGGCGTGGTTGTGGAGCCATCGCCTTCACTTATAACGAACCGACCGTGTGGCCCGAAGCTATCGTGGAAATAGCGGGTCTGGCACGCGAGAGCGGGCTCCGTGTGATAATTGCGACTAATGGCTTCGTAACCGAGCGCACGCTGGAGGTGATTGCGCCCTACCTGGACGCGGTAAAGCTAGACCTCAAAGCACATAATGAAATCTTCTATCGTAGGATAGCCGGCATATCGTTGCAGGGTGTGCTACGAACCCTGGAATATCTGCGTGCTCACAATATATGGCATGAGGTCTCTACTGTGATCGTGCCTGGTGGCAACGATTCCCCTCAGGCGGTACGCCTGATGGCACGGCACATCTTAGCGCAATCTGGGCCGGAAACCCCATGGCACTTGATGCGCTTCTTCCCTGCTTACGAAATGGTGGAAGCGCAATCAGGTACATTAGAGACACTGCGGGCGGCACGCAGTATGGCAATGGAGGAAGGGATCAGGCACGTCTATATCAGCAATATCCCGGCATTACCTGAACGTAATACCTATTGCGCACAGTGTGGCGCGCTACTCGTCGTACGTGGGTTGGCGGGAACGCATCTCGTAGCGGAGGGTAGAAGGAAATTGGATGGGGGGCAGAAAGAAGCCCTATGTATCGAGTGCTCGAAGTGCCACTACAGCGTGCCGGGGATATGGTAGCCTTAGTGTTTATAGTGAATTCTCTGCGAGGAGTTGCCCACGGCTACGTCAGAGATGTGGTGTAGTGAAAGGAAAGAGCGATAATGGCAGCGATAATGGCGGCAGTGGTACGTGCTCTAGTCGGTGCGATTGGGGCAACCAGGTATTTGGTTACCATAATTCTTGTGTTGATCGTTTTGTTCTACGCTCTCTTGACGCAACTTCAAGTTGTGCCTGTATACTCGGAACTGGCAGCGCGTCTTGGCATGGCGACGACAACATTCTTTATCCTGCTTTATTTGCTGGTGCTTGCGACCATGACGTTGGTATGGTATTTCTGGATATTGCGCCCTGTAGATTCGATGCGAGCACAACTGAGCTGGCGGGGGGTGTACCGCCAGACCGATCGCACCGGAACAGGTTGGCTTAACGTTGCAGTGTTGATCATGCTGGCAAGTGGTGTCTACGTGGCTCTATCTAGCTTTTCAGAGCCTGCGCTAAGGGATGGTGCTCTCTTCCTGGGTATTGTGATCGCCATACCCATGCTGATTGACTTTCTGCCGGCGCAACGCCCCAGGAGGATTGTCACCTCAGCTAATGATCATTCGCTAATGACCATTGCTAGCCGATTGACCACGAACCAGACCACTCCAGCGAACGTGCTGAACAGCCTGGTGCTCTATAACCAGATAGACCCACGAGACCCTTATCTCGCGGGACCCGACCTTCCGGATGGGATGCGTATCGAGATACCACCACGCTTCTAAGGACTTACTGAGCCTGATACAACGAAAGAGAAGAACGGGAACGAAGGTGTGAGGATAGCAACTGAGTGCAATATCTATGGTAAGCTATTGGTGGTCAGAACTCGACCGGGCAAATAGAATTGATGAATAGACCATCGACAACTGGCATGAATAGTGGCAGGGGGTTTTCAGCTACCCTTCACTCATGGGCGCGTCTTGGGTCGCTTTTAGGTGCGGTCTTATTACTCATCTTTGGTCTCCTGAGTGGCATTAGCTCACAGGATGCAGATATTCCCCCTGACGACACCACGTGGCTACTTTGCGCGGGGTTATCGCTCATTCTACTTTGTCTCTGTATCTGGTCACGGGCACCATTCCCTCCAGGAGGTACAAACGCCCCGAGCTATTCTCTCAGCCAGACCGGGCAAGACAGCCAGTTTCAGCATTCAGTGTTGCAGGTGGGAGGCTTTTTCGCGGTTGCTATCGCTATACTAGGCATCCACTTGCTACGAGAACAGGTGTTGGTCTCCAGTAGCGTGGGAAAGCTGGAGGCCGTGCAAGACCCGCGTAAGATGAGTATGCTTTTTCAAATACGCCGAGGTTCCATATACGCACATGGTAGGGTTGTAGCAACTAACCAGGCAAGCCCTAATTCACGTTACGTTCGTCGCATCTACCCTGAGCCAAATCTCTCTTATCTGGCAGGGTACTACAGCCCACGCACGTATGGCTTAGCTGGTCTGGAGGCATCACTCGACAGCTATCTTTCAGGCGATGCGAGTCGAGGTGCTCTAGCTGACGTGCTACATAGGCCGATCGAAGGCAAAAACGTCTATCTCACTATTGATCCAGGCTTGCAAGATATTGCCCAAACCGAGCTTGGAGAACGTAAGGGTGCTATAGTGGTCCTTGACGTGCAAAGTGGAGCCATCCTCGCCATGGCTTCGTGGCCTCACGTTGACCCTCAACAAATAGCCTTTGACCCTAATGCTGATGATTGGGATGCTGAGACACGTCGCACAATGGACTATTTCAAAGCAGAGCAAGACAATGCGGATAGCCCTTTTCTATTTCGCCCAACGCAGGGCCTTTACCCGCCCGGCTCTACTTATAAGACAGTAACGGCAGCAGCGGCGCTTGATACTCACCTCGCTACTGCCGACTCCATGTATCCCGATAAGGATGGCACGCTTAACCTGGGGGCGGGGCCATACGTTCATCGGGATTGTGATGTCTGTCACCCTGGCGACAAAGAGAGCTTCACACTTACAGAGGGCTACGCGCGCTCGCTCAATGTGGTATTCGCACAACTGGGAGTTCAGCTTGGTGCGCCACGCACAGTAGAATATGCACACCGTTTTGGCCTTGACAGCACATATGACATCAGCTTACCGGTGGAAGCCAGTACTCTGCTGAGTGACACGACGGCATTACGTGACCCTGATCTGCTGGCGGCCACCTCGTACGGGCAAGGGCAAATGCTCGTGACTCCACTCCAAATGGCGCTGGTAGCCGCTACCGTTGCACGAGATGGTTCTCTCCCAGAGCCTTATCTTGTAGAGTCGATTACCGATCCGGGCAGCAATAATCCTTCCTGGAAATTCCAACCGCATAGCCGTCAACAGAGCATACAATCGGAAACGGCCGAGCAACTACGCAAGATGATGGTAACATCAGTGGAGGTCGGTTTCGCTGAGGGTGCAGCCATTGAGGGATACACTGTTGGTGGCAAGACAGGCACAGCAGAAACCTCAGGCGGTGAACCGCACGCCTGGTTTATAGGGTGGGCTGGTAAGGACATCGATCACCCACGCTTCGCTATATCAGTTATCATCGAGCATGGAGTAGAGGGGTCTACAGTGGCAGTCCCGCCTGCGCGGGCAGTTTTACAGCGCGCCCTACAAGGTACGGGCAACCCGTCAAGTACAGAAACCCACGCTAATGATAGTACCTCGCAAAGTTCCGGCGCTCAACAACCTCTTTTACACACCAGGCCTTAGTTCACGCCATGCGATCTAAATCTGCTACACCACTGCCATACTTTGGGAAGCGACCTGCCGGGTCTAGTCCAATCGCTGATCGAGATGCCCAACGCGAAGCGATGTCGGCAGAGGTAGAAGGACGGCTGATACGCCTGCCCGTACTTGTCCTGATCGTTGGAATGATCCTGGTGGTAAGTGCCCCTGTCGCCACTGCGAAACCCCCCGTATTCACTGCGCTGGTGGTGGCGGCGGGCGTCACAATCCTTTTATACGTAACGCATTTGCTTGTGCGATGGCTAGTCCCTCGCGCCGACCATATGCTGCTACCGTTGGCCCTCACACTGACAGTGCTGGGGCTTCTCTTCCTTTGGAGGCTTGAGCCGAGTCTCATGCTTGCCGATCCGGACCATGCCGACGAATACAAGGGGATGGCACTGAAGCAGACCCTGGTACTCGCGGCTAGCCTGGCTGTTATGTTGTTGGTTATGGCACGGCTTAGAAACGTAAGCGCATTGAGGCGCTATAAGTATATAGCAGCGTTGGTCGGGCTGGCTTTAGTTGCGGCGACGATGATATTCGGTACAGATACAGGGAGCGGCGTACGCCTTTGGTATAGAATAGGCTTCTTTACCTTCCAACCTTCTGAACTGCTCAAGGTGTTGCTTGTTATTTTCGTCGCGGGTTATCTGGACGATAAGCGATATCTGCTATCGGACTCACAATCTACGGGGCACCGCTCAATGCGATTGCCACCCTTACCCTACCTGAGCCCTATGCTGGCACTCTGGTCAGTAGCTCTACTTATCTTCTTTGTCGAGCGGGACCAGGGCAGCGCTCTACTCTTCTTCTGCGTCTTCTTGATAATACTTTATGTAGCAAGCGGCAATCCACGCTATGTACTTGGCGGGATCGCACTCTTTATTACGACTGTGACATTGGTAAGTCTACTCTTTCCAAGAGCGATGTCAACGGCGGCTGTGCGCTATACGACTTGGCTCGATCCCTGGTCCCAGGCTGCGGATCGGGGCCACCAGATGATACAATCCGTCTTCGCGATGACGTCTGGAGGAGTAATGGGCACAGGGATCGCCTATGGTCAACCGTATTGGGTTCCAGCTGTGCATACAGATCTTATCTCGGCTGCGATAAGCGAGGAGTTAGGCCTGGCCGGTATGATAGTTGTGCTCTGCCTGATAGCTATGTTGGTCTACCGCGGGCTACGGATAGCGCTATCGGCCCGATGGGGCTTCGAGCAACTGCTGGCGCTAGGGCTAACTGTCGTGCTTGGCCTGCAATCCCTCATCATTCTGGGTGGAGCTACCAAGCTTATACCGCTCACCGGGGTGACCCTTCCCTTCGTGAGCTATGGCGGCAGCTCCCTGCTCATCAACTGGGTTATAATAGGAATATTGCTGCGCATCTCAAACGCAAGCACCAAAAGCGATGATGCGGAAGCCGATGCAAATTAGCTGTGAACGTGAGTAATATAAATGCCTAGCACACAGAGCCTCCCTATAGACGTTTTTTTCCTGGGGCTGCGTATTCTCTTAATATGCTTACTCTATTTATTCCTTTTCCAGGTATTGCGATGGGGTATGAAAGACCTGCGGCTGGTAGCGCCGGCAACGGGGCGAAATGCCCGGCCCCAATATGGGAGATTGGTCGTCGTAGATCCAGGTCAAACTGGGCTTCCGCCTGGCACAGGCTTTACCCTGTTAGCCAGCACTTCTATTGGTCGTGATCTTGCCAACACAATCCAACTGAATGACCCTTCGGTATCTGGGGAACATGCTTACATAACCTGGAAAAACGACCGGGCATGGATTGAGAATGCTTCTTCTAAGAACGAGACGCTTCTCAACGGCGCTACCGTCGGCAAACCTACAGCTGTATCAGAAGGCGAGATCATCAGCATGGGCGCTGTACGCCTAAAGTGGACTAGGTACGCATAAGATATCTGTCGGCTTTTATATTAACGTTTGCCTATTTTTGTCACCAAGTCTACAACCGTATCCATAATGCCCCCTTTCTTTGCACCTTGGGGGAAAAGCTGGGCTATCGCCTTCCCTATACGCTGGAGGTCAGCTTCAGCAAAGTTTGGATTTGCCACTTTGAGAATCTCACAGTCAAGCTCCAGGTGCTCCACAAATGAATTCTTGAGTAACGCCATGTACGCATCGCGCACAGTCAGAGTCCTGTGCGGAGTGCCATCTTTCGTTTCACCAACAATAGCCCGTACAAAACGCTTCTCAAGTTCAAGCGCTGACGCTTTCGGGTCAGCAAAATTGCGTGTCTTGGCAATTAACTCGCTACGCAAGCACTTTTGAAATTGTGCTAGCATCTGGCCACTAGTCCAGTATCCCGCGTCTTGCAACATGTACAAGGCCTGGGCCTCAACGTCGCCAGTAGCTCCGTGCCGTGAGGAAGGGTTACTTGCACTGGTTGCACGATGTTTTTCGGCTGCAACCATTATATCTGCAAGCGTAGCAGCTACCTTAACTATATCAGGCTTAGGCTGCCTCTTAGCCTCTCGCTTTAGTTTGAGCATCATAAGTTCGAGCCTCGTTACCGGGTCACTTTTCTCCAGACGGGCTATCCACTCATCAGCAAGTGTGCTATCAGGTGGTAAATCGAAATTGATGAGTATCTTTAGAGCCGCCTGATAAATTACGTCTACACCCTCCTTAGATAATATGGCGCTCTTGCCCCTGAGGGCGTCTATTCTGTCTAAAAGCCAGAGGGAGTTTAGAACGCCTGAAGGCACAGTGTAGGATAAGACAGCACGCACCACGCGGTCAACAAGATAAGACCGGGAGTAATCCGGCATGCCCTGAACATTGTAGACCAGGCCTAAAGCATCCAGGTAAGCCCTAAGATGGGGGGGAATAGTTGTCCCCGTAGAGCCGGCAACTGTGTAAGGCTTCGTCTGTGCCGCAGAACCAGCAAGAAAATACTTCAGGTTGAGAGAATAGCGAGAGCTCCAGTTCTCTTCCAACAAAAGGATAATAATATCCAGGAAAGCCGTCAACTCTGGAGTGATATCTTTGGCATTGAGGTGTTTTGCGACAGCAGTGGGGCTGGCACCTGGGTTACGAACTATGGGTACGGTTACGCCAGGTGCAGATTTAGAGGAGCTGAGAACTGGTGCAATGGGCTGAGTGGCCCGCACGTTCCCGCTTGCTGGGACAGTGCTATTATTAGTGGCAGGTACCTCCTGTATGGTATGAAGCGCAAGTACTTTGTATAGATCATCCGGTATCAAGAGTAGTATCTCACGATTATCCTTCGTGAGTTGCCCGAACCATTTCGAATTTGCGCTGATCCAACACGAGAGTGCAGGCAACAAACTGGCAATAGGCTGAGGGCCGGATGACCGAACAGCGAGCAGAACTAAGCGCCTCAGATATTGTATCCCCGCTGCCACGACCTGATCAAACTCGGAAGGCGCAACTGCATCATCTTTGAAGGCACCAGCTGCATAAAAAATATGCATACGCCCCAGCAGATTGTTGGACGCAGCTGCTAGAGCATCGAGTATACTCCGAAGCTTATCACGCTCGACAGTACTGGCGAACTTATCGAACAGTTTGAAAACGAAGTTGTAGAAGAGGTCTGGCGATTCCAGCACTACACCAAATTGTGGTAGCAGCTTTGATCGCCTCACGCCTTCGTCCTTCATATCCACCAGCGGCCAGATAGGCAAGGCATCATCAGTCAAAAGCCTTAGCATCAGATCACTGAGAGCATCGTAGAGTTCGAGAGTCTTTCGCCCCACAACATAGTCGCGCAGGGAATTCAGAAGGTCCGCGAACTGCCCGTTATCGTATGCTTGCGCGACGAGCGCCAGGAGCACGTCTCGCGATAACGACGCATCGCTAGCCAACCGCCACTCGCAGGCGCTCCGCACATCATCGAACGGTATCTCCTTCCAATATTTACCGAGTATATTCTTGACATCAGCCACAGTAGTGTCGGGGTGGTTCAGCAGAAAGCGCAGGAAGTCGAGCAAACGGTCCTTACGAGGGCCGGAACTCCCATTGCTATTGCTATTACCGTTGCTCTTGAAGACCCGGCGAACGTCATCGATTGGGGCGGTCTTGGCTTTGACTCTGGCGTGTACCGCACGCGGATAGTCCAGTTGCTCCAAGATTTCGAGAGCAAGGGCGGCGTCTTCAGGTTGGAACGTGAGCGCCTGATTCTGCGCTGCCAGGTGGAGCATTATCTCTTCGATTGTATGCTCCTCATCCTCACACAGGCTGATCAGCAAGCCATAGTAGGAGCGCGCAATTCCAGGTGGAATTTCGGCAAGGCGACCCGGCCCGCCATTACGGCCAAGTGTAGCCTCCACCTGTTGGCCTCGTTTTGGCTCGCTGCTGAAAACCAGGCGCACAGAGTGTCGAGTCGAAGGAGTAGATGCCGTGCTGATCGCAAGGCTGGCGCGGTAGCCATAAGGCAGCAAACATGCAATCGTATCCAGTAATTCCAGGCGCTCGCGCATAGTCATTTCGTCCGGCGCGCCCGTAACCACCACCGGCATCTCCAGGAGGGTTGCCGCGATCCCGCCGACAAACTCAAGCGACAACCGTTCTACGATGCGGGCGTAACCGGCCAATCTGTCATCTAACCCTGACAAAGTGATTTTGAAGGGAGGCCCGCCCTGTTCAAATGCGCTTAGCGGGGGTAGATGCTCCAGGATGTCGACATAACCGGACGCTGCATCGGCGGTATTGTCGTATGGCATAACGAGGGCGTTCTGCGCCAGGATGGGGCGGCGGTTCGGAACAGCCCCATCGTAGAGACCAGTCCAGTGCTGGTATACGAAAGTAAAGTACTCTACCCCTCCAACAGTTTGCCCGCCTGCCATTACCCAGGTCTCATCTCCTGAGCGGTAGGGCATCTCTCCCGCGGTTAGCGAACGAAACAGCGCTTCGAAGGTAGATTTATCCAGGCCATCCGCGCTCCAGGAGAGGACACGGTAATCTTCCTTATCACCCGACAGTTTGCTCTTCCGGGCGAATTGCGCACTTACAGATGTCATTTCTATCTACCTGGCCCTTCTTACTTTGGCTCGATCCAGCTACCCAGTGTGGACAGTAGCAAGTCTAAGATATAGATAGCATACCTGCTTATCACACTCTTATGCTACCTACGTAGGAATCAAATGCTCATTACCACCATCGCCTTGGATTCTTAGGGGCAGGCTGCTGGCTGCGTTCATGTTGAACTGATGAGTAAATCCATATTAGTGGTTCCAATACATTGATAGGTCTCACCGGGCATTGTATGCGCACACCACTCGATGCTGGGTAAGTATTCTCCTTTGTGGGGTCATATTTACCCTTAGCATCCATATAAATGCCAATCGAAGAAGACATAAAGTAACCAACCCGGCCTTTAGGGAAATTTGTCGCAATCTGGCCGTGTGCATAATCACCTGCCAGGACCTTAAACGCAGTCTCAGGATTAGTAGGGTATGGCAAACCGGTCCTCAGAGTACCATTAAGGCGGTGTTTCACCAACTCTTTATGGATATAGGGTTCATCGAATTTTGTTATGCACACAGCCAGGTACTGACGGAACTTGAAATCTCCATCAAGCTTTTGACCAATATATGCCTCGTTAAACAGCTTATCAAGGGTAGCGTCAAGTGTAGTGGTACTGTTCTGTCTATATTGGGGATGTGGATCAAAAAGGAAAACGATGCCATCGCAGGTAGCAAAGAACTCAATCAGATCCTGAACGTTTCCGGTATTGTTCCTTATAGAGTCGCCCGGATAATCCCACAGTTGCAGCTTGAAGGCAGCTGATTGCGTATCTTGGACCAGATCCCTAACCCACCTAACTATAGGCAGATCATTATTGGGTAGCAGGTCCATTATGAAATTCAAGCGAGCTTTTGGAATTTTGCCGCTCATCAGGTAAGCGTATTCACTATTAGACACAGTGCCAGGTGTAGGAAATTCCTGGTTTAGCAATAGACCCGTGTTCGTGGTCATGAATGCTCCAGAGTTCGGCTTTTCTGCATCAAGCCCCCGGATATTCCATTTAAAGTCGTCCTCTTGTTGAGTTCCTGCGATTCGTAATGCCCCTATCAGGGTAGTTTTACCTGTCTGGGTATCCCCTATTATCCCAATCTTCAGGTCTGGAACCACATCAGGCTGCGAATTGGCGTTATTCTGTGGTTGTCCTGGATTACCATGAATATAATGACCCATGTGCTTCTCCCTCCTTATCGTAAAGCCGAATACGAGTGCGTTATACCTCTAGCTTTCCTTCTTCATGTGCTCCTCTATCTGTCTCGCCAGTACGCTTGGATAGATATTATCAATGGGAGTCCAGGAGTCGAACGCCTGGAAACAGACATCACGATACTTCTCCGCGTAGCTTGGAGCCGTAATGGCAGCTCCATCAGGCCAGTAGATTGGACAAGAGATAACAGTGTTGAAGAGCGCCTGGCGGGACTTCAGTTTTCTCAGCCCATCCTTCCAATTCACCGCAAGGGGACTTTCCACCTGGTGCGGATATTGAGCTTGACCGGGTGGTGGGTAAGGAGGACGCCCCGCTATCGCAACCAGAGCGTGCCAGGCGTGGGCACTCCAACCTAACTTGCCCGCTTCAGCCAGCGCCTCATCTAGTGAGCTTTCGAGGGGATAAGATCGGCCCAGATCGGGAGCGAGCTTGCCGAGCATTTCAATAGCCGGGGCAGAGTCGTTGAAATTGTGCACTCTAAGTGGACGTTGACCACTCCCCGGTGTGCGACACCAGTAAGCGATCACGGCCACGCGCAACCCTCCCCTGTGCGTAACTTTGTCTTCCACCTCAAAGATCAACTCCTTAGCTATCGAGCGGCGGGCGTCGATCATCTCCTCTGTGCCAATAGTGTCAATCAATAATATGAGATCAAGGCCACTAAGCAGGCGAACTCTCACGGGCAGCCGTACTGAATGATGGGGAGTCTCTGTGGCTACCAGTATCCTGGTCGTATGGTCGCCCGGATGTGGAAGTTTCGCCGGGTCTACAGTAACAGTTACAGTTGTATTCCCGTCAGAGGCGAAGCTAAGAGTATCAATATCCAGCCAACGCTTCGCATCGTCAGACTCGTATTTAATAGTGCCAGGCTGATCACTGTTCGCTTCTATCACGAACGTCTGGGTCCGAGGACTCCACTCAGAAGAGACAGAGCCGAAGTCAATATTCGTCTTGCCGCGCATGATTGTGAAGGGCGGAGGTAAAGCGGCCAGCGGCTCTGTATTTTGCTGAGTAAAGTCCTTATAGTTATGAAGCACCTTGAGCAACTCTGTGGCACTTTTATATCTTTTATCCGGCGCAGGGTCAAGGCATTTCTCGATAATAGATATGAATTGTGTATGTGGCGGGTACGGGATTTCGTACAGTGAGGGGTAATGGACCGGCAGCTGCCCAATCGCACCCGCAGCCTCCTGCTGCCTTGCGGAAGACTCCCGTATGAAGAGCGTATGGAGGATCGCTCCAACAGCGTAGATGTCGGCAGCAACAGAAGGCAAATTACCAGGGGTAGAACCAGAAAACCGCTCAGGTGCCATGTAAGGCAAGAGATGCTGTTTACCCTCTTCTTGCGTTTGGGCAACGAAACTCTCCTTACCTGGCTGTACCCTCTTGGGCTTACCCCCTTCTATCTCGTGGGCCAAACCGAAGTCAATTAGCTTCACGGTAAGAGTTGCATTACGAGGAGAGTTCGATCCGACTGATACAAGAATGTCCTCCATGGAGAGACCACCATGTGCCCAGCCTGCGCCATGCAGCCACTCCAACGCACGTGTTAGCGCCTCTGCCACGAGATAGCATCGATGAAAGCCCCAAACGTGGCCCGCGTTAGCTCGCCTAAGCCCAGCAGAATGGTCATCGGCAATGAACTCCATAACCATGTAAGGTCGGGCCTGGAACTCCCCTACGTGCAGGAGGGGAGCTATGTAAGTCTTACTATACAAGGCTGCCTGACCATCAGGCTGGCGTGTCCGAGTCCACAATGTAGAAGTTACATTGATCTCGCGCCGAAATATAGATACAGCTATCTTATTAGTGACTAACTCTTCCCGTAGCACCTTAAGTGCTACATATGGGTAGGTACCTGTAACAGCACGAGGTTGATGAGCGGCACCAGCAGGAAGCGGCCCCATATCAGATGCGAGCCAGACCTCAGTATATTCTCCTTGATGTATGAGGCGGACGAGAGCGTAACGATGGTCAAAGATAGAAGTTGTAGTTGTGTAACCGGGTGGAGGAGCGTGTTGGGCGCGCCCGTTGTGCCCACGTCCGGGTGCGGCTGAAGCGCCGGAGGTTACCGAAGCCACCTGTGAAGGAACGCCATAGGGTAACGAAGCAGTAGAGTGCGAAGAGTGATTGGATGGATCGTGTGCCTGGCCCATCGAAATGGGCTGCGAATGTGGATACGAGTGCCTGTCAGCTCGCCCAGCAGAGTCCCGAAGGTTACCGGCGACGAAAGCTTCCAGGGCCACAGTTAGCTCCCTGGTTGACTGAAATCGGTCCGTCAGCTTCTTAGCAATAGCTTTCATTATTATATTCTCAAGGGCTTCTGGCACATCCGGCCGGTAGGTTCTGAGGCTTGGAGGTAAGAGAGTAGGATTAGAGTGCTGGCGCATAAGCTCATCGCGCGTGCCCTGGAATGGAGGGGACCCGGCAAGCATTTCGTATAAGACGATCCCAACGGAATATAGGTCTGAGGCGTTTTCGGCAGGCTCCCCACGCGCCTGCTCAGGAGATATGTATCCAGCGGACCCAAAGACCGTGCCCATCATCGTAAGGTCGGGGTCAGCCTGGCCCTTGATAATGCTGTAGTCTATAAGCTTCAAAATGCCATCAGCCCCAACGAGTATATTCCTGGGCTTGATATCCCGGTGCCGGCGACCCGACTGATGTATGTGCTCAAGTCCTGCCAGAAGCTGTAGCGTAATATTGACTGCCCATTCAATAGGCGCCGGTTGATACTGAAGATATAGCTCTCGCAGATTGAGGCCTTCAACAAGCTCCATCACAATATAAGGGCGCTCGTCATATTCCCCCAAATCGTATATCTGCACTAGATTCTTGTGGTAGAACCTGCTGGCAGCTAGAGCCTCACGCCTGATGCGCTCTACTGCATTGCTATCTTCTGCTAGACTCTCTTTCAACAACTTAATAGCCACCCTGCGCTTCAACGTCATATCCCTGGCCTCGTAGACATCGGCCATAGCTCCGGCACCAACGGGCCGTATGACGCTGTATCTGCCTCCTAGTGTCGCGCCTTGTAGATTCACCATAGTTGGGGGAACTCCAATAACTAAAACGCGTTGATATTCCTATGGCGCTCAATCAGCGCACGCACATGGCTATCTCAGAGCGATGAAAACTAAACTGGCCCTCGATAATGATGATATAAAGCCCACGAGGAGATCCTGCTTCAGGCGTATATGTGAGCACAGGCGCGCTACCAGACACATACGACGATGTGGCTTTACTCATGAGCTTTAGCGGGCGCGTTGTCCCGTCTGGCAATAACACAATAGCCCATACAGGCTCTGGCCTCGAAAAGCCCCACGCATAAACCTCGACTTGGTGTCCTGTCTCGACATTTTGCGGTAAAGCTTTCCCATAGCGGGTGGTGCTCAGGTCGCAGGGCGCAGTGCCGTAGCTCGAATTGGTCATATACATTCGCCCAATGGGGTATGAGAACACATGAAACGCAGGCCCATACTCAGGGTAATATCCAATTATGGCCCGCTCGAAGTACTGGACAATACGCTCGCCCGAACCGATTAGGCTTTGCTCCTTGAACTGGTCAGAGATAGGAAGCCCTTGTAAAGTCAAGCCGCCATGAGATTTCCAGTAATCGAGGAAAAGCCCGCCCAAGTGCTTGCCCGTTTCTGCCAAGAACTCACTACCTGGCACACTAATGGGAGACTGACCTGGAGCGCCCTCAGCCCCTGGATAGCGTCGTTTGTACAGATAGCTGCCTAACGAAGAGAGCAGAATATCGCGAGGCGGCCTGTTCTCCGGATGATACTCCAGGCGCGCCCATTCAAAATACTGCATGGTATACGTAAGGCCATTGCCCTCACTGGTAATCTCCTGTGCGCGCGAGATCGGATAGCCTAACGCCTCGATGCCCCCGTTAGCATCCAGGAAGTCCAGGAAGCGGTCACACACTTCAAAGCCGCCCTGCTCAAACATCCGGCAGTGACCGCCGCTAAAACTGAAGTGGTTGAAGGCCGCATGCTTCATCTGAAGATCACGCTCGCGCGCACTAGTAAGGGCTCCCGCCAATAGAGCAACAACTGCGATGGTGCCAAAGAGATACCATACGCAACCCAGCCTCCGTCCTTTGAGCTGCTTCTGGCTTGAATAGGCTTGAGGATAAGGATAAGCTGCCACGTTAAGGTGATCTACCAGGGACGTTAGCGCCAGGAGGGCTATTTGGGAGGCTGCCGGGCATATTGATTAAGCTTGGATCGGGCAATTTGGCTCCTGTCCTATCATCAAGCTCCGTGGAGAAGAGATATTCCATAGCACTGCCCGCCAGACCGATGACAGTTTGCAAGCTAGCGGTGGGATTTGAGCTGGTTGAAGTGACGCCCGAATACTCAATAATTTGGCGGAGGCGCTGCATCATAACTTGTCGCTCCTTGCGACGCTTACGCCTCCCGGCTGAGTTCGACAGGAAAATCCCAAGCATCAATCCGAGCAGCAAACCTGCGGCCAGGGCTGCTCCAAGCATGATGAGAGTAGACTGCTCCAAAGTAACAGAGAAGATGTTCATAAATCAGACCTCATGCAGACTAGCGCCTCGATTCCAAAGCACAATCTGAGAGCGGTACGATCAACTTGCGCTACATTATATCATATTGTTTTCTAAATAGTGCGGGGTAAATTCATGCACTGTTATCTTCATCAAAGTCAAAATAGTAGGAACCTATACGAATTTGATCACCGGAACTCAATATATGGGCCGTTGTTATACGTATTTCCTGACCACGGGCGGGAGTTCGGACAAAAACGCCATTGCCGAGTATCGTAGGAGTAAGATCCTCTATATGGTAGTGCTTATTTCGATGCACAATTTTTGCGTGCTGGCGAGATACGTAGCGATCATCCAGGAGAAGGTCGTTATCCATGCCCCTCCCTATGGTGATAATGCTTCTATTCAATGGATATACGTGACCCCTCAGTTTGTGCCCTTGCAAACAGCGTAGGACGCCTTGCAGTTGGTATTCCGGCTGTGGAATGTCCAGGCCAAGCGTGGATACTTCCTGTCCTTCCCCTACCAAAGGCGAGGCGCCAGGCGTTGATGATAAGACATATATATGAGGGTCTCGCTTCGTAGCATCCGAGGACCACTTCAACTCTATCCGGGGTCTGTCAAGAAGTTGGTAACGATCAGAGGCAGCTATGTACTGTTGGAGATACTCATTAAGCTCATGCTGGCGTATAGCTGGCGTCGAGGTCGAAACAATGTTCTTGTAATCAGCAGGGTGAAGGATAACCCCGAAGTAGAGCGGCACCCCAGCCTGGTGCAGCTCAGAAATCACTCTATCGCTATACCCTTCCAACATCCTCACTAGCTCCGGGAACTGAAGAGGACGTTTAAAAGGACCAATAAATAGGCGATCCATCCAGCGCGTTATTGAGTCTTCTACAGTCTGCAAGACACGCACGGTAGTACACTCCCGTCCAAGAGTAGATTTTCAAGCGCTCACCAAATGCATGGTACCCACTACTCATAGAGGCCACTGGCATGTAGTTATCTGAGCGCGAATAGCCCCCAGGGCTTATCACCATATCTACGTATGATTTTCTTGCATAGTATATAACATAAGCCGTATACTTTGTCCACTGTCCGCTACTATATGACACCAGATAGCAGCTATGCGAATATCAAGATTTCAACCTGGTTGGCCCCTGGCTTACCGGTATTATATGCGATTCTTATCATAATCGAGAGGACGCGCGATATATGGCGTCCCATCAGCATCCTCCTATACTTATTAATCACTCTTATCGCTCTTATAGTTATCGGGATATATGCGATCGCTTCAGAGTATTACAGGCAGAGACATTTGAGGATCGCCTCAATGAATATGGCCGTAGTAATTCTGTGTGCTACGGCCATACTAGTATCATTCAGCCAGATCGCTAAACATCTATATGTGCTGTTTGGAGGGTTCAATGCCAATAACGCAGGTTATTGGCATTGGCTGAGGTTTGGAGTATCGAAGTTGCTGGAAGGCCCTGTTCTCGATATAGCTGGGGGCTACAAGCTACAGCTATCTGAGATAGTACCGACCGATATATGGTCGCAGACGCTCGTACTCATCTTCCGCACTTCGCTGCAAATATTGGTACTAGCAACCCTGTTTCGAGAGTTTCGTCGGTGGAGACACTACAGGGCTTTCAACTCTTCGCCTACAAGCCCAAGAGCAGGATACTTCAGATTCATTCTACCGAGCATAGGGACCATCATCATCATGGCCGTTTGGGCGGTTCCCACAGCCATAGGGATTGGGGCACTTGCCAGAGATGGCTTGGATGCACAGGCAACATGGCTTGCATTTAGATTTGGCGTGCCCGTCTTCCTTAGCGTATGGCTGACCTGGACAAGTGTGCAGGCTCTTTTCAGTCTGGGTGGTCTGAGAAACAAATTTTTCTCAGTAGCGGGTATCGGTGTGGGGCTGTGGTTACTGTCAACATATCAACCCGCCCTGTGGCAATTCATATATGGATGAGCAAACTGTATTTAGAGCGCCTTTCAAAACCTGCGAACAGCTTTGGGACGAAGGACGAAAGACGAAGGACGAAGCCAGTTGCCATGAGGTTTTGAAATGCACTTTTAGTTGCAGAGTGCGACTTCACGCTCTGAGAAATGAAAATCGAAAGTTGGATCGACCTTGTCGTCCCAGACTGGGATAAAATAGTTCAGTAGTGTAAATACCTCTCCCCGCGATCTATTTCCTTAGGGTGCAGAGGGCGCTCCTCGGTAGGCGGACGCCGGACAAAAGGTTTTGAAATCACATGCGGTGCAGGTTTCCTCAGCGGGATTGGGGGTCCAGGTCTTAGTGATGATACCGCCTCTACTCTCACGTGCAACGGACGACTCGATTTCGGCGACGATATGATCGAAGGCCTCGAGGCTTGCTTGAATCTGACCTGGATTCACAGCAACCTCGCGGAATGACCGCCTCTTTCGATAGTCAAAGGAGAGTTCACCGGGCAGTGTTGGCATTCGTGGGAAGGGTTGCGGACTGCTGGTGTCACGGCCCGATTTCCACCATTCTGAGACTTGATCAAGCCACGACGCTTGATTAACGTTTGCTTGCAGGTCTTTTGTGAGCGCCAGTTGGTCCCGCCAAAGGCGCTTGATTCTTGGCCAATTTTGGATTGCTTTAGCATCGGCACCGGTTGGCACCAGATCAGTGTTGATTGGTGAGGAGTGGGCTCCGTAGATATCTTCGTAGAGACGGTCCATGTCCTCTGTGCTAGGGACGAGTTCGTTCAAGTACAGGAGAATACCGCTACGAACGTCTGGGCTACCGGGCTGTTGCCCTCGCAGCCAAGCGTAAGTTAGAACCTGGTGCCGGTGATCTTGCCAACTGGTGTGGTGGGGATCGTTCAGGCTCGGCCTGCGCATACCCTTGTAATCGATGATGAGTTCATACGTTTGGTTTGTCAACGATCCAAGGATCGCATTAGCGAAAGGATTTGGATCCACGATGGGGTTGAGCTGAATCCTCGTCATAACATCCACTACTCCTTGTACCTCGTAGTAATTGCTCTGGCGAATACTGTCGGTGGCGGCTGGTATCTGCCGAATACCGCGAAGAGTGACCTCTGCGTCTGAGATTTCGGGGAAGAGGAATGGCCCCCACGTGTTGATAGCGACGAAGGCACGTTCAATTGCGATGGCAAGGAGCTGGACCCTCTGAAAATGAATACCACGTGCCGCAAGACGTCGGATGATGAGGTGGATTATTGGCTGGAGCTGGGGATCGGACCAGGGGAACGAATGATTGCCAGCTTTCCAGAAGCGATAGGCTTCTTCCATGACACCATGGATGAACTGACCGAACCATAGTTGGACGGGTTTAGATGGAGGTAAAGCTCCTCGATTTTGATAGCGGTATTGGAGGCCACAGGTTCGATAAGAGAGGAGGTCTCCAGTAAGGCTGTAGGCTGGAACTTCATACGGAGTGGGACGGACGGAGAGCGGCATAGTTTATTCTCCTTTATATATGAACGAGGTCTGGTAGGCCTTGCCATGGCCATAAGCCGTCGCGGGTCCAACCAACGGCGACATTGGGAATGGGCCTCGGCTCACCGTTGGGCTGACTAAGACCCACAAGGAGGAGCACATCCTGGGGCCTGCTATAGGCGACGAAGTACTGACGTACGAGATCATCGAAAGCACGATCGAGTGCGGGTCGAACTGGCAGGGAAGCAAGGGGAGAGAAGGGTCTGACAGCATCCTCCAAGTTTTGAGAGGGGCCACCGCTCTTGGGGAAGCGTTTGAAGGCGTGGGCAGGGTGATTATTCTTGAAATCACTTCCGACATTGACGATGACTAGGGGGAACTCCAGGCCTTTTGACTGATGAACTGAGAGGATGTTGAAGCGGTCGCGGGGAAGTTGTTCGATCAGAGTTTCTGAGATCTCGATCATCCCTGATGCAAGAGGATGGAAGATGCCCCAGAGGTTGTCCTTGATCGATTCCTCACTTGCAGGCGGGTCGCGGCGAATGGCGGCATCGTACTTCAGGAACTGTGCAGATTGAGTGATGGTGCGACTAACGGCCTCGAGGTAGACGAGACCTTCCGGGTCGTCTTGAAGAGCAGGGATCCATGTGATGAGATTGTAGAGGAGTTCGATGAGCGGGGTCTCGCGGGGCCACCTACCCGCTCCGCGTGGCGAGCGATTCTGCCACGCCGTCACGAATCTGCTTAAGTGATTCAAGCGGATGGAGGTGCCTGGTGGGGTGTTGGGGGTGGGTGGATTGGAAGCGATGTACCCTTGCGCAGCAAGTCTCCACGTTTGGAAGACGCCCGGTGTATCACCAGGAAAGTTAGTGATATTGTTCTGAACTCGCGACCCTGGATCGATGCACTCGAGCATGAGGCCGAGAACCTGCTGAACCTCTGGGATGCGACAGAATTCCTGTCCACGTGGGTTGAAGACTTTAATGGGTGTAGGGAGACTTTCGAGCTTTCTACGGAGGAGCAGTGGCAGACGGGGGGTACCTCCGGAGTTATACTCTCTAGGGGAACTCGATAGTAGAGCACAGTCGCCAATTGCACCGTGGGCAGGATCTTTGACGATAAGAAACTGCCGCCCTAGATGCTGGACTACGACGCCAGTGCCATTGAAGACAGAATCGATGAAGCCGGCAAGGTCATGGGCCAACGTTTCGAGGTCTGGGCGAAAGATGCCGAGGATGGGGTATTCAGCGAAGGAGCCCGTTCGGGCAGCTATCAATGGCGGCTTTCCAACGACGCGTGCGGGAATATACTCGGAATCGAGCGTAACGAAGTCGCTATACATGGAGACGATGTTACTTGTCGAGCGGTAGTTATTGTTCAGGTATATGGAGAGCGGCTGGATGGCACATTGGGCACTCACCCGATCCGAGAAGTTGGCAAAGAGATCAACGGTGGCCCCCCGGAAGCGGTACAGAGACTGGTCGTCATCACCGACAACGGTGAAGGAGCCAGAATGAGCCACAGCGGCCCTAGCCATTGCGAAATAAATCTGTTCCTGTAAATAGTTTGTGTCCTGGTACTCGTCAACTAAGACTACCCGGAGGTCTTCTAGGAAGCGATCGAGAAGGCCGGTACCAAGGCGGGTGAGGAATTCGCCTTCCAGAGAGGCAAAGTCCATAACGAGATCATCTGTGAGCTTAGCGTGGTAATCTGAAATGATACGGCAAAGGATAGAGACACCTGGATTTGCAGGAGCCAGGCTACTCTCAAAAGAGGCAACATCGACCTGGTCATGAAGAAAGCGGTCCCTCGCTGCTCGGCAGAAGTCGAGCATTTGTCTGATGTTAACGGGGCGATTACTCGCCAAAGCTGCTTTTACGTAGGTTTGAAAGTCCAGGTCCTTGTCTCGACGTTCCGGCCACTTCCAAAGGCCGAACCGCTGCATGAGAGCATCGGCGACGAACTCATCGAGGGGAATCGGCGGTTGGGTGCCCGAGGCACGAATTTCGGAGAGAGTTTGCTCGGCGATGCTATCGAGCGTTCCTGTGACTACGCGGTTGAGGTCTAGGGCCTCAACCTGTCGCCGAAGCATGGAACTTGAACTTGGATCACGGATGAGCGCATTACGCAGGTCGTCTCCCCAACCAAGGATGCGGGAGCGAAGTTCACCTGCGGCCTTGCGGGTAAAGGTAGTGGCAAGGATGGAGGCTGGGTCAACATCATCGACGAAGATAAGCTTAAGGACGCGAAGGGTGAGAACGGTAGTCTTGCCGCTACCTGGTCCGGCGATAATGAAGAGAGATTGATTTAGAGTTGCGACGACCGCATCACGTTGAGATTTGTCTCTGTCGATGCGCCTGTTGAGGAGAGAGGGATCTGTGACGAGGGAGAGGAAGCGGGAGAGTGGGATCACCTGAGACCTCCTTTAGGAAGGTCCTCGGAGGCTGCATCGGAGATGGCTAGGAGCCAGCACTTCATTTGGGACATCTTTGCACCGATGCGCCCTGTGGAGATGACTGTTGCGGCTTTTTGAATAACGCCAAAGTTAACGCCACTGTAGCACTGTAGCGTTGTAGGGCTGGCAGGGGTTCTGGCGTTAGGCGTTTTCGTTGTGAGCACGCGACCATGAGGAGGAAGCGTGGTTGTGACATTAAGTTCTCCTACATAATCTGGGGGACATAGTGAAGCATAGCAAAATCACTGCCTAGAGATGAGGTGTGATGTCCCTAGTCACGATAGTAGAAGCGATTATACCAAACTAAGGCGGCAAAGTACAAGGATTAGAGGCGACAGTATTATTTGAAGTGTCTTGTAATAGAAGAGGACGCGACGGTGGGTAAGAGGACAGCAAGATGGTTGCGGGCCCTGGAGCAAGCGACGTAAAGGACAGACTCAATGGGAGCACGGCCTATTCCCGTTTGCCAACGGTCCAGGTCAACTAGGATGATGACTGATGCCTCAAGACCTTTGAACGCGTGGATAGTGGTGGAGTAGATTTGATTTGTGAGTGGAGGCCATGCGGTACCAAGAGTGATGTTACCAGGAAGGGGACTATCCCAGAGTTGAGTGTGCTGGCGGGAGGGTGTGAGGACAACGATTTGGTCATGAGGAACGTTGCCTTGCCCAGTGATGTCCTTGAGAACTGAGGCAAGCGTTGGGTGGACCCCAGTAGCTGGATCAAAATGGACGATTTGGACGGGGCGGCCCTGTGGACCTTGAGCGGTGAGCTTCTGAGAGCCAGTGTAGAATTTGAGCATTTGGCGGTGGATTAAGCGGGTATTGCGGCAGTTGCGGGTAAGAAGATAGGGCGGTCCCGTAATGGGGAATTTGCCCGTATCAGGGTAGATACGCTGCTGCTCGTCATAAAAGATATAGAGGATGCTCTCGTCTGGGTATCTGAGGAGGCTCTGAAGTGTGGCCCACCAATCGTCCTGGAAGTCCTGCCCTTCGTCAACGATTAGAGCATCGTACTGGACGTGAAGCTTTTCAGCGGCCTCCATGAGGGCCATCGGGAGGACTTCACTAAAGTAAGACTGATCGTTGGTTTGAACGAGAGGGATGCCTGCCTCTACAGCTAGCTGGACACAGAGATCATGAAAGCCGACTATGGTGAGGGGGAGTTGATGGAAGTCAGGCTGGGTGGAGAGGCGCTCTTTGAGGAAGGAGGCAAGACCTTTGTTGAAGCACGTGAGGAGAACGCTGAGACCCTGACGGGCAAGGCGGATAGCCTTTTCGGCGGCGATGAGGGTCTTGCCTGAGCCGGCACAGCCCCAGATAAGAGCGCGGTTGTGCATTTGGAGGGCTTCGAGAACGTCGTACTGCTCCTGGGTGAGGCGGATCATTTCATTGTTTTCGTCAACGAACTGGCCCCAGATGGCAGGGTGAAACTCGAAGGATCTCCCGATTATGTTACGGAGGGCATTTATGAGGCCTCTGGGCGGTTGGGGATGGGCCTTGGGGTTGTAGCCGCGGTAGAAGCTCCAGACCTGATCAAGCCAGAGGGCGGGATCGGCAAGATCTCCGTTGTCGAGGATGATGTCTGGGGAGAGATCGGCACGAAGCGGGACACCCGAGACTTTGAAGGCAGCGGGGAAAGCGACTGCGTGACCGATGGGGATGGCAGATTCGGCGGTGTTGAGGCTGACTGCCAGTTGCTTCTTGAGGTTGTATTTGGAACGCATGGCCTGACGGACCGGATCTTTGATTCCGTGAGTGTTCCCAGCCCCGTCCATGCTGAACCACTTACCTGACGTATCATCGAAGCTGATGCGTTGGCCGCCTTTAACCTCAATTACGAGGACGCCGTGATCTGGGTGAGC
Source organism: Chloroflexia bacterium (assembly GCA_035274425.1). GTDB lineage: Bacteria > Chloroflexota > Chloroflexia > QHBQ01 > JADMIH01 > JADMIH01. Next base: position 47,030 of record DATEOC010000030.1, read on the forward strand.
AATAACGAAGTCTGCTTCACCGTCCTGAGGGCGACCATCGTTATCCAGGAACTGCCATTGGACACTGTGGAAGACGATATAGGGATCGGGCAGAAGGCGGAAAGCGTCGTAAACTTTCTTTTCAGCGATTTGTTTGGGGAGGTCCCATTGGACCTGGTTGGGGAACATCTGAGCCATATGTAAGGAGTTTCTTTCCAGCCACTGTTGGCGGAATTCAAGGTAGATATGAATAAGCAACTTGGGTTATGAGATCGGTTTTTCCCCGAATCGGGTGTGAATAAGTGCCCAGAGGAGTGCGATGACCAGGATGATGGCTGCGCCAACAATGATGAACGGAGCTATATCTTTGTCTGTACCAAGGTATTGGAAAGGCCAGGAATCAATGAGACGAAGAGCGACAGAAAGAAATGCGATAGAAAAAACAACACAATTACCGGCGACGAAGAGAGTGGGGCCGTCGAATTCGTAGTTCGATGGTCTAAGCTTTGCTTCGTACAGGAGTGTGAGCGTAAAGAGCACCGCGCCCAAGAGGCTGTAAAACCAGAAGGCCCGTTGGTCCGGGGCGAAGAGAGCACCCGCAAGAACGAGTAGGGACAAGATAGCAAGCTTAAAGAAAGTACTGCCCCATGCCAGCCAGACCGTATTGCTTTGTACAGTCTGAGCGACTAACCTAGCCTCTTGGATGTAATTCTGTGTCATCTGGAATTGCAACTGCGCAACTGTATGATCATCCCAATGCTTAGTCCACTCTTCCTCCTTCAGCCGGGCAATACGCCAGAAGAAGAGCAAGGAATCAGCCTGGCGATCATGACTTCGGAAACGTGATGGAAGGTTGAGAGCACCGGCTCCTAGTGCAGCAATATAGAACATGGAGCCAACAGCGACAAAGATAATGTAGGACGCGAAAGCCATGAGTGAAGCGGATACCTGCAGCCCGAAGACATCGAGGTTAAGTTCAGTGGTGAGAACTCTGGTGTAGATTGTCGTAACAGCGGCAGTTAGGAACGCGATAGCGCTCAAAATTCTGCTTGCTTTATCGTCGGTGTGCTTGTTCGCATCGATGATCGTTTTAAAGGTGGTTTCTGCAAGTTTGAGACGATCATCTGCATCCGGTGCCTTAGCCACAATACTGCCCATATTTGAAATCAGGTTTGTCATTGTATATTGGCCTCCTTTGCCAGAAAGCGCAGAGTTCTAGCTCGTCGGGTTTAGTCGCAAAGTGACTAGACGCAATAACTCCTCGATGGAGGGGACGATGGTGCGCCCATAGTCGCAAATGCCCCAGATCATGTTGTTGACGCCGCGAAAGTCATCTGTGATGCCGAAACAGGGTTTTCCCTGGGCGAAGAAGTAGCCAAGCTCGGCGCTTGTGCCGGAATCCTGGTCTTGGCCGGTGAGTAGGGCAACACACGCGTCACAACGACCAAGAGCCTCAACATCTGCCTGGAAGATTCTCTCACGCTCTGTTGGTGAGTTAGGGTCTAGTAGCCCGATATCCCGATGAGGCAGGAAGGTTTGGAAGCCGGAATCCTCCAGGGATGCGCAGATCCGTTCCAGGTACCAGCGCTCATGAGTGTTAAAGAGTGGCCCTGCAATGTAGATATTAGTCATGAATTCACCTTGTTGTGCTTGGTAGAGGCGGCAAGGACAACTTTGATTTAGGACATTCGTTTATCGCTCATAACTGCCCACGAGACCATCTCCGAGGATACGACGAGTTCGGGAACACTAAGAACTGCTAACAAAACCGTCTGACAGCTTTATTCGTCCTTCGTCCAATACTTCCATGCCGGTTTTGTTAGCAGTTCTAAGCAGGTGTGGCGTGTACCGGAACTGCGGGGTGCAGTGCTTCGACCTGACCAGTCTCAAAATTGTAAAGACCGATTTGGCTTTCGCCTGGGATCTCACTGATGTCGCTGATCGGCCAGATACTTACTTCGGTGGGGTCAGCCGTGGAGGCGAACCTGCCCCTGTAGTTGAGGCCAGACTTAGGGCTAAAGAAAATAGCATTGACGTAGAATTCTTCGTTGAAGCGCTTGGTGCTAAGGCCCTTACTGCCCGGCACGATGACGCGCTCATGGGAGTCGTCGACAGCCTTGAGGGAGCCGTCGGATTCGAAGCGGATGTCGGCACCCTGACTCCGGGCGGAGTTGAGCATGGACTGGAGAACCTGGCGTGTGATGGGATTGACTTCGATCTGGGCTTCTCGCTCAAGGTCTAGGAGTTCGAGAGCTTTTTCTAGGGTACGGGGGAGGAGGCCGTCCTCCATAAGGCGTCCGGAGAGATGGAGGCTGCCGTAGGTCTGATCGTAGAGCGCGATGAAGCGGCTGCCTTCGGTGATGGCGTCGCGCTCGGTTCTGTGCTCGTCAGAAGCGACATTGACATCGCGGCGCTCAAACGGGATGAGGATGAGGAAAGCCTCGAAGAAGACTTCGGAGAGGAGGTCACACTGGAGGCCCGGCGTATTGAGAGCGGGATGAGTAATAATGACGCCAGTGGAGAAGTAGTTCCGCGTGAAGCGTGGTAGGGTGAAATAGATACCGCTGGCGATGTCATCAGTTGGATAGTTCCATGTCTTTTCGTTGGGGCCACGACGCTCGCGGAAGCCTGAGACAGACTCCCGGATCTGGAGGACCGCTTCCGCAAGTATGAGGTCTGAGAACTGCCGGCTCTGGAAGACGTTGCCTTCAGAAAGGTTGGGGAAGACCTGGGTAGGGAGGGTGACAGGCTGGGTGGAGTAGTGCTTTTCGTGCCTGACGAGGACAGTTTTGGACGGGATTAGGATCTTATAGACACGGTATGCCTTGGTGGTGTAGAGGTAGACGGCACCCGGATAGGCTTCGCGCAGGAGTTGGCCAAATGAGAGATTGCCAAGGTTGCCTTGCTCTGGGCCTTGTTTGAGCTGGACCTTGAATTGGCTTTCGACGTCACGAAGCGGGTAGATGTACTGGGGGGCTTCGCCGCCTTCGAGCTTCATGCTTTGGAGGTCAACAGGGACTTCGCCGCGGCGCTCGCGGCTGCAGAGTGCAATGAAGCCGTCGGGCCAATTGACGGAATTGGCGAACTCGGTCGTTTCGTCCAAATGGAGCGCTGTTGAAAGTTGGTCTTGTTCGCCTCCTGGGCGCGCAAGGCAGAGCGCGTGGATATACTGAATGCGTGTGTTCTCGAGGTAGAGAGCGCTCTCGGCAGGTGGGCGGTTGAGGAGGTTTTCGGGGTCGCGGAAGACGTCTTCATCAAATACGGTACCTGAGTTGATGATGAATATCTTGCCTGGGGTATTACGTCCTATCCGTCCGATGCGCTGCTGGAGACTGGTCGAGTGGCGCGGCACCCCAACCAGGACACCGACGTTGAGACCCTGGATGTCGATGCCAAGTTCAAGCGCGCTAGTGCTGACGACTCCTTTGAGGGTACCACTCGAGAGGCGATTTTGGATGATGTCGCGGTCCTGAGCCTCATATCCGGCCCTGTACGGGAGGACTGCAAGTTTCTCGAGATGGTCGAGATGAAGCTTCTCTTCGGCGTCGTCATCTTCTTGATCCTCGGAGCGGGAAACGATAGAGGAAATTTGCTCGGTCTGCTTGCGGCTGTCGACGAAAGCGATGAACCTGGAGGAGGGCTGAGATGCAAGATTGGTTAGATAAGCTGAGACCTCCGTGAGGAGGTCAGCGACTTTGGGAGGCGTGACGAGGTTGATCTCAATGGTATGCCTGGGAGAGGTGTCAAGTTCGGGGCCGACGTGGGAGAATTCAGTGCCAATGAGGTTTTGGACGTGGTTGATCGGATCTGCTACTGTGGCCGAGGCGCAGATGTACTGGGTGGAGCCTCCAAGAAGGTTGATGGCGTGCTGGAGGCGGCGATAGAGGAAGGCAGCGTTAGAACCGAAGACGCCTGTGTAGGTGTGGACTTCGTCAACGATGATGAGGGCGGTATTCTTGAGGAAGTTTTGGACCGCTTTCTGGCTGATATTGGAGAGGAGCCAAGCATGGATTGTGTCGGGGGTGAAGATCAGGACGCTTGCCTTACGAACTAGCTCAAGACGCTGAGCCGTGGGTACTTGGCCGTCGATGCGCCCAACCTGAGCGTTTACGTTGGCATTACTTAGGGCGATCTTCCAGCGCTCTTCTTGCTCCTTACCTAAAGCCTTCTGAGGGTAGATTGCAATGATTTTCGTTGAAGGTTTCCTGACGAAGTGCTCGATGGCTGCAAGATAGAAGGGGAGACTTTTGCCTGAAGATGTTCTGGTGGTGATGCAGATATTCTTGCCTTGGAGGTTGAGGCGGAGGGCCTCTTTTTGGTGGCGGTAGACGCCGTCGGGGAAGGAGGTGGCAAGGAGTCGCTTCGAGTAAGGTGAGAGGGGCAGATCACTTGTGCTGAAGAGTTCTCCTGGCCGCGGATCAATGGTGAGGGTATCAACGACAGTCCAGTCAGCAATAGGCTCGGTGGCTCTATCCATGGATGTCCTCCAAGTTGTAGAACGGAGTCGTAATACATGCGCAAAGAAAAGCGCAAGTAAGGCAAGAACTTACAACCCTTAGAAGTGAGGTAGGATACCACTACAATTGAGTTGTGTAGGAGTGTACCAAAAGTGGAGAGAATTTGCAAGGATTCCAACTGAATAGGAGTGGCTAAAGTACAGCGCCAGCGCTCCGGCCCCGGCCAGGGCCCACAACGGTAGCGGTACTCGGTACCCTACGTGACCATCGGGTGTATGGGGAGGGAGAACCTCCACCTAAAATAGCGGAAGCGCTACCACCTGAAATGGCCCAGTGGTGGGCTGTATATTAGTGACCTGCATTACTTTTCTCCCGGTGGGGGCAAGCCCTCGTCGCTCGGCGCGTCTTCCACGAAGCTGCCTACCCTTGACGGCTTTCGCAGCCTCTTTAGAGAGAGGAGCCACTCCCAGAACGCGCCCACCGGGTTTCGAGGGCGCAGCATTAGACGGATACCGGTCGCCAACGCTCGCATATGTTTACGGTCAGCCTCGGGTACCAGGGTGCGTATATCCATTAGTGTGTCGGCCACAGTGGAGAGAAACACGCGCAGTAAGCTGCTCATAGCTCTGTCATAGCTTCGAAGTACGCCAGGAGTGAGATCTAAGCCCAGGATAGCTTCTCGAAGGGCGAAGTTAGCGCGCAGAGCCTCACTTGCGTTCCAGGGTGACGCAATACTCAAGTTCACTACTCTATGTAAGCGCATGATGTTGTCGACTGTGTTGAAGTAGCCGTGATTGTCCAACACGACCACTACCTCTCTCTCGATGCCTTCGAGACGAGACCGCACCATAGTTGCACCACAAGTCGCCGCCTGATCAACGCTCAGGCCCGATCCAAGTATTCGCTCCAGCATGACACGAAAAAGGTCCAGCCATTCCGCCGCCACTTCCGGCGGGAGCGTCACGGCCCTGCGCTCTAACCACTCGGCGAGCGGTGGCAGCAGGTCGGCTGCACCCACGCCTTTCACCGACCCGTACCCGGCATCGGGCGACCCGGCGGCCATGAAGGAAAGTTGCGCAAGGGTCAGGACATGTTGGGGGTCATGCACCGCGAGCATCTCCATAGTCTCAACCCTCACGGTACCGGCTTCTAACCCGCACGCTCGTCGGAACGGACCGATCTTGCGGCGTATTTCTTCGTCCGCACTTCCTGCCAGGTCCTCCAGCCACTGGAGCACAATGTTGAGGTCCTCTACGGCGTAGCCAGGTGCGCCTGCACCACCGGAGAATTGCCTCAATGTCTCCGTCCACGACTCCTGTAGCCTTGTAGTCTTCGTGGTTGTGCCCTCCGAAGGAGGAGACGTGAAGCCTGGGAGCCTCTTGATGAGGGTGCCCTGCGCAGGCGAGGGGGAGGTGCCCATCGGCTTTGATGAATCGCCCTCGATATGCCTCAAATCATCTCTCACGTAGCCTGCGATGGCGGGCGGTTGAGGCCGCAACGGATGGAGGTACGTCCTCCTAAAGATCTGCGCTATAAACTCGAAAAGGAGCGCATCGTTGCCCACCAGAGCCTGGCGGATAGTTGTGTAGGCCTTAGCACTCCCGGTCGGCCCGGCTTCGTGCCCTATTTGCCACAACCTCCTCAGGAGCAAGCGAACGGCGGCGCGAGAGGCGCAGAGCTTCACGCCATCGGTGACAGCGTCCTCAGCCTCGCCCCCTTGAGCTGTGTCTGCCCTCTCGTTTTGGAGTGCGGCAGCACTGCACACAAGGTTGGTCATCAGGGCACCGCACGCACCCCGCTCGCTACAAAAGGTGCTGAGGAAGTCGAGCGCGGCCAACCCTTCCTCTCTGTCTGCCCTGCGCAGGTGGTGACGAACACCGGCCCAAAGGACCGACCAAAGCTCCTCCAAGCGCGCTATTCCGTCGCTATGCTGCCCGTGTGGCGCGGGCACTGACCCGTTACGCGCCTCCCCGGATGCATACATCGATGCTACATCCTCGAAGTACATCTCCAGGAGTTCGGCGTCCTTCTTCCCTGGATCAAAATTCTCAACCACTACCTGAAGCAAGTCTGCCTCTTGATCCACCGGTAATTGCCTCGGCATGGACGACCATAGGAGTTCGCGCGCCCGGTCGGGGTCGCGTCCCCCGCTTTCCCACATCGACCAGCCGATAACAGCAGCATCAGATGCAACCAGCACATCCACGATCCTGTCCGGTTCCTCGAAGCTTAGTTGTGCTCTGCACGTCGCGAGATACTCAACTAGGAAGTACGTGCTTCTCTTCTTCCTAAGCTCTCCGAGCGCTCCGAAATATTGCTGCGCTGGGGAGTTGGCCTTCGTCATTATCGAGTGCCCGCCACGTCGAGTAAGTTGACTCATCTCAAGCCCAGCCTGGCCATCTCCCCTGGCTTTGCAAAACGCGAGGCGGATGTTGTGTTTCACAAGCGCGGTATCGAGCCAGGTGGCTGACGTCAGATCCACCCGAACTCCGTATGGAAGGAGCGCGGTCACGGCGTCGAGGAAATCGAGGCGGGCGTCGAACTCCATGTTCTCCCCCTCTAGAATGGCCACTGGGCCATCGAGCAGCTTGCTCGCTACCGACGCAACTATCTCGAACCCAACCGCATCTACCTTGCGTGCCCACTCACGGATGCGTGCGAGGTGAACTGGATCGGTGTGGGACGCAGCAGTCGATCGGGCGGTGCTTCTTGTCCGGCCGTTGCGCCCGGCGGGTGCCGGCGGACTCGCTTCAGTTGAGATTTGCACTACCCTGGCGTTGGGGTGCGCGCCACTCTGTACAGGCAGCCAGACGGTGCTTGTGGTGTTGGCGGGGAATGGGGCTTGCCCCTGGGGGGTACCCCGTGCGGCCGCGAGTTCAGCATCCCGCCGTTGACCGTTGCTTGGCAACCCTGCGGCGCTTTCAGCGACCCTTGTACCTTCATCCACTCCAAGGTCTACAGGTACGGGACCCGCTTGCTTTATAAGCTCCCCATAGGGCAGGAGCGCGCGGTAGAGACTGCTGTAGTCACCGAGCGCGACGCTCCACTCATCGTACGGTACCACCATGCAGGTCATCGCTACTACGTCCCGTGAGTCGCGGTCCCTCGTGCTTGTCATCTCCTGGCGCACTACTGCGACGTACAATTCGCCTCCCAGGAAGTAGGTGCCAAATGAGGCCCTGGGAGACCCCACGCCAATGGTCCTCGCTCGACTTTGTACAGTTCCCGTACGCAGGTGCCCGAACACCTCTTCGAAGTTCCGTTCGCCCCACGATCGCTGCCCCATACGCGTTATGTGGTAATCACCCTCGTGCCCCGGTGGCTTAGACCTCAGCGCGAATTCTCCGATGCTCGGAGTTGTGGTTGATCTTGTCATCTCATCCCTCTCTAAGTACTTAGTTGCTCATCGGTCGGTGAACCCATTCGTGCTGACCTCACTTCGACGGTCCAGTCGGCCAGGTAGGCTCCTGGGTGCGCCCATTCCCCAGCTGGAGCCCCGCAAGCGTCGACATCGGCATCGTAGGCGCGTTAGCGGCGGCCTCACGCTGGTCCGTAACGTATGGTGCGCCGGCAGTGACGCTCTGCGCACTCGTAGCGACTGGTTGCGCCACGCCCGCGTGATCCGCTACCGACAACCTATACCCTTCCATGAATGACTCAAGGACGTTTATCGGGCGGGCACTTCCGCGCAAGCACGGACCTTCCGAACTGTGCAGCACGTTCCGGTAGTCGCGAGGGTCGAACCCTCCCCATGGCTGCATGTAGAAGCCGCATGCGCTGATGACCTCGTAGCTCACCCTGTCGGGGTCGAAGTTGTTCCTTATGAGCATCTTCGTCTGCTCATCCGCTAGGAACTCGAACGCCACCCTGGGGTCGCGCACGACAGGCACCGTACTGTTCATATCAACGATCCCCTCGAACGACTGTAGCCTGGAGAAGACCTCAGGGTCGTCGTACTTCGCCACCCTGACTAGAAGGCGCTGCTTCAAGGGCCCACGCACGGCCTTCTTCGCTGCCTCGTTACGCATCTTCAACAACAGGCTCACCCATCTGTGAAGGTACTTATAGTTATCGTCGTTTGTACCCTCGATAGTGGCGTCGAAGAGAAAGATGATCACATCGCTCTTCCCGATCTCTTCCCACGCTTGTTTCTCTGCGCTGGTCAATTGCGAGGTCTTAATCAGGAACTGACCGCCTGGGTAGTCACGCAGGCTCACAGTGAACGCTACCTCCCGACCGTAGTTCTGAGCGAGGCGCTTCTGAATCCCGATGCGCAGTCGGGCCTTGCGAGGCGTCTTGTCGTACCATCTCTGCACCCACCGTGGCGGCACCGTCCCATCGATGATGAAGGTGTATGTGACAGGATCTACACTCCCCCCTTTGACGGGAAACTCCCCTTCGCGAAAGAGGGCGGTGGAATCGAGCATGAAGTTGTCCGAGTTGTCATCGACGGGAGAGATCCTCCAGGGGATGAGGCCGTACATGTTCACCGAGGTGAAGAGGGCTGCGGCCACCGCACTCTTTCCCGAGCTCGGCGCCCCAGCGAGCGTGATCACTATGTCGAGCGCCTCTTCGTTCTTACCGCCCCTGCGGCCCTTGCGTGGCGCACCCGACGCCACGGCTCCCGGTAATGCCGTTACCACTGTGAAAAGGAACATTATCGTGGCAATAGCCATTCTGACCATGAGCATCTCTTTGCCTCCTTGGCATCCTGTTGCACTACATCATTGGTAAGCCGTGGCCCCTACCCGACCTGGGGATGGGGGCCACCGTAAATAACTGCCGTGCTGTCCATGCACGCTTGGGTGAGCAGGCTCACAATGTCCGCGCCGTGAAGCTCCGTCCCATGCAGATCATCGAGGTCATACCAGCCGTGCTTGCCTATCGACGCCCAGGCTCCGCTCGCGTACTCCTGCGCCAGATGGTAGTGCTTGGGCAGGGGCGTCTGAGTATTGGTCGCAGGGTCGGTCGTGCGGGGCCAGTAGATGTCGTGGGTGACGCAGATGCTCTTCAACTCCCAAGCATCTACGAGCGCATCATATTCCTCATTCCACTCTTTCTCCCGCACATCCCGGCCCGTCTTAGCCCTTGAGCGTATCTGGAACAGGGGGTTGGGATTCAGAGGGTGGGGCGCATGGTTTGCGATCACGAGCACTCCGTGCCACGCGTCCTCCCGCCAGTTGAGGGCATTAAGCCTGGGGAGGGCCTCTTCCAGCGCGCCCTCTAATACGAAGTAAGGGCCGTTCGCGGGTGTTACCTTGTCCAGCCGCTTCAGCGCCTGATCGGGTGTGATGAACCACTCTCCGGTCCACTCCACAGGGTCCTGCGTCCTTTCGAGTGAGCGCCGGTGGTCTCGGTCCGCAAACATCATGCAGGCGACTTCAAGCTGCTCGCCTACTTCCGGGGTGATCCTTTGCAACTCTCGCACGGTTTCCGACGCGAGTTTTGCCGTCTCTTCCAGCCGGGCATCGGCGTTGCGGGTGTCCAAAACGATGGCGAGCTGCACGCCTGTGCGAGGGGTGACGTACACATGGACGAAAGTGCGGGTGCTCCCCGACTCAGTGCGCAGTTCGATGGCCGCGTGATACGTCTTGCCGGACGCCGGCAAATGCTCAGGCTTTATCCGAACTAGAAGCGCCCTTGTGCCGGGCGCTATCTCACGAGGCGACACATCGAGCCACGTCGTGGAACAAACCACGTATACGGTCTCTCCTGTATTGGAGGTGATTGAGAGCTTCGCCTCCCTCATCCACTGGGGCATGCGCGCCCATACAGGGTCCACAACCCCGAAGTCGAGCATGTCCACCGGAGGGCGTATTGATATCTCGGGAATAATGGTCTCTCCATACAAGTATGCCGGGTAAGGCTGCGAGCCTCGGCGCGGCGGGCTGTCCGCAAGCAGCGGTCCTGCAACACCCTTACGTGCTGCATACGGCACATTGCCCATATCATAGGGCTGCGCCGGTATGCCCCCTGCTGGCTCGCTGCCATTTGTCGTCTTCACGCCCATACCCTCCGTCCTTTCCCCCGGATCCCGCTTCGTCGGCACCAGGGCATCTGGCTGGTCCCACTCTTCGTTCTCGGTGGGTGATTCCCGGGTGCTATCTTTTCGAGGCTCTGTGTGAGGCACAACAATCACAGCCTTAGGCGCCCTCCCCGCGCCACTTTCCGCGTTGTGCGTCCCTCGCCCGGCCTCATCACTTGAACGCTCTCTCGCCCCGGGCCTCTCTTCGAGTTGGAACTCCGGGAATTCCCAGAGAGGGCCGGTCTCGAACGGGTCGCGCTCGTGGGTGCTGAGTGCCGCACCGGCGCTCTCCCACTCATCAACGTCGCGTGTTCCGTGTGAAATCTCCCTATTTCTGTCTGACTCCGGTCGCTCCCCCTTGACGCGTTCGCTCCTCTCGATGCGCGTCCCGTTGGGGGTTGGCAAGCGTTGCACCCGTCCCGCCACGTCCGCGAGCTTACTCAGCACGCCGTCCATGAGGTTGCCACGGAGCATGACCTGTAGTTCACGTTGCGCATCTTCGGCGCTTCCGTACCTCTTGCCCTGGTCGGGGTCTATCCCCTTCATCACCGCTGTACTCAGGCGCGCTGGTATGGCCGGATATATTTCGCCAGGAGTGATCGGGACGCTGAACGCGTGTTTCGAAGCGAGGGTGACGGGATCGCCATAGGCCTCCGGGAAAAGCGTCCGCCCGGTGAGCATCGTGTACAGCACTGCAAAGGCCTGGTACCGGTCAGATGGAGGCCCCACTTCCTCGCCGCGCGCCTGCTCCGGAGACATGTATTCTGGGGTGCACAACAGGTAGCCGGAGCGTGCTCCCCTTTGGCCGGTCCCTTCCCCAGGGTAATGGGCCGATGCCCCGAAATCACACAGGTATACGTGCCCGCTCTCCCGGTCGATCAGAAGGTTGAACGGGGTAACGTTAGAATGTACAAAGCCACAGGTGTGCAGGTAATCGAGCGCGCACAGCAGGTCAAGGCTGATCCGGACGGCCTCCCTAGGTGCCAGGGGACCTCGCTCCTTCAGTATATGGCCCAGGTCGTTGCCGTTGACGAATTGCAGGACGAGGAAATAGCGTCCTTCATACTCACCATCCTCGTACAGTTTGACAATGTTCTCGTGACTGAGCGCGCCAACCACTCGCCGCTCGATTCGCAACTGCCTGACTGCGTGCAGGTCCCCAGCCCGATCCTGCCTCAACATCTTCAAGGCGTAGATTCTGCCGTCACTGAGGTCTCGCGCCCTGTACACAACGCAGCTCCCCCCAACCCCAACTATCCCCTGTATTTCATAGCGGTCACCGACCCGTCGCCCTGCTAACGCCATCTCTTGGTCCCAGACGCGAATGCGCTCCTCTTCCTCACTCCGTGGAGCGCCTCCAATCTGATTCATGTAAGTGGAGCTGGCATTGCGCGGCGCATCCCCTGCCCCGGTCCGACTGCCGATACCCTCATTCCATGCCGGGAGGCAAATGCCTGGCTCAAGCCTGCTCTCTATGTCGTACTCGTTGTTCATATATAACTCTTCCATTGTCGACCCTCTCCTTTCCGTCGGAACCGCGCTAAACGTCCGCATTATTCGTATGCGTACATCTGTTTGCTCTTTATCAGCAGCCTTGTTGCCTCGCTACGGGGTTTATGCCCAGGTTGAGATCCTCACCACTGTGGTTCCTCAAAGATCATCTCGTACCCACCGAGCGATATCAATGCGCCACTCTCCAGCCGTATCGGCGCTGGACCTATGCGCGCAGCGTTCACGTAGGTGCCGTTGCTGGCTTCGATCTCTCCTATCTCGTAGCTCCCTTCGTTGAATAACAGGATCGCGTGCTGCCTCGATACCCTGGGGTCACGCACTACCAAGTCGCACCCACCATCTCGCCCCACGGTGACAGGGGCACCTCCCAACACGAACTGCTGCCCCGCTTGATCCCCATCCATCAGGCGCAAGTTAGCGGTAGTATCCGCGGCGGTTAGTTGATCCCGCCACCGCGGGAGATGTGCTTCTCGCCTTTCAAGATGGGGATACGTCCCCATACGCGTGGCTGCCTGCGAGGGCCGCCAGAGGTTCCCCTGCCCGTCGTAGCTCTTCTCGGTGAGCAAATCTGGATGGCTGCACCAGGACTCCACCCGCACGGACCATGGGCGTACCCCTTCATCTACCGACACCAGGTAGCGTCTGGGCCAGCCGAAAATGTAGCCTTGATCCTCAGCCTGGATCGCCAGGAAGAGGTCAATATCCCGCACAAGGGCGGGCCACATCTCCTCAAGCTCCTGTACTGCGCATGGGTTTACCGCCACCCTGTAGAGATTAGGTGCCATAAGCATCCCATCTATCTTTTGCAGGTTCCCCTCCATCTCGCGGTCCACGCGGGAAAGGAGCCGTGAGGGCTGTAGACCACCGCGTCCCCACAAACGAGGCACTATCCCTTCCAGATCCTCGATGGCGGCCTCCAGGACGCGAAGTGCTTTTTTCATTCGGACCTCCTTCCACTGCCGGCCGGATGAGCGCCTGGGATGTCCCTGAGCGCTCCGGCGTCGCTGCGCACCTTCCGCCCCTCCTGGTGGGCATCGGCGGAGATGCGCAACAACAACCCCAACATCAAGCACGTAGCGATCATAGAAGAACCACCATAGCTCACCAGAGGGAGCGTCAGCCCGGTCAGTGGAAGCATCCGAATGGTGCCCCCCAGGATCACGATCATCTGGATCCCCAGTGCCGCAGTGAGGCCGCTGGCTAAGAGCCGCGCAAAGTCGCCCCGCGCTTCCCTTGCGATTCGCATCCCTCGCCATACGAGCGCGAGGTACACGCCCAGTAGGCTCGTAACTCCAACGAACCCGAACTCCTCGGCAAAGGCCACCGGTATGAGGTCCGACTCCACGAGTGGCACCAAGTAGGGGCGGCCCCATCCTAGTCCCGTTCCGAATGCTCCTCCCGTTGCTACACCGTACGCACTCTGGACCAACTGGTACCCTCCTGCATCACCTTTGGCCCAGGGATCCACCCAGACCTCGAATCGCGCGCGGGCCGTACCAAGCACGTCGGGCAGCAACCAGTTGATCGCCACGATCCCCACCACCATGAGGATCACCCCGCCCACCACATACAGGGGGTTGCCGCTCGCCAGGTATAACAGCGTCAGGAACATGCCGAAGAAGAGGAGCGTACTGCCGAGGTCCTTCTGCACGATGAGAAGAAGCATGGCGACCCCCCAGACAATCCACATTGGGATCATGTAGGGTAGGGGCGCAAACGGTATCTTGATACCGAACACTTGCAGCTTGAACGGGCGCTCCAGGAAGGGTCTGTTGTCCGCTATATACCCGGCCATGTATATCAACATGAGAGGCTTCAGGAATTCGCTCGATTGCACCGTAAGCGGCCCCAAAGGCAGCCAGAGCTTCGAGCCAGTACCGGTCCCGCCGTCGTTCCCAAAAATCAAGGTGACCGCCACCAATCCGATCCCCGCGAGCACGAGCATATGTTTGTAGAGCCTCAGGGTATGGATGTTACGCACCAGCGCTATGGCGGCTATCGCGGCTAGCCCTATCAATATCCAAGCGGTGTGCTTGGTCGCGATGTCGGCGACGTTTGCCTTCTTCGCTTCCGGAAGGTAGGAGACCAGAGGAGGAATCAGGCGTGTGAGCATCACCAGTCCCGCGGCCATGAGAGCACTTGCGATGGGTAGTAGCGTGCGATCCGCGGAGGGTCGCCATCTTCTGTAAACTATGTGCACTCCACATAATGCGAGTATGAAAAGGACTGCTGTTAGCAAGGAGGCAGGCCCCGGTTTCGTCATACCTGAAGGCACTGACACGGCCACCAGGATACCCAGGAAAGCGCCAACGGCTGCGGGGGCAAGGAATAGCGCTTCCTGTAGCCGCCACGGAATCCATCTGGCACTGACTGCGCCGCCCACGCGTCGCACAAGGCCCTCCTGTCGAACCGTCTTTGCGGTCGGAGTGGCGCCGTGTCCTCTGACTGTGTGGTCCTGGTCCCGGCGTCTCCGACCATTCACGCCTGCTGTAGGTACCTCATTGGCCTGCGGACTCCGGTGGGGGTCGTATATACCGTACTCGTCGTATGGGGTGGCTATACGTAGAGGCGGCCTTGTGCAACTCTGTCTGGGCACAGCCCTGTTGGGCGCTCGCGTGCCAGCTTCGGCGCCGCCTGCTTCTGGCCCTTCTTTCGAGCCGCCATCGGTCGATGCTGGGTTGATCCTTTGTGTGCCAATTACGTTTTGGTAGCTCATATGCTCCCCTCTCTTTCCCGGAATGGGCGAACTGCCGGCCACGACTAAGGGCGTACCTCCGTTGCGGGCGTGGCTTCTATGCCATTTGCAGGGTTCGTGGCAGGAACGCTGGTTGGCGTGGTCTCCTCCGACGGCGCGAGGATTGGCTGCGGTGCTGACTCGAGCACGGCCTTCAGCACTGTCTTGGCGATCGGTAGGGCCTCCGTCAGGCCCTCACCACCTTTCTCTACGAAGGCCGTCACCACATAGCGCATGTGCTCCTCATCGGTTCCACCGATGGCAGTAAACCAGGCGTGGGAGCTGTTCGCCTCGTCTCCAAATTGCGCGGTTCCAGATTTCCCGCCGACCGTGTAACCGTCGATGGCCGCATTCTTAGCCCACCCCGTGCGCACGCTTTCAAGGAGCAACTTCTTCAGTTCCGCCGCCACCTCCGGGGAAACAGCGCGCTGGAGCATGTGGGGTACAAAACTCTGCACGATGTGCCCGTCGGCGGGATCGGACATATATGAGACCAAAAAAGGTTCGGGAACCTCGCCACCTGTAAGTACCGCCGCGTGCATTAGCGCCACCTGCAGCGGCGACACGAGGAGTTCGCCTTGCCCGTAGCCGGTGGAGGCTAAGACGTCCTGGTCCATGAAGTCTTCCCTTTTCAGGTAGGGCAAACTAACTTCACTCGGTACACCAAGGTTGAAGTGCATACCCACTCCGAAGCGGCGCATGTACGACTCCATACTGGCAGGTCCAAGTTCCGCTGCCAGGCGCGCAAAGCAGGTGTTTAGCGAGTAGATGTAGCACTCGGTGAGTGTGTAGTAGGGGGCGTGCCCTGAGGGTCTGCAGTCGGGACAATCGGTATGGCGATATCCTCCATTCGGTACCACAACCCACCCGTTCTCGTCAGGGATCACCGTATCGAGACTTACCAAGCCCTCCTCCAGCGCCGCTGCCGAGGTGAGGAGCTTCCACTGGGACCCAGGCGGTACGAGCGCCATCGTGGCTCGCTGTACGTAGGGGCTAGTGGGCATTGCATTGATGAGTGTCAGTTCGCGCTGGATCCGCTTGAACTCCTCGCTCCAGTCGGGGCTGCCCGGGTCGAAGGTGAGCTTCGAGGGATAGATGTGTGGGTACGAGGCGAGGGATATAATCGCGCCGGTCCAGGCATCAAGCACTACCACTGCGCCCGTCCTGGTGCCGAGCGCCTCTTGCGCCACTTTCTGCAAGTGAGGCACGATGGTCAGGTGCAGATCGTTGCCGACGATTGGCCTGTGGTTCCAATCACGCTGACGGTTCAGAACCTCTTCGGGCTGTTGCAGCCCCGTAAGGTCGGAATCGAGGCTTTCTTCGATTCCGTACGCCCCGAAACCGGGGGTCCAATACCCCACGAGGTAGGAGAGGTCGGGGTTTCGGTACTCACGCTTGCAGTATCTGGTGGACGTGATAGCGACGCTTGCCGCTATCAACTCGTCTCCCGCATAAACGTCCCCACGACATACCTGCTTGAGCAGGATATCCTGACGCGGATTCGTCGTGACCACGCCGTCCGCCCGCACGATATGGGTGCGTTCAATGTACGGCTGCACTATCAGTTGCTGCCTGAAGAGGTGAGACGTGAGGAGGAATAGGCCTACCAGGAGCAGGGAACGCAGCCGTGTCACTGCGCGCTCGAAGCTGGCGACCCCCTTCCACGAGACCGGGTCCAGTGAGGTGCGCGGGGGCGCATACCTCACTGCCTGTGGTGGTAGTGGGACGCCGGTACCTCTCATCGAGACACGGCGCTCTTCTTTAGGCAGCCAGAAGAAGAGAAGTAAGAGTCCACCCGACGTGAACAGGCTCCAGAGCCATAGTCGGTCGGAGGGCGGGTCTCCATACCCTTGCCGTGGGACCCCACTTGCGACCGTGGTCACGAGGATTATGAGGGCCAGCGTGGCGACTATACCGCGTATGCTCGCCCGTAGGGCATTCCCTATGACGCTCCAAGCTCCGGGTGATGCGTTGTCTTTATTTATGGTGGATCTATTCATATTCGCTTCCTTTTCGCTTTTCTATTACCTCGTATCTTTTCTTTTTCTGAGCGTCTCACTCTTTACGGCGACCCTTTGCTCCTTCTTTCGGTACATTCCGTAACTTCCGGGTGAATGGGACGTCACGTGCTTGGTCCGCAGGTCGAGCTGGCTACGAAAGTTGGCCCAACTGTCCTGACTGTGCACTATTAACCTAAGGGGACGAGTTGGAGTTGTCGCGCGCCGCTCGCCAGGTGGTGCCCACTGGTCAGAACCCGTACTTCCTGCTGGGTGATGGTATAAACACGCCTGTCTTAACTCCGCAATATACTTAAACGGTAATTTCCAGTTTTTCCAGGGAAATCAGCCCCCAATCAGGCCAAAATCACCAGTAAGACCTGTTGCCTTATCGGCAGGCGCAGCGCGGCCTGATCAATAGTGGGGAATACCTCAATATTTTCTGTGCGCATGGCGCTCTCCTCCGATCTGTATCAAGGGAGGGCACAAGCCGTTGCTCTTCGTGCTATTTACGCGCTAGCCCCGTTGCAGTGGAAAAGCGATCGGTGGAGAAGGGTGCACGGCTAAGCGAAAGTAGTGACTCCCATGATAGGGTGGTCAGTTTAGTGGTCAAACCCAAACAAAAAGCTCGAACGCTAGAGCATTCGAGCTGATTTCGTGCCTATTTTCTTGTGAGCCGCCAAGGACTTGAACCTTGAACCCACTGATTAAGAGTCAGTTGCTCTGCCATTGAGCTAGCGGCCCGCTCCTCTTACTATACCAAATTCCCCACGCTTGCGTCAAACCAACTGCGGCATTTCCAGAGTGAAAATATGCCCGCCCCACTTCGCGTTCTGGTATCATACTTGCTTGAGGAATGGCTCGTATGCCATGCGCGAACTACAGTACCTAAAGACTTCATAACTTGAGGAACATTCCCTTATGCCGAAAACAGGCCAGTTCGTTGCATCTACAACCCTAATCTTGGGCACTGCTCTCTACCTGCATTACAGCGCGTACATGCGCGACCTGAAAGCCAGGTTGAGGGCAGGTAGCCGCATCGCTCAAACCACATTTGGCCCCATAGAGTACGCCAGCATCGGAGACGGTCCGGCTGTGCTTATACTGCACGGTATTGGTGGGGGTTACGACCAGGGCCTCCTCGTCACACGCCTCAATAAGGAGAACCCTTTCAAGCTGATCTCGATCTCGCGCCCAGGCTACCTCCGCACGCCCCTTCGCACGGGAGCCACACCTGAAGAGCAGGCAGATGCCTATGCCGCTCTCCTCGATACGCTACGCATTGATCGCGTTGCGGTGGTCGGCATATCGGCGGGAGGCCCGTCCGCGCTCCAATTCGCTCTGCGCCATCCCAACAGGTGCTGGGCCTTGATCTCGGTCTCCGGAGTCAGCCAGCGCATCGTCTCTCAGCTCAACAGATTTCAATCGCTCGTGGCTGCGCTCCTGGACAGCGATTTTACCCTCTGGCTGCTTGGCGCTGCCGCGCGCGGTATCCTCTTCTCCCTGAGCGGCGTCAGCCCCGCAGTTCGTAAGGAGCTTGAGCACGATCCTGCAAAGATGGAGGTATTGACGAGCATCCTGCGCCCGCTTCCCATCAGCCGCCGAAAGATTGGCTTCCAAAATGACCTGGAGCAGTTCGCAGGTCTCTCTACCTACGAATTAGAGCATATCACCGCACCCACGATGGTCCTGCATGGCACCGATGATAGAGTCGTCCCTCTGCGTCATGGTGAATTCGTGGCTAACTCCATCCCGCACGCAGAGTTGGTAACGATAGAGGGCGGAGGTCACCTCTGCGTCGTTACGCACAAGGAGGAAGCCCTACCCGCGTTGATGGGCTTTCTTAAGCGCCACGCCCCCTGACTAAAACGTTACGCAGACCTTGCACGCAGCCTTGAGGCACACGTTAGCATCACCTATAATGGATGTGCCGGCCTCTTGTGCCTGGCGCGCTGATTATCATGTTGCTAACCGGGGAGTTTACAGAATGCAAAAGCATAGGGTTAGAGATGGACGTGCATCTAACAGACCAATCCGTGTCACAGTTGTTTGGGGGGTATGTGCTTTATTTGGCCTCCTTTGCCTCTCCCTCATAATCGGAGCCATTCCCACACGGGCAACGCCGTCCAGTTCCAGGGCTGGATCGAGTGTCTCCAGCCAGGCCCAGTTACCTCCGAACTTCAAGCTGGAATTGTACACCACCAGCGGCTTACAGACACCGCGCTTCCCTTCCTTCTCCCCCGAAGGCGACCTTTATGTGGCTGATATAGCGACGGGGAAGGTGATGGTCTTCCCTGACCGCAACCACGACGGCAAGCCAGACAGGGCGGTCACCTTTACCTCCGGCCTCAACAGCCCTAACAATGTCGTCTTCCGAAATGGCGCGGTCTACGTCGGTGAATTTGGGCGTGTGCTCCGCTTCGTTGATACCGACGGCGACCTCGTAGCCGATAGCCGCTCGGTGCTGATAGATGGCCTCCCCGCCGATGGCAGGCATAAGACCAAGACCATAGGCTTCGGCCCTGACGGCAAGCTCTACCTGAACGTAGGCTCCTTCAACGATGACGATACTGAGGCTCAGAGTCGCGCTACTGTATGGCAGTTCAACGCGGACGGCACCGGTGGGCGCGTATTCTCGAAGGGGCTGCGCAACGTCGTCGGCTTCGACTTCGATCCCACTACGGGCCAGATGTGGGGCGCTGACAACGGGGCCGATGACCTGGGAGATAACATCCCTCCCGAAGAGCTAAACCACCTGGTGGACGGAGGCGACTATGGCTTCCCCTTCTGCATAGGCGACCGCAAGCCAAGCCCCGCCTTCCCTAAATCCGATTGCGGCAAGACCCTCGCCCCTGCCGTCACCTTCCCGGCCCACTCCGCACCCCTCGGCGCGACTTTCTACACCGGCTCTTCCTTCCCCTCTACCTACTGGGGCGGGATGTTCGTCGCCCTCCATAGCATCCAGCAGCAGTATGCGGACCGTCGCCAGATCGTCTTCGTCCCCTTCAAGAACGGCAGCCCCTCCGGTGGTTTCCAGACCTTCCTCGACAACGGCGAATCGTGGCTCGGCCTGGCGGTAGACCCCTATGACGGCTCACTTGTCGCCACGCTTGACCGCAAAAGCGCTATCTATCGCATCACCTATACCGGCTCCCAGCCCGCCCCAAGCGAGTTATCAGGACCCGCCCCTACAGCAGTCGCAGGCAAGCCGCGCCCGCAGCCAGCCTTCATTCTCCCAGGCGTAAGCAGGTGCTTCTCCGAGACGGGCAAGTGCCTGCGCGGGGCTTTCCTCAATTACTGGTTTACTCACGGCGGCCTCTCCCAGTTCGGCCTCCCGGTTACGGGAGAGCTTACCGAGACCCTGGGCGACGGGAAGAGTTATACGGTGCAGTACACCGAGCGCGCCCGCTTCGAGTGGCACCCTGAGAATCGAGGGAAAGAGTCGCAGGTGCTGCTGGGGAGGCTCGGCGCGGACCTGTCGGCTTCCAGGTTGAGCGAGCAGTCGTTCAAGCCCGTACCTCAATGCGGCAACTGTAATCTCCTCTACTTCAAAGAGACCAGCCACCACATCGGGGCCGAGCTTAGGGGATACTGGGAGCGCAACGGCGGTATCCCCGTCTTCGGCTACCCTCTCTCTGAAGCTTTCCGTGAGAAGAGTCCTACAGACGGGAAAGAATACCTTGTCCAGTACTTCGAGCGCAACCGTCTCGAATACCATCCTGAAAACAAGGGCACCCCTTTCGAGGTGCTATTGGGTCTATTAGGCGTACAGAGCTACCAGGGGCGGTACGGAGCCAGGCCATAGAAGGTTTGTAAGAACGAAGGCACAGAGAATATCATTCCGAGCGGAGTGAGGGATCTAGTGGGTCATGGAACATGGGCATAGCCATAACACGGTGAATGGTGTACACTCACGGCACCAAGATATTTACGGATGCTGCTCTGATGTGCATCAGGACCCGCGGGACAATGAGAGTTATGCCGATGAATGGAAAGCATTTCGTTTGTGTCGATAGGGCGTGATCTTGCGATGAGTGAAGAGGATGATATAGCCAGTGGGATGGGAGGCACTCAAGCAGTGGGGTGACGACGTCGCTCGCATCGAACCGCTCGCTGGCGGAGTGGCCAACGACGTGTGGACCGTGCGCGTCAACGGGCACCTCGCGGTCGGTCGTCTCGGTGTCAGGAGCGACGCTGATCTCGCGTGGGAGACCAAGCTCCTCGCACGCCTCGACCGTGAAGGTCTGACCGTGCCGGTGCCGATCCCGACGACGGATGGCCGGCTGTTCGCCGACGGTGTGGTGGTGATGACCTACGTGGAGGGCGGTCCGCCCGAGACGGAGGCCGACTGGCGTCGCGTGGCCTACACGCTCCGCCAGATGCATCGGTTGACGCCGGGGTGGCCGCAGCGACCGGGCTGGCGATCGTCAACCGACCTGCTGCACGCCCAGACCGGGACGAAGATCGACCTCGGCGCGATGCCGCCTGAGGGTGTTGCTCGATGCCGAGCAGCGTGGGCGCGGCTCGTCGGACGTCAGACCTGCGTCGTCCACGGCGACCCCAACCCGCGCAACATCCGCATGACCGCAGATCGGATCGCGTTGATCGACTGGGACGAGGCGCACGTCGACGTCCCCGACCTCGACCTGGTGATGCCCCACAACGCTGCCGGTCTCGACGACGAGGCGCACGACATCGCCGCGCAAGCGTGGGCGGCATGGGAAGCCGCCGTCTGCTGGGACGACGAGCACTCAGTCAAGCGGCTCGCCGAAGTTCGAGCGGTCTGAGCAGCAGCGGCAGCGAATCCACAGACCGCCCCTACTGCCTACTGCCTACTGCCTTCTATCTATTTCACCGCCTCAAATCTCCCGCCCATGAACACCTGCACCACCGGCAGATGCTTAGGCTCTCGCTTGTCAGCGAAGGAGAAGGGGCCAAGCACGGTCGCCAGGTCGCTGGTCCCCCTGAGGTTGTCCTTGATGGCCGAACGCACTTCCGCCAGCGTCTTGCCCTGGATGTTGGCGCGCTCGATGGCGTCATACGCGATATATACACCCGCGTATGCCTGCGCTCCCAACTGGCCCGGAGGTTTGCCCGTCCTCTTCTCATATTCCGCGACGAACTTCTGACTCACCTTGTCAGGCGAAGCCGGTGACCACGCGACCCCCACTACCAGCCCCTCCGCAGCCTCATGGTCCTCGATTACCTGGGGCGCTGTGAAGCCAAACCCCCCGATAATGTACACACCAGACCCTATACCAACGTCATTACGCGCCTGGTGTAGGATTTGCTGGCTAGGACCCGCGAGAGCCGACACCACTATCGCGTCAGGCTTGAGCTCCTTTATTGCACGGAGCTGCGGCGTGAAATCAGTGTCAGCCTGGGAGAAAGTCAACTCTCCAAGCACCTTCACCCCCTTCTTATCAAGCTCCGCCTTGAAGACCTCTGCCTCCGCCCGGCTGAATGCATCATCCAATTCATAAAGGAGGCATACCTCCGATACCTTCAGTTTATCCTTCGCAATCGCTACCGTGGTAGGTATCACCTTAGCTTCCGGCAGCGAGACGCGGAATATATAGTCACCCACATCCGTGATGCCTCCAGCCGTATTAGATACAGCCAGGACCGGCACCGAAGCCCTCTGCGCTACCGGGTGGGCAGCGCGCGCCTCCGCGCTCAGGGTCGGCCCGATGATAGCATGTACTTTGTCATCGTTGATTAGCTTATGGAACCGCTCGACGGCCTCAGCAGCCTTCCCTTCACTCTCTTCAAAGAAGGCTACAAGTCGCGGCCCCTCCCCTGCGGCGTTAATCTCATCGATCGCCATCTGCGCGGCCATCGTCTGCTCACTGCCTGAAGTCATGCTACCGCCATCAGAGGCGAAGACAAACCCCAGCCGCGCATCTTCAACTACGGGAGGTTGGGGCGGCGCGCCGGGGTCACACGCAACCAGCAACGCGGCGGCCAGGAGTAGCACAAGCCCAAGCCAGCCTCGCGGAGATATAGACATTCTTGCTCTCATACCCTTAAATAGATAAGGGCACGGCGGCGTGCCGTGCCCCCATGCTCACGCTATAGCCGGGTTACCAGCTACTGAGCTGCGCCCTCGGAGGCTCCAGCCACCCGGGCTTTGGTCTCCTCAGCTTTGCTCTGGAGAGAGTCTTTCGCCTCTCCGACGGCTCCTTTGATCCTGGCGCGGTTCTCCTCGCCGGAATTGGGAGTGAGCACCAGCGCCACAGCCGCGCCTATTGCTATCCCCAGCACCAGCCCGATTAAGAAGCTGGCATCACCACCCTGTTTCTTCTTCATCCTAAGCTCCTCTCGAAAGGAAAAGGGATAAAGTTGAAAGTGCACCTCTTCCTTTATCCCTTTTCCTTTATCCTTCTTAATTTAACTGAACCTGATCCTCGGATCGGCAGCAGCATACAGCACGTCCGCCAGGATGTTCGCAAGGATTATCAATGTCACGTTTATCAACAGGAAGCCCATCACCAGTGGAATATCGAATTGTCCTACAGACTCGAAATAGAGCTTGCCCATGCCGAAGTAGTTGAAGACTGTCTCTGTGATAATGGCCCCTCCAAAGAGTGCCGGCAAGCCTAGAGTTACTATAGTGATTACCGGGATCAGCGCGTTGCGTAGTGCGTGCTTGAGGATTACCGTACGCTGATGCAGCCCCTTAGCCCAGGCGGTGCGCACGTAGTCCTGTCTAAGTACCTCCAGCATAGAGGCTCTCACGTATCGTGATAACCCTGCCACATTTACGAACGAGAGCACCGCTACAGGCAGTATCAGGTGGTAGATGCGGTCTATGAAACTAGGGTTTATGGAGTCACCCGTATCCCCAGTCGGCAAGTAAGGGAGCCAGGTAGCACCCTGGTTGTGCAACTGTCTCGGCAATATCCCCAGCAGGATGATGAGCATCAAGCCGAACCAGAATGTGGGCATAGACAGCCCCACGAATGAGAAGGCGGTTACCGTGTAGTCAAGCTTGGAGTACTGCTTGATGGCTGCAACGATGCCGATAGGGATTGCTATCAGAATGGATACGAGGGTAGACATGCCCATCAGTATCAGTGTATTGCCGAACCTGGCACCCATCAGTTCGATTACCGGCTTACCCTGGTCTACAATCACCGAATCGCTCAGGTCACCCGTAAGTACACCACTCCCTTTGACGATACCGAACAGGTCTATCCCTTTCGTGGTACTGTAGACCTGTAAGCTGCCATCTTCCACATAATAGAGTCGTTCAGTCGTATCCGAGGGATCGAAGAGCCATGTGAGATAGCCGAACGGGTAGGGCTTATCCAAGCCATATTGTATCGTATAGAGCCTAGCCAACTCCGGGTTGATGATTACCTGGCCACCGCTCTCACCCTTTAGCCGATCAATCAGGTCTTTTGGGCCACCAGGCGTGTAGATCAGAATTGTGTAAATTGCCAAGGTGCTGATAAATAGCACCACTAATCCCTGTAGCATTCTCCTGATAATGTATGTTGCCATCTCCTTGTCCCTCCAATTGGTCTAACTTACGAGTTGGACAGTTTGTAACCCTTAACTCTACTTAACTTCCAATCCGTCTCATAAGTTCCCAATCGTTCCGGGTTTGGATGATGGTATGCGAGCTGGTCCGTCACATATTGCTTTTATGCGACTATTGGAGGCTCATCTTTATCTCAAGGCTTTGGAGTTTTGCGGCGCATCAACGTCTGCACCGCCGCTTTTACACCTGAAGCAGCCCCGGCTACCTTTATTATCGGGGCTACCACGCTCTCACTGACGAATGTTGCAGTTCCACGCACCGTCTTGGCCGTATCATTCAGCTTATCGATGGCCGGCACGATGTGGTCGCGGATCAAGAAGGCGATCATAGCCAGTAATCCAGTCGCAATTATGAAGAGTATAGCTCCCACGCACATAAATAGCGAGGAGTAAATGAGAGACATGTCGCGGACGTTGATCAGCCAGGAGTCGGCGCTTTGGGAGACGAATACCAGGATGATAGGGAGCACCAGCACCCCCAGCACGAGTATGCCAGCCAGAATAAAGAAGAATATTTTCATTCAGACAAACCCCCAACCATGATTGCGGATTTTGGATTGTGGATTGCGGATTTGCATATAGTCCGCCGTCCGTGGTCCATAGTCCATCGTCTATCGTAGGCACAGCATTGTATCACACGGAGAAGCGCCTGGCAACCAGCAACAAGATGAGCGACCCGGCGGAGGCCTCCACGAGAGGGATGCTACCTAACACCACTATGTGAGAGGACCACAGTCCCGCGACCAGGTAGCCAAGACCAAACCCCAGCACGCTGACCAACCAGAATAGAGGTAAGTGCCCCAGGTGCTTCCCCTTCCACAGGTGAAAGAGTAAAGCATAAGTCGTGCCGAGGCCAAGAAAAATTACTACGGTAGGTGAAAGAATGGGCATATTAGCGCCTTAGCAGAGAGGATTTACCCCATCTCAACGTGGGGCAGTGGGGAGATTATACACTACAGAGAATGTGGATTAAGTGACTCATTTCACGCATCACGAGTAGCTGCAAACAGGGTTCGTCTGAACCCAAAGAATATGGGGCTAGATGGGTAGCGCAGACGCAAACGCTCCCTGTACCGCGCCATGAATACCTCCCTCATCTCAGCAGAGAATCGCTCAAAGTACGGCACCAGAACCGTACCGGAGGTCCAATCCGCCAGCGCGTCTACATCTTCGAGGATGTGCGGATATACCTTCTCGTATACGGTAAGCTCTCGCCCGCCGCTTGAGTAGAGCAATTCGGCGTACTCTTCTATCGAAAGCACGGGTGACGTGCGGGACCAACCATCGAGCGCGCTTTGAAACGGCTCTTCCGCCGCCAGGTCTCTCACAAGGCTTTGCGTCGGGTGCCTGAAGTTCGATGGCACCTGCACCACAAGTTGCCCGCCTGGACGCAGCATCTCCACCAGCCTGGGCACAAGCGATACATGGTCCTCCACCCATTGCAAGGCGGCGTTTGAGAAGATGAGGTCCCACTCGCCCGTGACGCCCTCGATAGGGCAAAGCTCGAACCGGATACCAGGGCGAGAGTACTCTTCCGCACGTGAGAGCATCTCCTGCGAGTTGTCTATCCCTACGACGTCGCTCTCAGGGAGCGCGCCGGCCAGCCTCGCGGTCAGCTCACCCGTGCCGCACCCCAGGTCAATTACACGCAGACCTCCTCGCATGTTCACCAGTTCGAGGAGGTCGTCAAAGGGCGCGAAACGCTCGCTTTGAAATTTGTGATAAAGAGTGGGGTCCCAGGGCATCAGGCGAAGACCAGGTGGCCTTTCGGTTCAGGAATCGGACGGCCCATATCTGGCATCGGAAACTCTTCTAAGTACAGCTCCGTCGCCTCTTTCAGGTTGGATATGGCCTCTTCGACGCTATAACCTTGACTTACCGTGCCCACCTCGGGACATTCGGCAACGTACAGGTCAGCCTCTTTGTGGATTACCGCTGTAAATACCCGCGTAGCCATGCCGCCTCCTCAATGCTACTGCTTTAGAGTGGCCGCTCTATCGTTCCGCCCCCCACAACCTCATCACCTACATAGCATACCGCCGCCTGCCCGGGGGTCACGGCTCGTTGCGGCACGTCAAACTCTACGTAGAAGCGCCTTTCCGGTAGGGGAGTGACGGTAGCTGCAACCTCGGTAGCCCGGTAGCGTATCTTCACATTGGCGCGGAACGGCTCTACGGGCACTTCGCCGGATGTCCAATGGGCGTCGTCTGCGGTGAGGCTATCTGATAGCAGGTCGTCATTCGAGCCAACCACCACCACGTTGTCGGCGGGACGCAACTCAACGACGAAGCGTGGGTCAGGCCCAAGTGCGCCCAAACCCTTACGCTGCCCTATCGTGTAGGTCGGCACGCCGCCATGCTGCCCCACCACATTTCCAGCGGTGTCTACTATCACGCCGGGCTGCACCATGCCGGGCGACACCTTCTCCAGGAAAGTGCGGTAGTTGTTATTCGGGATGAAGCATATCTCCTGGCTGTCTGGCTTGTCCGCAGTCACGAGGTTGCGCTCGGCAGACATCTCACGCACGCTCGTCTTGGCGTGGTCGCCCAACGGCAATAGCAGCCTGCTTAGCTCGCTCTGCCCCAGGTGGTACAGCACGTAAGACTGGTCCTTCGTGGGGTCGAGCGCCTTGCGTAGGGAGTACCTGCCCGTCACCTCGTCGTAAGTGATCCGCCCGTAGTGTCCCGTCGCCAGGTGGTCCGCGTCGAGCTGCGCGGCCCGCCTCAAGAGGGAGTCGAATTTGACGTAGCGGTTGCACATGAGGCACGGATACGGGGTGCGGCCCTTGCCGTACTCGCTCACGAAGTTGTCGATTACCGTCTTGCGGAAGTCCCCCTCGAAGTCGAGTACATAGAAGGGTATGCCAAGCTCGTAGCAGACTTCGCGCGCATCTTCCACGTCGTCAGCCGAGCAGCACCCTTTGTTCAGCTTACCGGACGAAGCCGCGCCGGTAGAGCAGCTTTTCGTGCTCTGGGCGTGGAGATGGTGCAGGCGCATATGCACGCCAATTACGTCATACCCCTGCTCCATCAGAAGCGCGGCGGTGAGAGAGCTGTCTACGCCACCCGACATGGCGACTACAACCCTACCTGAGTGCGGAGTCCGGAGTGCGGAGTGCGGATTATGTGTGTTCACGTTGGTAGTCATTTCTGTTTCTTCAGTCTCTTATTACCGAGGCTATTGGCCCAATGCTTGCCTTTTCTCTCCTTAAGTATACCAAAGGTATACATTATTCGATTCTTTGCCTTATGTATATAGCGTTTACGTAACGAAGTGGCGTACACTTCAGGTGGGAATGTTCGCACACGTTATTCAAGGAGCGTACCAGATATGTCCAACCCTCCAACTCCCGTAGCCGCCAGACAAGCTTCCGATACGCTGCCGGTCTTCGTAGCGGCCCTGCTCGCGGGCTTGCTCACTCTATTTTCAGGGCAACCGGCTCGCGCTGAGGCCCAGGCAAGCTCTTCAAGCATGTCAGGCCTTACGGCACCCGGTTGCGAGCCGAACTGGCAGATCGTACAAAGCCCCAACCCGCGCTCAAGCAACAGGCTCAATGCAGTCTCGGCCTTATCCCCCAACGACGTATGGGCCGTCGGCTATTATTTCGATTTTGCCCAAACCCCAGACGAGACGCTCACAATGCACTGGGACGGCACGGCATGGGCCCATGTGCCAAGCCCCAACCCGGCAGCAGGCAGCTACCTGGAGGACGTGATAGCCCTTGCCCCCGACAACGTGTGGGCGGTGGGCTACACTTACATAGGCTCGGCGAAGACACTCATCGAGCACTGGGACGGCACGGCGTGGAGCGTCGCGAACAGTCCCAACCAGGGTCCGAGCACAAATGAGCTTATGGCTATTGACGCCATCTCGCCCAACGACATCTGGGCTGTTGGCAATACCCCCGGCACCCATAATACCGTCACGCTTCACTGGAATGGCAGCCAGTGGCTCATAGTGCCCAGCCTCCCCAACGATTTCATGAATTTCTATGTGCTGGAGGATGTGGTTGCTATAGCCTCCGACGACGTATGGGCCGTCGGCTACCAATACCCTGAGAGCGGCGCGCACCGCACCGTCATCATACACTGGAACGGCACAAGCTGGAGTCGCGTCAGCAGCCCTAACCCCGGCGCATACGTCAGCAGACTCTTTGGGGCAGTGGCGGTCTCAGCCAACGAAATATATGCGGCGGGCCACTACTCAAATAACGGAGGCTCTACCTACCAGACGCTCATTCTCAAATGGGACGGCGCAACCTGGAGCCACGTACCCACTCCTGACGGCTCCGTAAGTGGATACAACATCCTCTATAGCATCACTCGTGGCCCGGATGGCGATCTATGGGCCGTAGGCAAGTACCATGTAGATAACCACCCATCTTTCCCGGCGAATACGCTGGTCCTGCGCTGGGACGGCAGCACATGGCAGGTGGTGGGCAGCCCCAACGGCTTTAGATTCAACAGCGAGCTATACGGCGTGGACAGTGCGCCCTCCGGGGACCTGTGGACCGTCGGGCGCTCATTCAATAGCTACGATACTCCCTGGGATACGCTGATTGAGCGGAGCATGTGTACCGTGGTTACGCCGACGGTCACAGGGACCCCTCCCACAGCCACACCACCCCCGCCCAGCGCGACCCCCACCGCTTGCGGTGTAACGAACACCAATTACATCATCACTTCATCTGCGGGAGCTACCGTCGTGCCCGCGAGCACCGACATCGGCCTGCATTGCGACGACTGCGCCACGACGATCAGCCTCCCCTTCCCCTTCGCGCTATACGGGCAGCCCTTCAACAGCGCAACTATAGGCTCCAACGGCACTATAGGCTTCGTCGCCAACAGCAACGCCTGGCTCGTGACGTGCATGCCCAGCCAGGAGTTCAACTATGCCATCCTCCCTTACTGGCAATCACTGCACCTGAACAACCAGGGAGGAGGCTGCCCCGGCTGCGGCATCTTCACCTCAGTCGAGGGCAACGCCCCGAACCGCGTTTTCAATATAGAGTGGCGCGCCAGGGACTACTTCTACACCGCGCTGGTGAATGTGGAGGTGCGCCTGTACGAAGGGAACTCGACGTTTGAGGTGATATACGGCAGCGTTCCAAGCGGCAGCAACCAGCAGGTTACTGTGGGCGTGCAGCAAGACGTCGGCACCCGCTACACTCAATACGTATGCAACAACACCACCGGCAGCATCGCCAATGGCACGAAGCTGACCTTCAGCCAGCCTGCCTGCGGCACGGCCACCGCCACTGTTACCTCTATACCAGGTTCTACAGGCACGCCAGCTCCTCCTACGAGCACGTCCATACCTTCAACTACGACCACCCAGCTCCCATCTACTCAGACACCCTCAGCCTCTACCCACACAGTGACACCCGTGGCATCGCCGGGCGCATCTAGCACCCCCGCCATCGCGACCGCCACGCCCACCATCTGCCCTGTACAGTTCACCGACGTACCGGAGGGCCACACCTTCTACGCGCACATACGCTGCCTCGCCTGCCGGGGCATACTTGGCGGCTATGATGATGGGACTTTCAAGCCCGACAACCTGATTACGCGAGGGCAGATAGCCAAGGTAGTCTCCAACGCCGCAGGGCTGTCGGACGATCCAGGCGGCCAGATGTTCGAGGATGTACCCCTATCCAACACCTTCTTCGTGTGGATCAACAGGCTCGCATCGAGAGGGCACATGAGCGGCTATCCCTGTGGCAGCGAGGGTGAGCCGTGCGGCGCTGAAAACAGACCCTACTTCCGCCCCTTCGCCGACGCGACGAGAGCGCAGATAGCGAAGATAGTCTCTAATGCCGCTGGGTACAGCGATACACCCACAGGGCAGATGTTCGAGGACGTTCCCGCAGATCACCCCTTCTACGTATGGGTGCAGCGTCTCGCATCGAGAGGCCATATGAGCGGCTACCCGTGCGGCAGTGAGGGAGAGCCATGCGGCGCTGAAAACAGACCCTATTTCCGTCCATACAACAACGCGACCAGGGGACAGACCTCCAAGATCGTCGCTAATACCTTCTTCCCGGAGTGCACAGCAGGACGATAGCAGTAAAACTTGAAACATCGCGAATTGTCAGCAAGCTTGGTTACCCACCACCAACCTATGAAAAAGGGACAAAAATGAGGTTTCGGCTGCGCCGAAACCTCATTTTTGTCCCTTTTTCAAACTCTCCTCCCCATTGGGGAGGGGCTGGGGGTGGGGTTTGGGATGCCTTTGTACATGAAACAGGCACGAATATAAAATTCGGGATGTCTCATGTTTCAAGGGCATTGGTAAGTCGCCACACCTGGCGACTATGCGCCAGGCGCGGGGATTACGCCCAGTTGCTGCATCAGGCCCAGGTTGTCGAAGACACTGTAGTGGCGGATAGCTTTGCCATTGCGTATCTCGCCCATGCTCATACCGGACACATCCACACTGCGCCCCGTCGCGGGGATGCCCATAAGCTCGCCCTGGTGGGTGCCGGTCAAGCGGTCGCGCCAGGCAGCCTTGTCCCCCTCGAGGGTAAAATCGCTGACGGTAAACTTGCAGTCGGGGAAGGCGGTGAAGTACATCTGGAGGAGGCCCTTGAGTGCCTGGCGATCAAAGGGGATTGGGAGTGGCGTCCCAACCGAATGGTCCTCGTAAGCGGGGTCGAAAAGCTCGTCCAACTTGTCCATATCGCGTCTATTGAATGCCTCATATATCTCTTGAATGAGGGCTATAGATTGTTCCCTATCCATTTGTGTTCTCCTCCTTGTTATTTGCCAGCGTGATCGCTGGTGGTTGTTCGATAGCTCTATCTTGCACCGGAGCGCTGCTCATTTTCCAGGCCAAATGCTGCTCACTTTCATGGCTAAAGGTGCTCATTTAGGGAGGAGAGCTTGAAAAGAGTTGTTAGTGCGTCAGTTATCACTTACTCAAGGCGGCAGCGATAAGCTCGCTGTAGAGCTTCGCGCCTTTTGCTGTAAGGTGGTAGCCATCTTTAGCGAAGTAATCGGGGTGGTTGGTGCTGACCGCGTGCCAATCGGCCAGCATGGCATTATGGTAGCGTTTCACTCCTGCGGCGATCACCGCGTTATCGGGGCCTTCCCAAGCGCGGGGCACTTTGATGGTCACGAATATGACTTTGGGCACTTTCGCCAGCGCCTGCATTATCTGGTCGAACTGCTGGGTGGTGAAGGTGCCGTTGTTGCCGAGGTGGATAACTACGGCGTCGCCCAGGCGGCCTGCGTCACGGCGCGACTTCAATACGCTGATCCCCGATGCGACCTGCCTGCTCACAGTGGCGTCAATCTCGATACTCTTTACCAGTCGCCGTAGCTCCGTAGCGCCACCGAGCATCACGGAGTCGCCAAGAGCGAAGACCTTGCCAGAAGGTGCCACCGGCGCGACTGTTGGCCTGGCCGGCGCGACGGTTGCAGTTGGTATAGGCGTCTTGGTGGCCGTTGGGATGATTGGGGTCGGGGGTCGGGGTGTGGATGTGGGAGTTGAAGTAGAAGTGGGCGTTGGCGTAGGCTCAGGCGGGTAGACTATGCTTTCAGGCGCGCCACTCGCATACCTGGCTTTATATTGGAAGGTGCCAAGATGAGACAGGAGCACCTGGTACTGAGGCGCATTCTCAGGGTGCAGCTCAAAGACGGCGCGCTCGAAATACTGTACTGTGTAAGGCTGGCCGTCGAGGTCGGAGATTTCGGTAAGCTCTTCCGAGATTGGGTATCCTTGCTGGGCGAGGCCGCCGTGCGCGTTCCAGTATTCCAGGAAGAGGCCGCCCAGGTGCATCCCTGTTTCCGGGAAGAGTACGGCGTCCGCTGCGGTGCTAGATAGCTGCCCAGGCGCGCTGTCAGGGTATTTCTGGTTGTAGCGAAAACGGCCCAGCAGAGAAAGTAGCACATCGTTAGGAGGCCCGTTCTCAGGGTGCAACTCGATTACCAAGCGCTCGAAGTACTGGATATGATAACTCTTACCGTCCAGGTCGCTCGCTTCCATGAACTCGTCTGAGATAGGATAGCCTTGTTGCGCAAGGCCGCCATGCGCGTTCCAATATTCCAGGAACTTACCTCTCACCGTCTTGCCGGTCTCCGGAAAAGTTCGAGAGTTGGCTTGCGCTGGCGGGGCCGCCTGGGTGCTAAGGGCCGGGGCTATACCCAATACGAGCGTAAATGATAAGAATGTCGTAAGAGTGGATAGAAGCTGTTTCATAGGGAGGCCAGTCAAGACTCGACGTGGATGACCTGAAGCTCTTCAGCATCCTGGCCCCGTTTGGACCTGCCCAACAGACCTATCATCATCTCCTGTGGCACCTCTCCCTCCTCGAACTCTTCCTGGCCGACGTAGGTGAGGATGTCGGGGTGGTGAGAGGTGACGACCCAGCCGGGAGCGTCCTGAAGCTCGACAACGTTGAAGTCGCCCGCAGGAGTGCCTGCGACCACCGGCCCCCACTCTTTCAGCAAGGCCGTCGCCTGCGCCACCAGGTCTTGAGAAGGAGTCGTCAGGATAACGCAGGTGCCATGCTCGAACAGCACCCACGATTTACCCTCGCCCACTATGATCCTGCGCCAGGTGTCAACAAGATAGTCGGCCATGCAATCACTCCTATTAGCTGGAATTGTGTCGCTCCTTCCAAAAGCCTGCCTGAAAACTCCGCCCTGCGACTGATGCACTTTAACAAAATAATCAGCATAGAAAGCAGCCAACCGCTAGCCTCCGAAGGGAGGCTTCGTATGTGTAGCCCGCACATTTATGTGCCGGGCGGGGCCACATACACCTATGTTGATTGTTTTGTTAATCTGCATAAGTCGCAGGGCGGGCTGAGCATCGAATTTTCAGACAGACGCTAAACTGGAAGAATGGGTAGCAACCTTACTCCCACGTTCGCACCCACCAATCGAGGTGGGGCATACCGGAGCTGCGGCCCGCTTCCAGAACGGCGTCCATATCGAGCGGTGTCCGGCGCAACTCGATACTGAGCCGCCCATGTTCTACGCTCAGCACGCCGTACTCTGCCCAGTGTACATGATGGTTAGCCGGTAAGCCAGGGCCTCCGGCAGTTATCCCCGCGAGGCCGATGCTACCTACGTTGACTAGATAAGCATCTTCATAGCGTCGGACCATCTGGATATGGGTATGCCCTCCCACCATCACCGAAGCAGCATGATTTGCAAGCATACGCACAAGCTCAGCGATAGGAGTGGTCGCAGCTATGATGTCATTGAACGAGCTTGGAGAGCCGTGGTAACCTAGCAACGTTCTCCCATCATCGAGGGGCAACTCAAGCAGCATGGGGAATGTCCGGATATAGGCGCGGTCTGCCGGTGAGAGTTGCTCGGCACACCAAGCTGCAATCGTATATATAGGCTTGGGGTCCGGGTCCGAGGAGACCGGAGGTGACAGGAGCCAGTCGTCGGTATTGCCAAGAGCGACCGGGCAGCCCAGTTGGCGCAACCGCTCAATGACCTCACGCGGCTGCGGCCCAAGCGCGCCCACATCTCCCAGGCAGATAATCTGGTCGACCGGTTCCTGCGCGATCTCACGCAAGACCGTTTCGAGGGCTACGAGGTTTCCATGAATATCTGAAAGAAGCGCGATACGCATTCGTGTCTCCTGCTATTGCACCGTTTCATTTGGTGTACGCCGTCCAAACTGAACGT
The DNA here is from genome assembly GCA_035274425.1 of Chloroflexia bacterium. Classification (GTDB taxonomy): domain Bacteria; phylum Chloroflexota; class Chloroflexia; order QHBQ01; family JADMIH01; genus JADMIH01. Next base: position 80,926 of record DATEOC010000030.1, read on the forward strand.
AAATCTAGATTTTACAGCTTGTTCTACTACTTAATCCGATGATATGTTATACATTACACAGATCGTACACTAGAGGCTGATACCTCGGAGGGTTGTTCATATGCCGGAAATAAGTAAGTTTCTTGGGACTCCCAGCTGGCAAGGTTTAGGGGCGATTTTTACGCTCGCCGGTATCTTTGTCGCGTTTTACCTTACAACACGGGATATTATTTGGCTCTTTCTTATTTTGTGGGTGGTTCTTTTTATTGCGGCAATGTTACTATGTATAATGTTAAGAGAGCGGGTAAAGAACAACCAGCCAAGCCGTCTTTATTTCTATTCTGTGTGCATCAGCATAGGCCTGATTTGCTTTCTTTTGGGTCTTTCTCTCATTGCATTCGGTGATCTCAGGAACACACTAATATCGTCTGCTACATCCACGCCTACAGTCATACCTACTGTCACACAGTCTACATCCACGCCCACTTCCACAGCTACACAAGGTGATTTGCTTGAAACATGGGCCTATCGCACTCGGATGTGGGAAAGTCCTGCTTTAATATATCCAGATGTTGAGATCTCAGTTGAGAGCGAGCCTGATACTCATCCTAGCTATGTATTCGCGTACCAGTTTCAAAGTACAACTAATGCAAGGTATGCTGGCTTCAAATTTGAGCTTTATCGAACCCCCGACCTCAGCGCATACAACTCTGTTCAGATAAAGTTCAGGTATAGCGATGATAGAACTAACTGTGATTTTGGCCTAGCCGACAATGAAGGTCACTACGCTAAAAAGTCGCTTGGCAAGGTCGGAACAGACTATTGGACTACATCTACGTTCCCACTCGATATCATATTTTCAGGCGTAAATCGCCGTGCCCTCACGGAAGTCTACGTTTCCACCGACAAGTTCGGTGACGGTTTGGTTCACAAATGTATCATAAATGAGATAAGGTTTTTCAAGCCATGAGCGAGTTTGACCTCCCTAATGCTCTATTGCCCAAATATAGCCTTGATCTGCCTTTCGTGCAGCCTCAGCACATGCTCCACAAACATCTTGTAAAGTGATAAGGTTAATAATACAATGTTTTCTACTGGCATGGCCTTAACAACTGCTTACGCAGAGTCGCGTTAGTTCCGTCTCTATATATCTTTGTGCGCTGTGGTTACCTCGCCATACCTCCAGCACAGCCAGAAAACCACGCTGTACAATCATGCGAGAAGGGAAGGAAAAGCCATGCAGGACAGCCAGACTCACGAGCAGGACCAGCCCCGTACGCGACACCAGGCCAATCACTTCGAGACTCAACCAGAGCACCACGCAGGTGACGAGCTATCTGCCACACCTGAGCTTGCCCTCCCGTACAGTTCCTCGTTGCTTCACGACCGCAGGCTCTCCATGCGGGGTAACGCGCCCATCCGCGCCCGTGTGATGCAGAAGGCGCAACAGACTCATGGCAACCGCGCCGTGCAGAGGGCTATTCAGCCTCACATGGGCGCAGCGAGGTCAGCCCGCCTGCCTGTGCAGCGCATGATGTTTAGTGGGATTGGTGGAAACAGTAATCCTACCGACTGGATGAAAATACCAGGTCCAATTGGCCCCGTACCGGTCCCCTACCCAAATATGCTGGGAGGTGGTGGCGGCGGTGCCGGGGGCGGTGGAGGCATGTTTGACGGGCTGGGGGGCATGCTCCGTGAAGGCGGAGGTGGGCTTGCTCAGATGATGGACCCAATGGGTATGCTTGGCGGCCTGGGCGGAATGCTTGGCGGGATTGGCATGGGCGGGTTAGGCGGCATGTTGGGTGGCCTGGGAGGAATGCTTGGCGGAGGTGGGGGTGGGGGGCCACGCCCGGTTCCCTCCCCAGCATTCCCGAGTCTGCCAGGGCCGGGAGGGGGGTTCCATCCTATGCCGTTCCCTTCGATACCGGGTGTGGGTGGAGGATTTGGTCCGGGGCCGTTCCCTTCGATACCGGGTGTGGGGTTATATCCCGTGCCCTCTTCACTAACGGGTGGGGCATTGATAGGATGGTGAATCCAAATCGAACACTTCCGCCCCGAAAGTCTCGATATGGAAGCTGATAGCAGAGGTCACATCTGCGAGCGCCTCTTCGTAAGTGTCGCCCTGCCCTACAACCACACCCTTCAAGCCGAGGGGGTATGCTACGAAGCCGTCTGTATGCTTCTCAACTATAATCTTGAACTCTCTCATTCTGGTCGCCTCCGCTTTCATTCGTTGTCATCCCGGTCTTCCGGCGTTTCATCTAGTGTACGCCGCCCAAACTGAATCGTAAGTCTAGATTTTACAACTTATTCTACTATTTATTTGATGGTATGATATATATATTGTATGGATCATGTATTAGAAGCTGATATCTCGAAGGGTGGTTCGTATGTCAGAAATAGCTAAGTCTATTGGACCCCACTTCTGGCCCGGTCTAACGACGATTATTGCGATCGCCGGTATCTTTGTCACAGTTTACCTTACAAGGCAGGATAGTATCTGGCTCCTTCTTATTTTTTGGTTGGTTCTTTTGCCTGTGGCAATATTGCTGTGCATCGTGTTAAGAGAGCAGGCAGTAAAAACCCCCACAAACCGTCGTTATTTCTATTCTATGGCCCTCATTATAGGCTTGATTTGCTTTCTTTTGGGTCTTTCTCCCATAGCGTTCGGTGATATCAAGATCACGCTGATAGCGCCGCCTACACCCACATCTACACTCATACCTACTGTCACACAGTCTACACCCACACCCACTTCCACTGCTACACAAGGTGATTTGCTTGAAACATGGGCCTATCGCACCCGCATGTGGGAAAGTCCTGCCTTAATATATCCAGAGGTTGAGCTCAAAGTTGAGAGCCAGCCTGATGCTCATCCCAGCTATGTATTCGAATACCAGTTCCAAAGCACAACTAGTGCAACTTACGGGGCCTTCAACTTTGAGCTTTTTCAAACCCCAGACCTCAGCGCATACAACGATGTTCAGATAAAGTTTAGGTTCAGCGATGAGAGGACTACCTGCTATATCGGCCTTGCCGATATTGAAAGGAACGACGGTAAAATTTCGTTAGGCAAGCCCGGAACGGAGTATTGGACTACAGTTAAGTTCCCACTTGATAGGACATTCCCAGGCGTAAATCTTCATGCCATTACGCAAGTATACATTTTGGCCGACGATCCGGGTGACGGTTCGGTTCATCAATGTATCATTAATGAGATCAGGTTTATCAAACCATGACCGGGTCTAAAGTTACGTGAGAGTCACACCCTCCACCACCCTTATCTCCTCCTCCGTCAGCCCGTACAGCTCGTACACCAGCCTGTCTATCACCTCGTCCGTTGCCTTGATCTGCCTTTCGAGCACCACCCTGTCATTAGGGCTTTTCGCGGCTGCCAGGTCCTTGTGCAGCTTCAGCATACGCTCCACCAGGCTCACCATCTGGTCGTGGCGGGTTTTGTCGGCGGGGTCGAAGAAGTTGATAGTGCGGATAGGGAGGCGTTCTAAAGGTTTCTTGTTGACTTCAAAGTACCTACCTCGAAATCGGCTAGTCATTTGTATGATGTAATAATCTAGGATGTGAGAATTCAATAGGGTCAGTATGTGTAGTTCGGACTTAGATCAAAAGCGCAAGTAACTTTGGAGTTGTGGTTGGAACAACCACCATGGTCGGGTTTGGAACTGGAGGTGCGTAACCACCCTGTCAAGTATGACCGTTCCTTCTTTGGATTGTTCTACTTCGGTTGGAATACATTTCCCCTTATTGACTGCACACTCAAATAGGTGCCAAAATAATATCTCGGTACATATTCTTGTAGAGCTTGTAGGCGCTCTCAACAATATCATCGAAGCACATTACTCTTACACGTCCACTATTATTCGTGTTAAATCGAGCTAGCTTCCTTTTCTGCCAATCAGTCAACTCAGACCTTCGTCCCATTATCAGCATACCCCTTGGTGATACTATGCCGGGCAATTGTGTTTGTGCATAACTGATATTGACTTCGACCCACTCCTGAAAATCGAGCACCTGGCCATAGGCGTGAGAGAACGAGGAACTGAAATTGTCATCTGTTACAAATATTCTGTCTTGTGGCTTTTCAATCTCCACCACAATGTATTCACCATCCAACTTCGAAATCACAAAGTCAGTCTTGAAATCGGAGCCCAATGTTTGCTTGGAAACAACAGATCTAGCCAGAGGGTCTAACAGAACTGGATGTCTCGCTAAGAAACTCTGGTACTCTTCTTCACGCAAATTACTTTGCACTAACGTCTTATATTCTTCAATTATCGACATCGGCAGCGAAATTGAAGACTTACGAATTATGTCAAACACAGATTGCATGATTGCGGTAGTTCTAGTAGAAATCCAGGCGTCTAATTCTTGAACGTTATCGTTAGGGTCCCGCTGCAAGCGAGTATATGTAGCAATACGCCTATTCATCAAATGCACAATATCAGAAAACACAGTTATATCAGTTTGACTGCGAATGACGAAATCATTGAATACTTTATTCGCCAAGAGCACTAGCTCATCCGTAAATGGTATCGCACGCCGCATACCGCTCCCAGCCCATGAGGATGGATATATGCCCTCGCTGATAGCATAGATTATCTCCAGAATGGATACTGAATAGTTACGTTCTGACACTTTCGGGAATAGACCAGCTAGTCTGCGTATCCCCGCTTCTCCAAAGGCCAGGAAGTTCAGACACGCGTGCTTAGGTATGTCGGCATATTCCCTACTCTCGAAAGGTCTCTTTGAGCGAACTGGAATCGGAACAAGGAGGAAGTTTTCTAGGCTTTGGAGGTCTTCTTCTGTTCGGCTTTCCCCCAACTCATATATGATTTTGCTGATTTCTGAAGGGTGTTTCTCGGCCAGAAGTTCTGCGACTCTTGATTTGTCTATGTAGTCCAAAGCCTTGCTCCTATTCTTTGTGCGGCTCTCAGGATCTCTTATGGACCATCGCACTGACAACGACTACCATCAGATCAGACCGCTGACCGTGGATTGCAAACACCCCCACAAACACTACCTAAGGTCTGCCGTCCACATATTAGATGTAAATGCTCCGAGCTATAGAAACAGTTCACAAAGGCAACCTGCCAGATTATGCAGCATGGCATGCCATTACAGGCCACCCCAGCGCCTCGAAGAGTGGGTTGATAAACTCGCTCCGCACAGAGTATTCCTTGTACGAAGGTTGCGTATATTCCGCCTCGTTAGCGCGAAACTGCTCGACAAGCCTGGCAATAGCATCGGGTGCGGCCATAAGGGTACATCCTTATCTGTTAGTAACCCCATTATAGGGGGACTACTATCAAGCGTCAACGCCGGGCCACATATTAGGGCAGATGCAAAGTCGCAATCGAACTGTAATACTTTACCTGTCATTCTGACAGCGTCCAGAAGAGAAGCACTAATTAGCCTGTCATTCTGAGCGAAGCGAAGAATCTAGAAATCTCTGAGCGTGTACTGTGATAAAAATACTAGATTCTTCGCTTCGCTCAGAATGACATTCATTGCTGTACACTCCCCTTATCCTTCCGCGCCCTTGAGCGGCCACTTCCCCATCCTACACCATCCCAAATACCCCTAAAACCACCAATTCCAGACCAATTTACTAAATTGCCCCAAAAACCTGTCCCAAAATGGGTGAGAAAGGGGATTAAGTTAATAGAGATGCATTTTCGACCTCGCCGTCCGCAGTCGAGGTCCAACCCAAAGGGTCCCGCTGGTGTCCCTCTCTTCGAGAGATAGCAATACAACTTCTCTCGGCACCCCCGAAAAGGAGGTCTCAGCCTAGATTACCGAGTACCGAATAGTCCGAGTCCCATCACACTCACGCATCACGTTTCGCACTCCATTCACTACTGACTACTCGCTACTCGCTACTCGCTACTCGACACAACCGGCACAGCGCAGGTCAATCCTCCCCTGGTAGGAGCGCTACGCCCACCGCTCTCCCCTTGTGGGTGCTGTGGTAAAGATGAACACAAACAGAATAATCATCAGGGTGCTACACATGCCAGCCCGCGCAGGCGGGCTTCGTAGATGTAGCCCGCGGATTCATCCGCCGGGCGGCCCCACAGGCATCGTCAACCCCACATCTGATGATTATCTTGTCACAATTCACCACCCAACCACACTACCACACCACCCCAGGCACCGAGGGAAATCACCAGGAACCAGTTGCGGCACAGGGGCACCCGACCCTACAACCCAACGCCCCCGTAGGGGCATGGCGTCGCCATGCCCCCACCCCCGCACCCCCTGCCTCCATCCTCTGCGGTGAACCCCCCATAAAAACCTTTGTGTTCTTTGTGTCTTCGTGTTCTTTGTGATTACCCGAATCATCGTCTATCGTCCGTCGTCCGTCGTCCGTCGTCCGTCGTCCGTCGTCCAAAAAGGTCCACCCCAATTGGGACATTAGGGCTATTGTGCATGGCTACTACCTCCTCCTATAATCTATCCAGGACCAGTAACGCACTTGGGAGAAACACGCCATGCTCATCAAACGCCTGGCCGGGGCGCAGCAAGCCTCGGCTGGAGACGGGCCACCAGATAGCCCCGCACCGCCAGCTCAATACCCCGTGCCACCGGGCAAGGGGCCAATGCCTACCGAGATCATGCCCGGCACCGGCACCGCGCCCCTACCGCGTAACACCGTCCTCCAGGGGCGCTACGACGTAGAGGAAGTGCTCGGCGTCGGCGGCATGAGCACCGTCTACAAGGCTCGCGACCTCCGCTTCACGGCCGTTGCCCGCTTCTGCGCCGTCAAGGAGATGCCCGACACCTCCCCCGACCCACGCACCGGCCAGCTTCGCCTCGCCAACTTCGAGCGCGAGGCCTCCCTCCTCGCCACCCTCTCCCACCCCGGCATACCTAAGATTTACGACTTCTTCTACTCGCAGGGGCGCGTCTACCTGGTGCTGGAGTACATAGACGGGCGCGACCTCGAAACGCAGCTCCAAACCAGGGGCCTCCCCATGATGGAAGAGGAGGTAGTAAAGTACGCGGTGCAGGTGTGCGACGTGCTCGAGTACCTGCACGGCCACCAGCCTCAGCCCATCGTCTTCCGCGACCTCAAGCCCTCGAACATCATCGTCACCTCAGAAGGGAAGCTCACCCTCATAGACTTCGGCATCGCCAAGGTCTTCCAGTCGGACAAGCGCGGCACCATGATAGGCACAGAGGGGTACGCGCCCCCTGAGCAGTACCGGGGCCTCGCGGAGCAGCGCGGCGACATCTACGGCCTCGGCGCGACTATGCACCACCTCCTCACCAACTCCGACCCGCGCTCCCAGACCCCCTTCACCTTCGCGGAGCGACCGATCCGCAAGTTCAACTCCCGTGTCTCGGAGTACATAGAGTCGATCATCCTGCGCTGCGTAGAGTACGATATAGACCGCCGCTGGCCCAGCGCACCCGCGCTGCGACAGGCGCTCGTGCAGAGCAGTATATTCGACGCGAAGCTGAAGCGCCGACAGTCCGACCCTCTTGAAGAACTCCCCTCCTTCCTGGACGGCGCTACCGTCCCCAGGATGTCCTCGTCGCAGCTCGCTGAGCCGGAAGTAGCGACTTCAACCAACATGCACGCGGCCAGCGGCTTGCTCACTATCCCTGCCCTTACTCCTCCCCGTCCGGCGCCCCAGGCAGGTGCAGATGGTGCGCAGGTGCTCTGGACCTTCTCCACAGACGACGAGATACGCTCGTCGCCCCTGTACAGCCGCGAGGTAGTCTTCGTCGGCTCCTACGACACCAATTTCTACGCCCTCAACGGCAAGACGGGCGATTTCCTCTGGAAAGCGACCACCAAGGCGGGTATATGCTCCTCCGCCGCCATGATGGGCGACGTCGTCGTTGTCGGGTCGGAAGATAGCTACGTGTATGCGCTCGATGCCAGGCGTGGCAGCCAGGTGTGGACCTACCGCACGGGCGCGGCGGTGCGCTCCTCCCCCAAGCAGTACAAAGAGATGGTGTTCGTAGGCTCGGACGACCAGAATATCTACTGCCTTCACGCCGATACGGGACAGGTGCTCTGGAAGTACCGCACGTGGAACTTCGTGCGCTCGTCGGCGGCTTTCGGCAAGGGACTGGTCTTTGTTGGCTCCAGCGACGGCAACCTCTACGCGCTCGATACGGTTAGCGGCACCCTCAAGTGGAAGCTGCACACGCTCGGCGCGATCATCAGCACGCCCCTGGTTGTGGGCAATACGGTCATCGTCGGCTCGATGGATAACTACGTCTACGCGGTAGACATGGAGACAGGGTATACGTCGTGGCGCTTCGAGTGCCCGCGCTCCGTCTCAGCGTCGCCCGCCTCAATGGGTGAGCGCGTGATGATAGGTTCCGCCGCGGGCTATTTGCACGCCCTCGACAGCCGCACGGGCCGGGAGATTTGGAGCTTCGACGCGGGCAGCCAGATAACCTCCTCGCCCCGCATCTCAGCGGTCAGCGACGCCGTCTACTTCGGCACGGGCAACAACTACGTATTTTCGGTAGACGCCAGCTCAGGCGAGTTGCGCTGGAAGTACAAGACGCGAGGCCCGGTCGTCTCCTCACCCTGTATAGAAGATGGCATAGTATACGTCGGCTCGCTGGACCGCAAGCTCTACGCGCTGGCCATGTAAATTCTAAATTCTCAATTCTGAATTTTGAATTATCAGGAGCAATTCAAAATTCAAAACTCATAATTCAGAATTCGGAGCAGATATGGCGAAGGTAGTAATCATACACGTCGTGGGCGAAGAAGCGATCTACGCTGAGGTAGAAGACCTGCCCAAGCCTACGGACCAGTTCCTCGAGTTCACCAACCCGCGCAAGCGCGACGGTAAGCCCCTCGCGTACATGACGACGGGGGCAAAGTCGTTCATCTTCCCCTGGCACCGCCTATCGTTCGTTGAGGTGATGACCACCGAGACCGAACGCGAGGACGTGATAGAGTTCTTCCGGGAAGATAGATAAGATTCGGAATAACGAAAGGCGCAACCTATTGACATATAGCACTTTTCGTGCTATATAAATTAGTGTTGCACTTTTTGTGTATACGCAAATCTCGGCTGCGAGGGCAACTGCCTTATTACCGAGAGCTAAGCTCTTTAATTGAGCAGCCCACTATAAACTATCTCACGACATAGTAGTGGGATGCCACCTGGATGGGTTCTGCTCTGCGTTGAGGCCATATGTTCCTGCGTATGGCAGCAGCTATTGTGCCATGCTCTGAACTGAGGCAGAAATTAATCAATTCTGGTGATGCGCTAACAGGACAGTTTTGCTACTATTACCGTGCTACCATCCTAACCAAAGGAGGGATTAATGCCCCCCAAAGGAGAGGTTGCATAAGCTAACTATTAGCAGATGCCAGATTCTATTTGAAATGAATTCTACAGAGGAGGCAGAAATGACGAAGAGTAAAAAGGACCAGGAGCAGGGAGAGGATACAGCACCCGAAGCGGTTGAGATAGATACGATACCTTATCCTCGGGCTGGAGTTGTGAATGGTGGGCTGGAGGCAGAAAGAGGAGGTGAGGAAGGCCTCATTCTAGCCGATGAGGAGAGTACTGTAGCAGCTCTAGTGCCCCGTCCACTAGGCATTGACGTATCGAATCACCAGGGCATCATCAATTGGGCGGCGGTGCCAAGCTCAGGAAGGGTATTCGCTTTTGCCAAGGCCTCCGAGGGCACAGGCTTTATCGATCCCTTCTTCGCCCGCAACTGGAAGGGGATGAAGGACGCCGGGCTACTGCGGGGAGCTTACCATTTCTTCAGGCCTAGCGTTGACGCTACTGCCCAGGCTAATCTGTTCATACAGCAGGTCAAAAGGCTGGACCCAGGCGACCTGCCGCCGGTGATTGACGTGGAAGCCCATGATAACAGGTCGGCCGCCGTTATCGTGCAAGGGATAAAACAATGGGTGGCACGCGTTCAGGATGCGCTGGGACGTGACCCGATGATCTACACAGGTCCCAGTTTCTGGCAGACGCGGGTCGGCAACTCTAACGCCTTCAGCCAGACGCTCCCACTCTGGATCGCCCACTACGGTGTGGCGAAGCCTATCGTACCGGGGGGCTGGCCTTTCCATACTATTCACCAGTTCACCGATAACGGACAGGCGAATGGGGTCAGTGGCCCGGTCGATACGAATCGCTTCAATGGAGATATGGCGGGATTGAGAAGGCTGGCAGGGTTCCCGTGAGAGTAAAACCGAATAGGAAAGGAGCAAAAGAGTGAAATTGGCACTGGACAATGTCAGGCTGGAGATAGAGGCACCGGTGTTGCGTGATATGGAGTTCGTAGCCGCGAAGCCGGGGGATGCCAACCAGATCGCGACAGCAAGCGAATTGCAGCCGTTCCGGGAGGTGAGCATCATCGCCATGCCTGAGGGAAGCAAGCCGCCCGCGGAAGCTGTGCCGATGAGCGCATACGGGAACATAGAGAGCATCCACAGTCAGCTGGATGCGATGCGCGAAATGGACAGGGGAGTAGATGTCTTAGAGGTCGCCCCAGGCTATACAGACGTAAGCCCCAGTGCGATCTTGTTCGGCCAGACGGTGAGGGGGCACGCGACTCTCCAACGTGCGATGCTCACTGATGAGGTATTTACACCTGTGCTCGTGGTGGAGTGGGCCGCAGATGCAGGGCCACGCACCTGGATTGTCAGGGTCAGCCAGGAATTACCCCCAGAGGTGGACAGCCTCGCGGCCGCACAGTCTTACCTCTCTGCTGTGGAAGGTCTGACGCTTGATAGCACCGACCCTGGAGTAGAAACAAGCCTGGTTCCTGACACCGAGCGATCAGCCCCGCCCCTCGAAAGTGTTGAGTTAGAAGCGGTAGCTGTAGGGGCGACCCCTGACGTGCTCCCACCGCCGCCTTGGTGGAGCGATCCCGTTTGCGACAGGAGGTACTACACACCACCAAGAGCCCCTGAAACATCGCGGCCTCTGGGCGGCTCCTACATAGGCGTGCTGGCGTGCGGGCCAAAACCGAGCAATCGCGCCATCTATGACGTGCGTGCCTTCATGAAGCCGGGGGACTTCGGCATCCTGGAATGGGAGTGTGTGGAGCTATCGATTCGATTCATGTACATGGCATATGGGATACCGCAACTCCCCTTCGGCACAAACGGCAGCGATGTGGTCAAGGAGTATGCCAAGAGCACGCAGGGACAGAAGCTGGAATTGATAGCCAATGGCACGCGTGGAACCTACCCGCGCCCAGGTGACATATTGAGCTACGGCCAGCCCGGCACAGTCGGCCACACCGCAGTGTGCATAGAGTCCAACGTAGACGCGAACGGCAACGGTACCATCAAGGTACTTGAGGAGAACAACTCGAATGGAGGGATAGCATCACACACGGTACGCAAATGGCGCGTAGAGGCGTTTATGACCATATTCAACTACCTGCACAAGCCCCTACCGGCCGGTATACAGGACAACGGCTCGCACCTGCTGAGCACGGTCACCAACCCGGCCAACACTATCAGTGGAGGTTTCAAGCAGCTGTGGGAGAAGCCTCACCTAGGGCTGTTCGTTTGTGGGTACCCTATCACGAGCGAAATGGCGGAGAACAACCTCACGGTGCAGTACTTTGAGAACGTACGTATGGAGTGGCAGCCTGGTACCCAGCCACGGTTTGGGCCGGTTGGTACCGAATATGTGCAGCTCGCCGGCATAGAAAACGGCAACGAGCCTGGCGGACCGGGTAGTGAGAACTTCTCATCGGGCCACTCAGTGGGGGGCCGATTCCTGGAGCTTTACAAGCGGCTTGGGCCGGGGGTATGTGGCCTCCCTATCACCGGGGAGATAGCGGAGCCGCAGAATGGCCTCACGGTGCAGTACTTCCAGAACGTAAGGATGGAAAGGGCTCAAAGCGGGCCGGCGAGATTCGGGGCGGTTGCCCGTTTGCTGCGCGATTTTCGCTAATTTCTATCTTGGCATCCTGGCCTATAACCTGTATATTGGGGTCAAAGGGGAAACGTCTTGCGCATCCTCATTATGGCCCTCCTCCCGATAGGGGATACACTCTTCGCCACGCCAGCTATACATGCCCTCCGCAAGCGGTATCCAGGAGCGCACATAACGGCGCTTACTTACCCCACCAACAAGGGCATCCTGCGCTCCAACCCCGATATAGACGATTTCCTGGCGTGGCCGACGCGGGAGGCGTGGCCTGGCATGAGGAACGTTCTCAAGCTCTTCTGGAGGCTCCGGCGCGCCCGCTTCGACCTGTCGGTGGAGTTCTCGAACTACAATCTCTGGATCGCCAGGCTCGCGGGTATCGGGGAGCGCACCGAGATGAACCTTCCACGCTTCTGGTGGGGCCTGCCCGGCGCGGGGCACGAGTGGCGCAAGCACCACGCCGTGGAGCATTACAGCGACATTGTGCGGCGCATCGGTATCCCAGTCGAGGAGCTGCGGCTGCGCCTCTACCCCGATGCGGAGGAGGAGGCCCGCGCTCAGGGCTGGCTTGACCGCCACCGCATAGAGGAAGGGGAGTTATTGATAGCAATGCACCCCGGCGGGGAAGGTCTGTGGGGCCGCAAGCGGTGGCCCGTCGAGCGTTTCGCTGAAGTCGCTGATGGCCTCTGCGGCAAGCTAGGAGCGCGCATCGTCATTATGGGCGGGAAGGACGAAGCTCACCTCGCGGCGGAGCTGGCAGCGCGCACGCACGCCAATATCATCAACGCTGTGGGCCAGACTACCCTGGGAGAGACGGCGGCCCTCACCAGGCGCTGCACCCTCTTCATCGGCAACGACTCAAGTCCGCTCCACATGGCCGTCGCTATGGGCACTCGCGTTGTCGCCATACACGGCCTGACCGACCCGCGCAGCTACCACCCCTGGGTTCCGGGCGGCAAAGAGGGAGTGGATTACGCAATAGTGCGCTCACCACTCCCATGCGCTCATCGCTTTCCCCTTGTAGGAGGCATAACCATCCCCGCATGGTTCACCATCCTCCGCTGCCCAGCGCTCGAAGCGATAAAACCGCAACAGGTGCTAGACGCGGCGCTCTCTCTGCTTACTTAGAAGTCCTGTCCGAAATGGACGATAGACGATAGACGATGGGCGAATGTGGCTGTCAATTGGGTTTGTCGTCAAACGGTAGTATAGGTTGCTCCCGGTCCGTCAGGTTGACTACCTGTGCGCTGCTTGCCCGCACGAGGTCCGCAGGGGCGATCAATATCTCCTCACCCCACTTGCCTGCGCCTACACCGAGCAGAGGCTCTTCCAGGAGCGACGCCTCGATAAAGGTGCGGAAGCCCTCCGGCTGCCAGCTGAAAGGAGGTATCGAGCCTATCACGTAGCCGGTCGTCTCCTTCACGCTATCTGGGCTTGCCATCTGGATATTGCGCGAGCCGATGGCCTTCTTCAAGTGCCCTGAGATGGCGTTCTGGTCACCGCCGAGCATCACTAGCACCCGCTCTCCCTTGTCCGACTCGAAGATGAGGGTCTTCACCATCTGGCGCTCGCGGAAGCCAAGCGCCCGCGCTACTGATGCAGCGCCCTTCTCTGTCGTATCCGGGAAGCTGCGCCGCTCGTATGGTATCCCAAGCCTGTCAAGGTGCTCATGCGCAGGTAAAATCATTTATCCTAATCCTCCTCACTCTTGACTACCAGTCCCAGTAAGCTGGCGAAGCTGAGCGCCTGGGAAGGGTCAACGATTGCGCCTTGTAGCTCATCAAGCCCGACCTTCAGACCCTCGATGCTCGAGCCTCTAAAGTCCGCACCTGACAGCCTTGCCCCAGTCATATCACATCTGGTGAGGTTGCACCTTGAAAATAGTACGCCTGATAGGTCGGCCCCCACAAAGTCTGCCTCTGTCAGGTCGCAACTCTCGAAGCGAACGGACTTGAAAACTGCCGATCTGAAGAGTACGAACTCTCCTTTGCACTCTTTGATTTGTCGCACGGCTCAGAGGTATAGCGTAGAAACAAAGGCTTGCTCTCGTTATCATGCCCCCTGGAGCCTACCGCCCATAACGTCTTATCTACAGCAGCCAGCCCCAACAGCCTCGTATCTTCACCCGGCAATGGGTTCGCCAGTGCGCTCCACGTCTTGCCGTCCCAGCGCATCAGGAGCAGTTGGCGGGTAAGAGGATTATCCGCGTATTCGCCCACCGCCCAGATATCGTCGGGTGAGAGCGCTACCACCTCATGCGGGTATGGACCTGCCGCGAGCTTAGGGGAGTGCGCACCTGCCCACCTCTGCCCGTCCCAGTGTAGCACGACCCCCTCGTTGCCGTCATTCCCCACTACCCAAACGCTCTCAGGCCCGGCCACCGCTATCCCATCCAGGTATCCCCCCGTATAGCTTTCGGGCGTGTCCTCTACGCTCCATTCCCTGCCGTTCCAGTGTAGCACCTGCGTTCCGGCGGCCCACACGTCATCCCTCGATACGGCTCGCACCGCGAGCAGATTGTGCGTGCTGGCTCGCGGCGTCTCTACCTGCGACCACGACTTGCCGTCCCAGTGCAGCACCATCATGTGCGCGTCAACGTGCTCGCCCGCCAGGTAGCTCCCTACGGCCCACGCATCGTGCGAGGCTGTCGCAGAGACGTCATAGATGGTGTTGTCGAGCGCGCCGGGGTTGGGTGTGGACACGAGGCTCCATGCCTTGCCGTCCCAATGCATCGCCAGGGCTTTGAAGTGAGCGCCATCGGGGGCGTAAGCGCCCACCGCCCACACGTCGCTGCCGGAGCTGCCGGCGATGGCGTAGAGATTGTTCTTACTGGCTGGACCATCAGCGCCGTTCAAGCTGGGAATTACGCTCCATTGCGCGCCGTCCCAGTGCATAGTCAGTGTGGTGGACTTCTCTCCACCGAGTGTAGCCTGCTGGCCTACCGCCCAAATGTCGCTATCGGAAAAGGCAGTGATGCCGCCCATCTGCACATACCCCGCCTGCAACGTGGGTGCAGGTATGTCGGCCCAGCAGCCTGGAGGAAGCTGGGCATCCGTGGATGGGTTCCCGCCCGTGCACGCGGTGAGAAGTAATCCTGCAAGGAGTAAGACCAGTGTGCGCAACACGATTCTGGGCGTGCATGGTGATCGATGAACATTGATGAGATAATTCGTTGAGGTGCGTGTGGCACCGCCCGGCACATAAATGTGCGGGCTACAGATACGAAGCCCGCCTGCGCGGGCTATGGTATAGGTACCTGGTATATGGATTGAACTGTTTTTTTCCACCCGTCGCCGGGTTTGGTTTGCAGGCATGCTCTAGGATAACACCCCGGCGAAATCTACAGCAACATCCCAAACAAAAAGTGAGGGCCAAGCAACCTTGCTTGACCCTCAGTTCTCAGTCCCCAGTCCTCGTTACTTCGCCTCGTAGGTGACAATCACGTCGACCTGCACGCTCTGCTGGCCGGGGAAGATGGGGCCGGAAGCGCCACCCGCGCCCAGCCCGCCCTTGTCGTAGTAGACAGGTCCGGGCACGTTGGCGTTCGCCTCAGTCACGCTGACGACCTTGCCCAGGGTAAGGTTGGATAGGCCTGCCAGCCTGGTGGCGCGTGCCTCCGCGTCCTTGACTGCGTTCTCGTATGCCTGCTGCGAGAGCCTGTCAGGGTTAGAGAAGGTATAGCCGACGTTGTAGAGTGTGTTGGCCCCTGCGCTCACCAGCTGGTCGAGCACGTCGGGCGCTTTCAGAGGATCGCGGAAGGTCACTTCCAACATGCTCGTCACGCGGAAGCCGGTCAGCTTCGGAACGCCCATCATCCCTTTATCGTTGGCGCTCCCGTAGTCCATGACAGGCTCTACGGTGTACTGTACGGTCCTGTAGTCCTTCTCCTCGATACCTGCTGCCTTCAGCTTCGCGGCCATCGCGTCCATCGCCGCCGAGACCTTTGTCTGTGTGGCCTTGATGGTGCTCTCCTGATAGGAGGCCCCTACGTTGACCACGAGCATGTCGGGCTTCGCGGTGATGCTGCCGCTCCCCCGCACGGTGATCTGCGGGACTTTCCCTGTATTGTTGTCGTTGTTCTGGGCCGATGCGGGGGAGGCGTTGCGAGGCGCAAGCCACACTACCGCGAATGCGCTCAATATCATTGCCACAGATAACGCCACGCTTGCCAATGCCAGTACCCTATTATTTCCCGATTTCATCTCTTTCTTACTCCTCTTCTTATGATTTAGCCCTTTTGTAGGGCAGCTTATATTGTTGAGACGATTGGGGTATGAGAAAAGTTCCATTACTTATTGTCCTTAAGGATGCCCCAAAAGAGAAGCACCTTTTTGCCTGTCATTCCGAACGGAGTGAGGAATCTGGAAATCCCTCCACCTGGCAAGCTCGGAGATTCCTCACTTCATTCGGAATGACAGGTCGAGGGATGCTGCTCCATGCTACATCTATAGCCTCCTAGCTCTGCATCGGCCCTGGATTGAGGCGTTCGGAGGTAGCACTAGTTGTGGTAGAATAGCACTACGAAGTTTGGTCTGTAGTATGGGTGAGAAGGGCGATGAAAGACTTTTTTATCAGCTATAACAAGGCGGACCGCTCGTGGGCCGAGTGGATTGCCTGGCAGTTGGTAGAGGCGAAATATGAAGTCGCAATTCAGGCGTGGGACTTCCGGCCAGCCTCGAACTTTGTGGTCAATATGCAGCAAGCCGCAGAGGATGCCGAGCGGACCATAGCCGTTTTGTCCCCTGATTACTTTACGGCGGAATTTACTCATTCCGAGTGGACTGCGGCTTTTGTGCAGGACCCCAAGGGAGAGAAGGGTATCCTGGTGCCGGTGCTGGTCAGGGAAACTGACCTGAAGGGACTGTGGCGCTCAATAAACTACATCAAACTGGTAGGGCTGGACGAAGAAGCCGCCAGAGATGCCCTACTCGCGGGGGTACGTCGTGAGCGTGCCACGCCAACTACACAGCCCAACTTTCCTGACGCGCCGCAACGTTCAGTATCCAAGCGCCCTCGGTTCCCCGGAGCGTTACCCGGAACCTGGAACGTCCCGCACCAGCGCAACCCGAACTTCACCGGGCGCGAGGAGCTTCTGACCAACCTCCGAGCGGCGCTGACGTCTGGGCAGCACGCCGCGGTGACGCAGGCCATTCACGGGTTGGGAGGCGTCGGTAAGACGCAGCTTGCCATAGAGTACGCGTATCGCTACGCCGCAGAATATGATATTGTCTGGTGGGTGCGGTCTGAGGAGCCTTCAACGTTAGCTGCCGGGTACGCGGCCCTCGCCACCAAACTGGGGATGCCGGAGCAAAGCGCCAAAGACCAGGTAGCTATTGCTCAAGCCGTTCGGGAGTGGCTGGGACAAAACTCAGGTTGGCTGCTCGTGTTCGACAACGCTCCGAATCAAAATGCCGTGCGTGACTACTTACCTCAAGGAGCTACCGGGCACGTCATTATTACCTCTCGTGACAGTAATTGGCGGGGTGTGGCAACACCACTCCCCGTCCAGGTCCTAACCCAGGACGAGTCGGTTAACTTCCTCCTGAAACGCACGGGACAAACGGATAGAGCAGCAGCAGCTAAACTGGCCGAGGAGCTAGGCAATCTGCCGTTGGCACTGGAGCAGGCAGGGGCTTATATGGAGGAGTCTGGGAGATCGCTTTCAGCCTACTTGGAGCTGTTCCAGACCCGGCAGCGAGAAATCCTGAAGCGCGGCACTCTCTCTACGGACTATCCTGCCACCGTCGCTACTACGTGGGAACTCTCGTTTCAAGAGGTGCAGAAAGCATCACCGCAGGAGCAGACCTGTTGAACCTGTGCGCCTTCCTCGCTCCCGATGACATTCCCAAGGAAGTATTGAGTGGAGGGGCAGAGCATCTCCCAGAACCTCTCGCTACTGCGGTAGCAGACCCCCTGGCGTTTGGCGATGCGATAGCGCCACTCCGGCATTACTCGTTGGTTGAAGTAGTTATAGATAGGAATGCCTTGTCAGTTCACCGGCTGGTGCAAGCGGTAGTGCGAGACCGCCTGGGAGAAGGCAAAAGGAAGAGGTGGGCCGAGGCTGCCGTGCATTTAGTCGAGGAGGCTTTCCCTTACCGGCTAAATGAAATGAATACATGGCAGGCGTCCACGCGCATAATGCCCCATGCACTAGCCGCATCAGGCCATGCCGAAGAACTTGCAGTAATGTTGGAGCTTACCGGAACGCTATTAAATCAGGTAGGACTATATCTGAGAGAGTTTGCTCAGTACACACAAGCTAAGAGCGTACTTGAAAGAACAGTAGCAATTGGCGAGGTAGCTTACGGCCCCAACCACCCCCAAGTGGCGATTTACGTTAACAACTTGGGTATGGTGCTACAAAATTTAGGGGATCTGACGGGGGCACGGGCACATTACGAGCGTGCATTATCTATTGCCGAAGCAACTTATGGCTCCAACCACCCCACCGTGGCTATCCGTGTCAACAACTTGGGTCAAGTACTACGGGGCTTGGGGGATTTGCCTAGGGCACAGGCACACTTGAAGCGTGCATTATCTATTGACGAGGCAGCTTACGGCCCCAACCACCCCAACGTGGCTAGTGATGTCAGCAACTTGGGCGGTGTGCTACGGCAGTTAGGGGACTTGGCAGGGGCACGGGCACATTATGAGCGTGCGTTGGATATTGACGAGGCAGCTTATGGCCTCAACCACCCACAAGTGGCGAGGGACGTCAACAACTTGGGTATGGTGCTACAAGATTTAGGGGAACTAGCGGGGGCACGATCATGCTTGAATAGGGCTTTCGGGATCTTACAGAAGTTCCTGGGCGAAGATCACCCTAACACAAAGTTAGTGCGGAAGAACCTTGAGATTCTGGATGCAGAGATAGCAAGGCCGCAGTAAAAGTAGTACACGGTTCACGTCCCATTTCCCTTGTCTGGCTATGCTACTACGTCCACGTCAGGGCCACCTCAGCACCTCCAACAAGCAAGGTTCACCCGCCACTTTCAGCGCGTTTCTTCAGCCCAGCCACGAATTGCTCAAACGGTGAGGTCATATCGGGGATCGAGCGGCCAAAGACCGGGAGCAAGGGTCCACTGAAGACCTCGCGAATGGTGAATTTGGTGCCGCCATTGCCCTGCGGCTCCAGCGTGAAGGTGCGCACGCCCTTGAAGAGTCCCAGGGGCATCCCGCCGCTCCACACCATCTTGCGGCTAGGCTCGAACTCGGTGACTTTGGCCGGAAACGCCCTCCCAGGGCTTAGCTTGGTGAATGCCTTGATCGTCTCGCCGGGCGCGATGCGGCCTTCAATCCTGTCCGCCATCGGGTCCCATTCGGGGTAGCTCGCGGCATTCGTGAGGATTGCCCAGATCGTCTCAGGCGAAGCCTCGATGGTTGTGGTGGCGCTGTATTCTTTCATTCAAACCCTCCTGTGGTTATTGGACGACGGACGACGGACGACGGAGTGAAACGTGATGCGTGAGATTATTGCTTCTTCTGCCTACTGCCTACTGCTTTCTGTCGTCCGTCGTCTGTTGTCCGTCGTCTGTCGTCCAGCGACAGCAGCGGCGTAGGCGGGAAGCAGGTTCTCCCAGGCGGCGGCGTAGATGGCGCTGTTGCGGGACCAGAGAGCGCCTATCAGCTCAGGGCCTCGGTGGGTGACTTCGACGCTTGTGCTTCCGTCTTCCTGTGGGGTGAAGTGGACCTCCACCTGGGAGGGTTGCTCGGGGCCGCTACCTAGATACCAGTGGTAGGCGAGATGGCGCGGCGGGTCCCAGGCGGTGACTTTGCCCCAATCATGCTCGACACCCTCCGGGGTGCGTTCGTAAATGCGCCCGCCCGCGTGGCTCTCCATGACGACGGTAGTGTTTGGGTTGCCGCTGCGCGAATGTCCTTTGGGCCACCAGGCGTTGATCTGCTCGGTCCAGGTACGAAAGGCCGCGTCCACGCCGCAGCGCACGATGACCGCTTTCCTGACCGCATCAGCAGAGCCGAGTGCGCTCATCGTTCGGACCTCGCTTGCTCTTCTGCGACTTGCCGGAAGCTCGCCAGCGCTTCGTCCCAGAAGCTCTCTACGTAGGCGCGGG
The DNA here is from genome assembly GCA_035274425.1 of Chloroflexia bacterium. Taxonomy (GTDB): domain Bacteria; phylum Chloroflexota; class Chloroflexia; order QHBQ01; family JADMIH01; genus JADMIH01. Next base: position 100,883 of record DATEOC010000030.1, read on the forward strand.
CTGCGTCGAAGCCACTTGGCCTGAGCCGGAAGATGTTGCGCGTGCCGCTCGATGTGTATTCTACCAGGCCGGCCTTCTCTAAGGTGCGCAAGTGCTTCGAGACGGCGGGGCGGCTGATGGGCAAGCGGACGGCGATATCCCCGACAGGCATAGCGGCTTCCTTCAACAGCGCCAGTATGTCCCGGCGGGTCTGATGTCCGAGGGCATCCATGACTCGGTTGACACGCTTCTCTTCCGTAACCATAGGGTTACTGTAACACAAGAGTTACCAATATGTCCAGCATGAACAGGCAGATGTTGACCGAATGGAACTTAGAAAGTAACTGATTATCCCACTTGCTAGGCTTATTAGCCAAGTAGCCATATAGGGCAGATTCAATGTATAGCCTGTTGATACATAATGTTCATAGCTGGAGCGCTCTATACGTAGACAGACCCGCCGGAGACCTTATCCAGGACACCGATAAAGAATGGCTCAGAAAAACCGGCGAGAAAACCTATCAGCGCATAACCTGCCGGACTCTGGTTGTATACCACGCCGATTGGGACCAGATGGGTCTCTAAAACCAGGAAAAGGACCAAAGCGCTCGTAGCTCCGATAAATGATTGCGCGACGAAAATAGTGCCCACAGAGAGGAGCGCCCTTATGCCCAGGGGCGGCTCGCTACCCTGCACGGGCGAACGGGAGCTTAGAGGCTGCCTACCTAACTTGATTGCGCGGCTGAGCACGCTTCCAATAGCACCGGCAATAACCGCAAGGAGGAGCGTCTTCGACACAGCGCCCCATGATCCAGAGAGGAACAATCCGAAGGGGTCAACGTAAACGAGAGCAAGAAAGATGGTCAGCGGGAGCAGCACCCACGCCATAATCGCGAGATACATGCCTCTAAGGCGCATCTTGGCCCGGTCCCTCCGGTACTCCAGAATATACGTCTGTAGAAGGTACTCCAGGCCCCGCCTGGCCTCCAGACGCGCATCTTGGACCTGATTAACTTCCTTGTATTTTTGAATCAGGTCGTCTAAAGATTTCGTAGAGAAGCGCTTTCCCCAGGAGTGGGCATCGTTCGTATTCTGTTGAGTACGCAGGAGCATCTGGAGATAAGCATCATCTCCAAAACGCACCAGCTCGATCTCCAGCAGATCGGCTAGCTCCCACGCGCCGGTAGCCGAGATTTCTTCAGGCTTCTGGAGCTGATCGAGGAGAGTCACCAGCGAATCAACCTGATTTGGGAATGCGTGGTTGTCTGGGGATATGAATATGATCAGGCTTTGGAGATGGCCGATTATCTTCGTCAGGTTCTTCGACCTGACAGGGTCGCTAGCACCTCCCCGCCTGGACTCCTGCTTCTCGAGGCCGTCCAGGTAGTTCCGCAGCTTTTGCTGGGTATCCTTGATACGCTCAACTAAGCCCTCTTGGAGCGTCTCAGGATTTATGGCTTCCCTCTCTAGGTATCGTGGCTCCATCTGGGTTGTCGCTAAGGAGGATGTCCCTCATGAAATCTCCTTTGGGGGTAAAGCCCTGACGAAATTGGTGATTAGGAGCTTTCTCTTACCCTTCCCCGCCACTCTTCCTGTAAAAGAGGAGTGAGAGGGCGAGCAAAACGCCGCCCTCAACCCTCTGCAATACCTTCGGCCCCAGGATGTTAGCGCCCACCCTGCGTTGCACTTGCTTCATCGTCTTCGGGAGTTTCTATGTCCCCTTCCATGAAGCGAGCACGCTCGGCGGCTGCCGACCTGAGCCTCTCTAGCTCAGCCTCTCTGTCCTCTCCATTGCCCGGAGGCAAGCTAGCAGCCACCGAGGATGTCTCTACTGGCAAGGTATCAGCTACCGGAGGCGCGTTACGGGCCGTCGCACGCTCTCTGGCTGCTCTGCCATCTCCATCCTGGAATGCAGACATGGCGTGCGGTATAAGGCTCAACAGCTCGATAGGCACCGGGAAGATGATGGTCGAGTTCTTCTCGGCGGCTATCTCTGTCAGCGTCTGCAAATAGCGCAGCTGTATGGCCGCAGGCTCTCCCCCTATTACACCCGCCGCGTCGGTGAGCATCTTGGACGCCTCGTACTCACCCGAAGCATGGATGATCTTGGCGCGCTTCTCACGCTCGGCCTCTGCCTGCCGGGCCATAGCGCGCTGCATTGACTGCGGCAGCTCAACATCCTTCACCTCGACGATACCCACCTTGATGCCCCACGGCTCGGTCTGCTCGTCTATGATCTGCTGCAATTTGAGGTTAATCTCCTCGCGCTGCGACAGCAATTCGTCAAGGTTAGACTGCCCCAGCACGCTCCTGAGCGTCGTCTGCGCAATCTGGTGGGTGGAGCGTACGTAGTCGGTCACCGCGACCACTGCCTTCTCAGGGTCGAACACCCGGAAGAAGAGCACTGCGTTAACGCGTACCGTCACGTTGTCCCGAGTGATGACCTCCTGCGCTGGCACGTCAAGAGTGACCACGCGCAGGTCCACTTTCACCATGCGGTCAGCTATAGGTATGATCAGAAATAGACCCGGACCGCGCGCCCCGACCAGCCTGCCAAGACGGAAGATTACCCCCCGCTCGTACTCTTGCACCACCTTGATGGCCGCCCCCGCCACGCTGAACAGCACCACAACCAGGGGCACCAAAAACGCCAGTAAGCTTATAATACCCTCGCCCATGTTATTCTCTCCTTTGTAATGGTTGCGTGATGCGTGATGCGTGATGCGTGATGCGTGATGCGTGATGCGTGATGCGTGATGCGTGATGCGTGATGCGTGATGCGTGATGCGTGATGCGTGATGCGTGATGCGTGAATATGAAACGCCAAGACGCCAAGATAACCAAGAACGCAAAGTTTTATTAGGTTTACATGCTATCCGATAACATCACGCATCACGTTTCACTCTATCGTCTATCGTCTATCGTCTATCGTCTATCGTCTATCGTCCGTCGTCCGTCGTCCGTCGTCCGTCGTCCGTCGTCCGTCGTCCGTCGTCACGCCTCGTCAGACGCGACCGTTAGCGTCAGCCCATCGGCTTTTACCACTCGTACCTTTCGCCCTGACGGTATAGGGCCATTCGAGCTGACTGCGTTCCATAGCTCGCCCTCTACGAAGACCATGCCCTGTGGTGCGAGGTCGGTGCGCGCCTCCGCAACGCTCCCCACCAGTCTCTCACGCCCCGTCGCGGGCCGGTAGCGTCTCGCCTGGAACACTTTATAAACGGCGTAGAAGAAGAACGCCCCCAGCGCGCTGGCCGTGCCCGCCACAACGTATGGTGACACGCTTGGCACCCCCGGCAGACCCTCCGTATTTATTAGTAGCAGACCGCCCAATATTAATGAGGCTATGCCACCTGCGGTCAAAATGCCATGACTTGGGGTGAATATGTCCGCGATGAAGAGGACGAAGGAGAATAGGAGGAATACCACCCCCGCCGCGTTTATCGGCAAGGTACCGAGCGCCAGGAACCCGATCAGCAGACAGAGCGCGCCAACGACGCCGGGGAAGACCGAGCCTGGGTTGATGAATTCCCAGGTGATGCCGAGCGTTCCGAGGCTGATCAGCACGAATGCCACGCTGGGGTTTGTGATAATCAGCAATATCTCCTCGCCAAAGCTGAGGGTGAGATTGCGTATCGTCGCGTCCTTCGTATGGAGCGTCGCCTTTCCGCTCTCCATGTTGACGCTACGCCCGTCTACTTTGGCTAGCAAGTCCTCTACGTTATTCGCCAGGACATCAACGACCTTCTGGTCAAGGGCGGCCGGCGCTCCCAGGTTGGCGCTCTCACGCACCGCCCGCTCCGCGAAGTCGGCGTTGCGCCCGTGCGTCTCCGCCAGGTTGCGTATCTTCGACACAAGCTCATTCGTCACCTTGCGGCGCATTGCGGCGTCATTGCCAGTTTCAGGTGTCTCGCTGCTCCCGCCGCCATCACCGCCACCCTCGAAAATGACCTCAGCCGATCCTATCGTGGTGTTGGGGGCCATCGCCGCGACGTGCGAGGCATAGACAATGAAGACCCCAGCCGACGCAGACTGGGCACCTTGCGGCGACACGTATGCTATTACGGGCACGCTGCTGGCGAGTATGTGCTTCATCATCTCTTGCATCGAGTCGACCAGCCCGCCAGGCGTATCGATCTGTATCACCAGGGCGTCCGCGCCCGCATCCTCAGCGGTCTTGATTACTCTGTCGAAATATTGCGCGCTGATAGGTGTTATCGGCAGCTTGAACGGGGCTACGTATACGAGGCGCGCCCCATCACCTTGCCGCACCGTCGAAGCCTGCACGCTGTAAGGCTCCAGCACCCCACCGAGTACGAGCATAGCCATCCCCAGAAATAGGGATGTCAAGTATCCAGCTCGTAGCACTTTCAAAATAGGTGACGCTTTACCCATTGGAAATCCTCCTACCGGATATACGCACGGGAGAGCACTCACGTCACAACTATTATACTCTAAGCAAGGTAGATGCAACTCCCAGCACTTAAGGGAGTGACTAAAAGAGAAGACACAGATTATTCTTGAGACGAGGATTAGCAAAGATAGCACGCTGGCGACGGTTGTAGTGCCAAACGAACAAGCGTAACGTCCGCCGTAGCGCC
>DATEOC010000031.1:0-125279 GCA_035274425.1 Chloroflexia bacterium
GATGAGTGGGTACCCGTGTGGAGGAGCGTTCGAACCTTGTGTACCACCAGGCAACAGGCCATACTTCAGGCCGTTTGCTGAGATCACGAGGGCACAGACCTCCAAGATAGTTGCCAACACCTTCTATCCTAACTGCCAGACGCCAGTACGTTGAGAAGGACGATATAAGTGTAGAAAAAGAGAGGAGTCTCATGTGAGACTCCTCTCTTTTTTCATTGCGGTTGCAAAGCTACACTGCTACACTTGCTACGGCTTATCGGATGCGCGAAGCATCGTTGCTTGATTTGCGTCAATTGCTTTATGTTCTACCAGTGTAAGGCTGAAGTATAAGAGGTAAATCAATATGAGTTTTGACGCTCAGAGTGCCCCAACGTCCTCCAGGCTGATCCTGCCTGAGTTTGTCGCACGCGGGCAAGCCTCTACCCTGACGGAGAGTAGCGCGGCGTAGTCACACTTTATGCAGCTTTGCCAGGTGCTTGGGGTGCCTAGCTCCGCAGAGTAGGCTGCGACCCGACAGGACGGTTGCCCAGGTTACGGAGAAGACGGCAGGGGAGTTCGCGCTTGCTCTGTTTCTACTGTCCAAATGGATGCCCTGTTCGCCGCAACCTCGTAAACATGTAAGGCATGTGGCCCTCAGGCATAGTTTGGCCACATTATTGGCTAAAGAAGAGGCGAAAATAGCCCCCGTTGACTATGACGGGGGGCTGTTTTTGTGCCTAAATTGTGGCGCGCCCGGAGGGATTCAAACCCCCGACCCTCTGATCCGAAGTCAGATGCTCTAGTTCGCTGAGCTACGAGCGCATTCAGGTGCAATTATACCATATTTCGGCGGTAGAAAGCCGAAGAAGCCTCTAAATGCGAGGTACCGGCACCCCTCTGTCTCCAAAAGTACTGGTACAGGCATAGGAAATGGTACTAGTTCCTCTACTCCTATTGTGTAATTGTGACTGAGAGGGTAGCGGGGGTACTATGTGACCAGCCACTATCTGGGGACCGCATGTCCCTTATGCAGTGGCGACACTCTTCTTAGGATTTAGTAACAGACATATTTATAACTCAACCGCCATATATAGCATCAGATAAGCAGTATCAAAGGAGACCCAATGGTAGATGACATACGACGCCAAAGGCGGTCAGGCAACCGGGGCAGGCTCATGCGCCTGTTACTGGTCATTGCCCTGGCAGCGCCCTTGCTCGCAGTAGCCCCTGCGACGCCTGGCTCCGCGGCAACACGCGCTCACCCCGCACTCCTGCAAATAGCTGCCGAGAACCCAAATAATCCGGTCAATATCATAGTACAGAAATCAAGCAAAGATAGCAAAGTCGAAGAGCTGGTAACGAGGCTCGGCGGCACGATAACCCAGGACCTGCACATCATCAACGCATTTAGCGCACAGATGACGGCAGGGGCGGCCATCGAAGTTTCACGCTCAGCAAACGTGCGTTGGGTCTCGATAGACTCGCCCGTAACAAAGTCGAGTGACCCCACTACCTTCACGACCTGGGCCACCGAGCAAGCAGCCACCAACTCAAGCTCAATCACGACGAGCTTCAATAGCACCCCAATCGCGGCCAACAAGTATATATGGTTCAGCACCATCTTACGTGTGAGCGGCCTGGGCGCGAGTGCGGCGACGATGAGCTTCGATAACGCCAGCCTGGCCGTGAGCATCTACGGCCAGCTCTACAATGTAAGCGTGCCGAGCGCAGTCGTTACGTACGACCCCACTGCGACCACTGCAACCACCAGCTACGATGAAGTCAATGGCAGGTGGGTCACGCGAGTCCCTGCCAACCTGGGCAGCACCGATATATTTCTAACAGGCATGGGCACGAAAATCACGTCGAATCTGCCAGGCGCTTCTACCAGCGTTACCCTGTCAGGGCGCTTCACCAGCGATACCCCAGGCGTTACGGTGAGCGCATGGCAGTGGTCGGCGGCGGTTTACTCTAACTTCGCGCTCGATTACAACGCCCTCGGCGTCAAGCCGTGCGACCACGGTACCGCAAGCCAGTACCAAAATAGCGATAACGCGGGCACACCTGAAACCTTCAAGATTTTCGTGGTGGGCGGCGCGCTCGGCGGTGGAGGCACGAACTATACGGGAAACTATACGAACGCGACATCGGCTACACCCTCCCGTACCTTTACTAATGTCGGCAACATGATAGACACGGCGCAAGGCCCCAACGGCACTTTCGCTTCCGGCTCGAACGTCACCCAGGATTTCACGGGCTTCGTCGGTGAGAAGACCCCCAACCAGCGCATCAGCAAGGTGGAAGTGGTGCTCAAGGGATATGCGCCCGTGCGCCTCCCTACCACCTCCGACCCGAGGTTCACCATCTACGTAGGGAGCCAGGCCGCCAGCAGCGTTACACTGCAAAGCACCGGCTTCGACCCATACACGTCTGCTGCTAACGCGGGCACTATCTACGCAAATATAACCGGCTCGCGCACCTGGCAGTGGTCCGACTTCGACAACAATCTGCGCCTGACTATTGACCAGGGAAGCTTCGACCCTCGATACGCTATTTATTACGATGCCATAGGCCTGCGCATCACCACGGCGAGCGGCACGGATAACACCGGTGGCCTGCCGGCTACTAACGATACTAACGCCCTCATAGACCCCAACAAGCTGAGCAATGCCTTCAACAAGGCCGTGCGCGTGACCGACGTGTGGTCGGGCCTGGCTGCCGGGCGGGCCTTGCAAGGCCAGGGTATCAAAGTAGCCGTCGTGGATAGCGGCGTGGTCAAGACCGAGGACCTCGGTGACCGCTTGACGGGGTCGGTCAACCTTAACGACGACCGCCACGACTCGGTGGATGGCAATGGGCACGGCACCTTCGTAGCCGGTATCGTCGCGGGTGACGGCACGATGTCCGACGGCGAGTACATGGGTATAGCTCCCAGGGCCAGTATCCTCTCGGTGCGCATCTCAGATGACGCCGGGGTATCCACAGAGGCTGACGTGGTGGCAGCTCTACAGTACATCTACAATAACAAGTCCAGCCAGAATATCAATGTTGTAAACCTCTCCCTCAATTCGACAGCCATGCAGTCTTACCATACCAGCCCGCTCTGCGCGGCAGTAGAGGTACTCTGGTTCGGTGGCATCGTGGTGGTAGTCTCGGCAGGCAATAACGGCACGGCCAACCTCTATCCGCCCGCGAACGACCCGTTCGTGATAACGGTGGGCGCGACCGACGACCGTGGCACCGTAAGCTTGAGCGATGACACAGTTCCTTCCTTCTCGGCTTACGGGACCGATTGGAACGGCGGCGCCAAGCCCGACCTGGTAGCGCCCGGCAGGAACATCGTCTCGCTCCTACCGGACAACAGTGACCTGAAGATAGGTGAGGACCACGGCGATCACCGCGTAAACGCAAACTACTTCAGGATGTCAGGCACCTCAATAGCCGCACCTATGGTCGCCGGCGCGGTGGCCCTCCTCCTACAGGACGAGCCTAACCTTACCCCCGACCAGGTGAAGTACCGCCTGAAGGCGACGGCCGCGAAGGGAGACAAGTGGCCCGGTTACACGGCTAACGCGGCCCGTGCTGGGGCAGGCTACCTCGATATATACGCAGCGGTGCGCGGCACGACTACGCAGAGCGCTAACACCGGAATAGAGGCCAGCCAACTCCTCTGGACCGGCCAGAACCCGGTCACGTGGAGTAGCGTCAACTGGAACTCGGTGAACTGGAATTCCGTCAATTGGAACTCCGTCAATTGGAACTCCGTCAATTGGAACTCGGTGAACTGGAACAGCACTTACTGGGGACCATAAAGAGGGCACTAGAGGTGGTTTGGAAACAACCTCGTGGAGGTACGCTTTGGACATCGCGGTAGGGGTGGCTTTTAGCTACACCCCTACCGCGATGTATCCCAAACGTAGCAATAGGTGCCTAGCATAAAGGTACTAGTGATAATAGCCATTTATGTTATTGCGTTCCTATCAGAATGGACGTAGGATTGAGGTAGGTGCAGTTACAACTGCTACCTTTGAAGCGCTGATTACTGGAGCGTAGAGACGATATAGTCGGGGATCGTGGGAGCCATAGGTTATGTCCCGTACCGCATGGGTATACATAGGAGTGGTCTTATTTGGCGCAGCCACCTTGAGTGGCCTCGTGGCGCTTAACCTCGGCTCGGCGACGCTCAATTGGCAGACTTTCATCACCTTCACGGTGCTCGCTACAATCGCCCAGCTCTTCGAGGCTGAGCACGGGAAGCAGTCCTTTTACCCTCATTTCGTTTTCTTCTCAGTTGGCGTGGTGCTCCTTGACCCCTTCCTCCTGATACTGCTGGTCTCTATACCTCACTTTGTGGAGTGGGGTAAGGAATGGCTTACGCCGGGCGCACGCCGCCGCAAATGGTATATCCAGCCCTTCAACATTGCCGCCCATATCATACCGGGTCTATCCGCGTATTGGGTCTATGCTCTCGTGGTGTCCAACACAACGGACCTACAGGCCGCGTCGCCGCTATTGGCTGCGAGCGCGGCGATAGCAGCGTATATCGGATTGAACCACCTCATGGTCGGACTGGTGCTGGCGCTGGCGAGGGGTATATCGTGGAAGCAATCACGCGTGCTGACGTTGGACTGCCTGCTGCCGGACGCGATAATGTCCGCGCTCGGCTACGTAGTGGCGGTGCTTTGGGTATTTAACCCCTGGCTGACGATACTGGCGCTCTCCCCACTCGTGCTGATGTACCAGGCGCTCATGGTCCCACAGTTGAAGCAGGACGCTTACACGGACGCCAAGACCGGCCTGTGGAATGCTCGCCATTTCGCCACTCTCTTCAGCGCCGAAATGGAGCGCGCCAGGCGATTCGACAGGCCCATATCACTCATCATGGCCGACCTTGACCTGCTGCGTAATATCAACAATACCTACGGGCACCTGGCGGGCGACGCTGTGCTTGAGGGGATAGGGCGCATTATCAAGGAGAAAATACGCGACTTCGACATCGCCGGGCGCTTCGGCGGCGAAGAGTTCGCCATCGCTCTGACGGAGACCCACCCAGAAGAGGCCCTCGAAATAGCCGAGCGACTGCGTGAGGCTGTCGAAGCGTCCAGTTTTGATGTAACGACGAGCGCCGCGCCCATCCAGGTCACGATGAGTATTGGGGTGGCCTCATTCCCAGGGGACGCCATCACGTCTAACGACCTGATACACGAAGCGGATGTGGCCGTATATCAGGCGAAGCTGATAGGTCGAAACTGCGTCGTCCGTACCTCCAACGTGCCTCACTACGTCAAGCTGGGTATCCCTCCAATAGAGGACCGGCTGGACTCAGTATCTACGCACACATTCATCCCCAGGCCCACAGCTGTGGGTAGGACCGCCGTCTTACCCTCTCAGGAACCAAGAGCCAACCATACATCGCCTCTCACCAGTGTGCTCTTAGAACCGGTCCAGCCGGAAGCCGAGACGCAGAGCAGTCAGCAGAAGGCAGCAGGCACTATCTCGCCTGAACGACCTAAACAGCCAGAGGGTCCCCAAAATCCAAAATCCAAAATCCAAAATCAAGGTGCTATCTCTTCTGCCACGCTGCTGCATATACTCGTGTGGAGTGTAATCGCGATTGGCCTGACCGCTGCCGGTCTGGGCGCGATTATAAGCCCACAATATGACCTGCTTGCGCTCGTGCTATTCACAGCCCTGGCCGCTATCGCTGAGATGCGCCAGATAAGCTTATATGGGGAGAACACAGTATCGGTGTCGGTGGCGCTGGCGTTCGCTGCTGCCTTGATAGTGGGCATACCGGGCGTGGCCTGTGTGAGCGCGGTCATAGCGCTGGCCCACTTTATTCAAAAGCGCCCCGCTTTGTATAAGACCGCTTTCAACTGGGCGACTCATCTGCTGGCGGGGCTGGCACCGGCGCTCACGATGCTCATCTTGAGAGCGAGCGGCATACAGGTAGAAGTGAGCGCGGCCGATCTGCCTGTACTGGCTCTGCCGGTCGCGGCTGCATCTATAGTGTACTACCTGATAGACACCGGGCTTATAGCCGGGGCTATAGCGCTATCGACGGGGACGCGGTTGGTGCCTGCATGGCGCGAGACCTTCGGGTGGCTTGCCATGCACTATGTCGTGCTGTGCGTGATGGGCCTCTTCCTGGGTATAGCCTATACGGCAATCGGCGTGGTGGGCGTGGTCGTCTTCACCCTGCCTGTGGTGATGATGCGCGTGGCGCAGAAGCAGTATGTGGAGAAGACACAGGATAGCATGCAAGAGCTAAAGCGCATGAACGTACAGCTAGCTTTAGCGAATGAGGAAGTAGTGTCAGCACACGCCGCGATGCAGCACCTCAACGACGAGCTATTCTTCACACTATCCAAGCTGATCGACGCCCGCGACCCGTATGTGGGTAACCATGCGTCGAAGGTGGCCGACTATGCGGTCGCGATTGCCGTCGAGCTGGGGTTGAGCCAGGACCGGATGGAGCCATTGCGCCAGGCAGGCTTCCTGCACGATATTGGCAAGATCGCGCTTTCAGAGGAAGTGCTTCACAAGCCGAGTAAGCTGACCGACGAAGAGTACGAGTATGTGAAGACGCATGCCGCCCTGGGAGGGGAGTTCCTGGAGATGTGCGGGGGCTTGCGCCACCTGGTGCCTTTCGTGCGGCACCACCACGAGCGTTGGGACGGCAGGGGCTATCCCGACTGCCTGAAGGGTGAGGATATACCACTGGAAGCACGCATCCTGTCAGTCTGTGACTCCGCCGAGGCGATGGCCTCTGACCGGCCATATCGCAAGGGGATGTCGCTGCAAGAAGTGATAAACGAGGTCAGGCGTTGCGCAGGAACGCAGTTCGATCCCGACGTGGCTGAGGCGTTCGCGCAGATAGCCGAGCGAGAGCGAGAGGAGTTCGTGACCAATTCCGCCGCATCGGTGATGCCGAGGTACTTTGGCAACGGGAACAGGCCGGTTATGATCAACGAAACCCCCAGTCCGAACAGAGTGGAGATGCCTGTAGCGGTCTAGTGTTGCAGTAACCCCCACCCCCGACCCCTCCCCATTGGGGAGGGGAGTTTGAAAAGGGATAAAATAAAGGTTCGGCTGCGCCGAACCTTTATTTTATCCCTTTTTCAAGAGGCTGAGCACAAGTCGACATTCATAGGGAAAGTCCTTGATAGGAGCAGTTTTAGACTTTAAGCTCGCTGTACTGGCCCATGCGGCGGTACTTGGCGCGGCGCGCTTCGAGGAGGCTGCGGGTGCCTTCGGGGGTAGTGAGGTCAAATTGTGAGCGGAGGTCAGCGAGGTGGCGGGTAATCGCCTCGCCGGTGGCGTCTACAGCATCGTTAGTCCTGGTGTGAGCACCCCCTTCCGGCTCAGGTATTATTTCGTCGGCTATCCCTAGCTCATGCAGGTCGGGGGCGGTGATGCGCATAGTTTCGGCGGCGGCAGATGCCTGTGCGGCGTCTCTCCAGAGGATGGCGGCTGCGGCTTCGGGGCTGGCGACGGAGTAAATGGAGTTCTCAAGCATGAGGATGCGGTCGCCCAGGCCGATAGCGAGCGCCCCGCCGCTGCCACCCTCGCCTATAACGGTGGCTATTACCGGCACCTCTATCTCCAGCATCGTAACGAGGTTGTAGGCGATGGCCTGGCCGATTCCGCGCTCCTCCGATTGCACGCCAGGACTCGCGCCGGGGGTGTCTATGAAAGTGAGGATAGGGAAGGCGAAGCGGGCGGCATGGAGCATGAGGCGCTGGGCCTTGCGGTAGCCCTCCGGCTGGGGCATCCCGAAGTTGCGGCTGATGTTTTCCTTGGTGGAGCGGCCCTTCTGCTGGCCTATAACCATAACCGTCTGCCCCTCGAAGCTCGCCAGGCCGCCTACTATGGCTTCGTCGTCTCCGTAGAGGCGGTCGCCGTGCATCTCCACGAAGTCTGAGCAGAGGCGCTGGATGTAGTCGAGGGTGTGGGGACGGTCGGGGTGGCGGGCGATTTGGACGCGCTGCCACGGGGTAAGCGCCGGCTTCTGTGGGTGGAGAGGGATTACCACGTCAGGCTTGCGACTCACGCCGGGGGGCACCATGCTGCGGTAGGAACCGGCAGGGCCGCGACTGTTGGAGTTTGTATCTTGCTTTGGTTCAGTAGCCATAGTTCCAAGTAAAAAGGATAAGGGATAAAGGATAAATTATGACAGGCAGTTTTATCCTTTATCCTTTATCCTTTTTCCTTCCGTAAGGTAGAGTCGTAGGAGCTTGCTGATTGTGGGCTTTAGCTCCCTGCGGGGGGATACCATATCTATCATGCCATGCTTGAGCAGGAACTCGGCGGTCTGGAAATCGGAGGGGAGCTTCTGCTTTATGGTCTGCTCGATGACGCGAGGCCCCGCGAAGCCTATCAATGCGCCCGGCTCGGCCATTACCACGTCGGCTGAGGAGGCGTAAGATGCGGTGACGCCACCCATGCAGGGATCGGTTAGCACGGAGATGTGGGGGAGGCGGGCCTCGCTGAGGGCGCTGAGGGCGGCGGTGGTCTTCGCCATCTGCATGAGGGAAAGTATACCTTCCTGCATACGCGCTCCGCCGGAGGCCGATATGGTGACGAGACCTACGCCTGTGGTTACGGCCATTTCGGCGGCACGCACCAGTTTCTCGCCATAGACCGAGCCCATGCTGCCGCCAAAGAAGCGGAAATCGCTCACCACGAGCATGGCAGGCGTGTCCTCTATGGTAGCGGGGCCGTAGACGAGCGCTTCAGGTATGCCCGCTTTTTTGGTGGTATCGTCGAGCTTGTCGGAGTAGCGCTGGCCGAGAGATACAAAGTCTATGGAGTCGACGGGTAAGATGTCCTCTCCCTCTTCATGGAAGCTTCCCGTGTCAGCGAGGTATTCGATGCGCTCGTCGGAGGAGAGGCGGAAGTGGTAGGTACATTTCTGGCAGACTTTGAGGTTGTTTTGCAACTCGCGGGTGTAGAGTAGCTCGTTGCACCTGGGGCACTTGGTCCAGATGTCCCCGGCGGCATCGCGCTCGGACTTGTCCTTTGGGTTAGCACGCGTGTCCTGGCGCTTCTCCTGACCTATTGAAAAGTAGCGCGGGCGGCGCAGCATGAGTGTCTCCTGTATTGTTGGCCCTCGTGGGCGGGTCTATTATACCACACTCTTGACGACAGACGACAGACGACAGACGACAGACGACGGACGACGGACGATATTCACCGCAGAGGCGCAGAGGTTTTGGGGTGATGCGTGAGTGAGGGTAAGTTGCGGGGAGGGGCGGGACCTGCGGGCAGGGAGATAGACCTGATACCTGGCGGGTTGATGGCCGCGTGGGTAGCGCCCCTATCGTCGCAACTGGTTTGGGTTCTATGGCTGAGTGCGTAGTGGCGCTCAGGGTTATTAGCTTGTAAGGCTCTGTGGGTAAGCACAGAGGGGCTTCCATGTTCATGTGGAAGCTGTGGGATATCGTGATCCCAGGATAGGGGCACCAGCGGGTCCCTTGATAGACACCTCTGCTGCGTCACAGGGGTGGAGTATGCATCCTCTATATTAATTAATCCCCTTTCTATGCCTTTTTGGGACAGGTTTTGGGACCAATTTACCTATTTCCTAATTTTTCATTTTGTAGATTGACAAATCAAATATAGTATGATATATTATTTACAGCAGGTTCAATCCTCTTAGGAATGGCCTATCATTATAGCTTACTCGAACTGTCGTATCGTCCTAGCTATTGAGTATTCTTGCCCCTTTCTCCATATATCGAGAAGGTATTATTTCACCTCTAAACCTATTTGAGAAGGTGGTATACGAGCATGAGCAAATTTAACCCTATTATAGCGATGTTGCTGTTGCTACTCGTAGCAATAGCCCTCAGCATAACGCTGGGAATAGGTGCCTCACGCACGAACGTGGGGCAGGCTCCAGCATCGCCTGTCGTTGTAACGGCATCACCCACAGTTCCAACAGAGACTTCTGTTGTGGCTTCGCCCACCACGTTAGAGAGTACCCCGCCACCTCCGGTAGGTACTGTATCGAATCCCCTCCCAACTACTGTGATAGGGACGAGCACGCCCTTGCCTTTACTGACCGCGACTGCTGAAGCTCTAATGACACGTATGGCCGAATATCCTCCAATACCAAATCTCACTCCGAACCCGCAGGAGCAAGAGCGAAGGGCTGAATTGGAGATGTTGCGGTCGTTGTACCATTTGCCTGGCACTATCACTGCGCAGGGATCGAATACAACCCCCAGCGGCGCTTTCCAACTGAAGACGTATCGTATTGAGGAAATAGAACTGCCTGAGCCAGTCACTTTCACTGAGCTCACGATTGGCAACATTACTGTTGACAGGGTTTGGCGTATCGTCATAACAGGAGGGCCATTTCATGTGGGGCAACAATCTCTAGTCCTATACATCGACGGCAAGCCCGTAGCGAGCGGTTACGTCAGTTCTGCCAGTGGCGATGGGGTCCAATTCATTCTGTTTGATGATGCGTTGTTGCAGGAAGGCGCTATGATAGGCGTCAGTTTGACGATGGGCGTGCCCTTGGTCACCTTACCGGAAACACTCCACTTTCAGCCGTAATCATTTAATGGAGAAATAGAATAATGAAAAAGATTCTGAGTGCATTTGTACTGGGTTGGGTAGTGATATTTTCTCTTACCACAATGCAGACCAACCAGGTCGGAGTTGCAGCGCCATTAGCCGATGAGGAGCAAGAGGCGTCTCTATTCTCTGTCGCACAAGGCGTAGATGAGCGGACGGATTACGGCTTCACGCCCCCATCTCTGGGCTTCCCCGTCGAAGCGCGTAGCATCTTTTGGTATCCAATTGGCTCAGGTCCGTTCCCTTTAATTGTGCTTCTGCATGGGAACCATGCACCCTGTGTGAATTTGTCGACCCAGGAGACTAGATCAGACTGGCCCTGTAGTCACATAGGCACAGGTTGGACATCCTTACCTAGTCACGAAGGTTATAACTATTTAGCTTCGTACCTTGCAAGTTTTGGCTACATCGTCGTATCTATCAGTTCCAATGGGATTATCCACCTGAGTGACACTAGTACCGACGACAATGGGGCAAGGGCACGCGCCGAATTGATCGATTATCACATTGGGCTTTGGGACAGTTATAATAACAGTTCAACCGCCAAGCCCGTCGATCCGATCATCCAGGCAGGGTACTTCCACAACAAGATAAACATGACCAAGATTGGGCTAATGGGACATTCGAGAGGAGGTGAAGGTGCTGTTCAACTGGCGGCCCTGACCACCAGGTGGCATATCAAAGCGGTTTTGGCCATAGCACCCACAAATAATACACGCTATTATGGTACCGAATTCTATTTGGACCCCCCGGCACTAGGGGTGCTCCTGTCATATTGTGATGGCGATGTCCATGATTTATCCGGTGTCCGTTATTATGATGATAGCCGTTATACTCCGGATATGAATTTAACTGCGGAGCATTCTTTCCTGGTAATGGGAGCAAACCATAACTACTACAATCTCAACTGGTCTGACAGAGTCACCTTGCCGGCCGGGAGTCCGACGCCAACACCCGTACCGGGGGGATATGATGATTGGGAGAAATTTCAGAGGGGTTTTAATGATCCTTACGGTTTTAATGATCCTTACTGTGGACGATCCAACGGGCAACGCTTAAGCCAAGACGCACAACGATATACTGCCAAGGTATATGCCAGAGCTTTCTACCGCGCTTATCTCGAAGGAGACAAGTCAGAGTTTCCATTGCTGGTGGGCAACGCGACACCTCCCGCCCCAGCAGGAACGGTACGTGTTTCTTACAATGCATCTGCCTTGATTGACATGCGCAAAGATCTCAATAGACTGTCGGAGGCAACGGATATACTATACAGTGACCTTGGTGGTGTTGCAACAGGGAGCGGGTTAGCACCGTATACTATGTGCGGTGGTAACAGCTCTCAACATTGCATGACCCCAGACGCAACGCCAACACCTCCACCAGGTTATCTTGCGAATTACCCCGTATTGTACCAACCACGCCTGCCCCACACTTCAGACACCTATACAGAACGTTTTCCTATTACGACACCAACAGGGAATCCAACACCAACGCCTTACCCAACAGCGCGGCACGGTCTAAGTCAACTTAGCGTGGGTTGGAACAGCACAACAGCCTCATACAAGAATACTATCGCAACGCCCCAGGGCGACGTAAGCCGCTATGAAGCTCTTCAGTTTCGGGTAGGTGTTAATTTCAAGGACACCCGTAATGCAGCAGGTGTGACACAGGACTTTAGCGTAGTTCTGACCGACGGGCAGCCAACACCTAAAGTTGCTTCGGTGCGAGTTGGAAGCCTTTATACTTCGCGTCCGAACCCTTTATTTTATCCTCCCGGGTCGATGAGTCTCGGGTGGCCTTATGCCGTCCCACATTCGGTTCTAAATACGGTCCGAATACCACTCACTCAGTTCAAGACCGCAGTCCCTAACCTAGACCTAGACAACATCCGGTCTGTTGAGATGAAGTTCAACCAAACATCGTCTGGGGCGCTACTCTTTAGCGATATAGCTTTCGCTAATAGCTACTGCGTATCGCCAACGCCGGGGCCAGCGCCTGATTGCTCTGATACCGATTATACAGTCAGACAGAGTGAAGTAGCGACTCCGATTGTAGCAGCAACCGCACAAGTACTGACAGACTGTGGTTCTTGTGAAGTTACTATCAATCTACCATCGGGATTTACGTACAGGATGTACGATCGGAATTTTACCTCAGTAATCGCAGGAAGCAATGGGACGTTAGGCTTTAGGGGTAACACCAATCCAGTTCCAACACCAGGAAGCAGCGCGCTACCCTCAAGCGCATTCGACTATGCGATATTGCCCCATTGGGCCAACATGTACCTCATCAATAGCACAACTGGGGGTATAGGATGCGTGGGGAACCAGCTGGATCCCAATCCATGTGGCATCTATACTTCAACGAGTGGCCAAGCACCTAATCGAGTGTTCAACATCAGGTGGCATGCCTGCCAGTTAGATCCGGGCAATTCAGACGCATGGGAAGAGGCTTTGAAAGGAGACTTCCCCTGCCAAACTGAAGGCTCAGACTTGGTGAATTTTGAGGTGAGATTATACGAGGGCAGGAGTCAGGCTGAAATAATCTACGGAGACCTCGGAGATCACGGTGGAAAGGGTGCAGTCATAGGAGTCCAGAAGGACACGGGGAGTAAGTACACCTTATACTGGCAGGGCACCAATAGATTGCCTGACACTGTTAGATGGCTGACTTTCACGCAGCCCCCATGCATGCCTGCATCATGCACTACTGAGTTCCAGGACGTGTCGAACCTCAATGGCTTTCGCCCGCAGGTAAGCTGTCTAACGTGCCGGGGTGTTCTGAGTGGGTATGGCTGTGGCGGACCAGGAGAGCCATGCGTGTGCCCGACCAATAATGCTTACTTCCGACTTTATAATAACGTGACACGCGGGCAAGCAGCCAAGATAATCGCCGTCTCCGCAGGGTTCAATGAAGACCCAGGCAGCCGGATATACGAGGATGTACCGTCGAGCAACACTTTCTATCCGTGGATTAACAGGTTGAGCATGCGTGGCATAATGGGCGGATACCCATGCGGGGGGACTGGGGAGCCATGCGGCTCAGGTAACAGGCCATATTTCCGCCCGTTTAACGAAGCTTCCAGAGGACACATTGCCAAGATAGTTTCGAACGCATGGGGATTTATCGATCAGGTATCTGGCCAGATATTTGAGGATGTGCCAGCGGACAGCACCTTTTATACATGGGTCCAGCGCCTCTATATGCATGGCGTAATGGGCGGATACCCATGCGGCAGTCCGGGGGAGCCGTGCGTCCTACCTAATAACAGGCCATATTTCCGCCCATACAACGCCACTACACGAGCTCAATCGTCGAAGATTATCTCTAACTCCTTCTTCCCGAATTGTAATCCGGTTTTACTGGATATACCTGAACCTGTGCCCACAGCCGAAATGGAAATGCCTATGCCTCTGCCTACGCCGTAATGTAACCTAGCTGGGCCAGAAACACACGCCATTACCAAATTACAGTGGCGTGTGTTTTCTTTTTGTGCGTGTTAATGCTCCGTGAAGTATAGCTCTCAGCAGTGGTCGCTACGCTTGACGATGAGAGTTAGCACGCCATATACTGGCAGTACAAGTCGAAGAGAACCTAGGATGCTCGCGGCGAGCAGACCAATTGAAAGAGGATAGATAATGTTTACAAGTCGAGCCCGAATATTGCTCCTTTTGGGGGTGCTAGTGGCATTGCTGGTTGCTTGCGATGCGAGGGGGCTGCCGGATAATCCAACCCCGCAGCCTACGGTGGCCGTGCAGGCTACGCCGACCGTGCCGGACGTTGCTCAGGATGCGACCAGGACTCCGCAGCCGACGGTGCCCCGTAGGACACCTACTGGGGAGCCTACAGCGGAAGCTCTGACGACGGGCACGGTAACGCCGGGGACATCGAGCGCCGATATCGAAGTGATTGAGATCGAACTGAATGCTGAGAGAGTGCGCGGGCTATCGCCTAAGCAGGACGTACCGGAGATGTTCATCAATAAGGACCAGATGCGGACGAACATCACCAAGCTGTTCGAGGAAGAGTACAGCCACGAGGAGGCCCAGCAGGACGCCACAGAGCTATGGCTCATGCGCCTGATTGACAGCCAGACGCTTGACCTCTACCAGTTGCAGGTTGACCTGCACAGCGACGTGGTGCTGGGCTATTACGACCCGGAGAAGAACGAGCTGTTTGTGTTGCAGGAGGGGAGAGTGCTCAGCGCCCAGGGCCGGAGCACCGTGGCACATGAATTCGTCCACAGCCTGCAAGACCAGTATTTCGACCTCGAGAAGCTCTTGCCGGATGATAGCGTCGAGTATGACCGCGACACGGCTGTGAGGGCAGTGGTCGAAGGGGACGCGGTTTCGTCGGAAATAGAGTATGTGCGCAGGTACTTCACCCCGGACGAAATCCAGGAGCTCATTCAGCAGGAAAGCTCAGGGCCTAGCGACGTACTGACCCGCGCGCCACGCTATATACGCGATACCCTCTACTTCCCCTACATACAGGGAAATGCATTCGTCGAGGAGCTGCGAATTGCGGGCGGTTTCAATAAAGTAGATGAGGCGCTGGACGATCCTCCGCAGTCGACCGAGCAGATAATCCACCCCGAAAAGTACACAGACAGCCCCAGGGACAATCCTCTCAAGGTGACGATCCCTCCGCTGACCAGCACGCTCACGACATTGGACCCTGGCTGGAAGTATATGGACGGGGGATCGATTGGGGAGCTTGACCTGCAACTGATGCTGAAAGTGAACGGGCTGGCAGATGATGATGCTGACGAGGCGGCAGCCGGTTGGGGCGGGGCGTGGTACGTACACTACCAGGGCGGCGACACTAGCGTGCTGGCCCTCGATACGCAGTGGGACACCTCAAGGGATGCGGGCGAGTTCAACGATGCCTTGGGAACGAGCTTCAGAAGCGCGTCTAAAGATGGCGACCTGTGGGTGCAGGGCGGACGCTATTTCTCTGTTACGCAGAGTGGCAAGAGGGTGCTGTATATCGCCGCGACCGACAAGAGAGCGCTTGAGACGGTGCTGGGGGAATTGAAGTAAGGTAGATAAAACAAAAGAGCCTTCCTTCGTTGCACGAAGGAAGGCTCTTTTGTTTTATCTATAACTCCTTAGGGCTGAAATGTATCGTCGTGCACTTCCCACCTGTCTATCTCGGTGAAGCGGACGTGCGGACCCTGGTAGGTGTAGGCATAGCCGGAAGTGTTGTAGAGGACGTATATCTTCCTGTCCGCGACGTTTGGATAGACCATGAGGCCGCCGTCGAAGTACTGCACGGGGCTGCCGCCTGTGCCATCCTTATTTAGCTGTATGGTCTCGGCGGGCGAGGTGGCATTGCCGAGGCGGGAGCGTGCGGAGGGGTTGGCCGCCAGCACGCTGGCGAAATTGCGCGGCAAACTGAAGGTGCCTGGAGGAGCTGTAGGTACGGGCCCAGGGGGAGTATTCGTGTCTACAGGTAGGAACGAAGCGCTCTGGGCTGTGCGGTCGTAGTAGAGGATGAATACGTCCTCATAGAAACGGCCCGAATAGAAGTCATAGTAAGTCACGCCAAGCATATATTGTTCATGCTCGAAACGCTGGCGGGTCACGGTAAGCCGGGTCTCTGCGGCCATCTGGCAGCCAAGCTGGAACTTAACGATATTGTTTTCGTAGACCTTGCCGAAGCCTAGCATGGGATAGCCGAGGCCGCACCTGCCCGTCAGCGTCGGCGGTTTGCCCTGGTCTCTGTAGCGCCAGTCGTAGTAATGCTGCCCGATATTGCCCATCTGTACCTTGAACCCTGCCGGGGCCGAAGGGACGTAGGTGAGCACGCGGCGCTGGTAAGGCTGGATGAGGACGGGAGTGCCAACTTTGCCTTCGATCTTGACGGAGGCCCAGTAGGCGTCAGCGATGGGGTATCCGGTTGCATAGAAGTAGGGATCGTTCAAACGGGCGTTGACCTGCTGATTGTTGTCGCTCATGACTTGACCAGTGGCGTTGAGGAATGACCAGAAGACGTCGGGTATGTTGTGCTTCGTGGCGGCCTCATAGTAAGCGTTCTTGACGTTGTACGTGTCGTAGGTCATATAGGGAGCGCCTCCATGCACGAAGTCGAGCGCGCCTGTCCTGGAGACGAGGTTGATGACGACTTTACCGACTGCGTTCGCGTCGGTACGGGCAATAGCTCCGCGAAAGCTGGCATAGGTGGGCGCGCTTTGGTCGTCAACGTCGCTGGCGATGGGGATGTCGGCGGGCCAGCGCGTGATGAAATCATAGTCACCTACCTGCATTTTGCCGGTAATAAGCTCCGTAGTGAGGAGGCCGTTGGTGACAAAGAACTTATCGTTGCGGTTGCCGTTGGGGTTGTTGATTTCCATTCGGGACTTGTCGAAGTACTGCACCCGGTGGGTTCCACCGATGCCCTCGGCGTATTGCTCGTTAAGAGACGGGCTAATAGGCCCCGGCCCCCAGAAGTAGCTCCGCTTCACTTTGCTATTGAGGACGAGCCAGTCGGTGCGCCTCCAGACGCGTTCGAAGGCGGGATCGGCGAATGGGTAGCCCTGGGCGCTCTGCCCATTGGGCGGTGTAGACATCTGTGCGGCTACTGTATATGGGTTGCCCACGCGCGCAAGGCCGCTAGCGAGCAGGGTAGTCAAGACGATGGTTGTTGATACTTTACTGACGAAATTGCGCCCGTTCATTTCCTTCCTTCTCCTTTAGATGTGGTCGTATGAGACCGTGATATGTGTTTGCCAATATAACAACGGGGGAGTTGGTTGGAGGTTTCGCGGCGATTGGAAAGTGGTGGAAAAAGAGAATATGCTGAACCGTTAGACTGTAGAAAATGTAGGTGTAAATGTAACAAATGGGCCGGAAAGGATATATGAAGATGAGAAAGTGGCTACCGATCTTATTGGCTATCTGCCTGGTACTATCATTGGCGCAAGCTGGGGGAGAAGCTGGCGCTTCACCTTCTTTGCAGGATGATAGCAGGCACTTCCCGGAGACGGGGCAAACGGTAAAGGGTGCGTTTTTGCAGTACTGGGAGGAGCATGGAGGGTTGGCACAGCAAGGCTTACCCATTTCGGCGGAGATGCAGGAGCGGAGTGAGACAGACGGCAAGATGTACACGGTGCAGTACTTCGAGCGTGCGGTGTTTGAGCTGCACCCAGAGAACGAAGCTCCTCACGATGTGCTTCTCTCCCTGCTGGGGGTCTTCGAGTATAAGCGCAAGTACGGCGCGGGTGGAGCGCCCGATCAGCATGCAAGCGCCGACAGCCCGTTCTTATTCAAAGAGACGGGCAAGACGCTGGGAGGCAAGTTCAGGCGATATTGGGAGACGCACGGGGGATTGCCCCAGCAAGGTTTCCCGATCTCCGATGAGTTTCAGGAGAGGAATGAGCTAGACGGCAAGATTTACACGGTGCAGTACTTCGAGCGGGCGGTGTTTGAGCTACACCCGGAGAATGCCGGTACAGAGTACGAGGTGTTACTGTCGCACCTGGGCAGGTTCCGGTACGATAGGCGGGGCGTACCTGCCGAAGCTACCAGGTGGTTGCGGGAGCACATGGTCCCTTTGAAGACGGCGGAACCTACCGACGACTTCAGCGATCTGATGCACCTGAAGCAATTCATCGGTGACGCACGGATCGTCGGATTGGGGGAGGCAGCGCACGGCGGGCGGGAGTTCTTCACGATGAAGCACCGCCTCCTGAGGTTCCTGGTGAAGGAGATGGGTTTTACGCTCCTTGGGTTTGAGGACGGATGGGCGGAGTCGTTGAGCGCCAGCGATTACGTAGAGAGTGGCAAGGGTAGCGCCAAGAGCGCAGTGAATCGACTCCTCGCCTGGCCCTGGAAGGCGCAGGAAGTGGTTGACATGGTCGAATGGATGCGGGGTTATAACGAGGGCAGGGGAAGTGCTCCCGCGATCAGCTTCCAGGGGTTCGACATGCAAGAGGCTAGCGGGGCGATGAACTTCGTGATTGCTTATCTGCAAACGGTAGACGCGCCGGCAGCAGAGCGAGCAATCGAGCGATACAAGTGCCTGGGCGCGGGGTTCGATTATCGCTCACTACCGCAGGATGTCAAAGCGCAGTGTCGTGCCGCATTGCAGCAAGTCCACGACGAGATGGCCGCGAACCGGGGGGCTTACGAGGCAGCATCCTCCTCTCAGGCTTTTACCCAGGCCCAGTTCGGGGCGCGCGTGGTCTTGCAGACGGAAGAGCTATTCAGCACGCCAGACAATTTCGACGTGCGGGACCACTATATGGCTGAGAACGTATCGTGGCTGCTGGAGCAACGCGGACCTAACGCTAAGGCTGTGGTGTGGGCGCACAATGGACACGTCGGCAATCTCCAGTATGCAGGGCACGATTATCCCAGTATGGGAATGCATTTGAGGCAGAAATACGGTGATGATTACAAGGTAATCGGCTTTGAGTTCAACGGAGGCTCCTTTAACGCCACATCGGGGCGGCTCCAGGTAAACACAGTTAAGGGAGCAACTGAAGGGAGCTACGGGCAATACTTCCACAGCGCTGGTATACCTTTGTTCTTCCTCGACCTGCGTGGTGTCAGGGCTGCTGGAGGGTCTGGCGAAACAGATTGGCTGGTAGGCCCCAGGAGGATATGGGATATAGGGCACCGTTTCCACCCAGGCGATCCCCTGGCCACTACAGCGGAGGTGAGCCTTCCCCAGGTATTTGATGGAGTTATCTTTGTAGACACGATAAGTGCGACGACTTTGCTGCCGTGACGATAGACGATAGACGATAGACGATAGACGAAATGTCAGGTTCCGTCCTTCGTCCAACCAGCGCCTTCGCATCCGCTTGACTATGCCCCCATGCGGTGGTATACTCGCGGCATAGACAACTGAATATGTGTACCACAGAGGTCGCCCGAAGCACGGAAGCGAGGGCGTCAATGGGGGAAGCCGGTGTAGTCCGGCGCTGTCCCGCAACTGTAGTCCGAAAACGAGTTGAAAGTTCAAGGTTCCAGGTTCAAGGAAGACCGTACTGCCGGTAACTTTGAACGTTGAACTTTGAACCTGAAACTAATCCCGGAGAGCCAGGATACCCACCTCTGTGAGACTCCAACACCTTCGCGAGAAAGGGGGATAGGAGCGATGACGCAGGCATGCACCTTGCCGCGCATACCGCCTTAGGCCAGAAGGCAGTAAGCAGAGGGCAGTAGGCAGTAACGGGTCGTCGGGACGGGGAGCGAGGCTCCCAATTATGTCACCCTTGTCGCAATGACAAGGGATTTTTGTTTTAGTGGGATGGTATGCCGTAGGAGCGTGCCGACGGCACGCCCCTACAAGACATGACAGGAGGAGAAGATGAACACGATAGGATGGAAGATTAGAAAAGCGGGTGCCGCATGGCTGGCGGCGTTGATGGTGTTTATTATGGCTGCGGGGGCGGTATCGGCTACGCCGGAGTTCCCGGACGTTGCTAATGCCGCGCTCACGTGGATGAAGGGGCAGCAGCAGCCTGATGGGTCGTTCCCGGGCTTCGGGGCGGGGTCGTCGGTTGATGCGCTGCTCGCTTTCGTGTCGGCGCAGGATGATAAAGAGGCGGGGCACGAGGACCTGCATATGTATACCGGGGAGGGGAGCAAGCTCATCACCTTCCTTGAGAGCAAGGTCGGCGACCTGACAAAGACGCCGGGCGGCGCGGGCAAACTGCTCGTCGCAGTGGCGGGGAACAGGATGGATGGGAAGGCGTTCGGCGGGGTAGACCTGATAGGCGTGATAAATGCCTCTTACGACGCGAAGACTGGGCAGTACGGCCAGGATGTAATCGGCCATGCCTTCGCCATCCTGGGTCTTGCGGCAGCGGGTGAGGAAGTGCCCCTTCTTGCGGCCAACTTTCTCGCCGATGCGCAGGGGCCGGAGGGTGGCTGGGCCTTCTCAGGAGACACCGCTCCTGGAGCGGCTGACACCAACACTACGGCAGTCGCGTTGCAGGCGCTCCTCGCCATGCACGTTGGCACGAGCGACCCTACGATAGATAGAGCGGGGAAATGGTTGGCGGAGCAGCAGAATGAAGATGGGGGCTTCCCTTACCAGAAGGGAGGGGAGTTCGGCAGCGACAGCGATGTGAACTCGACAGCGTATGTGGCGCAGGCGTTTACTGCCCTGGGGATGTACGACGAAGCGGGGATGGCGAAGAGCTTCATCCGCTCTATGCAACTGGAGAGCGGCGCGTTCCAGTGGATGAAGTCGGAGCCGGGCGAGAACGCGGGTGCGACCTACCAGGCGATACCCGCGCTGCTGGACGCTACGCTGGTGGCTCCGGCTGGTGTGAGCAGAGAGGGGGGTGGAGTCGTGCCGGGTGGTATGCCGACGACGGGGCAAGGTGCTATAGGAGTGGCTATAGCGCTATCCTTGCTCGCAACGCTGGCGCTGGGCGCAGGCATCTCCATGCGGAGAACAGCTTTCTCTTCGAGAAAGTAATAGACAATATTAATTTGAGAAATCATCAAAATCACCTTCGGTGATTTTGATGATTTCTCAAAGATAGTTTTCAAGGGTTTTATCCCGGTATCGTGCCGGGGGCGTTTATGAAACGAATTGATCGAACATTCGCATATATTTTAGGGCTAATGGCGCTGGTCGCCCTGGGGGGCGGTGCACATCTGACCTCAGCGCAGGGTGCGCAGAGCAGGGCGGGACTTGTGGTGCAGTTCGGGGACGGGAGCGTGCGAAGCTACTGCATCGCGTTCGAGAGGGAGAGCATCACCGGCTTCGACCTGCTGCTCAAGTCGGGCCTGAATGTGACAGCCGAGGGATTCGGCGGCATGGGCGGGCTGGTGTGCAAAATCGAAGCAGAGGGGTGCGATTACCCGGGTGAGGCGTGCGTGTGCAAGTCGTATGGGCCGAACGGGGTCTACTGGAGCTACCACCACCTGCGTCAAGGGAAGTGGAAGACATCTTCGATGGGAGCGGGCGGCTACCGAGTCCGCAACGGCGAGGTAGACGGTTGGGCGTGGAGCGCGGGTAAGCCACCCGTTGTGAGAACATTCGACCAGTTGTGTGGGGCTGCGCAACCGAGGCCGACTAATACGCCCGTACCTCCCACAGCTACACCTCGCCCGCAGCCGTCCAACACGCCTAAGCCACCTACGGCTACAGCCACTCGGCAACCAGCCAGGCCGACCGGTACAGCTACGGCGCGGGCAGCTACCTCGACCCCTGTAGCGGCACGACCTACGAATACGAAAGAGCCACAGGTGGTCAGGCCATCCGCAACCAAGCAAGTAATCCGGCAGGTAACACCTACACGGCAGCCACCCCTTGTCATCGCAACCTCGACGCCGAAGAAGGGCATTACATCTACATCTACATCGATGTATACACCTACCTCTGTCCCTACAAGACGTCCGACCCAGGTGGCACCAACACCTGTGCCCACAGAGGCCAGCCCAACACGAGTGGATGCGGTCACTCCTACAGCGAGCGCGACACAGACGACAATACCACCCACCGGGACAAATACGCCTATACCGACGCCTACAGAAACCGCCATTCAAACCCAAACCAGCACTCCGGCTGCACCACTCGCCACGAATAGCCCAACCCAAACCCCGACCCCCGACCCTCAACCCCCATCTACAGATACCGCCCGCACTATCAGTATGGTTATCGGCGCTGCCGTCATTGGCGGACTGCTGGTGTGGGGAGGGGTGACGCTGGCGACGCGGCGAGTTGGTGGGAAGAGCAGGAGAAGCTAGCGTGTGGGATGATGGCGTGGTGAGGTTCCACGTTGGGGCGTGGCTGCTGTGGCTCATGGCGGCTATGCTCGGCGCGCTCCTGACGCGCAATCCCATCTACCTCGCGCTGGTCATAGCTGTGGCCTTGCTGGTAAATGCCCGGTTGAGTGGGAGTGCGGGGGATAATCAGGGAGATACGACGCGACGTGCGACCGCGGGCTTCATAAAGGTGGTGGTCGTGCTGACGGTGCTGGTTACCATCTTCAAGGGGTTGTGGATGAACAACGGCCAGACTGTGCTGTGGCGGCTCCCCGACTGGTGGCCCGACTTCGGGCGCGTTGCTACGTTGGAGGGCTTATTAGCCGCGGGGTTGGACGCGATGCAGATACTGGCTGTGCTGGCGACCTTCATGGCATTCAGCGCGGGGGTCGACTATTACGCCCTTCTCCGTGCGACGCCACAATCTATGAGGCAAGTGGGGCTGGTGACATCTATTGCGCTCACATTTGTGCCTCAAACGGTAACGCGCTTCGGAGAGGTGCGTGAGGCGCAGGCCCTGCGCGGCCACAGGATCAGGCGGGTGGGGGACCTGGTGCCGCTGGTAGTGCCGCTCCTGGGTGGCGGCATAGAGCGCTCGATAGACCTCGCAGAGGCGATGGAGGCGAGGGGATTTAGTAGAGACCTGGCAGGGGGGCGGAGGATGCCGCCCATAGTTGTGCAGCTAGGAATAGCGGCGGGGCTGGCGCTTGTGCTGGCGGGAGGGACGCTGTTCGCATTCTGGCCCCCGGAGATGCATTGGGCCGATTGGGTGCTGATGTTCGCGGGACTGCTCCTTATCGCGGGCACGCTGTGGAGCGTGGGGAGAGGAGCGAAGCGCACCCGCTACAGACATACAGTGTGGCGCGAGCGGGATACGGTGCTAGCAGCGATTTCGCTCGGTATCGTAGCGATATTAGGCACCTACAAGCTGCTGGAGCCTGCCGTGCTGGGGTACAACCCCTTCCCACGCGTAAGTATGCCCACTTTCGATGTTGTGCTCGGATTGGCACTGGTAGCACTCATCTCTCCTGTGCTCATTTTGGGGAGAGAATAAAGACGGAACCGCAAAGACGCCAAGAGCGCCAAGAAACCGCCAAGATTTTTAGGGTTATGTTCACCGCAGAGACGCTGAGAACGAGTCTAATAAGAATGTTGAAACAAGAGTACCTATGGATAACGAAGCACCCTTTTGCCTGTCACTCCGAACGAAGTGAGGAATCTCCAAGCTTGGACGTATGGATAAATTTCTAGATTCTTCGCTTCGCTCAGAATGACAGGCAAACTATTACAGTTCTTGCACATTTCTGAATGGCGCGAAGAATGATAGGCAGAAGCGGGTTGTTCTTACAAAGCTTCTGGGGTTTCATAGAAAGATCAGGCAATACGCACGCACCACGAATTAAGCAAGATGTCTAAGCCGATCATCTCCATCAACAATGTGACTTACCGCTACCCGGGCGGGGATGGGGCCGCGTTGCGTGATTTCTCGCTTGATGTTGAAGAGGGGGAGTTTCTGTTGGTGGCCGGGGTGTCGGGGGCGGGGAAGTCTACGTTGCTGAGATTGCTCAATGGGCTTGTGCCGCACTTCTATGGAGGTGAGGTGGCGGGAAGCGTTATGGTAGCGGGAAAGGACCCTGTGAAGTTGGGGCCTGGAGAGATGAGCGAGGTGGTCGGGCTGGTCTTCCAGGACCCGGAAGCGCAGATGGTGGCCGAGCGGGTAGAGGACGAGGTAGCGTTCGGCATGGAGAACGCGGGACTGCCTCTTGCCCTGATGCGCAAGCGAGTGGAGGAGAGCCTGCACGCCCTCAGCATCGAGCATCTGCGCGGGAGGAGGGTGAGCACGTTGTCTGGTGGAGAGAGGCAGCGCGTGGCTATCGCGTCGGTGCTGACGATGCAGCCTCGGGTGCTCGTGTTGGATGAGCCTACGTCACAGCTGGACCCACAATCAGCTGAGGAGGTGCTCGACAGCGTCGTGAGGCTGAACAAAGACCTGGGTCTGACGGTAATCATGTCGGAGCACCGGCTGGAGCGCGTTGTGCAGCACGTTGATCGCATCCTATACATGGCCCCCGGCGGCGAGACGGTGTTGGGAGAACCCCGCGAGGTGCTATCGCAGATACCAATTGCCCCACCTCTAGTGCAGGTAGGTAAATTGCTAGGCTGGAGTCCCCTGCCGCTTAGCATCAAGGAGGCGAGAAGGTTTCTAGTAGGGGTCGGGGATCGGGGGTCGGTAATTACGAATTACGAATTACGAATTACGAATTGCGGGTTGCCGGAAGGTGAACAGGGCATGATAAATCATGCCCCTACAGAACGCTCTACCGACCCCCGGCCCCTGGCCCCCGACCCTCAATCCAAAATCGAGAATGTTTGGTTTGGGTATGGCGGGCGGGAGGTGCTACGCGATTTCAGCATGGAACTGCGGGCCGGGGAGATAACGGCGCTTATGGGGCGGAATGGGGTGGGAAAGACTACAATACTCAGGCTCATATTGGGACTGTTGAAGCCCGCAAAGGGGAAGGTGGTTACGGAGGGATTGGATACGAGGCATACACCGTTGGAGGAGATGTCCAGGGTGGTAGGGTACGTGCCGCAGCAGCCTGACGTGTTGCTTTTTGCCGACACGGTAAGTGGAGAAATAGATTTTACGCGGCGGGCGCATAGATTGCCACCGGACGGCGCGGCCTTGCTGGAGAACCTGGGGCTGACTCGATACCGCGAGCACGACCCCCGCGACCTGAGCGTGGGGGAGAGGCAGCGGGTGGCGCTGGCGGCGGTGCTGGCGGGGGAGCCTCGAATGCTCGTGCTGGACGAGCCTACACGTGGCCTTGATTACTTGCAGAAAGAGGCGCTCGCGGAGATACTGCGCGACTTACGCGACAAGGGGCGGACGATAGTGCTGGCGACCCACGACGTAGAGCTTGCGGCACAGATAGCTGACCGGGTTGTGCTGCTGGGAGATGGAGAGATAATAGCGGATGGTCCAGCCCGCGAGGTAATGTCAGGTACGCTCGCCTTCTCCACCCAGGTAAGTAAGCTCTTCCGCGATCCGAGGTTTGTGACGGTTGGGGACGTGGACGCTATTCACCGCAGAGACGCAGAGAGCGCAGAGGTTTTTGGAGTGACGCATGATGCGTGATGCGTGAGGCTTGAAACGCAAAGACGCAAAGGTGGCAAAGGGCAGGAAGATATTATGGTTGGATGCTAACAATGGATGTAGCGGTAGTAAATCCGAAATCCGAAATCCGAAATTCGAAATCGTCCAGGGCGATAAGCGCGGTGATTCTCGCGCTTACAACGCTGCTTGGGATATGGGCGTTCGTTTACCCTTTCTTTATACCGCCTACCGCAGCTGGGGAAGCGCAGGCACATGCGTCGGATGCGCCCCTTATCTTTCTGCTGGTGATGGCGCTGTCGCTCGCGGCTATCGTTGCCGACCTGGAGACTCGGACGATGGACAGCAAGACCGTCGCGCTGCTGGGGGTGCTGGTGGCGACTAATTCGCTGCTGAGGCCGTTGCAGGGGCCTGGGGGGTTCTCGGTATTCCTTGTGCTGCCGATGCTGTGCGGGTATGTCTTCGGGGGGCGATTCGGGTTCCTGATGGGGTCGCTGTCGGTGCTGGTGTCGGCCCTCTTCACGGGCGGGGTCGGGCCGTGGATGCCGTTCCAGATGCTGGCTATTGGGTGGGTGGGGTTGCTATCGGCAGCATTACCTCAGAAGATTATGTCAAGCATATGGGGAGGGAGAGCTGAGAAATGGGCACTTGCGGGGTGGGGCGTCGTGATGGGGTTGCTGCTTGGGGCGGTGCTGAACCTATGGTTCTGGCCCTATATCAGCCAGAACGCGGACCTGCCAGCCAGCCAGCTATGGCAGCCGGGGGCGGGGTTGATAGAGGCTCTGCAACGCTATGGTGCGTTCTATCTGGCAACCTCCCTCCCCTTCGACATCTGGCGTGCTGCCGGAAACGCTCTCTTCCTGTTGGTGCTGGGGCCGCCAGTGCTGAGGCTGCTCAGGAGGTATAAGCAGCGCTTTTTCTTCGTTGAGCTTGATAGATTTAATCACAAAGAACACAAAGACACGAAGAACACAAAGGATGATTAGGGTTTAATATCCGAGGAGCAATATCTGTATCCCCTATAATAAACCCATAATAATCTTTGTGGCCTTTGTGTCTTTGTGCTCTTTGTGATTAAATCTCCGCGTTTCACTTCGCCAGCAGCCACTTCTCCATAGTGGTGCTGTCCACGACGCCGATGTGCACGTCGCGGATGATGCCCTCTTTGTCTATGAAGAAGGAGGTGGGGATGGGGAGGACGTGGTAGAGGCTGGTTGTGCGGCTGTCCACGTCTGGAAGGATAGGGAAAGTCATGCCGAACTCCTGGGCGAATGACTTGATAGTCCGGTTGTCGCTCTGGGTGGCGATGCCAAGTATCTCGTAGCTCCCCTCTTTGTGGGTGGTTTTGTAGAGCTTCACGATGTCGGGTATCTCGGAGCGGCAGGGGGGGCACCACGTCGCCCAGAAGTTGATCATTACCGGGCGGCCTCGAAGCGCGCTCAACTGGACCTCGTTGCCATCTATATCTGTAAGGGTGAAGTCGGGAGCTTCGGAGCCGACGCGAGGGGCGGGACCGGAGCCGGCAGGCTTGAGGCGGTCTATGCGGGCCGACTGCGAGACCCGCGTTTGCCACTCGTTGGTGATAGCCCGCTTCTCGTCGGCGGTCTTGCCCGATATAGCGACGTTCTGGCTAATGTGCCTGCTTATGAGAAGCGCGTCGCGGAGGGAAGCACGCATGTCAGCGAGCGTGCAATTATACCTTGACAGCACGACAGAAAACTGCTCGGTGGAGAGTCTGAACTGGGAAGAAAAGGTAGCCAGCGCGTTCTCAATATCTGCCTCACTGATAACGACCCCGGCCTTCTCAGCGTCCTGCACCTGTACCAGTCTGCTGATGAGATTTTCCAGGGCGAGGGCAGCGGTAGGGGTAGTTACAGTAGCAGGTTTTCCCAAATCTTTGACGGCACGTTCGAGGTCCATTTCGCGGGTAATGTCGCGCTCGTAGATGTACTCTCCGTTGACGCGTGTCACCGCGTCCGATGGGACCAGAGTATTGGGGTTGGAGAGCCATGCCCACAATATTATCGCCCCGAAGAGGAGAGCGGACGCGACTATGACCAGGGTAGTGCGTCTCCGGGCGCGAGCTTTCGCGGCGGCACGCGCAGGGGAAAGGGTGAGGGCAACACGCGGGGTTTGCCCCCCGTCATGGGCACGACCCCCGCTCGTTATCTCTACCTCGAAGCCGGGGTTGGGGGGCGCTTTGGTTATGTCGGTTTTGTTCATATTGGGAGGATAGAGGGACGGCCAACCTCGATATTTATTGGAGGGGTGATGGTGCTCAAGAAGCCCAGGGCATCGGTGAGGACGAGTATGCCCATGAGTATCAGCACGAGGCCGCTGATCAGTGAAATGATGTTGACCTCCCTGATGACCTGCCAGTTGCCAATTTTGAGCGAGTAGCCACGCCTGGTTATTCTCTTGAGACCTGACGATATCTGTCCGAGCGCGAGCGCCGCCAGCAGGAAGGGCAATCCGAAGCCGAGCGAGTAGATAAGGAAGGGTATGAACGCCCCTCCTGGGTCGTCCCGCGCCAGGGTGAATATCAACCCAAGCTGGATGCTCGTGCAGGGGGTCCAACCGACGGCGAACCCTACGCCGATGATGAAAGAGCGTAGATAACCGAGGTTCTGAGAGGGGCGCAGGTCGAGGCGCTTGGTGTAGTCGAGGAAGCCTATCCTGATAAGGCCAACGGAGTGCATACCGAAGATGATAAGCATGATGCCCATGACCCGGTTTATGAGGTCTCTGTTTTTGAAGAAGAACTCGGTCAGGAAGCTTGCCAGGCCACCGAAGACCGCGCCGAATATGAAGGTGAAGCCGAGCATGAACATGAGGGCGTGGCCCAGCACTATCCAGCGGGCAGCGGAGGTAGACATAGTGGCGGTGCCGCCCTGCGCGGATGCGGCCCTGGCCGCCATGACTGCGGGGCCGCTCAGGTAGCCCAGGTAGACGGGCACGAGGGGGAATACGCAGGGGGAGAGAAAGGAGAGGAGACCTGCCAGGAATGATAGAAAGAGATCTGGTGAGTTCATATATGAATATCCACTCTTGGTCTATTTGAGCTACTAGAAGTTATCGCCTACTGGCTGGGAGCTGCGGGCATTCGCCTGCTGGCCGCTACCGACTGCCGGTAGGCTATCTGCACCGCTTCCGACTCGGCGACTACGCGGGCCATGCGCGGGAAGGCGAACCAGGCCACGCCCAGGGCTGCCAGGCCACCCGTGATTATCCGCAGCCACCAGTTGAGCGAGAAAGCTTGCGAGCCGATGTAGAAGGAGCCGAAGGAGGTGTCCATATCCATCGAGAGCATGTCGCGCAGGCCGAACATGTGGGTCACGCCGTCGAGAAACATCGGCACGAGAAGGAGGACGAACCAGTACCAGTGCAGAGGCCTGCGCAGCCAACGCAGCCACGACACGTTGCGATCACGGGCGACGGCAAAGAGGATGCCGAAGATGAGCACGCCTGCATAGATGGCGGTGTTGCGGTAGCAGAAGGCAACCTGGTAGCCGAATATGAAGCCTGCACGCTCCGGCAGCTGGTGGCAGGTAAGCGCGTAAGCCGTGTATATGGGGTTGGCGAGGTCCCACCAGCCGAGCGCCGCGAAAACAGGCGCGAGCCAGGGCAGACCTACGAAGATGCCCAACGCTATGCAGATGAAACGCAACCAGTGGTGACTTATGTAGTCAAGCACACGGTCCAACTTCGTTTCCTGGTAGACGACGACACGTCTAGGCGGAGCGCCCCCGCGCTCAACCATGCCCAGATAGCCGCGTAATTCTGCCTCGTCTATTGGCGCGAATAGCCATCCGTACTTGCCGTCCCCGGCCACGATGACAGGTATCCTGTCATGATACGCCTTCTCTAGCTCAGGGTCGTCCAGGATATTGACCTCACGTACGCTGAGATCATACTCCGGGGCGATCCGGTCGAGGAGGGCCAGTACCTCTTCACAGAGATGGCATTCCGGTTTGCTGTAGACGGTAATCTGCATAGGTATCGAGCGACAAGTCGAATAAGAGCGTAGTAGCTACGCCCATGGGATGGGACCTGCATAATTATACGTAGGGGGGTGATTGGGTGTCAATGTAGACGGGACGACGGACGACGGACGACGGTATAAAGCGTGATGCGTGATGCGTGAATCCTCAATACATCTCTGCGCCTCTGCGTCTCTGCGGTGAATTCTATCGCCTATCGTCCATCGTCCATCGTCCATCGTCCATCGTCCGTCGTCGGATTGTCGGCTCAAGCGCCTCTATGCTACAATGTGGGGTGCCCGCTAGACGGTGGGTTACAGTGTCGTAACCGTTTCCAATGGAGGAATCCCTTATGGCTATAGATACGGATGTTGTCGGAAAAGGTCTCCTTGATACACAAGACTTGAGCGCCGAGGATCACAAACCCGATATAAGAGGCGCTTTACCCGGACCGTTAGGTGAGGAGATCGTGAAGCGCGACGATGCAGTGGTGTCGCCTTCCTATACGCGCTCCTATCCCTTCGTCATGGACCACGGCAAAGATTGCATGGTGTGGGACGTGGATGGGAACCGCTTTATAGATTTCACAGCGGGCGTGGCAGTGCTCGCCACAGGGCACGCTCACCCCCAGATCGTAAAGGCTATACAGGAGCAAGCCGAAAAGTTCATCCACATGGCAGGCACCGATTTCTACCTGCCTAACGCGGTCGAGCTTGCCGAGACGCTATGCCGCATCACCCCCGGCGACTTCGACAAGCAGGTGTTCTTCACCAACTCCGGTACGGAGTCTATAGAGGCCGCGATGAAGCTGTGCCGCCATCACACGGGGCGACCGGCGCTGATTTCATTCCTGGGGGCCTTCCATGGGCGCACTTATGGCTCGATGTCTTTATCATCTAGCAAGTACCTGCATCGCACAGGCTACCAGCCCCTCGTGGCGGGCATCTACCATGCGCCCTACCCCAACAGTTACCGCCCTCCATTTGACGTGCCCACCGAAAAGCTAGGCCGCGCTTGCGTAGATTACATCGAGAAGACGATGTTCCGCCATCTTGTGTCGCCGCACGAGGTAGCTGGCATATTCGTGGAGACGATCCAGGGCGAAGGGGGCTACGTGGTGCCGCCCGACGATTTCTACCCGGCGTTGCGCGACCTGTGCGACCGCCATGAGATACCACTGGTGGTTGACGAGGTGCAGTCTGGCATGGGGCGCACGGGCAAGATGTTCGCCATCGAGCACTGGGGCGTGGAGCCTGATGTGGTGTGCATCGCCAAGGGGATAGCGTCGGGCATGCCTATGGGCGCGATTGTGGCTCGCAAGAGCATGATGACCTGGCCGTCCGGCGCGCACGCGAACACGTACGGCGGCAACGCCCTGGCGGTAGCAGCTGCCCTCACGACCATACGCCTTCTCGAAGAGGGGTTGATGGAGAATGCTATTCGCGTAGGGAATCACATGAGAGAGAGGCTCAACACCTGGGTCCATCGCTATCCATTCGTCGGAGAGGTGCGTGGGAAGGGACTAATGCTTGGGGCCGAGATTGTGTCTGACAGGGCCGCCAGAACCGGCGACCCCACCTTACGTGACCGCATCGTGGACGAGTCGTTCAAGAGCGGCTTGCTTCTGCTGGGCGCAGGGCCGTCAACGATACGCTTCTGCCCGCCGCTTACGCTTGATAAGGATACGGCTGACGCGGGGCTGGATGTAATGGAAGATGTGATGGATGCACTCTAAACCCATTCCTGGGAGGATAGGAATTTCGTATTACATCAAAAATCGGGACGCTACGCGTCCCGATTTTTGATGTAATACGAAAAAAGGACTTCAATATATCCGCAGCTAAAGTCCAGGCGAGCGCTCGTGCAAATACCTGTAGAAGCCATAGGCTGCTATGCATACGAATGCTACGGCGAGGGCGATGAGTAGCGCTCGCAGTAGAGATTGCATGAGGATGGCAGTGGAAGTCAGGCCGTACTGGGTCGCGAAGAGGAGGAACATCGCGACGAAGACAAACAGGGGTATGATGCGGAATACGCGCCGCGCTACTCGCAGCCGAGCCTGGCGAATGCTGGGAGAAGACATAGAGTTGGGGGGTACCTTGCTTCGCCGTCTATTTGAATAGAAGAGAGAAATTGGAGACACCCCAGAACACCATGGTAAGTATAAGGAAGCCAAGGGTTACTGCCATAGACCAGACCATACATGTAGGGGCCAGCTTCGCATCGAAGCCGATGTCCGAACCTCCACGTCTCTGCACAACCGGGGTCTCGGCCTCCATTTCCTGGGCATCCGGCATTGCTTGACTATCTCCTGCCATGCTCACTCCTTTTTGAAGGATAAGGGATAAAGGATAAATTATGGATTGCGATGGTGTATGTGCAGTATATCATAATGGGATTAGTGACTAGGGATTTAGGGTCGGGGGTCGGAGATTGAATGATAAGAGTTCATAGTGCCGTCTGACCCCCGACCCCCGACCCCTAATCCCTAATCTTGACAAGCGAGGCGTCTATGCTCTCAACGGTGGGGCGGCCTGAGAGGGCCATAGCCAGGGTGATCTCCTGCTTGAGGAGGGAGAAGACGCGGCTCACACCCGTTGCGCCTCCGATAGCGAGGCCGTACAGGTAGGGCCTACCGATCAGCACGGCGCGTGCGCCCAATGCAAGCGCTTTCAGCACGTCGGTGCCCCGCCGCACACCGCCATCCATCAGCACTTCGATGGAGCTGCCGGCGTCCCTGACCGCCCGAACGACCTCGGGGAGAGCCTCTATGCCTGATGGGAGGGAGTCTAGCTGCCGCCCGCCGTGGTTGCTGACTACTACGGAGGCGGCCCCGTGCTCGGCAGCAAGTATGGCGTCCTCTCCCGTCATTATCCCTTTTACGATGACCGGAAGCCTGGTTATCGAAGCGAGCCAATCTACGTCCTTCCACGAAAGCGTAGGGTCCCACTTGGAAGCGATATAGGAGCCGAGGCCGGAGGAGGAGCCTACGACCCCAACAGGCATCTTCTCTAACTGCATGTCGACGAAGTTCGCCAGGGGGAAGGGGAATGAGAAGGCGTTCCGCAGGTCGCGCTCGCGGTGGCCGATGAAAGGCACATCTACAGTGAGGCACAGCCCTTTGTATCCAGTGTCTTCCGCCCGGCGGACGAGGGTGCGCGTCACCTCTCGGTCCTGGTAGACATAGAGTTGGAACCACTTGGGGCCATCGCTCGCGGCGGCTACTTCCTCCATTGGCGTGGTAGATAGAGTAGAGAGGACCATGAGCGTGCCCGCCTCGGCAGCCCCCTCCGCTGTGGCAAGCTCGCCGTCGGGACAGCAGAGCTTGTGCCCCGCGGTTGGAGCGAGCATGACGGGCATACTGATGGGGGTGCCCAGCACAGTGGTGGAGGTGTCCACGTTGCTCACGTCCACGAGCACGCGAGGGCGGAGCACGATACGCTCGAAGTCCTCGCGGTTGCGGCGGAGGCTTACTTCATCATCAGACCCACCGGCGATGTAATCGAAAGCCCCAGGCTCGATAAGCCCCCGCGCCAGGGCCTCCAACTCGATCAGGTTAGTAAATTGCATGAGGTCTATACTCCGAAGAAAAGTTACTCTCAAATATACACTATAACTGCCAAATAGCTATGTAGGTCATATCTATCCGGGACGTATAGGCTATCTTTATCAGCTCTTTTTTGTTGACAAGGAGACGTGCCGCCAAGTATACTTTCCATACCATGTCAGATGGTTGCTACGTAGGAAAATTCGTATATCATCGCGCATCTTGCCAATAATTATAGCAATTGAGCCGGGCCTCGACGATGGGCCTGCTATCCTCAATGAGGAGGACCCCACCCCATGACCATGCCTCGCCAGGCGTCTGACGCCGCGAGTACTTTAGGCGTAAACTCGACAGTGCCCCTCTCCACGACCTCGCCCACGCCCACACAAACGCAGTCTCACTTATTACCCTCAGCCCCAGCGTCAAGTAACGGTAGCCATATGCCCGAAGATGAGCAGGTAGCGCTGGTACGTAGTCTGCGCCGCGAAACGGTAGGGCGATACAGGCCAATCTTTGCCGCTACCGCATCGCCTATCCGCCTGATGGCCCGCATGGTCAACGAGGTGCAGACCTCTGCCCGTAAGGATGGGGTCTCAGAGCAGGTGCTGGCGCGGGAGGTAGTCAACCGCACCATTGGTGATGTGAATGTGCGCATGATCACCGAGAAGATAGACGGCGTAGACTATAGCACGATAGGCGAGGACTTAGGGTTGATACTGCCGGGAGAGGAGATAGCGGGGCGGGTCAGCACGGGTGAAATTCATACCCTCCTGAATGATCGGGAGGATGAGGTAGAGCGCCGCCTCCTGTACGATTACGGCTGGGACATTCGCGTGTACGACGTGTTTGGCGTGGGCAACCCCTACCTGCGCGAGCTTCTTGCCACGCGCTTCACCGACACGTGGGGCATCCCCGTGACCACTGACCAGACATTCATCAGCGTGGGCGCTCTCGATGCGCTGTATAAGTGCATTCTGTCGCTCGGCTATCACTTCAAGAAGAAGTATGGCAAGCCGGCCACTTTCGCCTTTCCATCTCCCAGCTTTGCCGTAGTCAACTGGCAGGTGGAGATGGCGGGACTCAAGCTGCTGAATATACGCACAGATGAGAAGAGGAACTTCACGCTGAGCTATGAGGAGATGAAGCGCGCCCTTGCTGAAGACCCAGAGCTGCGCATCCTCTACCTTACGGTGAGCAACAATCCTACCGCCTTCTCTTACGAGCCGGAGGATATCCGGGCCGTGTACCGCGCTATCGAAGAAGATGGGCGTGAGTTCGCGGTACTGGCCGACCTTGCGTATATGGGCACTGGCATCGAGGAGGAAGACAAGGCACGCATGGCCGCGTTCAACGCGCCTGAAATCCTCCAGCGCACCCTCTTTATCAACTCGCTGTCAAAGGTCTTTACGTTGACGGGCGATAGGTGCGGGTGGGTGTCGTTTCTGAACTCGGAGTGGTCCGACCTCCTCCGCGCCACCTGGAACAACACCACCGCCGGGCTTCCCGCGGAGTGGCAGCTTCGCTTTACCGCGTATATCGAGTGGTTCGATGAGCACCCGGAGATACAGGAGAAGATAAAGTCGCTCTATAACCTGCGCCGCGAGCACTTCCGCGCCCAACTGCGCGAGCTGAACGAGGAGCACAATCTCTTCGACGATATCGGCCTGGACGACCACACGACTATATACAACTGGAGCAAGCTGAAGCCTGGCGAGAATGCGCTGTCGCTCTTCGAGAAGACGGGCGTCGCGGGTGTGTCGGGGAGCGCCTTCGGATATAGCGACAGCTACATCCGGTTCTCGGTAGGGTTCATACCGATACCAAGTGATGGATAATAGACAGGAGTATAGAGACCTGCCCGCCTGGCGGAAGGCGATGGACCTGGGCGTACATGTCTACAAAATAGTACGAAAATGGCCTGAAGAAGAGCACGACGTGCTGACAGAAGATACCCTGCGCTCCACCATGTTTATCGCCACCAATATCAAGATGGGACACGACTCGGACTCCCTAAGCGAATTGTTCGATCACCTGGATGTAGCAAGGGGCAAGCTGGGGAGACTGCAATCGCTGTTGATTTTGGCGCAGCAATTAGGCTATTATTCATTAGAAGAATATGAAGAGCTTGCTGATGAGATAGACGAAGTCAGAGTGCTCATAGACAGCATGGTCCGTTAGAGCATGTTGCAAAGGGTGAGGTCGCCGAAGAGAAAGAGGTGAATACGTGAGCACAGTAATCCCCGAAAAGGAGTTGATAATCTCGCGTGACCCCGAAGTCATGGGTGGGACGCCTGTGTTTGCGGGCACGCGCGTGCCTGTGCAGGCACTGATCGATGTGCTTGCAGCAGGTCACTCAATTGCCGAGTTTAAAGAAGGATTCCCACGTGTCACAGATGAGCAAATCGCTGAGGTTTTACGTCGTATCGGCGAGATGCTGCAAACAGCGCGTATATGAAGGTCTTTGTTGACGAGGGCTTCATATACTAAAAGCTAAACAGGTAGAATAGAGAATTGGCAAAGGTCATGAAACACCAGATAGCTCGACCCCTGACGATAACTTTACTAATTACCCTGGTCATCCCAACCTTCTCAGTCGGTGTCGATGCAAGGCATTCTTCCGCATATCCAGCCTACTCGGCGCAGGGCAATTCACGCCTCTTCCCGGAGACGGGCAAAACCGTCGGTGGAAGGTTTCTCGAATATTGGGATAGTCATGGGGGTCTCGCGCAACAAGGATTTCCGATTAGTGAGGTGATACAGGAACGGTCAGATACCGACGGTAAGATATATGATATGCAATATTTCGAACGAGCTGTCTTCGAGCGTCACCCAGAGAATCCACAGCCGAATGATGTTTTGCTTTCATTGCTGGGGACGTTTCAGTACAGTAAGACGTATGTCGGCGGCGGACTAGGTCAGAAGACAAGTACAGATAATCCCTATTTCTTCCCTGAAACGCAGCATACGCTCGGAGGAAAATTCAGGACATATTGGGAGACCCATGGAGGATTAGCCCAACAAGGATACCCGATCAGCGATGAGTTTACAGAGGTAAGCAGCCTCGATGGTAAACCGTATGTGGTGCAATACTTCCAACGGGCGGTTTTCGAATTGCACCCTGAGAACGCGAATACACCCTACGAAGTTTTGCTTTCCCATCTTGGCAAGTACCGGTTGGTGGAGAAGCAGACGCCGCCCACCCCTACGGCTACAGTAACAATAGCTCCTCAGGCCACTGCTACACCAGAAGCAAAAACACCCTTCGCAGGTGAGTATCGAGTCATGTCCGGTAATGCGCCTGTTTATATTGACAATCGTAAAGCACAGGCACTAGATAAAGATCATGCGGTGGGAATTGTGCCAGGACCTCAAGATGTACTTGACGCTCTTAAAGCTGCCTGGCCAGCTGCGTTAAAATCGCTAAATATCATACGAATAGTGAGCCCGACAGAACTGAACCAATACATCCGGCAGCCGGGTAAGTGTGCCCCCAGCCTTTATTGCAACGATTATGGGGGTGCAAATGGTTTTGAATATAGGATAAATATAGAGGAACAGGCTGATGGTGAAGTGCTCACCCTTTATATAGCTGTTGCTAACACTCCAGGCGATGATAGTGGGAATAGGGAAAGAGTAACTTACTTATCCGATCCAGCTAAAGCTAGATCGACTAGTGGTTTTTTTGTGTCAAACCTGATTTATCATAGGGGCCGATTACTAGGGAAAACGCCAGACGAACTAAGACAGCTTATGGCTCAAGATGCAGTAAGGAAAGCAATAGGTGTAGATGAAAACGGATACTACACAAAACCTACTGCGCTTGAATTCTACACTAATAAATAATGCAAACCACCTCATTTCCGTTATGGAAAGCTGGCGAGGATCCAGTCGCTGCTTCCGGTGCAGCAGCTGGTCAATTGCTCACTTGAGGAGTACTAGGAGATAGATAGAAATAGGCTGGTTATAGACAGCGTGGTTCGCTAAGAAGAGGCCCCTGTGGGGTTTACGAACATGAGAGGAGTATACAGATGGCTACAGTAATATCCGAACAAGAGTTGATTATCTCACGCGACCCAGAGAGGATGAGCGGAGCACCCGTGTTTGCAGGGACACGAGTGCCCATCGCGTATTTGATTGAGCATTTAGCAGGCAACTACTCAATTGACGACTTTATTGATAGCTTTCCAACGGTGGAGCGCAAGCAGGTCGTGGAGCTACTACATCGAATCGGTAAACTCTTAGAAGATGCCCAAATATGAGGATATTCGTAGATGAATGCGTCAACAGAAAGCTCCTATCTCAATTCGCCAAATATGACTTCACCTATATCAAGGATACTCCCTGGCGCGGCACTAAGAATGGGGCATTGCTGAGTTTAGTTCAAGCAGAGTATGACGTATTCCTAACAACTGACCGCC
This sequence comes from Chloroflexia bacterium, assembly GCA_035274425.1. Taxonomy (GTDB): domain Bacteria; phylum Chloroflexota; class Chloroflexia; order QHBQ01; family JADMIH01; genus JADMIH01. Next base: position 37,359 of record DATEOC010000031.1, read on the forward strand.
ACTTCCCTAAGCAGCAGAACTTAAGTAAATTCAACCTGACTTTCGTTATCATGCGTGGTATATCTAACAACATTGAGGACTTGCTGCCGCTCGTGCCCGACACGCTCGCGGCGTTAGATAAGATCAGGGACGGCAAACCCGACCCAGGCACCGTTTACGAAATCACACTGCGTCAAAGTTGAAGATAAGCGTACAACCTACAACCACCGTCAACCGTTCATATATCAGGCCACTATCGCGCCTGAGAGTATAGGTCGAGCCATTTTCTATACGTAAAGGGGGAAAAAGTGCACAAGAGGCTGGTAGTTTCCGCATCGTTATTACTCATCGCGTTATTGGTGTTATCGTCGGGTCCCGTAGCTACATACGGACAGGAAGGGCCGGGCACACCCACGGCCGGTGCGTCCAGCACCGCCACACGCACGCCCGGTACATCCACGACACCCACGACACCGGTAGCATCCGCGACACCCGCCGCTTCTCCAACGACAAGCGCGGGCGACCGCCACTTCCCGGAAACCGGCTTTACGGTTCCTGCGGTCTTCATCAAGTACTGGGATTCTCATGGGGGCTTGCCCGTCTTCGGGTTCCCTATCTCCGCGGCGCGCACTGAAAAGAACCTTACCGACGGTAAGGACTACCTGACACAGTATTTCGAGCGCAACCGCTTCGAGTATCACCCTGAGTTCAAGGATACGCCGAATGAAGTGCTTCTGGGCCTGCTCGGAGTGGAGCTGAACAGGTGGCGCACCTTCGACCCCGTCGAGCCATTTACCGATACCTCGTCGAAGATATACATGGCACCCACCAAGCACTCGCTCGCCGAGCCGTTCTTGAGCTACTGGAACAAGAATGGCGGCCTGGGGATATTCGGCTATCCGATCTCCGAGCCGTTCGATGAGAAGAGTGCCACGGATGGCAAGACTTACCAGGTGCAGTACTTCCAGCGCAATCGCTTCGAATACCACCCTGAGAATCAAGCGCCTTATGACGTGCTGCTCGGCTTGCTCGGTATAGACTTCATGGAGATGCAGGCGCAGATGACGGTATGGGGTCCACCTATAGCAGGGGGCATACCGGTGCAGCAGCCCATCATGCAGCCCGCCAAACCCGCCGATGGCAGCGGCAAGTTCCTCAAAGGACCTACCGTTGGCGACGGGATGATCATCCACTCCTATTACCTGGACTACAACCGCATAATGAACAACGTCACCGACCTGGAGTTCACCTGGATCAAGCAGCAAGCTGAGTGGAAGGATACGGAGAATCCCAAGGGCAATTACCACTGGGACGAGCTGGACCGCATCGTAAATGCTGCCCAGTTGCGTAAGATCAAGGTGCTGATCTCCGTGGTGAAAGCGCCTGAGTGGGCTACCGGCGGCAAGCAAGGCTTCCCGCGAGACCCGAAGGATATGGGCGACTTTATGCGCGCCATGGCGACCCACTTCAAGGGGCGCGTCGCCGCGTATGAGATATGGAACGAATATAATCTGATGGGGGAGAGCGGAGACCTCAACCCTGGGCGCTACGTAGAGTTGCTGAAAGCGGCTTACACTGCCGTAAAGTCGGTGGACGCGAGCGCGGTGGTGGTCGCGGGCGCGCTCACCCCTACCGGCGTGAATGACCCTAAGGGGGAGCGTGCTCCCGGCGCGGAAGGTGCGCTATCCGACACGAGGTTCCTGGAGATGATGTACCAGTACAACGACGGGGAGTTCAGGAGCTACTTTGACGCGATGGCAAGCCACCCCTATGGCTTCAACAATCCGCCCGACACGAACTGGCCCGACACTCCTAATCTCAACCCGGCCTTCCCATTCAACGCCAAGAAGGGGATACCGGACTACTATAACACCCACAACTCATTCTACTTCCGCCGCATCGAGGAGCAGAGGGCCATTATGGAGAAGTACGGCGACACTCAAAAGCAGATGTGGCTTACCGAGTACGGCTGGTGCAGCGACTTCCGCCCCGACGGGTATGGCGAGTGCAGGTACAACACCGAGCAGCAGCAAGGCGAGTACATCTTAGGAGCGATGAGCCGAGCGGAGAAGTACTACCCGTGGATGGGCGTGATGTTCCTGTGGAACCTGAACTTCTCGACCTTCCAGCCCTGGTACACAGGCCCCAGCCACTTCAGCATCCTGAATGAGGACTGGAGCGGAAGGCCCGCGTACTTCGCGTTGAAGAACAGACCAAAATAATATTGTTTGTGAATAGAAAAATGCCGGACGCTTCGCGTCCGGCATTTTTCTATTCACATTATTGAGTGGTCCATGCAACTACCCAATAGCCGCCTCTTGCGGCCTGACCTCCTCAACCTCCACCCGTGCATTTCGCAGGGTAGGGGTAAAGGCGACTATCAGCCCTAAACTTAGTGTGATGGCTGAGAAGACCCACACTGTCGGTATTGAGCCGATGTTCTCCAGCAGTAGCCCGGCCAGAGCCGACCCTAGCGGCTGGAAGCCGAACGCCAGGAGCCGGACGGCGCTATTCACCCGCCCCTGTAGCGCGTCAGGGATGAGCACCAGCCGGTAACTCAGTACGGCCACGCTGTAGACCGGCACAGTGAAGAACGTGATGCCGGAGATTATCCCCAACACCCATACATTAGGCGCGAAGGCATATAAGGGGAAGGCGAGCACCGTAGTCCAGGTGGTAGCCATGATAATCTTACCTATGGCAAAACGACGGTGGATGCGTCCGCCCAGGGCAGCTCCAACTATCCCGCCAACCGCTGCCACGCTGAAAATCGCGCCCGTAGACGCCTCGTCCGCGCCCATCTCCTTTGCCAGCAGAATGACTATCAAGAAGCTCCCGGCACCGATGAGGTTCAGACCCCCGCTCAAGAAGGAAGTGAGGCGTATTAGAGGCTCGTTCCACATCCAGGCCAGCCCCTCGCCTATCTCCCCACGCAGGTTCCGCGATGAGCGCTTGCGCTCCTCCTGGAACCGCGCCTTTATGAGTACCAGGGAGATGGCAGAAATGAGGTAGGAGACGGCATCGACGATAAAGGGGACCATGCGCCCCACGCTCTGGTAGAGGAAGCCACCGAGGCCCGGCCCGACCAGGCCCGCCGCGCCGAAAGTCGCCATGTTCTGAGCGGTGGCGTCGCCCATCTGCGCCTTTGGCACCACGCGAGGCAAGGCCGCGACCTCCGCGATGTTGAAGAAGACGAAAAGTGTGCCTTCGACCAGGGCTACAGCGTAGATTTGCCAGATGGTGAGCACGTCCAGAAAGATGGCAACCGGGACGCTGGCGAAAGCTGCCGCACGTCCCAGGTCGCACAGCACCATCACCCTCTTGCGGTCCCAGCGGTCAACCATCGCCCCCGCGGGCAGGCTGAGGAGCACGTAGGGGATAGTAGCGAACATCCCCGCGACACCGGCAGCAGCAGGGGAGCCTGTCAGGCCGAGTATAAGGAGAGGCATAACGAGGCCTGCTATGCTGCTTCCAAGCACCGAGACTACCTGCCCGCTCCACAAGAGCATATAGTCGCGGTTGCGATATAGAGGTATGGGTGGGGTAGGTGGGGCTGCTTCGTTCATGATGTAATTATACTTTAGGAGTCAGGAGTCAGGAATCAGGAATCAGGAGTCAATGTAGCAGATTCATGATTCCTGACACGTTTAGCGCACCAGCCTACCATCCCGCAGTTCCCATATCATACCTCCGAAACGTTCGATGAAGCGCCTGTCGTGAGAAGCGGCTATTATTGGACCGGGGAAGTTTAGCAGCGCCTGCTCGAAGTCCTCTAGTATGTCGAGGCTGATGTGGTTGGTCGGCTCGTCGAGTAGGAGGAGGTTGGCACGCTGAGCTAGGAGCCTGGCGAGTTGCAGCTTTTGGCGCTGGCCGACGCTGAGTTGGCTCACCTGTTTGGCTATGTCGTCATACGAGAAGAAGGCATAGCGGAAGAGGTCTGCCAGCAGTTCCTCTTGAGTGCCAGTCAGTCCCTCACGGTAGGCTTCAAAGAGGGTCTTGCGGGGGTCGAGGGTTTCTTGTCCCTGGGAGAGGTAGCCTATCCTGGCCGAGCGCGTAACCCACACGTCTCCTGCGTCCGGGGTCTCATGCCCGGCGAGGATTTTCAGCAAGGTGCTCTTGCCCGCGCCGTTCGGGCCGATGATGACTATATGGCTATCTTTCGCGAGCGTGAGGCTCACATCTTCCAGCACGGAGCGGCCTCCGTAGGACTTGTAGATGTCGGACACGACCAGAGGGGTCGTGCCGCCGAGGGTGAGCAGGTCGAAGTCGGGGCTGATGCGTAGCTCCTGGGGTGGCCTCGGTATGGGGTTGGCCTCGATACGGCGCAGCTTCTCTTCAGCGTTGCTCACGTTGCGGGATATTGCTCTCTGCACGCGTCCGCCAAAGAAGCCCGCGGCGAACTTGTCATTGTCCCTGGGTGCGCGATTGTTGTGCCCCACATGCCGCGCCTTCTCTCTTATCTCCTGCCTGAGAGCCTTTATCTCTTCCTGCTGGACCCTGTACTCCTCTTGCCACCTTTCACGCGCTCGCTGTTTGCTTTCCACGTAGGAGTCGTAGTTGCCCGTATACTCCTTAATCCCTCTCGTACGCTCATCTATCTCCAGGATGACATTGGCGGTGCAGATCAGGAAATGCCTGTCGTGCGAAGCGGCTACGAGTATCCCCTTGTAGCCTGCAAGGTATGCCTCGAGCCAGTCCAGCGCGGAGATGTCGAGATGGTTGGTCGGCTCATCGAGCAGGAGTATGTCCGGGGATTTGAGCAGGAGAGCAGCGAGGCCAACTCGCGCCTTCTCACCACCTGATAGGGTTGCTACGCTGCGGTCACGTGGGATGTGGCCGATGCCGAGGCCCTGTAGCACCTGGCCAATCCTGTAGTCGAGGTCGTAGCCGCCGCGCCGCTCGAAGCGCTGGGTGGCGTCGTCATATTGGGCCAGCTTCGATGCCAGGTCACCGCCACTCGCTCGGCTGATCTCTTCTTCTAGCTGGCGTAAGCGTATTTCGAGGCAGCGCACGTCACCCTGGCTCTCGTAGACGAGATCGTCTATCGTCTCGCCTGTAAAAAGAGGGGTGGTCTGCGCCAGGTAGCCGACTTCTGCGCCTTTAGGTAAGCCAACGGTCCCACCGTCCGGCTCGACCTCTCCGGTGATGATTTTGAGGAGAGTCGATTTCCCGGCACCATTTGCCCCGACCAGACCGGCGCGCTGTCCTATGCCTAGCACGAATGAAATGTTGTTCAGAACCTGCTCGACCCCGTATGATTTTGTAAGACTTGAAACGGACAATTGCATATAAAAAGCTCCCTCACCCCCATCGCGGCCAAACACAAAAAACACGAGCATATAGCTCGTGGGTGCAGGCAGAGTATGGGAAGGGTGCGCCATCAAGGCGGCGAGAGGATTAGCGGATATGGATGCAGGCTCGCGATGAGCCAGGCGCAAAGAGGGGCGGGCAGAGTAAGCGGCTGCCACGCCAATGTCCCTTACTCTGCCCCAGCTACTTGCGCACGCTCCAGCTCCTACTATCAACAACGCCAGTGTCACAAGCAGTGATTGCCGTAACACGTTGCTATTATACAGTGCGCCTGATAGGAGTGCAATGCGATGAGATAAAACAAGAATTTATAGAGGAAATATTAGGGTTGTGTTGCCAGAAAGTCGGTTAGTAAATCAACAATCACATCTGTCAGGCTATTCATATCATAAGGGTCATAATAAGGAAAGTTATACTTGGCAGTGTTACTCAAATAGAGCTTGGCTATATCACGAGTGCGACCAAAAGCTCTAGGCTTCTTCCCTACACCGAAAGCCACCCCGTATTCAAGAACTACGTTTGCATTGGGATAAGAAACGGTATAGTCCCTATGAGTAAGATCGAATAAGGCGTGGGCACAAGCGTATATTACGGCGCTGATTTGATCCCAATAATCTCCCCCTAACGAGAAGCGATTAGAAGCACGGATGCGCGCAAGGAGAGGTCTCATAAAAGGGGCATTTAGCCTGGTATCGCCGTATACGATGTGGAAACGAACATCATACTGCCACTGCATAGCCCAGGCATCAGCTGCGCTTACAGCCGCATTGACCGCTGCCCGGTAATCAGCTTTTCGCTGGGTATCACCGAAGAAATCGTGGCCGAGGAAGACGTATATATCTTTCATGGCAGGACTCGTAGCAAATAACAAGTATGAGAAAACCGGCATTTAAGGCCGGCTTTTCTAATTCACATTACATTAAAGGGTATGATTAAAGGGCGGTACGCAAAGGTTTTACTTATGCGCTGCTATCCTGTATGAAGGAGCAGGTCCAAATCCCTTATCTATGATTTCAACTTTATCCTGGCTGACGAGAAGATTGGCAGCAGTGACCACTTCCTGAGTAGGCAGACCCAGGTCTTCTGCGATGATTGTTGCACGTATAGGATAGTTCCCTGTATTGAACTTGCTTTCGTAAGCGCGCTGAAGGTAGCGACGCACTCGTAGGGCAATCGGACTCTGCAAGGAAGGATTTATTCGGGTACGCGGGCTTCTGCGCTTCCGCGTCCGGCTATTGATACTGTACATCTTCATAACACCCATCTCCTGCCTCAATTATACACTACTTTATGGGGCTATCAAGAGTTGTTCTCACGCGCGGCGCTAATAAAATAGGGATCGTAGGAGCCATACCAATGCCACGCCTCCCACCACTGCCAGCAGGAAGTTGCGAGTGCGCACGGCAACCAGCGCAGTCGCCAGCACCGACACCGCTTCGGCGGGGCCACTCGTCAGGGCAGTAGGGGCTATCAGCGAGACCAGCACCGCACCCGGTATGTGCTTGAGCCACGCTTCAATGCGGGGTGTGGAGGCGATATGGCCCATAAGCCACAGGCCTCCCGCACGCGTCAGGTAGGTGACGAGCGCCATACCGAGTATAGTCAGGATAGCAGTGGGGTCAGCCTGCATCTCTGAGTGCTCCCACCACGCTGCCCGCTATGCCGCCTGCCAGTATGTACCACGTGCCCGGCAGCCACCATTTGGCTACTACCGCCACCAGCGCGGCGACTCCCCATGGGAGGAGGTCGGACTTGCCGCGCCACATCCCCGCGAGGAGAGCTGTGAAGACCGCCGCGAACATGAAATCGAGACCCCACCGCACCAGGTCTTCCTGACGCAAGGCAGACCCAGCAACCGTGCCGGCTACAGTGCCGCCTACCCAGCCAGTGAATAGGGTCAGGCCGCTCCCAAGGATGAAGGCAGCGTCACGCTCACCTTCCCTGTACTCCTTGATGGAGAGCGCCCAGGTTTCGTCGGTCATGAAGAAGATGGAGCCGTAAACTTTAGACGCGGGGAGCTTGGAGAGCCAGGGGCGTAGCGCCGCGCCCATCAGGACGTGCCGCAGGTTCACGATGAGAGTGGTGAAGATAATGGTGAATATGGGGAGAGGGCTTATCCATAACTGCAAAGCGATAAACTGCGCCGCGCCCGCGAAGACCAGCCCACTCATCATCGCAGCCTCTACCAGAGTCAAGCCTGACTGACGAGCCAGCACCCCGAACACCGCCGCGAAGGCCGTGGCACTCACTGCCAGTGGCAGGGTACGCCTCACGCCGAGCAATAGCCCGGCGCGAGCGAATGTTGGCTTATCTTCAGGAGTGGGGTTCAAAGTTCAAGGTTCAAAGTTCAAGGTTCAAGGTTCAAGGTCTTAATTGGTCCCCTATTCGTGGTTAGACCTTGAACTTTGAACTTTGAACTCTATTTCAGCCATGCGCGGACAGAGGCGGAATGCTCGTCGTAGTGCTCGAAGGTGTCGCCTGCTATCCAGTCGTAGAGGGGGTTGTCCTTCGTGAAGGTGAAATGCCCGCACTCGAATATTTGCTGCTCCGATAGACCGCGCACGCGCTCCAGGAAGCGATCATAGGTCTCACGCGCTTGTGCCAGCACATCCTCTAGCGGAAGGTCGCGGTTGCGCTCGTAAAAGGCAACGTTGATCTCGTCTACAGTCTGCCCAAGCACCTCAAGCTGCTTGCCGGTAGTGTCGGCGTTCATACGGTCAAGGACACGCTGCTGCCATGAGGAGAGATGAGCGACCAGGTCCTTCACCGACCAGTCGCTCTCTACGCCCGGTTCTGTCATGCGGTCCTCGCCTACCTCGGTAAGCACCGACTCCCACTCCGAGTGAGACTGTTCAATCTTGTCAATCAGCTCCTCTTTAGTCATCTGGTAGGCCCTCCGAAGCCACGCCAATGGAGGCGCTTCTGCCACTCACGGCTGCTAAAGTTGTCACGGCTATCTACGCTCCACAACATGGCGGATACGTTCAGTATAACCAATCCCAACAGTCCATATAAGATTTCCATAGTAACCTCCTCAAGCCCTTACCGCTCAGCGCAAACCTCTAACGAGTTAGATGCGGCGACTGTATGTACTGTGCGCCAATCTCGTCAGCCCCAACGCAGGCCCGGGCCTGCAAACGCTTCCCCACACCGACCAGCCAGCGACCCACTATCGTGAAGCTCTTGTCGAGAGGTGTGGGACCTTGCTTCAAGCTTGCATTGATCTGCCGGAGTAAGATGTACCTCTCCATCTCCTTAACACGCTCCCTGTGCCGCTCTGTCGCTTGCTCTGCATACCAGTCCATTGCCGATACCTCCACTCTTAGCTACGCTTGCTATTCGCTATCCGTCTGCCAGATCGGTCCAATCAACCCCTTGACTTTCTTACCCTAACCACCTATAATGTTTTTACTAGTTAGATTATACATCCACTTTTCTAACCTGTCAAGGGGTTTTTACCGGTTATATAGAGCAATTGGCCGAGAAGATATAAGAAAATAATTGGAGATATGGTAATGAGTGAAACAGAGAGCTATACATTTTCGGATGTGGGCGGGGCCCTGTGCCTCGACTTCGTCAACACGGTAAGTTCGCACCTGTCCGAAGCGCCGAACGAGTACATGAATAGCTATGATGCCCTGCTGTTATGGGGAAGGCAGAAAGAGGTTATTTCGGAGAGAGAAACTGCCGAGCTGGCCGGGCAGGCGAAGCGCCGTCCCGAAGAGGCGGAAGCCGCCCTCCAAAGCGCGCTCGACCTTCGGCGTATTATCTACAGGGTATTTTCAGCTGTCGCAACAGAGCAACGTGTCTCCGAAGAAGATATGCAGAGGTTCAATAGCTACCTATCCAACGCGCTCTCTCACGTACGAGTCGTGGAAGAGGAAGATGGTTTCGCCTGGGGGTGGGCACCTCTAGAGGGGCATTTGAACAGGGTGCTGTGGCCCGTCGTGCGCTCGGCAGCAGACTTGTTGGTATCCGAGCAGTTGGGGAGGGTGCGAGAGTGTGGGGGCCACGATTGTGGGTGGCTCTTCGTTGATCTTAGCAAGAACCACAGCCGCCGCTGGTGCAGCATGAGCGACTGCGGCAACCGTGCGAAGGTGCATAGGCATTACTACCGCAAGCAGAAGGCAGTAATTGCTAACCAATAAGTAGGAGGTAATAGGTGGTAGTTGACAGGTGAGGATGCTTTCTGTCGCCTATGATTTATCCGATACTTGTACCTTCCTGCGCTTGAAGAAGCACACAATAACATCCTTGACTCCATCGTGGATATGCACAGTTGAAAACATCTCCCACCCCTTTGCACCCGCGTCGGCTATGCTAGTAAAGTCGGTGGTGCCATCTTTATATTTGCTATTCCATATCTTAGTAACATCGATATGCCTTGACATACTACCAGCACTGAGATCACTGGTAACTATTATGTTGTATTCCCAAACCTCATTTGAACCAGACACAGCAATATACCTCCCCAAGTAATAGAGTAGTATACCATACTTCATAAGCATGTAGGCTTGCGTTCAATGGAGAGGCTGTCTGAAGATGTACTTATTGGAGCGCTGAGCGTAATACACCACCAAACCTTCCTCCTACCATTTTGTTACTCTCAACAGAGAACTTCAGCAAGGTAACTAAGAGCACAGCGGATGGTTGCTACAGGAGCCCCATAACAGACTAATTAAACTTAACCCTTCCCACCAGCTAAGAGTCGTGCTTCCGGCAAGCGCCGTAAAACTCCCATAGCCCATACCCCCAGCGCGGGGCCTATAGCGAGGAAGGCGAAGGCCCACTGCCAGCCGACCATACCTTCCAGCCAGGGTATCAGCCATATGGTGAACATCGTCAGCAGGAAGCCGAGGCTCGTCTGTAGGGTGAGTGCGGTGCCGATGTACTCCCTTAGCGAAAGCTCGCTGATGCAGGCTGAGAACTGGGCGGAGTCGGCTATCACCGCGAAGCCCCACAACAAGCATAACGTTGTCAGCAACACAGGGTTGCCGCCGTACAACAGCCCCACGAGTAGAGCACACGCACCACTAACAAGCATAGAAGCCATCGTGATGGTGGTGCGTCCCAGCTTGTCCGCCATCTTCCCCGCGACTACGCTACTCACACCGCCGATCCCTATCACCGCGAAGGCTGCCAGGCTTGCCCATATTGACTCGACACCGGCGATACGGAAGCTGGCGAGCAAGAAGACAGGCACCCACGCCCACATCGCGTACAGCTCCCACATGTGCCCCAGGTAGCCGAGGTTAGCCAGCACTACCTCGCGCTGGTGGAGGATATTGCCGATGTACCTGGGGTTGAAGGGAGGCGATGGGGTCTTGTATGGGCCGTCAGCCACGAATAGCACGGCGATGAATCCGCCCAGAGCAGCCAGGACCGCCGCCCCGTATAACACCAGTTGCCACTCGCCCGCGCCGCCAAAGGCATTGAGCAGGTGAGGTGCGGCTGAGCCGAGGGTGAGCGCGCCTACCAGTAAACCGATACCCAGCCCTCGGTCCTCCTTAGTCCACGTCGCCATGATCTTCATACCGACCGGATAGACGCCCGCCAGGAATAGCCCTGTGACGAACCTGAGCGGTAGAGCTAGAAGCAGCCCTGTGGCGAGTAAGGGGATCAGCGCGGTGGCGAAGGCTGCGAGCCAGGCGGAGATCGCGAAGAGGCGGCGGGTAGGGAGGCGGTCGGCCAGGTTCAGCACCGCCGACAGGAACGCGCCTACCACGAACCCGCCTTGCACCGACATGGTGAGCCATGCCCGGCCCGACCCATCCAGACTCCAGGACTGGGTCAGAGCGGGCACGACAGCAGAGGCTGAGAACCAGACGGACATCCCCAGTAGCTCCGCCAGCGACAGGAGCATTAGCGTGCGCCACTTTCCAGGGTGTTGCTGCATAATCTCTCTATATCAAAAATGTGTGAAAGTCCGCCACAGGCGGACTTTCACACATTTTTCAGGAAAGCTCTACTTATCGATTCTTGAACTTGGGGAAGAGGAAGGGGGGTATGTCGAGTTCATCGCCACTCTGCGGCTGGGATGGGCGGGCGGGCATGGCACGGGGGCCAGTGGAAGGTTGCTCAATAGGGCGGACCTGCGGGCCGGTCGAGGGCTGGGGCGATGGGGTATTACCGTCATTTGCAGGATATGAGGGTGCGGGCTGCGCCTGGACCTGGGACTGGTGCGAAGAGGAGCCGTAGCCCTGGGTGTAATCGCGCTGGCTGTAGCTGCGGTGTACCTCGTTAGGGCGCCGTATCGAGTCGAAGCCGGTGGCGATGAGGGTGATTTTCACGTCGCTCCCCATCTCAGGGTCGATCACCGCGCCGAAGATGATGTTGGCGTCGGGGTCGGCGGCCTGCTGGATGACGGACGCGGCCTCATGTACCTCCAGCATACCGAGGTCTTGCCCACCTGTCACGTTGAAGAGGACGCCCTTCGCGCCTTCGATGCTGATTTCAAGCAAGGGCGACTCGATGGCCTGGCGGGCGGCGTCTATACAGCGGTTGTCGCCAGTGCCGCGCCCTATCGCCATGAGAGCCGAACCCGCCATCTGCATGATGCTTTTAACATCAGCGAAGTCGAGGTTGATGAGGCCGGGGTCGGTGATAAGGTCGGAGATACCCTGGATGCCCTGGCGGAGCACGTCGTCGGCGATGCGGAAGGCCTCGTTAAGTGTGGTCTTCTTGTCAGCTATCTGGAGGAGGCGGTCATTCGGGATGGTGATGAGGGTGTCTACCTGCTCCTTGAGCGCGCTGATGCCCTCATCGGCTGCCGTGCGCCTGCGCGAGCCTTCAAAGGTGAAAGGCTTGGTGACGACGCCCACCGTGAGCGCGCCTATCTCGCGGGAGATTTGGGCGATCACCGCCGAAGCGCCCGTGCCCGTGCCACCGCCCATGCCCGCCGTGATGAAGACCATATCGGCCCCTTTGAGAACCTCGAACAACTCTTCGCTCGTCTCGTCGGCGGCGCGGCGGCCTACGTCAGGGTTGCCGCCTGAGCCGAGGCCCTTGGTCAGCTTGTCCCCTATCCTGATGCGCGTGGGCGCTTCCGAATGCAGAAGAGCTTGGGCGTCGGTATTGACCGCGATGAAGTCAACGCCTTTCACGCCTGCCTGGATCATGCGGTTGACGGCGTTTGAGCCGCCGCCACCCACACCTATTACCTTGATTTGAGCGAAATTATCCGCGGGTATGCCGTTGTCACGCCCCGTGCCGTACTGGATGTGCACAGGGCGGTTTGAGTTACCGCCGCCTGGTGGAAACATCGCCTACCTCCTATCCCCCTTGGTCCGCCTGCCTCTGTAAAAGAAACTAGATAATTGCGGGTTGGTGTTGCGCCCCCACGATATGCTACTTAGTGTAAACAGTGCCTAACGTTAGATGATACACCATCAGGCAGCATAGTTCAAGGCTAAAACACCTCTAACAGCCATATTTTACGGAATTATGCGTACTGTTTTACCTCATCCATGAGGTAGGAACATTCTTAGCCACTTAGCCAACAGACCTTCACGCTCCTCCGCAACGTTGGAACGGCGCAGCTGAGGACCCGTTCCAGGTGAGGCAACGCTGCCCGCATTCTCCTTCGCTCCCCACAGGATGAGACCGACGCTGGTGGCGTACATAGGGCTGTCGAAAGCGTCTGTAAGGCCGCCTATCTGGCGAGGGCGACCTACGCGTGCTGGCATCCGCAACTTGCGAGATGCCACGGAAGCGATGTTCGGCATGGAGGCGACTCCACCCGTCAGCACTACACCTGCGGGAAGCATACCATCATAGCCACTCCGGCGTATCTCGTCGCCCACGAGGCCGAAGAGCTGGTCCAGGCGCGCTGCCATAACTGCGTTTAGCTCGTCACGTGGTATGCGGCTCGGCTTGCCCTCGAAGGTCTGGGTCTCGAGCATCTCGGAGTGCGGAGTGCGGAGTGCGGAGTGCGGAATTTCCGTGCTGCCTTCTGCGTGACCGTTAGACTCGATGCGCCGTCCGGCACTCTGTGTATGAGCTTTGACTTGGGCGGGTTGGGGCTTGGGGGCTTGCATTTCCGAGGGAGTCTGAGCTTCGCCGTATTGTAGCTTCAGCGCCTCCGCAGCGTCGAACGGGATGTTGAAGACGAGCACGAGGTCGTTGGTGAGCTGCCAGCCCCCTACCGGGATTATGCGGCTGTGCCACACCGACCCCTCCACGTAGATGGAGATGTCGGTGGTGCCATGCCCGATGTCTACGAGAGCCACGCCCAAGTTCTTCTCCTGCTCGGTCAGAGTGGCCTCCGCCGAAGCGAAAGGAGATAGCACCAGGTCGTCCACCTCTACATCGGCCTTCTGCACGCAGCGTATGAGGTTCTCGCGGACGTTGCTGCCGCCCGTCACAACGTGGGTCTCGACGTCGAGGCGAAAGCCCGAAAGGCCGAGAGGGTTGCGTATCCCCTCCTGCCCATCTACGGTGTAGGTGCGCGGGATGACGTGGAGCACATCGCGCCCTGCCGGGATCGCCATAGCGCGCGCCGCGTCTACGGCACGAGCAACGTCGTCCTGGCCTATGATGCGCTCAGGGTGGGACACCGCGACCAGGCCGCGGCTGTTGGTGGAGGAGACGTGGTTCCCGGAGATGGAGACGTAGGCCGACAGGATGCGGCAGCCGGACTGGCGCTCGGCTGCGTCGAGAGACGAGCCTATAGCGTTGCTGGCCTTCACGATGTCGGTAATCATCCCCTTCGCCACTCCCTCCGAAGCTACGGCTCCAACGCCCAAGACGTTGAGCCTGTTGGGACCCGAGTCCGATTCCGCTACGACAGTGCATATTTTGTGCGTGCCGACATCAATGCCGACAATGATCTTGGTGGGCATGTGCGGTATTTCGGGTAGAAGGCCTCCCCTTCTAACCTAGTTCCTCCTATCGTTTAGCTGGGAGGCCATTCTACTATCTCGTTGGTCTATTATAGCGCGCTTTGCACATTTTGTGGATAACAGTTCGAATAGTTATAGTTATATCTCCCCTTTTCCTCAATAACAATTACTTAATAATTGTACGAAAGCGTTATAAGCGGGTTGGCTAATGCAAAAACCCTTCTCGGCAAAAGATGATTTATTTCGGGAAGGAAACCATCTTATGTCGAGAAGAAGCGGGTGGGTTAGCGGAGGATGCTTGGGCGCTCGACGGAGCGTACGTCTAGCACGCTCCAGGGTTGGTTGCGGGTGTAGTAATCGCGGACAACGGCCTGCACCAGCTTCATCTTCTGGTCGAGTTTCTCGCCGGTACCGAACTCGATGCGCCCGCCCGTTACGGTGATCGCGGTGATGCCGTTGTTGGGTGCCCACTCCATCTGCCGTAGATCGATGCCTGCGGCGGCGGGGAGGGTCAGATAAATCTGCTGGGCGGTGTCGGAGGCGTCGGCTTTGTGGACGGGCATCGGCTCGCCTATCTTCAGAGCGTCGGTCATTGGCCCCCTGTCGAAGATAGTAACGAAGCCATCGAGCGTGGTTGCCTGGCCCACCACTACATGATCGTCGCTCGCCAGCAAGGGTGTGCCGTCTCCGATGACCCACACGGTAGCGGGGCGGCGCTCCTGGACGTGGATGATGACATGATTGGGCAGGAGCGTCTCTACCGTTACCCCTTTGAGGAGAGCAGCCTTCTCCGCCAGGCGCGCCTGCACCTCGGAGGGGACGATGGTGAAGATATTCTGCCCCTGGACGCCCGCTATGGCGTTGGCCTGCTCGACGCTCAGCACTTTGCTCCCCACCACCGACACCGATTGCACGATGTACTCAGGTGAGGTGGCAAACGACACGGCAGCCGCAGTCAGGAAAGCCAGCCCGACGAGGGCGAAGAAGCTCCCGCGCCGGATGTCCTCGTTGAAGAGCCGCCAGCCGGCCTTGCGATTTTGGATTTTGGATTTTGGATTTTGGATTTCCATACTTTGTTATTCACCGCAGAGGCGCAGAGTTTGCAGAGATTTTTGGGAATTATGCATTACGCATAATCTCACGCATCACGCATCACGTTTCACGTTTCACTCACACACTCAGGTCGCTCCCCATCTCTTCCAGGGCGGCTTTGTTTCTTACCCGATCGTCGTGGCGCTCTATCGCGAGTTGGATGAGGCGGTCTACCAGTTCGGGGTAGGGGACGCCGGAGGCTTCCCATAGCTTGGGGTACATGGAGATGCGGGTGAAGCCGGGTATGGTGTTTATCTCGTTGAGCCAGACGGTCGAAAAGTCACGCGCTACGAAGAAGTCTACGCGGGCCATACCTGCCGCGTCTATCGCCTGAAACGCCTCCACCGACAGGCGGCGTACCTCTCCCGAGATGCTCGCAGGGAGATCGGCAGGGATTATCAGGTCGGAGTTGTCGTCAACGTACTTGGCGCGGTAGTCGTAGAACTCGTTGCCCGGCACGATCTCGCCCACAACGGATGCCTCCGGTGAGTCGTTGCCCAGCACGGCACACTCGCACTCACGAGCGTCCATCCCCTGCTCTATAATCAGGCGGCGGTCGAAGCGGGCGGCCTCAGTTAGCGCGGGGGCGAACTCATCGGGGCCGTGTATCTTCGAGATGCCGACGCTCGACCCCATGTTGGCGGGTTTGGCGAACATCGGGTAGTCAAGTCTCTCTTCAACATCGCGCTGCGTGCGTACGGGGTCGCGCTCCCAACTGGACCGGAGGACGCATACGTAAGGCACGACAGGCAAGCCACGCGAGATGAAGATGCGCTTCATCGCGTCCTTGTCCATACCTACCGCCGAGCCTAACACACCGGCACCCACGTAAGGTATGCCCGACAGCTCAAGCAGCCCCTGGATGGTGCCGTCTTCGCCGTAAGGCCCATGCAACACAGGAAATATCACGTCGAGCGGTTTGCCCGCCTTAGCCGACATCCCCTCGCTTTCGGGAGAGAAGTCTACTATCTCGGCACGCCCATCGCCGCTGGGGTCGGGAGTTAGCACCGAGCCAAGTAAGGGCACGTCGGGGTCTACGCCTGAGCGAAGGGTCTGCATTGGGTCGCCCGAAGTAAGCCACATGCCGCGCTTGGTGATGCCTACCGGCACAACCTCATATTTGGCAGGGTCCATCGCGGACATGACGCTTCGAGCCGAGGCAAGCGATACCTCGTGCTCGCTCGACTGTCCGCCGAATAATACGCCTATTCTGAGCTTGCGCGGCAACGTTTTCTCCCAGGGGTCGGGGAATAGGGGTCAGGGGCCTGTAACTGGAAAATGCTGGGCTTTGATTCCTACTCCCTGATCCCCGACCCCCGACTCCTAATCCCTCGCGTAATCATCTTCCAACCTTACAACATCCTCCAGGAATGGCGTGGAGACTTCCAGGAGGACCGCGTCTTCTATCGCCTCGAAGCGATGCACCGTTCCGGGGGGGATGTGGACGAACTGGCCCGGTCTCCAATCGTGGATAGCATCTCCGTAAGTCAGGCGGACCTTGCCTGAAAGGAGATATAGGGTCTCCTCCTTGACGCGGTGCTTCTGGAGGCTGAGGCGATGCCCCGCCTTCACGTGGAGCACTTTTCCGGCGTAGTGCTCGGTGTGAGCATACCATATCTCGCGGCCCCACGGTTTTTCCACAACCTTAGGAGCCTCCAAAGGACTTTCCATTCTCACCTCTATCTAACTCGCGTGTGCGGATTGGGCGGGAGATTTGCCCACAACCAGCCCCAATATTATATCGCACAGGCTCTGGGAAGCTAACCATACCTTACGCTTCACAGCTAGAGGAGGTTTTCCACAACCTGACGACGGACGACGGAGTGATACGTGATACGTGATGCGTGAACGTTTAACCGCCAAGACGCCAAGAGCGCCAAGATACCGCCAAGATTTTTATGGATTAATAGATTAAGTTGCCTATCGTCTATCGTCTATCGTCCCTCATCACGTTTCACGTTTCGCGTATCATACCGTTGTCCGTTGTCCGTTGTCCGTTGTCCGTTGTCCGTTGTCCGTTGTCCGTCGTCTGTCGTCCTTCGGTGCTATCTGGCACGAAAGCTGCTCTATGGGATTTGCCGAATTGAACACCATAGAGATAGGGGACAGGCATGAACAATAACCTGCCGGATGATAAAACGCGGCCCATACCCTTGGTCGAAGAGCAAATAGAGGCTGTTTACGCCGAGGAGAATGGGGCTTCAGCCAAGAGTTTACCCGCGGTTGCTGATGCGGCTGTCGTGCAGCTACGAGCTGAAGAGTTAGTCCCTGTAAAGGAATGGGTAGAGACGGGGGCGGTGCTGATAAAAAAGGGAGTAGAAGCATACCCGCAGACAATCCCCGTAGAAGTCCTGCACGAAGAGGTACACGTCGAGACCGTTCCAGCGAACAGGGTGCTGGCGGAAGGCGAAGTGGCTACGCCTCGCCAGGAGGGAGACGTGCTAATCATACCGGTCGTGCATGAGGAGCTGGTTGTCGTCAAGCGTTACGTCGTGCGCGAGGAGCTGCGCGTCACAAAGGTGCGCGTAGCGGGTGTTCAAGAGGTGAGCGGCAGGGTACGCCGCGAGAACGTTAGCCTGGAGACGACAGGCAATGCGAAGATCCTGGCGGACGATAATCTGCCCAGGGCCTGATACTTTTGTAGGTTTGTGCCGGGACCACTTCTGTGGAGGGCGCGGTTGCGGCGCGGATCGAAAATGGTCAAATCTTTATATCACAACGATGAAAGGACGTGAAATCAATGGCAAGCAACAATGAGAAGGTAGTAGGCGTTTTCCTCGATGAGTCTTACGCACAGAGGGCTTTGCAGGCACTCCAGGCCGCCGGGTATAGCGCCCAGGTGGCTGACGAGTCGGCAATCAAGGCGTTCAGGAACTCAGGCTTCCAGGATGAAGTAGTGAGCATGTACCAGAGCCGATACAACGAGGGGAATAGCATTCTCGTCGTCAACGGCGGAGGTCGCGGCGAGGACGCCCTGGGCATTATGCTGGAGAACGGGGCCGAGTACATCAACCTGTCGGACAAGAGCGGCGGCAACGGCCAGATGACTGCCCAGCAGTATGCCAGGCTGGATGCGGGGAGCCGCCAGTACGGGCGCTACAACGCCGATACGGGCCGCGCCAATACGGCTGAGGAGCTTCGAGTCCAGCTGCATCGCGAGGAGCTTTCAGCCACCAAGACCTCACAGCAGGCGGGCGAGGTAGAGGTACGCAAGGTCGTGCACGAGCGTGAGCAGCAAGTGCCCGTGAGCCTGCGGCACGAGGAAGTGTACGTAGAGCGCCGCGCCGTGGACGAGCCCGCGAACCCCGACGAGATACGCGACATGCGGGACGAGGTAATTCGCGTGCCCGTCTACGAAGAGCAAGCCCAGCTACAGAAGCAGGCCCGCGTCACCGAGGAAGTGGCTATAGGGAAGCGCGCCGTTGAAGAGCAGCAGACCCTATCGGGCACGGTGCGACACGAGCACGTAGAGATCGTGAATGACGGCAACGTGCAAGTCCATGGCGATGCGCAGGTAGATAACCCCGCCTAGCCTCTTCACAATCAAGAATTTTCTTACCAAAATGAGCGCCGCTGGCGCTCATTTTGGTAAAGGAAGACTTTTAGAAATCCCCAATGAACTCGATCTCAGGCTCAAGCTCTATGCCGAACTGCTCTTTGACGCGGGCGCGAGCGAGGTCCATCAGGTGGCGCACGTCTGAGGCGGTGGCCCCGCCCAGGTTCATCATGAAGTTGGCGTGCTTGGGGGAGAACTGCGCCTGCCCATACCTCTCTCCCTTGAGGCCGGCCTGCTCTATGAGGTAGCCTGCGGATGAGCCCGGGGGGTTCTTGAAGGTGGAGCCTGCACTCTTGCCCTGGGGCTGCTTGGCCTGCCGCTCCTCAAGGTATGAGCGCATCCTGGCGTCGCACTCGCCTTGCGTGTCGCGGTGGAGGGTAATGTCGGCGCTTAATATCACTTCAGGAGGTGAGAGAGTACGGTTGCCGTGCGCTTTGAAGATGCTCGTGCGATAGCCGAGTTGCAACTTCTCGGTGGGCCACTCTTCTTTAACTCCATCGCGGGTGAGAACCTGGATGGAGACCATGTCATCCTTTAGCTCTTTGCCGTGCGCCCCGGCGTTGCTCACCACGCCGCCGCCGACGCTGCCGGGAACGCTGTTTGACCACTCCAACCCCGTCCACCCTTGCTGGCAGGTGAGGCGAGACAGCTTGCTGAAAAGCACCCCAGAATCGACACGCCACAGGCTCGTGCCGCCCTGACGCTCCTCGTGGGAGATGCCCTGCGACTTGTTGTGGATCACAAGTCCATTTATGCCGTAATCAGCGACGAGCATGTTCGTGCCATTGCCTATAACGAGGTAGGGTATATCGCTCTCCCTGGCGAAGAGTACAGACGCTACTAACTCCTCGGTGGTCGTTGCGGTGACGAATAGGGTAGCAGGGCCACCGATACGTAGCGAGTTGTGCTTACTCATCAACTCGTCTCGCGTCACCTTGAGACCAGTGGCCTCTTCAAGCTCGGCAGCCACGTCAGGTTGGAAGGTGATGGCGGCGCGCCTGGCGCTTGCTTGATTGTTTTTATTATTTGCCTGGTCCATATCTGTATCTTATGGGATATGTAAACTCTCTAGTATTGCCTCTCCCACTTTCCACACGTCGCCAGCACCCATCGTCAGCAGCACGTCGCCGGGACGCAGCTCGTCAAGCAAGGTGTTTGTAGCATCTTCCAGGGTTGGGACGAATGTGGCATTTTCTCCTGGCATTTTCTCGACGATGTGGCGGCCACTCATGCCGAGGGTGTCGCGCTCGCGGGAAGCGTAGATTTCGGTGACTAATATGTGGTCTGCGGCGCTCAAAGAGGATGCGAAGTCGTCCAGAAAGTCGCGGGTGCGGGTGTATGTGTGAGGTTGGAACAGGACGACCAGGCGGTTGGAGGGGTAACGCTGGCGTGCGGCCTGCAATGTGGCGTCTATCTCCGTGGGGTGGTGGGCGTAGTCATCCACGACGGTGATGCCTTTGACCTCGCCCTTGACCTCGAAGCGACGACCCGCACCTACAAAATCGCCAAGCAATCGCGCCGCATCTTCAGCGGGCACACCCACTTCGACGCAAGCAGCTAACGCCGCGAGTGAGTTGAGGGCGTTATGCTTTCCAGGTATCTGTAAGGATACCCTGGTCAATTCCTCCCTATCTCGGAACGCTATATAGCTCGTACCACCTTGCTCATTCGCCTCTATATTGCGCGCCTGCCAGGCTGAAGCGCCGTTTGTCCCATAAAATGGAGTCCTGTAGGGGAGGTCGCCATCAGCGCTGTGAGCAAATATAAGCCCTTCCAGGATGGCTCTGACGCCGTAAGCGTCATCGCAGAGTAACAATAGGCCCCCAGGGCGCACACTCAGAGCAAACTGCAAGAATGCCTGGTGGATAGCTAGATGGCTGCCGTAATACTCAAGATGGTCGCTCTCGACATTGGTGATGACGGCCACGTCGGGGCGCAGGTGGAGGAAAGAGCGGTCATACTCGTCCGCCTCTGCCACAAGCTCTTCGCCGGAACCCCAGTGCCCCCCCGGCCCCAACCCTCGAATGGTCCCACCGATCATGTACGAGGGGTCGCGTCCGGCTTTCGATAATATCCAGGCGATCATCGATGAGGTGGTGGTCTTGCCGTGCGTGCCTGCCACCGCGATGCCGCGTCGCAGGTCCATAAGCTCCCCAAGGAGGGCGGCGCGCTTTATGACGGGTATGCCACGCTCGTGGGCCGTAACAAGCTCAGGGTTATCGTCGGAGAGGGCGGCAGTCACTACCACGCGAGTAGCGTCGCCCAGGTTGTCCGCGCTATGCCCGATGTGGATGCGCGCACCACGCGCCTCAAGCTCCTCGGTAGCATCGGAAGCCGCCATGTCGGACCCCGAAACGGACGCGCCCAGGTCAAGCAATGCAGAAGCAAGAGCGCTCATACCCGCTCCACCAATGCCGATGAAATGCCACGATTCCGAATTTTGAATTTTGAATTTTGAATTTTGAATTTTGGGTGTGGTCATGAAGCAATCTGGCTCGCCCGCGAAATCTCACTCCCAATTCAAAATTGAGAATTAAGAATTCAAAATTCCTACAGGGCTGTGCGGAGCACGCGCCAGATAGTGTACACGATTATGATGAGGAGGAAAAGGCCGAGCGCGACGGTCGAGATGCCCATGAGGGGGTTGGTGCTGGGGAGGCCGCCCACGCCTATGGAGATTTGGGGGACTGTGACCGCCGCCGCGCCGGAGGGGTTGGAGCCACTCCGCTTTACGAAGTCGCTCCAGTAGTCGAACGCGCCTGAGAGGGCCAGCACGGCAGCAATGCCGCCGAACGCGCCCCCGATGAGGCGGCCCAGGAGTCCGACGTCGTCACGCCCGGCCAGCTTGCGTGCTACCCACCACGCCACCACCACCAATACAAAGAAGAGTATAGCTGTAGCGAGCGGCTCCCAGGGCGAGGCGATTTCGACCTGCGGGGTCTGGATGCTGTTTTCGTCCTTGTCGGCGGCGATAGCGAAGAACTGCCCCAGGACGCTGAAGAACTTGTTTATAAAGAGGTCGAGCTTCGGCCCCAGGCGGCCTGCCACCAACCCTGAGAAGAAGACCCCAACAGTCCACACCGCCATCACCCTCCAGCCCATGTAGAGGCCCATGACCACGCACGCGAGCATGGCTGGAAGGACCCATTGCCACCATTCGAGCTGGATAACCATGTGTTACCTCTGGACGACAGACGACGGACGACGGACGACGGATGATAGGCAAGGACTGAGGACTGAGGACTCAGGACTGAGGGGTAAACCACCTGTCGTCCGTCGTCCGTCGTCCGTCGTCTGTCGTCTGGCGTTACGCATTACGTAGCACTCTCATGCGCTGCCTTGCTGGGCTTGGCCTCGGGGCTTCGGCTACTGCTGAGTTGGCGTACTTCGATATGTTGAGCAGGAGACCTACTCCCGCCAGGGTGATAATGAGGGAGGAGCCGCCGTAGCTCACGAATGGGAGGGGCACGCCAGTGAAGGGGATAGCGCCGCTGACCGCGCCGATATTCAGCATCGCCTGGAAGATCAGCCATGTGGTTATGCCGGTGGCGACGAGGGAGCTGAAACCGTCGGGAGCTTTCTGGGCGACTCGATAGCCGCGCCATGCCAGGAGAAGGAAGAGGCTAATCATCAGCGCCGCGCCTATAAAGCCCATCTCCTGGCCGTATACCGAGAAGATGGCATCTGTAGATTGCTCAGGCAACCAGCCGAACTTCTGGCGCGATGCCCCCAGGCCCATGCCTGTGACGCCCCCTGAGCCGAGCGCCAGGAGCGACTGCACCGAGTGGTAGCTCACGCCGAGGGGGTCGTGCCAGGGGTCCATGAAGGAGAGGACGCGCCCCCAACGATAGGGCGCGACTACGGCAGCAAGTAAGAAGCCACCAATCGCCAGCAAAAGGCCTACGGCCATGTGCTTGAGAGCCGCTCCTGACACAAAGTACATCGCCACCCCGATTGAGAATATTACCAGCGTGGTGCCCATGTCCGGCTCCATGAAGACCAGTCCACCGAGCATGCCGAGCATGATACCGAATGGGATGAGGCCATTGTGGAAGTCGCGCACTTTCTCACCCTTGGTGGAACACCAGTCCGCCAGGTAGAGCACGAACGCCAGCTTCGCGAACTCAGAGGGTTGCAGGCCGATGGGAAGGTTGCCGAGCGACAGCCACCGCTTCGCACCCTTGATCTCCTCCGAGATGAAGGAGGGACCAACCAGCACGAGCACGAGGAGGATGAGGGCTATCACGACGGCGGGGACCGAGTAGCGCCGCCAGCGGGTGTAAGGCACGGTCATCGTGAGCACGAGCGCGCCCGCCCCGAACAGGAGCATCATCATATGGCGGTTTATCAGGTAGGTAGGGTTGTCAGGGTCAATCCCGCTTGAGGAGAAGACCATGAGCATACCGATCAGACACAGCACCCCCACGAGGGCCAGTATCCAATAGTCGGGTCGTTCAAATCTGCGGGAGCGTCCGGGCATAAGAGGTCAGGGGTTACATTTCATTCTTTTTCCACTGCGGGTCCAGAAGAATGAAATGTAAAATTAGGATGGCAATTATGGGGCATAGCGGCCCTGGAAGATTAGTCTACCTTATGGGGAGGTCAGGAAGGGGGGTTTTCCACAGGGGCAAGCGAGGCCACGATAGCCCGGAAAAGCTCGCCACGATGGAATTCATTGTTGAACATGCCGAAGGAGGCAGTGCCGGGGGAGAGGAGGACCGAGCCGCCATCAGGCGCTGCCCGCCAGGCGGCA
The DNA here is from genome assembly GCA_035274425.1 of Chloroflexia bacterium. Lineage (GTDB taxonomy): Bacteria > Chloroflexota > Chloroflexia > QHBQ01 > JADMIH01 > JADMIH01. The sequence continues at coordinate 60,889 of DATEOC010000031.1, forward strand.
CGTATAGCAGCCTCGAAGTCGTCGTAGCGGCCTATCACGTTCGCGCCTGCTTCGCGTAATTGGCGAGCCATCAATTCCGTAGCGCTACCTTCCAGGAGGGCTACAGCGTAGGTTCGCTCGGCGGCTACGCTCGACAGGGCTGCGAAGTCGAGGCCCTTGTCAGCCCCGCCTGCTATCAGGACGATTGGCCCCTCGACTGCGTTGAGCGCGGCGATGGTGGAAGTGGGCGTGGTAGAGGTGGTGTCATTGTAGAAACGCACGCCGTCCAGGGTGGTGAGGTATTCCAGGCGGTCAGCCACGCCCTGAAAGGACTTTAAGCCCGCTTGTACAGCACTAAGTGGTGCACCGGCCAATATCGCTATCGTGGCGGCGCATGCGGCGTTCGCGAGGTTGTGGGGGCCGGGCACCTGCACGTCGCTCGTGGGAGCGATAAGGGTCTGCTCTCCTGATGCATCTATCCATAGAAAGTCATCTTCGGTTACGAAGACGCCAGGCTGGCGTCCAGGGGAGAAGCCAATGCCGAACCAGGCGACACCCACTGGGGCCTCTGACGCCCATGCGGACACAGTAGGGTCGTAGGCGTTCAGCACGGCCCAGTCGCCAGGGCGCTGGTGGAGGAAGACCAGCTTCTTGGCCGCGCCGTACTCTTCCATGCTCCCCTTGTACCTGTCCATGTGGTCGGGGGAGAGGTTGGTGACGGCACCGATACGGGGGGCAAGGCGAGGCTCCTCAAGCCCCTCAAGCTGGTAGCTGGAAAGCTCCAACACTACGGGCGTACCGGGCGCGATACGGGGCAGCGCTTCAAGGGCGGATACGCGCAGGTTGCCTGCCAGCAATGCATCGGGCCGCCAATGGCGCACCATCTCCCACGTCCAGGTCGCGGTGGTGGACTTACCCTTCGTACCTGTCACGGCCAATACTGGGCCGTCATAAAGGCGCAGGAAGATGCTGAACTCCATCTCGACCGGCTTGCCCAATTCGCGGGCGAGGCGCACCCAGGGCGATGAGAAGGGCACCGCCTGGTTCTTCACGATCAGGTCGGCCCACCGGAAATCCTCCTCGCGGTGCTCACCCAGGGTGTAGGTGATGGGGTGCGGGAAGTGCTCGCTCTCCAGCGCATCGAGGGAGTCCTGCATTTTGTCAGCAGTGCGCAGGTCAGTGACGCGCACGTAAGCGCCCTGGCGTGCCATGAAACGGGCGACGCCAAGCCCGCCCCCGTGTACGCCGAGGCCCATGACGAGGACATGCTTGCCTGAGTAAAGTGATAGAGGGTCAGACATACTAGGTTAGACGAGAGCAAGTGCTACGCCCAGCATGCCCGCTACTATGCTAACCAGCCAGAATCGCATAGTTATCTGCGTCTCGGACCAGCCGAGCATCTCGAAATGGTGATGTAGGGGGGCCATCCTGAAGAGGCGCTTGCCGCCCGTCAGCTTGAAGTAGAGCACCTGTAGAATGTCCGAGACTATCACGGCCACGAACACGATGCCTATGAGGGGCAGCAGCAGCCACTGGTTAGTCATCAGCGCACATACCGCCAGCAATGCGCCAAGGGTCAGCGCCCCCGTATCGCCCATGAAGACCATCGCGGGGTGAGCGTTGAACCAGAGGAAGGCCAGCAGCGACCCCACTACCGCGAAGCACAATGCGACGACGTGCGGCTGCTTCTGCAAATACGCGATTATGCCATAAGAGACGAAGGCGATTGCCGAGGTGCCGCCCGCCAGCGTGTCCAAGCCATCGGTCAGGTTGACCGCGTTCGCCATACCCACGATAGCTATTATCGCGATGGGGATATACCATATCCCGAACTCTATAGGTGTTTGCAGGAAGGGGAAGTAGAGCTTATCTAGCCTCAAGGGTACGTACAGTATGTAGGCGGTCAAGCTGCCGATGGCGAGGAGCCAGGCCATCTTGAAGCGCGCAGTCAGCCCACCTCTGTTGCGCACTACCGTGCTCAGGAGGTCGTCGAAGCCGCCCAGGATGCCGCACGACACCACTATCCCCAGGGGGAGGAGCAGGGATGGAAAGCGCGGAATGTCCATAAATATGCCGATAGCTATCACCAGGGGGATGAGGAATATCAGCCCGCCCATCGTCGGCGTGCCGGTCTTCACCTGGTGGCGCTCCGGCCCTTCGATGCGTATGTGCTTACCTATGCGATGGTCGCGCAACCAGGTGATAATAGGCTTGCCGATAATGAGACCTATCACGAAAGCCACCGCGCCGAGCGTCAACCCACGTATCATATCTATTGGGGCCAGTGACGCCAGCGTGCCGGGGATGGGCGTTGGAGTGGCCGCCGGAATAGGAGTGGCAATTGGCGTGGCCTGCGCTAGCACGGATAGGGCTGAGTTTTGGATACCAAGTATGGGGTCCGCACCTGCGGACAGACATAGCAAAGTATCGATTAGGGAGTTATGTAACATAATTTAGTCAAGGGTTTTGGATTTATTCACAGCAGAGACGTAGAGGTCGCAGAGATTTCTATCATCATATAGGACTTCGAGCCATCGATTATGCCCTCAAGCCATCTACTATTTGCTCCATCTGAAGGCCCCTGGAGCCTTTGACCAGCACGTAATCGCCCGTTTTCAGTACGCGCATGAGGTATTCAATAACTTGCTCATTATCCGCCGCGAAGAAGACGCGCTCAGGAGCCATGCCAATGCGTAGCGCCTCCTCACCGATAAGCCGCCCCAGCGTGCCGACAACCACCAGGCGGTGGGCCACCACGCTCGCACGGCGCGCCACCTTCAGGTGACCCTCTTGCTCGTAGCTGCCAAGCTCCAGCATGTCGCCCAGTACCGCGATGCGATTCCCCTTCATGTCATCCAGGAGGTTAAGCGCGGCGATGGTCGAGTCGGGCGACGCATTGTAGCTGTCGTCTATGAGAGTGGAACCGTTGTAGCCTGGGACGACGATGAGGCGTACCTGAGCATCGAGGCGTTGCAGGGCGTGCACGATTTCGTCCCAATCCATACCCGCGGCGTGAGACGCACCGGCGGCGGCCAGTGCGGTATGTACGCTGTGGCGACCCAGGAGTGGGAGGCGCACCCGCCAGCTTCCGCCCCCGGTGCGCTCGTGCAGAGTGAAATGCACACCCGCGAGGCCTTGCCCCTCGATATTAGTGGCGTGGAGGTCGCAGCCCTCCTCTAAGCCGTAAGTGATGACGCGGGCAGAGGTGGTATCGCGCATGGCGAGAACGAGGGGATCATCACCATTCAGGACGGCTGTACCATCGGAGGGTAGGGCACGGATGATCTCACTCTTGTTGAGGGCGATGTTTTCAATCGTGCCCATACGCTCAAGGTGGACAGGCTTGACGTTGGTGACGACCGAAATCTCCGGCTTCGCCAGCTCGCACAGCAGGGTTAGTTCTCCAAGCGCGTAGCCTCCCCCCATCTCAAGGACCGCTTTCTGATGGCTATCGGTGAGCTGCAAGAGGGTAAGGGGCAATCCAATCTCGTTGTTGAGGTTGCCTGCGTTCTTGAGGGTCTTGAAGCGGCTCGACAATACGGCAGCCGTAACTTCCTTGGTAGAGGTCTTGCCCACGCTGCCGGTGATGCCGATAACCTGCACGTGGCGGTGCTTATCACGCCACCATGCCGCCAGCTTTTGAAGGGCTGCTAGAGGGTTGTCGACCCGAACGAGGACCACATCCGAGGAGAGAGCTTCGGGAGGCTGCCAGGTTGGGCTGACGAGCGCGCCGCGAGCACCGTGCCCCACAGCATCGAGCACGAAGCTATGCCCATCCACATGCTCCCCTGGGAGCGCCACAAATAGCCCGCCTGCCAGCGACGCACGCGAGTCTGTCGCCACGCAGGTGAAGAAGGTCGTTAGTCCATCGAGCGCGTGGGAGGCTTCGCCTCTATCTACGTACCCTTCGGTGGCTACCAGTATGTCTTTCAGAGTGAGCATGGGGGTTTAAGTCCAAAGTTCGAGGTTCGAAGTTCGAGGTTCAAGGTTCAAGGTTAGAACAAGGAAAAGGATAACCTATATTTTCCAAAGAGGCAATAAGCCTTGTTACCTCTGGGACTTTGAACTTTGAACTTTGAACTTTGAACTTCGAACTTTGAACTTTAGACTTCGCTCGTGGTCACGGCGTGGGCGTGGGTAGCGGCTCGGAGGGCTGGGCATTCATATAGAGTAGAAGCTCCTTGGCGAGGCGACCCCACGAGACGGAGGCGGTGTTCTCACCCCATTGGCTTGTCCTGGGGTTGAAGAAGCCGATATAGAGGGTGAACTGGGCATCGTGTGAGGGGGCAAAGCCCATTGCGGATGCGAGCGAGCCATCAGCCAGGTAGCCCCCCTTTCCGTCAGGTAACTGTGCCGTGCCCGTCTTGACCGAAACGTGGTAGCCAGGCACTTGAGAGAAACGCGCCACCAGCTTGTTCTCCACACCGTAGGCCAGCATATCGGCTATGTCGCGGGCGGTCTCAGGCTTGAGCACACGGCGTATTTCTGTCGTCTCGAACTGCTCTATTACTTTATCCCCTTGCCTGATCTCCTTCATAACGTGCGGCTTGAGGAGACGCCCTCCATTTGCCACCGCCGATACCGCGTTGATAAGCTGTATGGGAGTGGTCGCTACACCCTGCCCGAAGGAGTTCGTGTATAGGTTGATAGGGCTGTAACCCTCATCTTCGGGGTAAGTGATAAGGCTTGCTACTTCCCCAGAGAGGTCTATTCCTGTGCGCTTCCCTATACCGAACGACTTTATGTACTCAAAGAACTTCCGCTCACCCAGCTTCTCTGCGGCGAACATAGAGGCTACGTTGTCCGAGCGTCCCAGGCCCAGCGTCATGCTCTGATTGCCCCATTCAGTATGAGTTGCATTCCAAAGTGTCCAACCATAACGCTGAAAGTACGCCATTCCGTAGAAGGTTGTATTCGACATGACCGCGCCCGCATCTATGGCTGACGCGTAAGTGAGTACCTTCATGGTGGAGCCAGGCTCGACCATGTCGTTTACATTGGTGTTCTTGAAGAGGGAGTAGTCCGTCACCTTGCTGAAGTCATTTGGGTTGAAGGTGGGGAAGTTGGACATCGCCAGGATGCCGCCTGTGTTGGGGTCCTGCACGATAATGTAGCCGCTATCCGCCTTGAACTCTTCGATGGAGCGCTGAAGCTCGCGCTCAGCCATATACTGTATAGCGCTGTCTATGGTCAGCACCAGGTCGGAGCCATCTTTAGCGGGCTGGCTCTCAGGCTGCTGCAAGACGAGAGGCCTGCCGTAGGCGTCGTGCTCGGCGATTATCCACCCCGCCTCACCGGCTAGCCTGGCGTTGTAGAATTCCTCCACTCCGTAGTGGCCCTGATTCTCATGGTCAGTGAAACCGAGCACTGGGGCTGCCAGCTTGTCGGCTGGGTAGTGGCGCATCGGCTGCATATCGAGCGACACTTTCAATTCCAACTCCTTTGGATTCTTCTTCAGGAGGTCGCGCACCTTGGCTGTGTCTGCGTCGTTGAGGCGACTGGCAACGCGCACGTTGGTGCCCGGCGCTTCCTTGAGGCGGGTGTAAAGGTCGCCCGGCTGCTGGCCGATGACAGGCGCGAGGAGATCGGATATCTTATGCAGGTCTTCATCGTCGGTGTGGGTCTTGTCCACGTAGACATCTTCAGCGGTGGTGTTGCCCGCGAGAAGTTGCCCGCGAGAGTCATAGATGAGGCCGCGCCTCGGTACCAGTGTGTCCTTCCACTTGATGCGTCCCTCGGCCATAGTGGAGAGCCGCCCGTAGTCGAGCACCTGCACCGAGAATACCTTCCAGGCATTGTAGCCGGCGAATAGGGTGAAGAAGATAAGGACTACCCAGAGCCGCCGCGAATCGAGCTTGCGGTGCCGCGAGGCCTGTTGCGCCCTCTGCCTGAGCGTGTCAGTTGCCATCTATACTCCTTTTGACGGTGCGTGAAATAGGACAATTTAATCACAAAGAACACAAAGACACGAAGAACACAAAGATTTTTATGAGTTTATATAGAACGATACTTTCAGAGTTCTTGGAATCTGGTCAGGTTTATGACAACATAAACCAATAGGAATCTTTGTGTTCTTCGTGTCTTTGTGTTCTTTGTGATTAAAGAAAATAGATCATGGTTCGGGCGTTTCGGTGGGTGGGGGCCACACGGGGGTGGGGAGCGGGGGCATAGCGGCGAGAGGGCCTGTATCTACCTTCAGGTAGGTGTACTTTTCGCCTAGAGGCACCATGCGGAGCTTATCGAGTGCGATAGTCTCTATGTTGGGTAGAGACTGGGCACGGCCTATTTGCAGCTGGAGGTCGCTCTGCGCGCGCATTAGCTCGTCGTGCTCGGCTTGCAGCGCCTGGTAGGTGTAGTTGGCATTCGTCACTGCGGTGACCTGGGTAAGATAAATGACCCCGACGAGCGCGAGTATCGCCACGCCTATCAGCGTCGCCAGCGCCGGCGGGAGGTCAATCGAGCGTAGCAAATTGGCAGGCCGCACCCTTTGGACCGCCTGCTCAGCCACCGCAGACATGCGTGGCACAAGGCGCAGATTTGGTGGAAACCTGCGCCTCTCCGGTCTGGCTTGTATCTGGTTCTTGCGGCGGTTAGTCACTGGTTGTTACTCTCTCCGCTAACCTTAGTCTGGCGCTGCGGCTGCGTGGGTTGCGGCGGGCTTCTTCCTGGCTCGCCTCTATAGGCTTGCTATTTATCGCTTTCAGCGTGGGCTTGCGACCGCATATACAGACCGGGTATTCCGGCGGGCAGATGCACCCTTTCTGCTCCTGCCTTATGAATAACTTGACTATCCTATCTTCCAATGAGTGGAAAGATATGACGGCGAGCCGCCCACCCGGTCCCAACACGCGTACCGTCGCTTCCAGCCCCTTCTCCAAAACGTCGAGTTCACGGTTGACGGCTATACGCAACGCCTGAAAAGTCTTAGTCGCGGGGTGGATGGGGTTGCGGCTGCGCCCTGCTACTTTCCCACCTAACGCCCCGTATGCTATGCGCTCAAGCTGAGCGGTTGTAGTGATAGCTTCTTTGCTTCGTGCCTCCACTATTCGACGTGCAATGCGGCGCGAGGCCGGTTCTTCTCCGTACTTGTAAATGAGGTTCGCCAGCTCCTCTTCCGGTAGAGTGTTTACGAGATCGGCTGCCGTGGTGGGGTTGCGGGGGTCGAGGCGCATGTCCAGCGGCCCATCTGCGCGGAACGAAAAGCCGCGCTCCGCCGTGTCCAACTGCATCGAGGAGACGCCCAGGTCGAGCAGCACCCCGTCAACTTCCGCGAAACCTTCCGCCTGCGCGACTTCGTCCAGCCGCTCGAAGTTGGACTGAACGAGCCGTACTTGCCCACTCTCAATAAAAGTACTTAATCTCTCCGATGCTATGGTAAGCGCTATCGGGTCTACATCCAGCCCAAGCAGCCTGCCTTCTACACCCGCCCGCTCTATTATGGCGGCGGAATGCCCACCCGCCCCCACAGTCCCATCTATATAGCTACCACCTGGGTGCGCCTGCAAACCGTTGAGAACTTCTTCCAACAAAACGGGGATATGTGGGAAGCTATCTACGTTCTGTCGTCCATCGTCTGCCGTCCGCCGTCCGCTCAATATTGCCCGGCCAGGTGGGAGGAGATTACGTCGACGTTGTCCTCAATACTAGTATCGATGGCGTTCCAGGCTCCCTGATCCCAGATTTCTATGTAGTTTCCCACACCGATGATGGCGACGTTGCTTTGCAGGCCGGCATACTGGCGGAGGTGATCAGGGAGTATCACACGACCCTGCTTGTCCAGTTCCACAGGCTCGGCTGCTGAAAAGATGGCGCGGCGCAGGTTGCGGGCGTCGGCGTCTCCCGTGGGCAGGTCGTTTAGCTTGGCGGCCAGAGGTTCCCATGCCTCGGTCGTGAAGAGGTAGAGGCAGCGGTCATTGCCGCGCGTGACTATAAGCTCGCCCGACAGCTTGTCGCGGAAGCGAGCCGGCACTGCCACGCGCCCCTTCGCATCTATTGAGTGCTCAAACCGGCCTAGAAACATCTATACCTCTGACGAAGGACGAAAGACGAAGGGCAGCAAAAACCTGATCCCCTAGCCCCGAACCCCTTATCTTCAGCCTTTGATTGTCGTCGGTTGTCCACAGTTTTCCCCACTTTTCCCCACTTTTCGCCACTTTTTCCACATCTGAGGCTATTATAGCTGGTTTCGGTGGGGTTGCAAGCGTTTCCACACTACTGGTTTCTACGAGATTCTCTGCGGATTCTGAGGAGAAATGTAGGGGCGCGATAAATCAAGCCCCTACATTTACATTATTCGCCATTCCGTAAGATAAGCATACCTTGACAAATAAATAGTTTAGTAGTAAACTATTTATATTGCACACAATTGAGGTGCTAAATGAGTTCCCTGATGGGTAATGTAACGTCAGGATTGGAGAAAATAATGAAACTATCTGGATTGCATCACGTCTCGGCCGTCACCGGGGACGCTGCGGGCAACGTCAGGTTTTACACACAGGTGTTGGGCCTGCGCCTGGTGAAGAAGACGGTGAACCAGGACGACGTTTCGATGTATCACCTCTTTTACGGTGATGAAGCAGGAAGCGCGGGCACGGAAGTCACCTTCTTCGACTGGCCCCATGCCGGCAAGAACGTCCCCGGCGTTGGCAGCATCGCGGCTATATCCTTGAGGGTGCCGGGCCGCGAGGTGCTCGGCTGGTGGGAGGAAAGGTTCAACAGGCTGGAAGTGCCCCATGAGGGGGTGGTCGAGCGTGGCGGCCGTGCAACTATCGCTTTCACCGACCCTGAGGGGCAGAGGCTGATACTGGCCGACGATGGTGGCGCGCCTGGGGGCACTCCCTGGATTGATAGTCCGGTGCCGCCCAAATACGCTATTACCGGCCTGCACGCCGTCACGATCCTGGTGAGGCGGTTAGAGCCATCCGCCCTACTTCTAACTGAGGTGCTTGGCTTCAAGCAGGTTGGGGAGTACCCGGCACCCGAAGACCCAACGCGGACAGTGACCGTATTCGCAGCTGGCGACGGAGGGCCGGGAACCGAAGTACATGTCGAAGTGCGCCCGGAGCTACGGCTTATCAACCTGGGTGTCGGTGGAGTGCATCATGTGGCGTTCAGGACGCCGAACGATGAGGAGCACAAGCGGTGGCAGCAGCGCCTCACCGAGATGGGTCTACACGTGACACCTGTCATAGACCGCTACTATTTCCGCTCGATCTATTTCAGAGAACCGGGAGGAGTGCTATACGAGATTGCCACCGACGGGCCGGGCTTCGCGACGGACGAGTCTGTCGAGCACCTGGGCGAGCGGCTAGCGCTGCCGCCCTTCCTGGAGCCGCATCGCGCCGAGATCGAGGCGAACCTACACCCTATCGGCTGAAACAGCCCTAACTTTTAGTTTCTCAATGAAAATGAGCGCCTGCGGCGCTCATTTTCATTGAGAAAGAAGAGACTTATTTATCCCTGGAACTTGTCGCGCTGCTTTTGGCGCAGCCAGGCAAGGCCGAGGAACAACAGGCTGAGGCCAATCAGCACGAGCCACCTGAGTAGCAGGTGTCCAGCCGTTGAGCTGAAATCGAGCATCGAATTGGGGTCAGCATTCGGAATAATCCTCTCCCTGGTGAGACCCACCGAGTCGCCCATCGCCTCGGTAGCCCAGTTTGTGAACATGAGCCTGCTCACAGGGTCAAGGAAGCCTGGGAGATTGATGACCACCTTGCTCAAGACGAACTGCGGGATCATCACCATAGGCACGAGCGCACCCAGCACCTCTTGAGTACGTGCGAAGGCCGAGAGCAGCAGGCCCAGGGACATGCCCCCAATCGCGGTGAGGAAGAGGGTGATGAACATCTCCAGCGGAGCCCAGAATAGTGCGCCACCGCTGGGAGGCGGGGCTTTGAGGAGCACCAGCAACACCAATATGAAGCTCTGGTAGAGGTTGAAGAAGCTCAGCACCGATATCTTGGAGAAGAGATAAGGCCCCAGCCGCAGCCCCACCATGCGCTCACGCCTGTAGATGCCGCGCTCCTTCACAAGCTCGCGCATCGAGAGGAGCACTCCGAGGTAAACGGCGCTCACGCTCATCGAGAAGAGAACCGTTTGGGCCAGCAACTGCTGGTCCGTGAACATGTTAGGCTCGGACAGGAAGGAAAGCAAAAGCCCTATAACAAACGGCTGCACGACCATCAAGACGAGGAACGACCAGTCCGACAGCACCAGAGATTTATCGCGGCGTAGGAGCGTGCCAAACTGGGGGCGTCTACGCTGGGGGAGTTGCATGGCGTATTGGGCCGCATAAGCGGGCGCACCCATAGGCATTGCCGCCGGGTAAGGGGAACGTCCGGCCATAGGTAGAGACGCGGCTGGGGGAGGCGACATCACTTGCTGTGCCGGGGCTGAAGGCGCAACAGGAGACATAGGAGAGGCGGCAGTCATGGCTCCAGGGGGTGGGGCGTAGGGCGATGGCGCGGGAGGGGCAGGAGGGGGCGCGAGTGGCTGAGGGGCCGCCGACACGGTGGCAGTCCAGGAGCCGGGCTGCTGCGCTGCCGGAACCGCGCCGCCCTTACTCTTACCGGGCGGAGCCGGGGGCGGGGGCAAGGGGTTGTTCTGAGGCGATACAGGCGGAGAGCCATAAGGTTTCGCGCCTTGTGCCGGGGGTGGAGGCGGCGGAGGTAAAGATGAAGATTGCGAAGGTGGTTGTGGAGGCGACGATATGTTTGCACTTGTGGCTGTGGAAGGAGGCACCTGAGATTGCCTGGGTGGAGAGGGCACAGGGGCAGGACTTGCCTTACCTGACGCCGGTGCCTGACTTCTCGTGATGCTTGGCATAGGGGGGCGCGAAGGGCGTTGCGCGGTCTGCGCCGGGCTGACGGGTACTCTGACTACCGGACGCTGCCCGGTCCCGCTTGGAGATGGAGGGGGCATAGCGGGCTGTGGACTTTGCACGGCGGACATTGGTGTGCGTACTGCTACCGCCTGTTGGGTGGAGATGGCACCTGTGGAGAGCGGGCCGGTCCGCGAGGCGCTGGCAGCACCAAACTGGAGGCGCGCCTGGATAAACTCCTGGTAATGCGCCGACCTTTTGAAATCGGCAGCGAGGCGTGAAGGGTCGGGTGATTGGTCCAGCTTGTCGTACACGACTGCATAGCGCTGAGCCGGGGAGAAATCGGGGTTGACGCCGAAGTAGTCAGATACCTGGTCAGGGGGGCCGAAGTAAACTAGATGCCCTCCAGGGGCAAGCCACCCTACGTAGTCGGCGTAATCAAGGAAGTTGAGGCGGTGGCTAATGAGGACGATACTGGTGCCGTCATTAGCCAGGTTACGCAGCATTATTATCAAACTCTGCTCTAACGCCAGGTCCTGACCCTCCGTCGGCTCGTCCAGGAATAAGATGCCGGGACGGTTCAGCAACTCCACCGCTATACTCACCCTCTTACGCTGCCCACCACTCAGCCTGTTGATGCGCTGGCGCGTCTGCGGCACTAAACGTAACTGCTTCAGCACGGCGTGGACGCGTGACTCGCGCTCTTCGGCGGTGAAGGTGGCAGGCAGGCGCAATTCGGCGGCGTACAGAAGCTCCTCGAAGACGGTAAGCTGCTCGTGTATTATGTCGTCCTGCGGCACGTAGCCCATCTGGGGACGCAACAGATGGGGGTCATCTTTGTAAGGGTGCCCTTTGTAGAAGAGACCGCCTGCCTGGGGGTAGATGAAGGTGCTGAGGATGTGCATCAGCGTGCTTTTGCCTGAGCCGCTGGAGCCTGCCAGCACTATGAAGTCGTTAGGGCCGACGACTATATCCACGTCCTGTAGCAGCGTCTTTCTGCGCTGGGGCGGGGTGAGGGTTGCACCAAACTGCCGGCTCGCACCGGGGTTAAAGGTACGCTTTGTGAGGTAACGCACGTACTGGCTGGCCCACATATTGGCTTCTATTGTTACCGTGCGGTACAGCCCGTGCCCGACGATGTGCTCATCAGCCTCGACGCCGAGGGGGAGCATTATCATACGAGAGGCGTCTATCTTTCGTACGCTATACTGGGCCTTGCCGAAGCGCACCATGTCATCCTGCTTCAGCGTGACACTCTGGCCTCGGGCAAGCTGCACATTGTTCACGAAGGTGCCATTGGAGCTTGCGGCATCACTCAGCTCATAGCTCGTGCCCGCGGGGTTGGTGACTTTGGTGATCGTGGCGTGGTGGTCAGAGGCGTTCTCACCGAAGAGGCGCAAATGCCCCGGCCCGACGTTCCTGCCAACCTTGAGAGGGTTATGCCCTCCCGGGTGGAGGAGCCAGCGCTTGACGGGGGGCCGCTCGATGGGGTCATGGTAGATGAGGCGCACGCTGGTGGGGCCGCCCACCGGGCCAAGCCATATCTCGTCGCCGTCATCGAGGCGCGCCCAGGCCATGCGCTGGTTGTTGCGATAGGAGCCGTTAGGACTGCGCATATCCTCAAAGCGCCAGACGACCAGCGTTGGGTCGCGATTGTCGAGGTGGATGCGAGCGTGGAAGGCGGCTACCGCCGTCGCGCCACTGTCCACGTTGATCAGATTGGGAGATTGGTTAGATGCGGGAGCGCGCCCGATTGTATAGACTGGGATGGCGTCAACAAGGGGGATGCTCCTGGGGGTGCCGAACCCGCCCGTGGCAATCTCAAGAAAGGCCTGTACGGGACGCGTAAACGCCACGGTGCCGGTAGTGTGGCGCTGAATGGGCGTGCCACACCGCGGGCACTGGGTGTCCCGTGGCCCGATACTATATGCGCATTTAGGGCAGTGTGTGAGAATAGCCATGAACCGGCCTCTTTATAGGGGACGAAGGACGATAGAGTGAAACGTGATGCGTGATGCGTGATGCGTGATGATAGACGATAGACGATAGACGATAGACGATAGACAACTAAACCATAAATAATCTTGGCGGTATCTTGGCGGTATCTTGGCGCTCTTGGCGTCTTGGCGGTTCCGCTTGGGGCTTTAATGCGTCTCGCGGGTGCGCTCGACGGCGTGAGCGTGGGCGAGGAGTTCAAGGTCGTCTTTCAGGGGTGTTAGCGGGTCGGGGCCGTGCCTGCGGGCCAGCGCCTGGGAGAGAATATGGTCGGCCAGGCGCGGGTTCTTGGGTAGGAGGGAACCGTGCAGGTAGCACCCGTAAGCGGTCTTGTATACGGCCCCCTCGGTCTTGTCCTCCCCGTTGTTGCCGCCACCTATGATGCTCTTGCCGAGGGGAGAGCAGCCTGGGCCCAGGAAGGTCTTGCCGGAATGATTCTCGAAGGCAACTATAGTGCCTATGCCTGGCAGCGCGCAGTCCACCAGCACGTTGCCTATGTAGCGCGTATTTCCCGCCTCGGTGTGAGCATTGAAGAGACCGATGCCGGGCAAGTCATCCGCGTCGAAGGGGCGATAATAATGTCCCAGGAGCTGGTAGCCGCCGCACACGCTCAATATGACGGCACCACGCTCAACAGCTTCCTTGATAGCGTCACCCTTCTGGCCTTGCAAGTCATGGGCGACGGCTATCTGCTGCTTGTCCTGCCCGCCCCCGAAGAAGTAGAAGTCATAGTAATCGGGGTCGATACGGTCTCCGAGGCTGACCTTATCCACACGCACCTCGATGCCTCGCCACTGAGCGCGCCTGCTCAGCGCGAGGATGTTTCCCCTGTCGCCATATATGTTCATAAGTTCTGGATAAAGGAACGCGATGCGTAAGTCCATGCTGTACCTCGGGAAATGTGACGACGGACGACGGACGGTGAAACGTGATGCGTGATGCGTGATGCGTGATGCGTGATGCGTGATGCGTGATGCGTGACTATTTAACCATAAAGCCGCTAAGAAGACAAAGATTAGTGTAGAAGTCCAAACCTAACCTCACATGTTAAGGAGTCCTTATGTGAGGTTAGGTTATAAGGAGGACGGCGCTTCCGATACTAGCTGATCTAATCTACCAATAGACTTCTCTTAAGATGGGTAGATTAGTTTGTGGCTCTCTCCACCGCCCTTACCACCAGTCTAAAGGGTTGCGCACAGAAAATACCAATCACTTACCCCAACGCGAGGGCGGTGATGCCCGCGACTACGGCGCAGGAGGCTAACAGGCGGCGTCCCGCGTCACCCTCTGAGAGGAGGCGTGCCCCCATGATGGCACCTATCAGGATGCTGACTTCACGCGCCGGGGCGACGTAGCTGACGGGGGTGAAAGCGAGGGCCGTCAGGACCAGGATGTACGACAGGGGGCTGAAGAGCGCCAAACCCAGCACCTCTATGCGGTTGGTGGCCCATTCCCGCCGGACCTCACCCCAATGGCCGCCGATATAGGGCGTGAGTATGGTTATGCGCGCCACACCTGCCAGGACGAAGTATAACACGGGCGGCACCATGAGCGGGCCGACTGCCTGCTTGTCCCACAGGGTATAGACGGCTATAACCGCACCCGTGAGGAGACCATATACCACTGCCGTTCTCGCGCCTGACTTGACACCTGCGCGAGGCCCACCCGCCAGCAGAAAGACCCCTACCGCTACCAAAAATGCCCCAGCAATGGCTACCGGGCCAGGCCGCTCACCAAAGAACGCGATAGCTGCCAGTGTGGAGAGGACCGGCCCGGTCCCTCGCGCCAACGGGTAGACCAGCGACAGGTCGCCTGCGCGGTAGCCCCGCATGAGGAGCACGAAATAGCCCAGGTGGAGCATAGAGCTGACGACTATAAAGAGGAATTGCAACCAGCCGAGATAGGGCCTCTCTATAAGGTAGACTGCAAGGGCGATTGGCCCGTAGAAGCCAATCGAAATAAGGTCGGAGAGCCACACAAAAGGGACGCCACCGCCAGACCGCTTAGCGAGCAGGTTCCAGGTCGCATGCAGCAGTGCCGAAAGGAGGACCAGGGCGAGGGCAAAGCCGGTCAAGCCACGACCCTACGGCGGGACGAAGGACGAAGGACGAAAGACGAATGGTAACACTCACGCATCACGTTTCACGTTTCACGCCCTACTGCTCCCAGAACTGCCCCGCCACCCAACCTCTCGTGTGGAGAAGCTTGCGGAAGGCGAGCATAGCGGTGTAGGTGGGGAGCACGTAGAGGGTATCACCAAGTGGTAAGTCGCGCAGGGCAGCATCGAGGGCCTGCTCAGGTGAGGGTTCGACCGTCATCATACCAGGGTCCACACCTGCGTACTTCAAGCGCACGCCCATGTCGGATGCGCGGATACCGGAAACGTGGACGCGACCAAGCGGGTGGGGCGACGTGACCAGCACCTCGAAGTCTACGTCCCATAGCCACGATACGTCGCGTCCGTCCGCCGTGAGGTCGTTGATTATGATGAGGAGATGCTTGGGGCTGGGAGACGCGTCTTCCTCACCTTCCATACCTTCGAGGGGGAAGAGCATACGCAGCACCTCGTTGAAGCCGACCGGGTTCTTCACCAGCGCCATAAGGAGGTCTTTCCCCTCACCGCCTGGCACGGCGACACGCTCGATGCGGCCAAAGGCTGCGGTAAAGTTCTCTAAGCCTTCCTGTATATAGCGAGGAGCGATGCCAAACGCAAGCGCCGCCGATATCGCGGCCAGCCCGTTGTAGACGTTGTACAGCCCAGGCACCTTGAGAGTGACCTGCATCGGTCCGGCAGGCGTTATCAGGCTCAGCTCGCTGTTGTCCGTGCCGTGCAGCCGGACTTGGGTCGCAGCTACATCCGGGCGCACGCGAGAAAGCCCACATGATGGGCAGCGCCAGTGCCCCAGGTGGCCCAGGAGGATGAGGCTGTAATCGAGGCGGCTGTTACAGCGCGGGCACGAAATGGAGTCGGCGGCATGGGGCAGCGTTTCAAGGGCGTAGCGCGAGTCGGCTATGCCAAAGGTGAAGACGCGAGCATGTAATTCTTCCGTATTGGCGAGGGAGGCAACGGCGGGATCATCGGCATTTAGCACTACCTTTGAGCGCTGACCGAGCTTCGGAATGGCCGACTGCCACTTGCGGAAGATAGTGTCAATCTCGCCGTAGCGGTCCAGCTGGTCGCGGAAGAGGTTGTTGAAGAGAGCGACCCTGGGGCGTATGGTGGGAAGGACATTGGGGAGCGCGGCCTCGTCCACCTCGAAGAGGCCCACCCGCAGGTCGCGTGGCAACCCGCCTCCGCGAGTGGCCGCACCTATCATGGTCGAGACCAGCCCGCGCTCAAGGTTGGAGCCGGAGCGGTTGTGCAGAGGCTGTTTGCCGGCAGCTTCCAGGATGGAGCCGAGCATACGAGAAGTGGTGGTCTTGCCGTTGGTGCCCGTGACCATGATTGAGCCTTCGGGCAGTTGCGAGGTGAGGGCGCGCAGCACGCTGGGGTAGACCGCCTGCGCGACCAGGCCGGGCAATGCCGTGCCCCCACCTCTACCAAGAAGGCGGGCGGCCAGAGCCGAGACTTTAGCGGCATTGACGGCGGCGATTAGAGCCGGATTTCTCATTGTTGTAGCTCAGCCACTATTTCCCTAACGCGTGCCTCGAAACCTGGCAGGTCCTCCTTGACCGTTTCCCACGTAATTTCCAGGTCTACGTCAAAGTACATATGGATCAATTTGTCTCTCATACCGGCAGCTAGATGCCAAGGCACATCAGGGTAACGCTCTCTAAATATCAGAGGTAGATTTTTCACCGCCTCACCGATGATTTCTAAGCGACGGATGGTAGAGTCCTGTGCTTGAATAGAATGAAGGAAGTCATCTTTGGAAAGGCCATTCACATAGCTATGTATGATATCTATGCTTTCGAGGATATGCCCAAGGAAGATTTCGGGGGATTTGCTCACAGCACGACTACCTGCTCCTGCAAAACCCTTTCTTTGATTCTATGGTTCAAAGCCCTATAAGTAACAACGTCAACATGCCTACCTAACACCTTTTCCAGTTCCAGTTGGAGTTCAATCAGGGCAAATAAGCTCTTTTTGCCTCTAAACTCTACTAAAATGTCGATATCGCTGTTCTCACCTTGCGTGCCACGTGCGTAGGAGCCGAAGATGGCGGCATGGGCTACATCATGCTGTATCAGCACGGGAACAATAGCCTCTTTGATGCCCTCAGGTAAATTATTCATCGCAAGTAGGTATTTAGCGGTTGACGTTATCCAGACCATGGTCGAACTCTTTGAAGCCGATGCCCCCCACGGGGAAGATGATGCGGCCACAGGTGGGACACATCACGAAATCTTCGCTTGCGCGCGCCAGCCGCAAGACGTGTGCGGGCACGGCGACGTGGCACCCCGCGCACAACCCTTCCCGCACCTCGGCTACGGCCAGTCCGCCCTTCGCCCGCCTCAGACGCTCGTAAACTTGCAAGTCGGCCCAGGGTAGCTCGGTGATGGCGCGCTGGCGCTTCACCTGTAACACCTTCGCCTGCCCCATGAGGGTCTCTTTCTCTTCAAGCAGGCCATTCTTGAACTTCTGCCACGCCTCTGACACCTGGATCAGCTCCCCGCTACGGGCCTGCTCCTCGGTTTCTGCCTCTTCAGCCGCCAGCATCGCGTCTATCACCGCGTCTTCTTGCTGCTTCGAGCGTAGCTTCAGGTGCTCGACCTCTTCCTGCACCTGGGCAAGCTCCTTAGGGTTCTTGATTGATCCGTCATAGAGGCGCTTCTCCTGGGCACGCAACCGGGCAGTGTTCTCCTCAGCTTCGTGAGCCAGCTTCTTGAGGGTAGCATGCGCCGCAATATGGCGGGCCTGAGCCTCCTGGTGCGCGGTGCGGGCGGCTACCAGCTCAGGACTGTCCTCCATCTGACCGTCAATCTCGCGCATCCGACTCACGCGGCTGTTGAGCGCGCTATCTAGCTGTTGCAGATTGTAAAGCGGAACTGTGCGGCTCATTAGCACTGCCTCCACTTGTGTACACCTATCATATGGTGGATAGCATAACACGATTAGCGCGGGTGGGGCAAGCGATGAGGTAGTCAGGAGTCGGTACACGCCTTATACGAAGTCAGGCATAGTATCTGTCAAATGGAGCAGCATCTCTCCACCTGTCATTCCGAACGGAGTAAGGAATCTCCGAGCTTGGCTGTGTGGCTAGAGTTTTAGATTCCTCACTTCGTTCGGAATGACAAGTAAAGAGTTACAGTTGAATGACAACTTTGTTTCCGCCAAGTACTTCATAAGAACTCGCTTGACCGGGCACATGGGGTGGCTATACAATGGACCTATTCAAACGTAAGCAGGGTGTTGAGACTTATGCCTATTGCACCAAAGTTCGCGAGCGAGCAAGAAGAGTCGGATTTCTGGGATACCCATAGTATAGCCGACTATCTGGGCGAGTTGTCTCCTGTAGATGCATCGTTCGTAGACGCGCGCCCGCGCAAGACCCAAATCTCTCTGCGCCTGGACCGCGAGACTATTTCCAGACTGAAGACGCTGGCCCGCAAGCGTGGCATCGGCTACCAGACTATGATCCGGATGTGGGTGGTAGAGAGGCTGGCCCAGGAAGGGTGAAGTTAACCTCGACGCCTGAAACCACTCCCAGGCCCGCTCCCTGGTTTACTTACAAGCGACAGCTATTCCTGCTGCTCTTACCCTATCTCCTCGGACTGGCGGGGCTGGTCGCGCTACCTGCCATCCTCTCTATACCCATCGCTTTCACCCACTATAACGCCCTCAGCCCGCCTGAGTGGGCCGGCCTCGACAACTTTGGCGAGATGTTCAAGGACAGCCGCTTCTGGAATGGGCTGAACGTCTCCCTCTTCTTTATTATTGTAGCGGTGCCATTGCGCGTTATGGGGGCGGTGCTGTTAGCATTCTTGCTATATAGACCACGCCCCTCTAACCGGCTTTATAGAGTGCTAGTCATCCTGCCGACTATAGTGCCGGATGTGGCTTACGCGCTCCTGTGGCTCTACATATTCAACCCGCTTTACGGGCCACTCAACTGGATACTCCCACTCTTTGGCGCTGCTCCTGCGGGGTGGCTCCTTCAGCCGTGGCCAGCGAAATTCGGCGTGGTAATCATGATGCTCTGGACTATCGGTGAAGGGTTCGTGCTGATGCTCGCCGCCATGCAGGACATACCAGGCGAGCTGAACGAGGCAGCTACCGTCGATGGCGCGTCGGGCGCGCAGAGATTCACCAGGATTACCTTACCAATTCTCGCGCCAGCTATGCTCTTGCTCCTCTTCCGCGACACCATCCTCAGCTTCCAGACCACGTTCGTTCCCGTTCTTATTACCTTCGGGGGAGGCGAGCCATACTACCCATCAGGGGGCGAGACGGTTCGGGCTACGGAGTTCCTCCCAATCTACATCTGGCACAACTTCACCGATTACCAGGACTTCGGTTATGCCGCTGCCATGACGTGGATCATGTATATCGTCACCGCATTGGTGGTCGCCCTCCAATTCATAGTAGCGAGGCGCTGGAGGGCAATGCTTTATGATTGAGATTGCTCAAAACCTATCCTTACACAGAACACCTCTCTGTGTCATTCCGAACGGAGTGAGGAATCTCCGAGCTTGGACGTATGGAGAGAGCTTTAGATTCTTCGCTGCGCTCAGAATGACAGGCAAAAGAGTGCTTCATTATTCGAGATGGAGTGTTGAATTGTGAGTAGCAGGGCAGATAACCGTCGCGTGACGCAACAGGATGTGGACCAGGGGTTCAGCAGGTGGATAAGCGACATGTCGAACGTGGCGCACCACCTCCTCACTATAGGAGCGGCTGCGTTGTTCATCATACCGCTGCTCTGGATGGTGGGCGCGTCGCTTCGGCAGCCTGGGCTTGCCCCGCCAACACAGCTTGAGTGGATACCCAACCCCATCGTATTGGACAACTACTATAAAGTAGCGACTGATCTGATACCTTTCGGCACCTTCCTGGCGAATTCTCTCAAAGTGGTGGCGGTAGCCGTACCTGTTACAGTGATAACGGCCAGCTGGGCAGGGTTCGCGATGGCGCAGATCACGCCGCGCCCGCGAGGGTGGCTCATCCTGGCGTCGGTAGCGGCCTTGATGGTGCCGGTTACGGTGCTGTGGCTGACGCGCTTCCTGGTCTACAAGTGGATAGGCGCGCTCGACTCGCTATGGGCGCTGATCCTCCCCAGCTTCATGGGCACAAGCCCTTTCTACGTGCTACTTTTCTACTGGACGTTCAGCCGCGTATCTTCCGACCTGTATGAATCGGCCCGGTTAGATGGGGCGAGCGCCTTCCGGGTGTGGTTCTCTATAGCGCTGCCACTCTCAAGGCCCGCTATCACCGCTGTAGCCGTGCTGACTTTCGTGGCATATTGGAGCAACTACATTGACCCGCTCCTCTACCTGAGCAGCCAGAAGGACTTCACGTTGCCCGTAGGACTCCAAGCGCTACAGCAGATGCCAGCGATAGGCTTCCCTCTACTCCTTACGGGGGCAGTGATGATTACTGTGCCCGTAGTCGTGATGTTCGTGATAGCCCAGCGGTATTTCCTACAAGACCTGCGCGGGGCGGGGTGGCTGGGTAGGTAGCTTGTCGAGTGCGGAGTGCCTGAATTGGGCGAAATCCACGAATAGACCCCAGGGTTATTCCGCTGTATACTAAATTCAAGAAATATGGGCCAGACCTTGAGAAAGGCATGCTGGTTATGCTAAGGAACGAATGCTACACAAATGAGATGTCATGAGACATGAGTAGAACCTAAAGTGGCAGAAGATTAGTCCTTGATAGGAGAGACCGAGGTGGAGCCAGTAAAAGAGGAACCATCGGTACGGGAGATACTTTGGAGACAGTATAGCTTACAGATAGAGTTATATAAGTACTACCTAGATCTGGTTCTAAAAGCAAATGTGTTTTTTTATCTCGTAACAGGGACTATCCTGTCGTTCTACTTCGCTAATTTCAGCGACCCCATTGTCAGATATTCTTTGATACTACCTATAGTTATGAGCTTGGGATTAGCGTTTGTCTTTTTCTATGGTGCTAAACTAATGCGGTTTGTTAGGGAGGACATCTTTCAGTTGAGGGACCAATTAGGTCTATCTACAGCTCCAGATGTTGAGATACTAACACTTAGTCTCCGTGTCTACTCCTTAATATTCGTGTTGGTAGCGATCGCTTTAGCCCTTCTTGTATTACTTCGATAAGAGACTAATAGAAGACAAGAGTACCTAGGAAAGTTATCTTCTATTAGTCTCTTATCAATGTCTTGCGTGTACTTTTGGCATGGTAGTATGGCTTTTGTAACCTGTTTTATCTGAATTCGAATATAATTTGTGATTGTTCTGATAGGATTGTTACCGTAAGTGTTCAGATTAAGGGTACAGAGGCCATCAATGTAAGGGGAGCATACCTCGATGTATACATCGAGGTATGCCTTGCTCTCTATTCTGACCGCGATTCCTACGGTGGACATCTCGGTACTCGAACAGGGCGAGGCATACCTCGCCCCTACAGCCAATTCCTTTACCCCTATTCTGAACACTTACTTGTTACCTTTAGCTTGTTGACACTTTCCAACGGTAGTATAATTGCATGATGGTTGCGAAATCTCAGCATAAGAAGGTCTCCTCGGCACGTGCATTATATGAACTGCTGGCGTGCCTGGTAGTCGTTATGCTCGGAGGCACTCGCGTCCTGGACTACAGCGCTTACGAAGATACCGATATTATGATCAGGTCGGTCCTGATCTGGAACGCAAACCACGCGGGTGACATTTCCCTGGCGGGAGACCATTGCGTGGAGAGCTGGATCGAAGGGCAAAGCATTTCCCCTGCCTACCCGCAACGATATAGGATTTCCACGAGTGACGATTGTCGGGTCGAGGTCTCCACACCTTTCTGGATGACCCATGTCTACTCAAAGATGCTCAACACCGCCGAGCTGGCTAAACAGCTCATGCCCCTGGAGTATAGAGTCCAGGAAGCACTTTCCATACCTGAGCAATACACCACTCTCTCTACCCAGGAACCAAAGATCGTAACCTGGCAGATAGAGGTCCCCAGCCCCCCTCCACGGACGCTAGCTACTAGCGTCTAAGAAACTCCTTTCTTGCAATTCAGGCATCGCGGTGGCCGCGCCGCGATGCCTATTCTAATCGGGAGCAGTCTGCCTTCAGATATTGCTCCGTGCCGTGCCGTATTGTTTTCATTGTATATTTCCAAGAATAGAAGGAGCATGAGAAATGCAGATCAGTAAACACAAGTGGCTGACAATTACCCTCATGGTGATGGTCAGCATGGTGGTCTCTTCGTGTGGGGGTACTGCTAACCCCACACCTACCCTCGTTGCACAGCCAACCGCAGCACCGACGACGATGGTTGAGCCTACCCAGGCGGTGGAGCCAACGGCGATGCCTGCCGCTTCGCCAACCGGAAGCACCTCAAGCATGACCGGCAGCATAGAGTTCCAGGTCTTCGGCGACCCGGCAGAGCTGAAAGTCTTCCAGGCCGTAGCAGATGCATACAACAAGTCCCACCCTGGGGCAACCGTGAACATCGTGCATATACCCAACCAGGGTGACCACATGACCAAGCTCTCCACGTCGATGACGGCGGGCAATCCTCCCGACGTCTTCCTTATCAACTACCGGCGCTACGGCCAGTTTGCCTCCAAAGGTGTGATCGAGCCTGCCGGGCCGCTCCTGGCTAAGAGCGCTACCCTCAAGGAAGACCTTTACTACCCGGAGGCGCTCAACGCCTTCAAGTACAAGGGTGTATTGCAGTGCATCCCCCAGAACGTGTCGAACCTCGTGGTCTACTACAACAAAGACCTTTTCACCAAGTATAACGTCCCCTTCCCGAAGGCAGACTGGACCTGGAACGACTTCCTGGGCGCGGCCACCGCCATCACTCAAGATACCAACGCCGACGGCACTAAGGAGACTTATGGCGTCAGCGTCGAGCCGCAGATTATCCGGGTAGCTCCTTTCGTCTGGTCAAACGGCGGCGACATCGTGGACAACCCCGACAAGCCGACCATGTTTACCCTTACGAGCGGGCCTGCACGCGACGCGGTGCAGTTCTTTATGGACCTCCAGCTGGCGTACAAGGTCGCACCGCCCGAAGCCGCGGCCAAGGCCGAGGATGGGGAGTCTATGTTCATGAACGGCAAGCTCGGCATGATCCTCCAGAGCCGCGCCGCGACCCCCAGCTTCCGCGAGATAACGAGCTTCCAGTGGGATGTCGCACCCCTGCCTATGCAGAAGCAGAAGGCCTCCATACTGCACAGCGACGCTTACTGCATCGCCGCCGCTTCCAAGAACAAGGACCTGGCGTGGAGCTTCGTGGAGTACGCACAGGGTGTAGAGGGCCAGGAGGTGGCCGCCAAGCTGGGCCGCACGGTGCCTTCCCTCAAGAGCGTGGCTAACTCGCCCGCCTTCCTCGACCCCAGCCTGTCACCCGCCAGCAGCCAGGTCTTCCTGGATGCGGTGCCTACGATGAAGCTGGTGCCTGTGCTCTCGACCTGGCCCCAGATAGAGGGTATCGTGAATGCGGAGCTTGAGCAGGCGTTCTACGGCCTCAAGACGATAGACGCAGCGCTCCAGAAAGCCACAGACGACACCAAAGCCCTCTTCGCTGAGGGTGTAGCGGACAGGGACAAATAACCCATCCGGTCAGATAGTTAATAAACATTGGTAGGGGTGTGCCGGCGGCACACCCCTAGTTCTTTCCTATTGCAGAATGTGTAAAAATAAGTCCTCACGCCTATTGACAGGTAGCTAGACGCGTGATATAATCAGAACAGAAGTTCTAAGTTACGCATGAGACCTTTTGAGATTGAGATAAGGAGGTTGTGAGCGATGTTTCTAGGATGGTTTGACGATACCCCCAAGAAGAGCGTATCGCAGAAGCTGGCGGAAGCAATCGAGCGGTACGAGGAGAAGTTCGGCGTCTCGCCGAGCCTCTGCCTGGTCAATGCGAACAATGTCACCACGTATGATGGCCTCGAAGTGCGCGTAGCCGACTACGTGCGCCCCAACCACTTCTGGGTGGGCCGGGGCGACTGGCCCGTAGAGGAAGTGCAGGCGGCATAATCCCTATGATGTATAATGAAGCATCATGGGTTTTCAACCGAGTTCTCACGCACTGATTACTCTTTGAAGGATAAAAATAAAGGTTCGGCTGCGCCGAACCTTTATTTTTATCCTTCAAACTTCGATCCCCAGTGGGGAGTAGGGGTTATTTCTCGGTATCGGGGGTCCAGGCTACGACCACGATATGGCCGCGCTCCAGGTGTGCGATGGCAGGGGAAGGTGTTTCGTCCTCGCCAGAGGTAATAGGGAAGCGGCTGCTGGTGCTGGCGATGTTCAATTGGGTAGGGACCAGTTGCAAGGCACATACAATCGCCCCTTCGTTTCCCCCTACGCCCGCGTGGGCCAACCCTCGTAACGCCCCCCATACCACCACGTCACCATCCGCTAATATCTCCGCCCCCGACTCCACGTCGCCCAGCACGCATACGTCACCCGCGTAACGCACCGATTGGCCTGGACGCAGGTTGGACCGCAGGAAGAGTCCAGTGCTTGCGTCGGATATGGCTCCTTCGGCCACTGCCGCCCCCAACGGCCCCGAGGTCCCGCGGTCCTTCAGGCCCAGGCTAACACCCGCGTCACCCGCCGCGAAGGAGGGTGGCCTGCTCGCCACGCCGTAGCCTTCAACCACCATGCGCGTCTGCGCCGACATGCTGACCACCGACTGCACCTTCATCTCGTTGCGGGTCAGCATCCTATAGAGGACGTGGAAATCGGGCGCGTCTATGATGCGGCGGCCCGCGTTTATCGTAATCGCGGCCCCCTTGAAGAAGTTGGGGCGTGCGTTTATGCGTGTGGTAAGCTCAGTCAAGAGCTGTGGGAAAGGCACGTCGTCGTCAAGGATGAAGAGGAGACCCTCGCGTACACCCTTGATGATAATACTGTCCGAAACTTGCAACTATCCCTCCGGGTATCATAGATAGCAGACGCTCTCGTAGCATTTGCATCGATATGATACACGAATTAGAGGAGTGTGGAAACAGATTACTTATCTACTTTGAAATACGCCTTCAGGATCGCATCGGTCACGGGCACTGCGAAGGTGGAGCCTTCGAGGCTCTCTTCGCCGCCGTCAAGGAGGACCACTACCGCGATTTCGGGTTTGTCGAAGGGCGCGAAGGCGGTGAACCAGGCGTGCGACTTACGCACTTCTTTCCCGTCCTTAATGCCTATTACGTCACCAATTTCCGCTGTGCCGGTCTTGCCCGCAATGGGTATGCTCTTGATGGTAATGCGGTTGTGAGCGGTGCCGTTCTCGGCAGTAACAGCGTTGCGCATACCCTGGCGCACCAACGCCAGGTTCTCCGGCGACACGGGCACCTGCCCCAATACTTTGGGCTGGAAATCTTTTACCGTGTTACCCGCCCAATCACTCACCTTGAGCACAGTCTGGGGCCGGTATAGGGTGCCGCCGTTAGCGACCGCCGCGGTGACGTTCACCAGTTGAAGAGGCGTCATGAGATTATAGCCCTGACCAATAGCCGTCACCAGAGTATCACCCAGCGACCACTGGTTGCCGGGGAATGCCTCCACTTTCCAGTACGGGTCGGGAGATACGCCGCTCACTTCGCCAGGTAGCTCAATGCCTGTTTTGCGGCCAAGTCCAAACGCGTTAGCATACTTGCTAAGCTTATCTATGCCGAGGCCGTCGAACTCGGTAGGTTTCTTCGCGCCGGGTGTGTAGTAACGCGTCCAGACAATGTCTTCCGTACCATCTTCTTTCTTGATGCGGCGGTCCTCCTGCCTGGGGCCTGACACAATATAGAAGAAGACGTCGCTCGATACGGTAAGCGCCTGGACAATATTTAGCTTACCGTGCCCCTGCTGCCTCCAGTCGCGGAAGGGGTTACGCGTTTGCTCGCTCCACGTGTAGGGGACCTCTATATACCCTGGGCAGAGGTATTGCGTACTGGGAGTAACCACTCCCTCTTGCAAGGCCGCTGACGCCGTAATCATCTTGTACGTCGAGCCGGGAGGATATGCGCCGCCTATCGCCCGGTTGAACATAGGGAGGGTCTCATCAGTGTTCAGGCGGTCAAAATCGGTCTGCGATATACCCCCCGCGAAGAGATTGTCGTCATAAGAGGGGAGTGAGACCATCGAGAGCACCTGCCCGTTATCCACGCGCATAACGATGGCGACTCCACCTTTGACTTTAGCCTTTGTGAGGCCGTCCTGGAGGGCTATGGTTACCTTCTTCTGCAACTCCGTGTCGAGGGTCAGCGTGACATTGTTGCCGGTGATGGGCGCTTGCGAGGCTATCGTGGTGACTATCTGCTCTTTGGAATTGACGACGACACTAGACATCCCCTTCTTGCCCCTTAGCTCCTCCTCAAGCCCCGCCTCTATGCCCGTCTGACCTACCTTATCGTCAGGCTCATAAATATCCGCATCCAGGTTGCGCTCGTACTCCTCACGGGAGATGGGGCCGACGTAACCGAGGAGGTGTCCGAAAAGCTCTTTTTCCTTGTACTGGCGCACCGGCTCCGGCATAACGCTCACGCCCGGAATGTCGGCGCGCGCTACCTCTACTTGCTGTACCTGGTCATATTTCACACCCCGCTTTACTGTCACAGGCCGGAGGCACTTGTCAAAGCGGGTGAGGAAGTTGTATTCAAGCTCGTTGTAGACGTAGATGCCGGGAAGGTTCTTCAGCTCGGCACTCACTCTCTTAGCTACATCATCCGCGATGTCTTTGCGTATGACGAAGAGGTTCTTGCTGGCGGGGTTGGCCTCCATCGTCTGCCTGAGAGGTCCGCGTAACGTGTCGGCGGGCACATCGAAGAGGACGGAGAGGCGATTCGCGACTTCCCCTTCCTTTTCCTTAGGCAATTCGTCCGGCAGCACCGCCACGACGTTGCTCGCGTCTACGATCTCAGCCAGCTTGATGAAGACGGTGTTTGTGACGAAGTGGCGGGTGACGCAATCGAAGCCTGCCAGGTCGGCGGGAGAGACCACTACGGAATAGGAAGGCTCATTCTGGACCAGCAGCCCGCCGTTGCGGTCGTAAATTATACCCCGGCTCGCCTTGTTGATGATGACGCGCTCGCGGTTCTCTTCGGCCTGCGCCTTGTAGCTGCTCCCCTCAAGGATTTGCATGCGGAAGAGGCCACCCACGAGCACGAGGAACATCGCTATGAGAACGATGCTCAGTGCGCGTGTGGACCGCTTGGAAGATGGAGGCTGCTCTACCATGGTTTGAGATTTCGGATTTCGGATTTCGGATTTCGGATTGGATTTACCATTCTACACGTACTCTACGACCGATCTTTTCGCTGAGCCACAAGAGGGAAGTGTATGCGACGGGCATAAGGGCCGCGTTGAGGGCGGCGCTTGGGAGGGCGACGCGCAGCACATTATCTACGAAAGCCACCTGGTTGCCGAGGGCGGCAGCGAGAGCCATCACCATGACGTGGTAAAAGAAGGTGGCGGCGAAGACGGTGATGAGGGGGACGAATAGGAGGCTGTGGAATGGGTTGGCCTGCCCCAGGCTAGCGAGGAGAGCGATCAATACGAGGAGCAAAGCATTGCTCCCTATAGGGAGGACCGCCCCGCCCATCAAGTCGAGCATTATGCCTCCCATGAAACCCCAGATTACTGCATCGTACAGGCTCTCGGCCAGGCAGACTGCCACGACGAGGAGCACAACCAGATGGGGCCTCGCCGAGATAGGCACGAGTTGGGGCAACACCACTGTCTGTATGATGCCGGCTATGAAGAGGATGACTGCGCCGAGGTATACCATTGGTGCGTAAAACGTGAAACGTGAAACGTGATGCGTGATGCGTGATGCGTGATTATTAGTATCTGCTATCTGTAGCTCGTTATGCTCGTAATCTCACCTTTCACGTTTCAGATAAACTATTTATTCATGAGAACTACCACACTCTCCAGAGACTCTAGCTCTATGAGGGGGTAGGCTTCGGCGTCTTTCTCCATCTGCACGTCGCTCTGGCGCACTTTGGAGACCATGCCGACTATCAGGCCATTCGGTACGTTGCCACCGACGCCGGAGGTGAGAAGGAGGTCGCCCTCCACTACGTCGGCATCGCGAGGGATGCGTTGCACCAGGAGGCGTCCGCCCTTCTGCCACTGCCCCGTGAGGATGCCTGGCTTCTGAGTGCGCTGCGTGACTACGGGCAGAGATGAGCCTACGTCGGTGATGAGGAGCACCGTCGAGCGCTCAGGCTTGACCGCGCTTATCTGGCCGACGACTATGCCGCCGGGGCTGACCACCGCCATCCCCTCGGCTATACCGGCTTTGCTACCCTGGTCTATGGTCAGGATTTCCATCTGGCCGCTGGGGTCGCCGCCGATGCTCTTCGCCACTACGCCTGTTAGCTCAGGGCGCTCGGTCTGGAACTTCAGCATAGCGCGAAGCTGCGCGTTCTCCTGCTCCAAAGCCATGAGGGTGGCGTTCTCAGAGGTCAGCTTGTCAATGGCGATGCGCAGTTGCTTGTTTTCTTCCTGGAGAGTATGTCCCTGGCCTATGGAGCTTACCCAGCTCCCGACGCCGGAAGTGACGTTGGAGGCAGCCTGCTGGATCGGGTTGAAGATTTGCCCCGCGATGCTCTCCAGGGGCTGTAAATAGCGGCCCTGGCTCAGGAGGATGAGCGACAGGCTCACGAGCACCAATGCGACGAGCAAATAAAGAGTACGTGTCCAGGAAAAAGAGCGTTCTTTCATGACTCCTAGTGTGACATTACTACCGCACGGCGATTCTGCGCGCTCGACTTGAGAATGCGGTCATACTGCTCTAAAGATTCAACGATGCGGCCCGCGCCTCGCACGACGCACGTGAGCGGGTCCTCGGCGATATAGACCGGCATCTTGGTCTCGTTCGCCATGCGTCTATCGAGGCCCTTAAGGAGCGCGCCGCCACCTGCCAGGGTGATACCGTGCTGCATGATGTCGGCTACCAATTCGGGAGGTGTTTCTTCGAGGGCGGTGCGCACCACCTCTATAATCTCGGACACCGGCCCGGAGATAGCTTCGCGCAGCTCGACGCTGCTGATTTCTACCGCCTTGGGGAGGCCCGTTATCACGTCCCGCCCGCGCAGGGTGACCCCTACCTCTTCATCGAGGGGGTAGGCAGAGCCGGCGGCGATCTTAGCGGCCTCGGCCATGCGCTCGCCTATGTGGAGATTGTGTTCGCGGCGGGCGTACATGATGATAGACTCGTCTATCTCGTCGCCTGCGGTGCGCACCGAGTGGTTGATGACGATACCGCCGAGCGAGATGACGGCCACTTCGGTGGTGCCGCCGCCGATGTCAACTATCATCGAGCCAATCGGCTCCTGTACGGGCAGGCCTGCCCCAATCGCAGCAGCCATAGGCTCCTCGATAGGATACGCCTCACGCGCACCGGCGTTGATAGCGGCATCGTGAGCGGCACGGCGCTCCACCTCGGTGACGCCTGAGGGGATGCCAATGACTACACGGGGCTTGGGGGTCATCAGGCCCTGGGAGTGCACCTTCCGGATGAAGTGCTTGAGCATCATCTCGACCATGTCGAAATCGGCTATCACTCCATCTTTGAGGGGACGAATGGCGATGATGTAGCCGGGGGTCTTGCCGACCATCGCTTTGGCCTCAGCGCCGACCGCGTAAGGCTTCTTGGTGCGCTTATCTATCGCAACAACTGAAGGCTCGGACACTACAATGCCCTTGCCTCTAACGTGTACCAGTGTGTTGGCGGTGCCCAGGTCCACACCCAGGTCCCGGCTGAAAAGGCCGAACAGTGCGTTCAGGGGGCCTATCATCAGTGGTTGGTTCTCCTCAATTTAGACGAAGGACGGCGGGTTGATGCGTGAAACGTGATGCGTGAGAATACGGGGTATTACGTAACTACTGCACTCTGCCCGCTGCTTACTGCCTTCTCTCGTCCGCCGTTCGCCGGAAGGCAACGCGTCATTATCCATTAACTATAAAATTTAGTTATGGCAGCCTGGGAGATTGATGGATAGATTGGTAATATCGCTGAGATTATACCGGCCTGGCTTCCTGACCTACGCATAAGTGAGGCCATTGACCCAAACTGCCAACTGATTATAGGCCAGCCGGAGCGCGGATGTCAAGTTCCAGCGATACGTAAGGATACGTAAAGAAGCGTAACTTGGCGATTAATTTTATGTCAAATAGCAACAAATACAACACCCGATTATTCCAGGGCGTGATTTATCGCACCACTACATACCTTCCTCTTCGCTTTTCGCCACTCTCATACCTTTTTCCCTTTGACACTCTCTTACCGTTTGGGTATAATCAAGCCCCATATCACCCCTGTAAATGAGGAGGCGCACCCGTATGCTTACGGAAGCTATCACGTCCATCGTACCCGCCACATCCACGTCTAGCGCAGCTACCACCCCACAGTTGAGCCGTAACCAGCCTATATACGACTGGTACGTCATGCCGGAGGCTTATTCGGCCCCGCTGGTCCAGGAGGCAATTCGAGAGTTCGAGGTGCCGGCAGGGGGGATGGTGCTCGACCCATTCTGCGGCACGGGCACGACGCTGGTGGCATCGAGGCCGATGGGGCGCAATGCGCTGGGGATCGAGGTCAACCCCTTCCTGGCCTTCGCGTCGCAGGTGAAGAGCGGGATATACGATAGCTCACTTCTGCGCCTGGAAGTAACGCATCTGTTGGAGGCAGCAAGGGACACCTTCAACAGGATGGAGAGCGATGGCGAGGTGCAGTGGACCCTCACAGGCGATCTCCCGCAGATGCCTCGCCTCGACAGGTGGATCGCCCGGCGGGTCGTGTGGAAGGTGCTGGCACTGAAAAGGTGCATAGAGGAGAGCGTGAGCGAGAGCGTGCGCGACGTGCCGATGCTCGCCCTGGCGTCCATCCTGCGCGGGGCAAGTAACATGAAGCTGACGCCGCACGCCTTCGGCTCCCGCGAGGTGAAGCAGGACTCGCCGGTGCTCACGATGTTCGAGACCAGGATACAGAAGATGCTGGCCGACATCGAATGGCTGGAAGAGCAGGAGGGATTGGGAGATGCGCATGTTGTAGAAGGGGATATACGCGATATTTCTACATTCGCGTATGATGGCGCGCCTGTGAACCTGGCTGTTACCTCCCCGCCTTACCTCAACAACCTCGATTACACGATGCAGACGCGCCTGGAGCTTTTCTTCCTCGGCTTCGTGAGCGATATGGAAGAGCTGAAGCTCTTGCGCAAGCGAATGATGATCTGCGACGCGAAGGCGACGTACAAGGATATAGAGGACTGGAAGCGCGTGCAGGACGTTGCTTCGGTGGAGGGTATAGCGAAGGAGATCGATGAGAAGCTGGGGGATAGGGGCTGGGGTTGGGACTACGGGCTGATGACCCGGCAGTATTTTGGCGGCCTCCTCCGTGCGATGGAGTCAATCAAAGAGATGCTTGCCCCAGGAGCGAGCCTGCTCATGGTCCTGGGCGACTCGGCCCATTCCGGCGTGCATGTACCCGTAACGACCATAGCGGAAGAGTTAGGCCACATCGCGGGCTTTTGCGGGAGCGAGGTGAGAGTACTGAGAACGCGGCGAGCGTCGTCGCATGGGTTTAAGCTGGACGAGAGCGCGGTGGTGTTGAGGCGGTAGTTCAAAGTTCAAAGTTCAAAGTTCAAGGTTCAAGTTTCAAGGTCGATTATGCAGTATTACTATGCTACCTGGATTGTGACGATAGCAAAGGGATATATGTGAGGACTGCATGAATAACGCCTCTAGTGAGCAGAGTGCCCTTCTGGGCGTGGCATTAGGCGGAACTATTTCAGTCGCTGCCGCGGATGGCAACTTTGACCTGTGGGATAGTATCGTGGGCATCAGTCTGCTGGTAATTCTGTGGGCATTTGACCACCACCCCGATGGTAGTTGGAAGGTAGGGTTGGCTTTTGCCTCAGTATATGGCCTGTCTTGGGTTATCACTGTAGGTGTTTTGATTGACGCAGCTATAGAACCTGATACAAGTCAACCGCCCTATACCCTGGAAGCGTTGTTATCTATAGCTGTGTGGACAGTCTTCACCATCGCCATATACTTATGGAGGGGGTGGAGGCGGCGATAGGGTACGCGTTACTTGCTACCGGCAAGCAATTCCTTCAACTGGTTCGCGGTACGGATTGCCGCGCCGCGATAGTGGTTGTTGGTGAAGACGAAGGTCTCCTGGGCGGCGTTGTCAAGCTTCTCTATCTTAGGGACCCACTCCTCTAGCTCTTCAGGCTTGTATTCGTAGCTGTAGCGCTCGTAGGCTTCGTCGTGGTGCCACCACTTCTTGGCGTTGCGGCCATGGAAGCGCACGTAAGCTATAGGCGCGGTAGCTACGGCGATGGGAGGTATCAGCCCCTTCAGGCGAGGCTCGTCCACGCAGCAGTACCCCAGGTTGTTCCGGCGCAGGAGGTCCATCGTCTCGTCTGTGACCCAGCCTGAGTTGCGAAACTCCACAGCTACGGGCAGGTCGGCCATACGCTCGCGGAAGGTGGCAAGGTAATCTCGGTTCTCCGGCGTGGGCTTGAAGGAGTTGGGGAACTGGGCGAGTACCGCCCCGAACTTCCCCTGGTCAATCAGAGGTTGTAGAGCCTCTCGGAAGAGGCGGAAGTTCTCAGGCGTGCCACCCCCGCCATCCGAACCGTCCCCATCCTCAAGATCGCGCTCGTGCGTCAATTCTTTGCTCGCCTTGATGGTGAAGATGAAGTCATCGGGCACCTTCTTCGCCATGCCTGCGAGTGTCCTGGCCGAGGGCATCCGGTAATAGGTGTAGTTTATCTCGGTAGTGCGGAAGTCCTGGGCGTAGAAGGGGAGCATCTCGCCGTCCTTGATGCCCTCCGGGTAAAATGGCCCCTTCCAATCCTCGTAGCTATATCCGCTGGTGCCTATGTGTATCATCTCTCCACCTCCTCAAATGCCTCATGCGATTGTGGTATCATATACCCACACCCCTTGAAGAAAGAAGCCAATTCCATGCCACAGATTACAGTTGTGGGCCTGGGGCCGGGCGCGTGGGAGCAGGTCACGCTCGAAGCTAAGACCCTCCTCGAAAGCGCCTCGACCATCTACCTGCGGACCACGACACACCCCACCGCCGATCACCTCCCGCAACATCTCGATGTGCGCTCCTTCGATTACCTGTACGAGCGCGAGGCGCACTTCAGCGACATCTACCGGCAGATAGCGGAGGAGTTGATCTCTCTTGCTCTCAAGGCAGAAGATGCACCTACCATCTACTGTGTCCCAGGCCACCCCTCTATCGGGGAAGCTTCTGTGCGCTACCTGCGCATCATGGCAAGTGAGAAGGGCATAAAGCTAAAGATAGTGGCAGGGCTCTCCTTCCTCGAACCGGTCTGCACAGCCCTCGGCATAGACCCCCTGGAGCGCGGCTTGCAAATCGCTGATGGCACTGAGCTGGCGTCCCTGGACGACGGACGACAGACGACGGACGACGGACAAGCGACCAAAGACGAAGGACGAAGGACGAAGGACGAAGGAGATAAAAATCCGCACTCCGCACTCCGCACTCCTCACTCGGAAGAGCCTTTTCTGTTCAGCCCATATTCCATGCCCGTAAGCCCGGAGGCATATCCGGCGCTCGCCGGGCTTTCACCTATGTATCCTGTGCTGCTCTGCCAGGTTTACAGTGATCGCGTCGCCTCCGCGTGCAAGCTGGTCCTGATGGAGCGATACCCGGACGGCCACCCCGTTACAATCGTGCTCAACGCGGGGGTGCCGGACAAAGAGCAGGTAATCGAGACTACGCTGGCCGAGATGGACCACGCGCACGGCATCAACCACCTCGCCTGTGTCTACCTACCCGCTATGGAACCATTATCACTGCCGAGGGAGTTCACTGCACTGGTGTACGTGATGGGGCGGTTGCGGGGGCCGGGGGGTTGCCCCTGGGACCGCGAGCAGACGCACGACTCCATCAAGCACCATCTCCTCGAAGAGGCATACGAAGCGGTGGACGCGATGGACGCGGGCGACCCAGACACTCTGGCCGAGGAGCTTGGGGACCTCCTGTTGCAGGTGGTTTTCCACTCGCAACTGGCCGTCTCGAACGAAGAGTTCACGCTGGCGGACGTGGTAGGGCACATCGTTACCAAGCTGATAAGGCGTCACCCGCACGTCTTTGGCGATGTAGAGGTGACGGGTGCGGAGCACGTCATACGCAACTGGGAGGCTATCAAGGCGACCGAGCGCGAGGCGAAAGCTAAGGCGGGCCGCAAGTTCGAGTCGGCACAGGCGGCGGAGCAGGGGTTGGAGGGGACAGGTCTCCTCCTGAGTGTGCCGCGCGCCATGCCGGCCTTTGACCGCTCTCAGCAGCTACAGGTGCGCGCCGCCCGAGTCGGCTTCGACTGGCAAGGCATCGAGGGAGTATTCGATAAGGTGCGCGAGGAGCTGGGGGAGTTGGAGAGGGAAGATGATGTTGAGCGCCGCGCAGAGGAGTTCGGCGACCTCCTCTTCGTCTTGGTGAACCTGGGGCGGTGGATGGGGGTCAACGCGGAAGAGGCGCTTCGCCGCGCCAACGACAAGTTCCTCGACCGCTTCACCAGGATGGAGCAGGCTATAGTGGAACGAGGCGGCAAAATACGCGGCATGACCCTCGAAGAGATGGACAAGTTCTGGGAGAAAGCAAAGGCCCATGCGTGATGATTTAATCACAAAGAACACAAAGACACAAAGGCCACGAAGATTATTTGGTTTTAACTAAGAGCGATACTTGCAGAGTTCCTGGAAACTGAGCAGATATAAGACAACATAAACCAATAAGAATCTTTGTGTTCTTCGTGTCTTTGTGTTCTTTGTGATTGAATCATCACGTTTCACGTTTCATAACCAAAGCCATGTCACAACAGAAGTACAAATATGTCGCTACGCGCCCGCTGCCTACGACCCCGAATCCTAAGATGGGGCCGCGAAAGTGGGCGTACCACCAACCTGTGCGCGCACGCAGTACGCTCGGCACGATTGTGCGCAGGCTGATGATAGCTACGATTGTGTTCCTTTCGCTGCTGGTACTGGCGTTTATTGTCTACAAGCTGTGGGTCGATAGCCAGGCGCAGGGGCTGACCTACGCCTATGATGCGCCCAACCTCCCGCATAACCACGTGGCCCTGGTCATGGGGGCGGGCTTGAACGCGTCGGGCGGGCCTTCAGCCATACTTTATGATCGCGTGGCGACCGCAACTGATCTCTACAAGGAAAAGAAGGTTGATAAGCTACTGATGACGGGTGATAACAGCGAGACAAGCTACAACGAGGTAGAGGTGATGCGTCGTACGGCTGTGGGCCTGGGGGTGCCCGACAAGGATATCGTGCTCGATTATGCAGGGTTCAATACATGGGATAGCTGCTACAGGGCGCGTGAGGTCTTCGGCCTGAAGGCGGCTACAGTGGTGACTCAGAAGTTCCACCTGCCGAGGGCGCTACATACCTGCAACTACCTGGGGGTGAAATCTATAGGCGTGACAGCCGACCGCCAGCACTACGACACCTTCGACAACGAGATGCGCGAGCTTCCTGCCCTCTTCGCCAACGCCATACGGGTCATTATCAATGACCGCCCCAGGTTCCTGGGCGACCCGGTAGACGTTGACCAGCCGCAACGATAGGGTTGAAGACTGATTGGTAAACGCAAAGACGCAAAGAGAACAAAGTACGCAAAGGTTTTATAGATATTACTCGGCACGCATCCTGCATTACTTTCAAGCATCATAACCAGGAGGCAGGTATGAGGCTTGAGGGTAGAGTAGCATTGGTCACTGGGGCAGGCTCCGGGATAGGCAAAGCGGCTGCGCTGCTGCTGGCAGCCGAGGGAGCCAAAGTAGGCGCGCTCAGTCACGGGGCGGGCGACCTCGAGAAAGTGGTAAAGCAAATAGAGCGCACAGGCGGCGAAGCCATCGCGCTGGTCGCGGACGTTTCTCAGCCGAGCCAGATGCAGAAGGCTGTCGAGAGCCTGGTGGAGAAGTGGGGGCGGATCGACATAGTCTTCGCCAACGCAGGCATCAATGGGGTGTGGGCACCGTTAGAGGAGCTAGAGCCGGACGAGTGGGACAAGACGCTTGAGGTGAACCTCAAAGGGACCTTCCTCACGGTGAAGTACGCCACTCCTTACCTCAAAAAGAGGGGCGGGTCGGTCATCGTGACTTCCTCGGTGAACGGTACTCGCGTCTTCAGCAACACAGGCGCGACCGCTTATTCATGCTCAAAAGCGGGGCAGGTAGCTTTCACCAAGATGATCGCGCTGGAGCTTGCCAAGCACCGGGTGAGAGTGAACGTGATATGCCCGGGCGCGATCAACACGGATATAGGGGAGAATACCGAGCAACGCGATCTTCAAAAAGTGCGCGAGCCGGTGATATATCCCGAAGGGAATATACCTTTGACCGACGGCAAGCCAGGCGCGTCTGAGCAGGTAGCCAAACTAGTGCTCTTCCTCGCCTCCGACGACTCCAGCCACATCACAGGTACCGAGGTGTGGATTGATGGGGCAGGGTCGCTGCTGACCGGATAGCACTTCAGCCTGACAGGCCGGTTCCGGTCTGGACTACTCGATGTGCAGTCT
The DNA here is from genome assembly GCA_035274425.1 of Chloroflexia bacterium. Taxonomy (GTDB): domain Bacteria; phylum Chloroflexota; class Chloroflexia; order QHBQ01; family JADMIH01; genus JADMIH01. The sequence continues at coordinate 97,346 of DATEOC010000031.1, forward strand.
GTTAGCATATAGTCGCAAGTTGTTTATTAATGATCTGGCTATCTGGAACAGGGGGATACACATGCAGACGAAGCTGGTCCTGATCGAAGGTAACCCATTCACCGGAAAGTCGACGCTCTCGGAGTATGCAGCGCTACAGCTCGGCTTGAACGGCCATACAGTGGAGTGGGTTCCCGAAGGGGTGATGTTGGAAAAATACTTCCCGCACGTACTTGCGGTTCTGGACCAAACACAGCCCGTCTCAGAAGAGTCGCTGTGGGCAGACTGGAGCGCCTTTGTGGAGACGGTCAAGAGCGCGGACGCGACCTTCGTCGTAGATGCCCCGATCTCGTATGCGGCGGTCTATCCGCTCCTGGCGGAGGACCGGCCACACGCCGCAATCCTTGCTAAGGTTACACGTATTGCGGAGCTGTGTGCCCCACTGCACCCACGCGTCATCCACCTGATGGGAGACCAGGAGCGGATCGCGCTTGCGAGCATCGTCGAACGGGGTGATAAGTGGCAGAAGCAGCTCGTCGACCAGTCCGATGCAACGCCATACCAGAAGGCGCGCGGCCGCTCCGGTGTCGAGGGTGCGATAGCCTTTCTCCAGGAAACGCAAGAGCTGATGGATGTGGTGCTCGATGCTGGCGGGTGGCAGACCCTGACCCTGGATGTAACGTCCGCAGATTGGGAGACGAATCGGCGGGCGATGTTGAGCTTCCTGGGGATTGGCGAAGTACAGGTCGATCCTCCGGCGCTGGCCGCTCCACTGCAAGCCTACACGGGCACGTACGCAGAGGAGAACCCGGATGGAACTATCGGAACATTCGAGGTACGGATAGAGCAGGACCGGCTCGCCCTCTACGAACCCGGTATGCGGCTCGGCCCGCTCGTTCCCGTGTCCGCAACACGCTTTCATCTCATAGCGACGCGGCTCGACGTGGAGTTCGTGGTGGAGGAGGGCATGGCACGGCGTCTCGTGCTCCTCACGCCGAGCGGCAAGGAACTTGCCTTTCGCCGGGTTTGAGCGCGGCGGGCCACGCTCTGGTCCTGGCCGCATGAGGCTAAGAGGACCTAGCGTCGGTTAAGCGCCGACACCAGTACTCGCCTCACCAACGGCAGGGCCACCCGCGTGCCCTCTCCCCCTTCTTCCACGAGCACGGCAATAGCGTACTGGGGACGGTTGGCGTCTTTGCCCGCGAAGCCTATGAACCATGAGTGCGCTGTGCCTTTCCCCGTCTCGGCGGTGCCGGTCTTGCCACCAATAGTCGCTCCCGGAATCGCAGCCGCCTGCGCCCACCCCGATTCTACTGACGTGACCATCATCTGGCGCAGCTTTTCGTTGCTCTCAGGTGAGAGCGCGCGCTTGAGGGGGTGCGGCTCGAACTGCCAGATGGTGTTGCCTTCCTCCGGCCCGGTTATTGAAGAGACGAGGTAGGGCGTAGGCACTTCGCCGCCCTTCGCTATGGTCGCCGCGATCAGCGCCATTTGCAGGGGCGTCGCCAGTACCTCCCCCTGCCCGTAAGCGGTAGCCGCTAACTGGTTGCGATTATCAAGCTCCTTCACGTCCGATATGATGCTGCTCGCCTCAACAGGTATCCCCAGCTCATACCGGGTGCCGAAGCCGAAGCGTTGCGAGTATTCGAGCATCCTCTGGGGGCCAATCTGCACGCCAAGCTCGGCGAAGACCACGTTCAGCGACCATTTGTACCCCTCGGTCAGGGTGAACTTGGGGCCGTGATTCGATGGGCGGCAGGTGGAGCAGTCACGGTGGACATAAGGTCCTGCATCTACCTTGACCGTACCGTCGGTGTCGGTGAATACTGAGGTGGGCTGGGCCGTACCCGTGTCAATCGCCGCCGCCGAGGAGACGGTCTTGAAGGTCGAGCCTGGGGGGTAAAGACCGTTGGTGGCTCGCATCACCAGGGGAGCGTCACTGTCCTTCACAATGTCGTTGTAATATTCCATTATGCCAGCATTCTCGGCCTCCCAGTCTGCGGCGTTAGGGTCGAACGAGAGGCTCTGAGGGTCTATGTGGGGCCATGAGGCGAGCGCCAGGATTGCCCCGCTCTGCGCGTCTAGTAGCACAATTGCCCCGTTGCGCTCACCGAGCGCGTCGTGCGCCAGGTCCTGCAAATCGGGCACGATTGTGAGGTGGAGGTCGTTCCCTATGACGGGGCGATGCAGCAGGCGACGCTGCTGCTCGGCGAGAGGGTCCAGCACCGCGCTCCCGGAGAGGTAGCGGTCAAAGGAGTCCTCCAGGCCGGCGGAACCGTAGATGGTCGGATTGTAATAGCCGGCCAGGTAAGACATATTCGGCTCAGGGTACAACCTGTGGACGAACTGCGATGGCGTGATAACCTCGCCCGCAGCTATAATCCTGTCGCCCGCGAATATGCGCCCTCGCCGCACGCGTAGTTGCTCAGGCACTTTGCGTGGGTCCTGTACGATATGGCCCGACTCGGTCATGACGGTGGTTTCCTTGATGGAAGCCGCCGCGACAATCTGCTCCCTGAGCAGGTGCAGGCTGACCAGCGCGAAGCCGACCAGCAGAAAACCCCCAAGCTGCTGCACGTTGTGGCGGAAGCGCGCGTCAGGGGTTGCCCTGGGCCGCATTGGGTCGCCCGAAACGGTGAGAGACGTATACATCATGAGCAGAGGCAGAGCCAGCGCCAGGCAAATCAGCCATATAGAATCGCTGGGCGGGTCGAACCGATCGCTCGGCTGCGACCCGGCCACCAATCCATAGAGGAGAAGGCCAAGCGCGGCTATCAGAGATAGGGTGCGGATGAAGTTGCGGAATCTGATCATTTTGCTTTCCGAGTAGCCGACGGACGATAGACGATAGACGATAGACGATAAAAGGCTACCGGCTACTGGCTAGTGATTACCCGCTACCGTCACAACCGTTGCGTCGCACCGACGCGTTGCGCGGATATACGTAGCAGCAGGCCCACTATCACGAAGTTGGTGATGAGAGATGAGCCGCCGTAGCTGATGAAGGGTAGAGTAATACCGGTAAGTGGTATCATCTTGATCGCCCCGCCGATGATGATGATGGTCTGCAAGCCGATGACTGTGGTGAGTCCGACCGCAAGTAACTGCTCGTACCCGGCGCGGGCGCTTATCGCTACGTGGTAGCCCCTGTAGACCACCAGCATGAAGAGAGCTACCACCGCCAGCGTGCCAGCCAGCCCAAGCTCCTCTCCAATCGCGGAGATTACCATGTCGGTCTGTACGGCGGGGATAAAGCTGGGTGAGCCAAGTCCGATACCGGTGCCAAGCACCCCGCCCTCCGCCAGCGCGTACAACGACTGCACAATCTGGAAGCCCGCGTCCTGCCCGGCGGGCCAGGGGTTGAGCCAGCTGGTCACGCGGCGCTGGATGTGGGTGAACTGCGACGCGAAGAAGGCATTTAGCATGAATGCCGCCGCGAAGAAGAGGCTCAGACCGCTCACCACATAGAAGGGACGCCCACTAGCGACATATAGCATCGCGAGGAATATGCCGAAGAAGAGAAGCGCGCTCCCCAGGTCACGCTGCACCACGAATAGCACCAGGGCGAGCGCCCACAGCAGCAGCAATGGAGCCAGGTAAGGGAGAGGAGGCAGCTTGATGGGGCCGATTTTGTAAGAGGAGATGAGGAGGTCGCGCTTGTCGTCCAGGTAGCCGGCGAGGAAGATAACGAGTATGACCTTGAGCAACTCGGAGGGCTGGAACTGGAAGAAGCGGAAGTCGAACCAGAGGTTGACCCCCGTGCCGCTCCCCGCATCGGTCCCGAAGACGAGCGTGGCGGCGACGAGCGCGATACCGAGTAGCGCAAAGGTGTACTTGTACTTCCTCAGTATGTTCAGATCGCGCAGCAGGAAGACGGTAGCCAGCAGCGCGACTATACCGGCAGCAATCCACACTACCTGTTTGTTGGCGATGCCTCTGAAACTCGAGCTCACGTTCTCAACCAGTGCAGGCTCAAGCCGCTGCACCATCACCAGGCCAAGTACCGTCACGCTCGCTACCAGGGGCAAGAGCACTTGGTCGGACCCCGGCCTCGTGACATTGAGCAAAACGTGCGTCCCGTAGAAGAGGCCTATGAAGAGAAAGCTCATCCACAGATCGGTCCACTGCCACTGCACTGCCCCCGATTGCACGACGATTACGATGAGCATCCCCACGATGCTGAGTATCGAGGGTATCAGCAGCAGCCAGAACTCCGTCCAGCGCCACTTCCTGAACCTGCTCCACGCATCTGGCGTATATGGCACGCCACCTTGCGCCTGCACGGGTGGGCCGGACGCAGGGCGGTTATAAGGCTGGGGGGTTGCTTGTGCGGTCATTGCAATTACGAAGTACGAATTACGAATTACTCTCACGCATCACGCATCACGCATCACGGTAGGTACTTCTCCAGCAGTGGCCGCAGTCGCTCTTTCACTTCGGGCGGCACCGCGTCGGGGGAGGTCATTATGGCGCTGGAGAGAGCGTGGCCGCAGGTGCATTCGCGTGTGTCGGGGATAGTGGATATGAGGTTGGCGACTGTGTCTTTGGCGCGCTGTACGTTCTTGTTGAGGGTCTGCACCACCACCTCTACGGTGACGCTGTCGTGGTGGGGGTGCCAGGTGTCGTAGTCGGTCGCCATCGCGAGGGTGGCGTAGCACATCTCGGCCTCGCGTGCCAGGCGCGCCTCCGGCATGGCGGTCATGCCGATGACGGACATGCCCCAGCTCCGGTATAGGAGAGATTCGGCGCGGGTGGAGAACTGCGGCCCCTCTATGCAGATGTACGTCCCGTCTCGGTGGACGGTCGCGCCCGCACCTACGGCTGCCTCCATGAGGACCTCACGCAAGTCGGCGCAGTACGGCTTGTCGAAAGCGACGTGGACCACCACGCCCTCGTCGAAGAAGGTGCGGGGGCGGTGGACGGTGCGGTCTATGAGTTGGTCGGGCACCACCATCTGGAGCGGCTCGATCTCCTCTTTCATGCTCCCGACGGCGCTCACCGATACCAGGTGGGTCACGCCCAGGGTCTTGAGCGCGTAGATGTTGGCGCGAACGGGCACGTGGGTGGGGTTCATGCGGTGCCCCTTGCCGTGACGTGCGATGAAGGCTACGTCCCGCCCGCCAAGCCTGCCAAGTAACACCGGGTCGCTCGGTTTGCCGAATGGGGTGTCAATATCCTCCATTCGGACATCAGTCATCCCCGCCATGTTGTAAAATCCCGACCCCCCGATTATGCCTATTACGCCTGTCTGCATTCAATCACCCCCGACGAAAGACGAAGGACGAAGGACGAAAATACGTGAAACGTGATGCGTGAAAGTAAATCCATAAAACCTTCGTGGCCTTTGTGTCTTTGTGTTCTTTGTGATTAATTCCTCACGTTTCACGTTCCCCGCATCCTGTGCTCGACCATCATGCACCTGTCCATCACGACATGGAGGCCCGCTTCACGTGCTCGGCGGGCGGCCTCGTAGTTGATGATGCCTGACTGTATCCATATACCCCTCGCGCCGACCTTAATCGCCTCCTCTACCACGTCGCCGACGTACTCGGGGCGGCGGAAGACGTCTACCATATCTGGTGGCTCAGGCAGGTCGGAAAGGCTGGCATAAGCCTTCTTCCCCAGCACCTCAACCTCGTTAGGGTTGACAGGGGTTATGTCGTACCCGGACCTTTGGAGATAAGCTGCCACGCGGTTGCTGTCTCGCCAGGAGTCGGAGGAGAGTCCTACGATGGCGATATGCCGCATACCCAGCATGGCTTTTATGTCCGCTGCTTCAGCGAAGCTGTCACGTTCGGGCTGCATTGTACTCCTTACAGGTATTTGCCGAACCACGCCAGCGTCTTCTCCCAGGCGTCTTTGGCTGCGGCGGGATCGTAGCGCGCGCCAGTGTCGTTGTGGAAAGCGTGGTTGGCACCCTCGTACACCTTTATCTCGTATGTGACGCTAGAGCTTTTGAAAGCTTCTTCGAGCGCGGGCGCACCGCCTGTGATGCGCGTATCCAACGAGCCATAGATGCATAGCATCGCAGCTTTTATGTTGGACACATCCTCCAGGGGTGGGTTAGGGCCATAAAACGCCGCCGCTGCCTTCAGGTCTGGACGCTTGGTCGCGAGGCGGAAGGTGTAGCCCCCTCCAAAGCAGAAGCCGACCACACCGAGACGGGGCGAGGCGTTGGATTGCTTCGATTTGAGGTAATCCACGCCCGCTGAGAGGTCGGCCAGCACCTGCTCAGGGGTCATTTGCCCCAGGATGCCCGTGCGCTCAGCCTCGTCGGGGTGAGCAGCAGAGCCGCCGGAGCGCGATACCAGGTCCACGCACAGTGCCGTGTAGTGGGCTTTCGCCAGCCTTCTCACGACATCCTTGATGTGGTCGGTCAGACCCCTATTCTCATGTATCACGAGGACACCCGCCGGGGGAAGCGGGCCTGCGCTCATCCCCGGCACGGCGGGTTGGGCCATGTAGCCTGTGAGCTTCACCGATGGGTCAGACGATGGGATGTCCACCATCTCGGCGCGCACGTCGGGGTCGTCCTCCGGCACGTGGTAGGGACTGCCACTGGCGGGAGTGGAAGCAGGTGTTGGCTGTCCGGCTGTGGCAGCAGGCAGGGCCGTCGAGGTTGGGGCAGAAGTGGGGGCGGAGCCGGTAGGCTCAGGCGTGGAAGCGGCAGGTGAATTGGGATCACAGCCCAGGGCGGCCAGCACGGGTGCCGCGGCAACCGCGCCTCCCACAATCAGGGTGACACGGCGCATGAATTCTCGCCTGGTGAGGTGGCCTTCCTGCCATTTTTCGGCCTCTTCCTCGACCAGGTATCGCTGCATATCGTTGAGGTCGTGGGTAGTCATAGTGCGACCCTCCTCTTTGCTAGCGCGCGATCTGTCCAGGGCATGGCCCAGTATAACACAAAGTGCGATTGATATATGATGGGATGGCGGCAGTTTACTAAAGAGAGATCACCGTCTAAGAGGCAGGACGCGAACACGTGCGCGTGCTTCATCTACGCTTATGAGCGCCTCTCACATACCTGTGGTAGTAAGAATAGGCAACTCAGCTTCCTCAGAACGCCATGCACCGTAAGCCAGGGCTTCACGAAGGTCCTCTGCCTCTAGGTATGGATAGGCTTCCAATATCTCTTCCCGAGAGTGCCCGGCTGCCATCAGCCCCGCGATAGTGCGTACCGTCACGCGCATCCCACGGATGCAGGGCTTCCCACCCATAACTTGTGGGTCAAAAGTTATCCTGTCTAACTGAATCATAATGTGAGTTCCCCTTGTATAGTGCCTTTCTCTCCTACATTTTATCACGCCCTACTCACAAGCCGCCACTTACCCCTCAACCTTTTTATTGGTAGCCACCTTCATCCCCCGTATGAACTCCCCTACACTGTACAGAATCTCCTCTTCGGGCAGACTCTGTATAAGAGTGATAAGTGCGCCGACCACTATCGCACCGTCCGCATGCTGTGCCAATGTAGCTACTTGCTCTGGGGTGTCCACTTCGGAGCCGGCGACCAGAGGCAAGGCGGTGTGCGGGCGGACTCGCGCTACAACATCTCTAACATCGTAGCCGTAACCAGAAGGCGTGATGGTACTGGCTAAGCAGCAGATAAAGCCGCTCGCTATCTCGCCTATCCGGCGGATGCGTTCATCGGTGCTGGTAGGCACTACCATGAAGGTGAAGTCCACCCCGGCTTCATCACATGCTCTCTTCAGGCCAGCCTCAGCATCGGGCGGGGCATCGGGCACCATAAGACCGTCTACGCCTGCAACCGCACAGTCCGCTACAAACCGCTGCAACCCATACCGGCTTATAGGATCATAGTAGCTCGACAACACAAGGGGGATCTCGTTAGCGCGTCGGGAGTCGGCGACCATGCTAAGGCAGTCGGATATGGAGGTGCCATTTTGCAGGGCGGTACGCGTCGCAAGCTCCAGGCGCGAGTCGCCAGCAAGTAGAGGGGTGGAAGGGATGCCAAGAATGATGAGGTCGGCCCCCTGCCGGGCCATGAGAGGGACCAGTTGGCGGTCTGTATCAAGGGAGGGATAGCCTACGATCAGGTAAGGGATAAGCGCTGCTTCTTTCTCCCAACGGAGGCGCTTGAAGGTTGCGGAGATGCGGCCCATCCGCTACCTGTACTGCGCAGCCATCGCGTCGGCGTATGGCCTGCCGCTTGAGAGGATGATGCTCACGAGCGCATCAACAGCGAAGGGTACGCGACGGAACTCCAGGCTGATGCGGCCATCCTCGGACGAAAGGATTGCATATTCTGCCCAGGGATCAGCCTTGAAGCCTTCTTCGGGTTGGTGGCGGTTGTACGCGAAGCCAACGCTGCCGGGGTTGAAGAAAAAGGTGTTTCCCAGGCGGCGGACGAACTGGAGATGGGTGTGGCCCCCTGTCATGATGGCAGGCTGGTGCTCACCCAGGTAGCGCTGGAACTCCTCTTCCGGCGTCTCAGGGAGGATTATGACATCGAAAGATGCCGGGGAGCCATGGAAGCAGAGGAGCTTATACTCACCTAAAAGCATCTCGACTGTGGGCTGGAAGCTCGCTATAAAAGCGCGGTTCTCGGCGGATAGCTGCGAAAGGGACCACTCTCTGATCTCAAGCATCCTTTGCGTCGTCTCTTCCCGCCCCGTCTCTTCGCTGGTGAGAAGCCAGGCATCCGCGTTACCCATCACTATGGGGCAATCTAAGTCTCGCAGCCGCGCAATCGTCTCTGCTGGCTGCGCGCCACCTTGCACCGCGTCTCCCAGGCAGACAATGGCATCCGAGGGGTGCCGTTCAAGATCGGCAAGCACGGCGTCGAGAGCGAAGCAGTTGCCGTGCATGTCGGAGATGATGGCTACTTTCATCCTTGCAACTCTATACCAGGTCAAGTTGTACTCTAATAGCGTGCTCGACCTGCGTTATATCTGCCCCAGAGAGGCGACCAACCAGATTGAGGAGGCGAGTCTTGCTCACAGTCGTTAGTTGGTCTGCAAGGGCTTTATGCTGCTTACCATTTAGCATGACATACGCTTCGCTTGGGTATAAGCGTGACACTTTGGAAGTCAAAGGGACCACTTGAAGGCGATTCAAATACCGATTTGAAGCATCTGTGCTGATGATTACTGCGGGTCTTCGTTTCTGGATTTCGCCTCCAACAGAAGGGTCGAAATTGATCCACCACACCTCACCGCGTGTCATCGCTCACATCTCCGATGGTAGCCTCGGCCCACTCTAATGCCTCAGCCTCTCTATCTTCATCTGAAGCCATCTGGCGATAGGCTTCATCAAGATCAGTTCCAATCACGTGAGGGCGCACCAAGGACTCCACGAATTGGCTAATGTTTCGCCGCCCGATTACTTTGTGCAAACCTTCGTATACATGCTCATCTATCGTAAGGGTAAGTTTCTTTTGCATTCTTGTGCTCCTTATACGTGATCTACACGTGTTCTACACGTATTATAAATACGTACAGTCACGAATGCAAGCTATCGTAGATTCGCATTGAAGAAGTCAACCACCTTCTTCATATAGTCCTGTGAGTTATTCTTGAACCCCTTCACGTGCCCTGACCCGGGCGCTATCCACAGGCTGAGGTTGGGGTTGCTCGCGCCTGCCTTCTGCAAGGCGTAAACGTGGCTGATGGGGATCAGGTCATCAATCTCACTGTGGATCAAGAAGATGTGGCGATCATTCAGTTTAGCCATTTGCACTTCGGGCTTTGTACTGCCGATGTCTATGCCATAGAGAAGGTTTTCCATAAAGAGGATACCCGGGTTGAAGAAACCGGGGAGGCCGCTCGCCTTCGGCAGTTCTTTATCGAGGAGAAGAGTGAGGTCTGAGAAAGCTGAGTCGGCGACGATAGCGCGCATCTCCGGGTGGTCCGGGGCTGCCAACAGTTCAGTAGCTGCGCCCATAGAATAGGCAAGCGTACCTACTTCGGTTACTCCCCGCCCTTTGAGGTAATTGAGCGCGCCGGTCACGTCCCGCGTCTCCCACCAGCCGAGAGAGTAGCGGTCCCCGCCTGACTCGCCATGAGCGCGGAAGTCGAACATCAGCACATCGTAGTTGTTACCGTATAGCTCCTTGGCGATGTCGAGCAGTCCGACATTCGTGTCATCGCGTATGCTGTTGCGTCCGTGCATCATCACGATTACTTTCTCGCCTGGCGAATCGACATACCACCCTTTGAGGGGCACGTCGTCGGGGACGCTATTGAACTCGACGCTCTCATACTTCATATCTTGCGCGCCGGGGTTGGAAGTGAGGGTCTTGCGCGTGGGGTGGGACAGCTTGTCGGCCACGACGGCAGATATGCCGAGGTAAGAGATAGGGAGGAGGATAACGATAGCTATTGCTATGATACGAAGGATGCGGGCCAGGGAGAAGCGAGCGCGGGTCTTAGTTTCAGCTTTGGTGGTTTCGAGAGTTGTTTCCATTTTGCTCCTCAGACTCGAATGCAAGCCGCCCAGTGCCCAGGCGACTTCTCCTGCAATGGGGGGTCTATCTCTTTGCACGCAGATATGGCGATGGGGCACCTTGTGTGGAAGTGGCAGCCCCTCGGCGGGTTGATGGGTGAGGGCACATCGCCTGTAAGGATTATACGCTCACGCTTCATCTCGGCCACCGGATCGGGGATGGGTACCGCCGAGAGCAACGCCTTCGTATAGGGGTGTAAGGGCTTGGCGTACAATTCGGTGCGGTCCGCAAGCTCCACTATCTTCCCCAGGTACATCACAGCCACGCGGTCCGAGATGTGGCGCACCACGCTCAGGTCGTGCGCGATGAAGAGGTAAGTCAGCCCGAACTCGGCCTGCAAGTCCTCCAGGAGGTTGATAATCTGGGCGCGGATTGACACGTCCAGGGCAGATATAGGTTCATCCGCCACGATGAACTCAGGATTGACGGCAAGGGCGCGTGCGATGCCGATGCGCTGGCGCTGCCCGCCGGAGAACTCGTGCGGGTAGCGGTTGGCGAAGTAAGGATTGAGGCCAACCACCTTCAGTAGCTCCTGCACTCGCTCGCGCAGAGCGGGGCCGCTCGCCAACTTATGCACCCTTAGAGGTTCTGCTATCAGGTCGCCCACCGTCCTGCGCGGGTTGAGCGAGGCATAGGGGTCCTGGAAGATCATCTGCATGTGGCGACGCATGGTGCGCATATCACGCGTGCTTATACGGGCGATGTCGCGCCCATTGAATATGATCTTACCGGAGGTGGGCTTGTAAAGCTGTAAGATAGCCCGGCCTGTCGTGCTCTTGCCGCAGCCCGACTCCCCCACCAGCCCAAGCGTCTCACCACGCTTCACGTAGAAATCAACGCCGTCAACCGCCTGCACTGTGCCGATTCTGCGCTGGAGAAGCCCTCCGGTGATCGGAAAGTGCATCTTCAGCCCTTCGACCTTCAGTAGCACGTCGTCACGCCCGTCCTCTGCCGTAGCAACGCGAGGCTCGACCACGGATAAGGTCTCGGCAGCGCCGCCCGAAGCGTTGGAGCGCGCATCTTTATCCATGTCGGTTCTGCCGGTGGTATCTATGCTCATAAACTCACTATCAGCCAAAATATGATTGCATGCACGTAGGGGCATGGCGCGCCGTGCCCCTACAACTACCTATCAATGGCGGGTCCGGTACCGGCACCCGATTCGGCCCCAACGCTCGCGCCGGCTTCGGCTAAATCAGACGATATTTCCTCTACGGGAGCAACTACCACTCCGGAGCCGAGCTGCACTGCGGTCTCGTCCTCAATAACATGCTGCTTGGTGGTGCGCACGTCTATCCAGCAGGCTACGTCATGGCCCGGAGCTACGGAGCGCAACGGCGGCATCTCATCCCTGTTGCGCAGCTCCCTGAAAGTGCAGCGGGGGTAGAATGGGCAGCCATCTGGGGCGTTTATCATGTCGGGCGGCATCCCTGGAATCGGCACTAACCGCTCCTTGCGGTCTTCGTCGAGGCGGGGGACCGAGTTGAGTAGGCCTAAGGTGTACGGGTGGCGAGGGTCTGTGTATACATCGAGCGTGGATGCGTGCTCCATGATGCGCCCGCCATACATGACGATTACCCGGTCACAAAGACCGGCCACCACGCCGAGGTCGTGCGTGATGAAGATGACCGCCATGTTGAACTCGGCTTTGAGGCGGCGAATGAGGTCGAGTATCTGCGCCTGGATAGTCACGTCTAGGGCGGTAGTCGGCTCGTCGGCCAAGAGGAGCTTGGGGTTGCATGAGAGGGCCATGGCTATCATCACGCGCTGCCGCATACCCCCCGAAAATTGGTGCGGATAGTTATCGACGCGCTCCTCGGCGGAGGGTATACCTACCAGCTTGAGCAGCTCAACAGTGCGGTTGCGAGCGGCCCTGTCGCCCAGGTTGAGGTGCAGTTTCAGCGCCTCGCCTATCTGCCTGCTGATGGGCAGCACGGGGTTGAGCGAGGTCATTGGGTCCTGAAAAATCATGGAGATTTCCTTGCCCCGTATCTCCCTCATGCGCCTCTCGCCATACTTGAGGAGGTCTTCCCCCTTGTAGAGCACCTCACCCGCCACAATCTTGCCGGGCGGTGTAGCTATCAGCCGCATGATCGAGAGGGCAGTTACGCTCTTACCCGACCCCGACTCTCCAACGATGCCCAGGGTCTCACCTTCGTCCAACTTGAACGATACCCCATTCACAGCCTTCACCACCCCATCACGGGTTCGAAACTGCGTCTCAAGATTGTTTACGCGTAATAGCTCTGCCATAGTAGTTGGTGGTTAGGGACCAGGGATTAGGGGTCAGGGGCCAGGGGTCGGTAGCTAGATACTTATCGTCTGTCGTCTGTCGTCCGTCGTCACCGGTTCAACCTGGGGTCAAGGGCGTCTCGGAGGCCGTCGCCGAGGAGGTTGAAGGCCAGCACCGTTATGACTATCGCCACACCCGGAAATATCAGCAGGTGGGGAGCGTTGAAGACGCTGCTGCGCTCGACACCGAGCATCGTACCCCACTCCGGGTTGGGAGGCTGCTGCCCCAGCCCCAGGAAGCCGAGAGCCGCCGCGTCCAGTATACCAGTAGCGATACCCAGGGTACCCTGCACTATGAGAGGCGTGAGGGCGTTGGGCAAGATGGTGCGAAAGAGAATGCGGCTGCTGGGCACACCCAACGCCCTGTCCGCGAGGACGAAGTCTTGCTCTTTGATGGATAGCACGCTGGAGCGCACGATACGTGCATATACGGGTATGGAAACGAAACCGATAGCGAACAGAGCCGGTAGGAGCGGTGATAATCCCCCCTCCAGTATGATAGGGCGCAACACGGCTACCAACGCGATAGCCAGCAACAGGCTGGGGAAGGCCAGGAGCACGTCCATGAAGCGCATGACGGTGTTGTCCACCCACCCGCCCAGGTAGCCCGACACCGCGCCCAGTAGCGTGCCTATGACGATGGCGAAAGTAACGGTAGAAATGCCGATAAATAGAGATACCTGCGTGCCATACACCACCCGGCTGAAGAGGTCACGGCCATTGCCGTCCAGGCCGAATATATGCTGAGGCTGGTCAGACGGGCACCCAAGCCAGTGGATGCATGGACCCAGGCGCACCTTATTGTTAGGGTCGCTGAAGTTGATAGGGTCGTTGGTGGCTATGAAAGGCGCGAAGATAGATATAATAAGCAAACCTGAGAAGATAATAAGCCCAAACTGGGCCGACCTGTTACGCAGCAGGTGACGCCAGGCATCGCGCCACAGGCTGGCCGGCTTGGCCTGCTTCACTTTTCCTATAGGTCGGGCAGCAGCAACTCTCATACGCAATTCACCGAAAGAACTTTCTTATTTACACGTCCCAAATCATCACGCATCACGTTTCCCGAATAATCGTCTATCGTCTATCGTCCGTCGTCCGTCGTCCGTCGTCCGATATCACCCCAATCTGATACGCGGGTCCAGGTATGCATAAGATATGTCAACCATCAGGTTTACAAAGACGAAAATGAGGGCAATTATCAAAGTGAAGCCCTGCACGACGGGGTAATCGCGCACGAAGATCGAGTCTACGAGGCCCACGCCCACACCTTGCAGACCAAATACAGACTCGGTCAGCACGGCTCCACCGAGCAAACCGCCGAATTGCAGGCCGACTACCGTCACGAGCGGCAGAAGCGCGTTTCGCATAGCGTGGCGGAAAAGTATCAGCCTCTGGCCGAGGCCCTTAGCGCGTGCCGTGCGTATATAGTCGAGGCCCATCACGTCAAGCAGGTTGGAGCGCGTCAGGCGGGCGATGATCGCCATCGGTATCGTGCCCAGCGCGATGGAAGGGAGGATCAGGTGTTTGACGGCATCCCAGAAGGCGGTCATATTCCATGTTATGAGCGCGTTGAGGGTGAACATGTTGGAGATAAAAGTAATCACCCCCCTGGGAAAACCTTCGAGGCCCTGCAAGTTCCAGAGCTGGATAAGGGGCGGGAGGGTGAGACCCGCCGTCAGGCGGCTGCTTGTCGGTAGCTGGAAGGGCGTATCTTTCAGCACCAACCCAAAGAAGCCCGCCAATAGCAAGCCCAACCAGAATATCGGCATCGAAACGCCCAGGTTAGCGACCACCATAGTGGCAGCGTCCGCCACCGATTTGCGCCGGTAGGCCGCCAGGATGCCCAGCGGCACCCCAACGAGTATCGCGAAGGTCATAGCGCCAATCGTCAACTCAAGGGTTAGTGGCAAACGCTCCAGGAGCATATCGCCCACCGGCCTGCCAAACTTGATCGATTGGCCGAGGTCGCCTGACAGCAGGTTGCCGGTGTAGCTGGTAAACTGCACGAAGATGTTGTCGTTTAGCCCGAACCTCTGTTTGAACTGCGCGCACGACTCCTGCGTGGCTTTCTCGCCCAGCATCGCCCGGCATGGGTCGCCTGGGATCGAGCGTACCAGCACAAAGGTGACGAATATGATGCCGATGATCACCGGGATGGTCAGCAGCAAGCGGCGTAAGAGGAAGCGGGCCATAGAGTTGGAGAGGGCAGGTTATCTCAAAATGGGGACGCTGAGCGTCCCCATTTTGAGATAGTGTAATCACATCATTCCAGAACGCGCAAGCCTTACGGGGCGGGCGGGGGCGCGTTCAGGAACTTGGTGAAGAGATAGGTCCAGTAGTCGAAGTTGCCGGTGTTGCCGACATGCAGAGGGTGCTTCGCATCCCACTGTACGGCGAAGGTCGCCACTACGTCATTAGCCGTCACGGGCGAGTCGTCCGAGAACTTGGCACCTGAGCGCAGCTTGATCGTCCATTCGGTCAGGTCGGTGTTAGGCGTGTACGACTCGGCCAGGTTTAGCTCGACCTCGGTACCACCTATCTTGTAGCTGAGGAGCGGGTCGAATACCTGCTCGCAAGCGCGCAGGCTTTCGCCGTCTGTCTCGTCAGCACAGTAGAGGCTGAGAGGTTCAGCGTTCTGGAGCCAGACGAAGGTGTCCTTACCCTCGATAGACATCTCCTTGAACGCCTCGTTGCCGAGCGGGCTGGAGTGCGCTCCCTGCACCTTTGCGCTGTAGACGGTAGCCGAGCCGCCGTGCGCTACGGGCACCATCGGCACATGCTGCTTGATGGCGGTATTGGCCTCAGCATACAGCTTGTTGCGTGCTGCGGGATCGGAGAGAGAGGCGGCCTGGCTCAACTTGGAGGTTATGTCGTCCCACTTCTTGCCGAAGGAATCGTTCGCGCCGGTGCCGAAGTGAGCGTCCACGAAGTTGGTCATGTCCGGATAGTCCGCGCCCCAACCTAGCAGGAACATCTCCTCGTTGCCCTTGGAGGCGTTGTCGAGGAAGGTACCCGACTCTTGCTGGTCAATGGTAAGCTCTATGCCCAGAGCTTTCATCTGCGCCTGGATTTCCTCGGCAACCTTGCCGGGGGTAGGCAGATAGCCGCGCACCACGTCGCGGTACGACACCCTCAACTTGATGGGGGTAGCGACGCCCGACTCGGCCAGCAGCTTCTTGGCGGCGTCGAGGTCGAACTTGTACCACTCCTCGCCCTCGCAGCCACCGGGGATGGCGCACGGGGTGAAGTGGGAGGCGACCTGCGAGCCGGCAGGATAGAACTTGTCAACGATGGCCTGGCGGTTGATGCCCATAGCTATCGCCTGGCGCACTTTGTCGTTGTCCAGGGGCGGTTTGGTGTTGTTCAAACCGATGTAGAAGACATTGAGCGCCTCACGTGGGTAGAGCTTGAGGCTGGTGTCGCCCTGGACGCTTGCGAAGTCATTGGGGTCGGGGTTGTCCATACCGTCGGCCTCACCCGTCTTGATCGCGGTCAGGCGGGCAGCGGCTTCTTTGTTCCACTTGAAGATGAGGGTCTTCATCTTGGGAGCGGTGCCCCAATACTTGGGGTTAGCAACCAGCGTCAGATGGTCTCCACGTACCCATTCCTGCACCATGTACGGTCCACTGCCAACGGCCTGCTCCAACGGCTTGCCGCCTGTGGCCTGCAAATGCGCAGCCGACTGGATACCGAGGGACGAGAAGGCGATCTTGGAGGGGAACGCGGGGTCGGGAGCACACAATGTGAACTTGACCGTTGTAGCGTCCGTCGCTTCGATCGACTTCATCAGGCCGCCGTACTTGCAATCAGCCGCAGCGTACATCGTCGCGGTGTTGGTCATGGTCTCGTTGACCATAACCGCCGTGGGGGTCACTACCGACATAGCAGTAGGGCTTTCAACCACCATCGCGGTGGGGGCTACTGTAGGTTCCATCACCACGGCAGTAGGAGCCACGGTGGCTGCGACGGTGGGTATTGTGGTAGCTGCCGGTGGCGGGTTGCCACCACAGGCCGCAAGCAATGGCAACATCATCAAGGCTATCGCCAACCAGGCGAATTTCTTTGAGAACATTCTTTTTCCTCCTTTAGTTTGGTCCTTTGCCGCACCATCTCGTTTGAACGGGTGCGAACAATACAACATAGACCCCTCGCACAAAGTCTCCACCCAGGAGCAAGTGCGTCAGGGCTTATGGATGTTATGTGCGAGCGCGTCACCCCCCTTCTATGCGAGGTATCGCAGGTATTTGCTCATTATAGCAATCTATACAGTGCTGTCAAGAGGATGGTTCAGGTAAGAGTAATTGAACCCCTGATCGGACGTCACATAACCAATGAGTGGAAACATTATACTCTATATGATGCTCCAAGCGCCCATATCACTTTGCGCGACCGCCTATGTCGAAGCCCAGATAGGTCCGTCGTCCTTCGTCCCAGCCCGCCGAGGCAGGCGAATAGTATTAGCGAAATGGAAGGTGTATAATCACTTATTCCAACTCAGGAAGGAGATTCACCCCTATGAAGCGCACTTTCTGGATATTGATTGCGTTATGCGTGGCAACAGGTGCGTTAGCCCTGGCAGGGAGCGTAGCCCGTATCGAGGCTTCCCCAACCGTGCAACAAGCCTGGAGCGACCCCCTGCGGCACCTGTCTGGCGTGGTGGCAGTACCCCCTGAGACGATGATGAGACCGGCAGGCGGGGAGGTAGATAAGCTGTGGGGGCCCCTGAACCCGCCTGTCTTCGGCCCCAACGTAGACGCATCTCTCAACAATTCTGCGGCCCAGAACGAGACCACTATCTCCATCTACTCTGCGAACGATCAGCGTGTGATTGCCTCCGCCAACGACTATCGCGCCAATCTCAAGCCCTGGGTATATCTCTCCACCAACGGCGGCACTACCTGGACAAACTACCAGGTGCCGGGCACTACAGGACTATTCTACGGAGACCCTGCAATGGCCTACGGGCCGGATAACGGTAAGGCGTATTTCAGCTACCTGGGTTATGCAGCGATATGCACTCCGGAAGGGGGAATGTACGTCTCACGCTCGGACAATGCGGGGGACACCTTCAGCGCCCCAATACTCCTCGCTGCCAACGTCAATATCGGGCCGTTTGCCAGGTTCCAGGATAAAGAATACGTAGCTGCTGATAGGCACCCCGGCAGCCCCAACTATCGAAACGCCTACGTCGCCTGGGTCAGTTACACTTTCGCAGGAGGGGTAAATTGCGGTAGCGCCAGCAGCCAGATTGAAGCGCCAATAGTGCTGTCGCGGAGCACCGACCAGGGGATTTCATGGTCAGTCCCCATCACCGTCAGCCCGCCGATATCGGATAACAACCAGGGTGCAGTGCCCGTAACGGGCAATAACGGCGAAGTGTACCTTTATTATGTGGGCGCGGCTACCCAGAGCCAGTTGAACTACGACGCGGTCCTCTTCTCTCGCTCGACCGATGGCGGGCAGACCTTTCCTTTCTTCACCCGTATCTCCAACCTGGTTGACATCCCAAGCCCGCTGCCGGGCACGTCATTCCGCGACAACCCCTTCGGCGCGATGGCGGCTGACCGCACTGTGAACGGCTACCTGTACGCAGTATGGGCCGATTACCGTAATGGAGACGCTGACATACTCCTCAGCCGCTCGACCGACAATGGTAACACATGGGGCGCGCCCACCCGCGTCAATGACGACCCGCTCGCCAACGGCAAAGACCAGTATTTCCCCTGGATCGCCTCAAGCGAGGATGGGTTGGTACACGTTGCGTGGCACGATGAGCGTGAAGACCCGAACGGCGCGCAATACAAAGCTTATTACACCTATTCGAGTGACCACGGCGCTACGTGGGCGGGGAACATCGCCGTCAGCACCGCACCCTCAAATCCAGGGAGCAGCACCTTTATCGGAGACTACGCGGGCATAGATGCTGTGCCGGGGGTGGTGATGCCGGTGTGGACCGATATACGGGTGGGCGCGAACCAGAATGCGTACACTGCCAGGGGAGTCAAATCCATGCAAGGTACGGCCACACCTACTCAGCCTCCGCCAACCAACACAAGTACAGCCACAAGCACCCGAACAGCTACTGCCCCCGCCACGAACACAGCTACGCCTCAGTCTACAGCCACATCCTCCAATACACCCCAGCCACCTACCGGCACAGCTACCGTAGAAGCTACCGTAGAAGCTACCGCGACGCCATGTACGATCAGCTTCACAGACGTGCCTCCTGACCACACCTTCTACTCCTTCATCAGGTGCTTAGCCTGTAGAGGTATCATCTCAGGCTACTCCGATGGCACCTTCCAACCTGGTAACGACATAACCAGGGGACAGATAGCCAAGATGGTATCTAACTCCGCTGGTTTCAATGAAGACCCAGGGCCACAGATATATGAGGATGTACCGGAGGCCAGTCCATTCTACGCATGGATAAACAGGCTGTCGATGAGGGGGCACATGGGTGGCTATCCTTGTGGGTTGGTGCCTGAGGAACCTTGTTTACCGCCAGACAACCGTCCATACTTCCGCCCGAATGCGAGTGCCACCAGAGGGCAGCTAGCGAAGATAGTGGCTAATGCAGCAGGGATAGGAGGGACACCCACAGGCATCTTCTACACGGACGTGCAGGAAGACCACCCATTCTACGTATGGATCATGCGCCTCACCACCCTGGGTGTGATGTCCGGCTATCCATGTGGGACTATCCCAGAGGAGCCATGTGACGAGGCTAACCGTCCATACTTCCGATCATTCAACAACGTGACGAGGGGGCAGGCATCGAAGATTGTAGCCAACACATTCTTCCCTGGCTGCGACACCCCTCGACGGTAGACATACCAGTTGCATATTCCAAATGAAGAAGGAGGTTCGAGGCTAAATAGCTCGAACCTCCTTCTACTCCTTAAGAACCTGTTCGGGAATAGAATTATGAGACTGATAGTTTTGAATAATGAAGCATCCTTTTGCCTGTCATTCCGAACGGAGTGAGGAATCTCCAAGCTTGGACGTATGGGTAGAGTTTTAGATTCTTCGCTTCGCTCAGAATGACATTCATTGCTTTAAACTTTGCCCTACACTTTTAGGACACCTCTCAGAATGCCAGGTCGAGCGATCTTGTTCTGAGGTAGACATTAAGAATCTTGGCTAATCCCACAGCACAATGTCTCTGATATCAGTTTCAAGGAGAGCAGCACCCTGTGAAGAAGGTATTCGCGACTATCTTTGATGTCTGGCCGCGTGTAGCATTCGCACCGGGGCGGAAGTACGGGCGGTTGGTGGGCGGATTGCACGGCTCGCCATCACTGCCACACGGGTAGCCGCCCATCACGCCCATGCTCGAAAGGCGCTCGATGTACAGGTAGAAGGCATGGTCTGGGGGCACATCCTCGAAGGTCTGGCCCGTAGGTGTGCCACCTAGCCCAGCCGCATTCGCCACTATCTTCGAGATTTGGCCCCTGGTAGCTTCGGCATTGGGACGGAAGTACGGGCGATTACCGGGAGGAACGCACGGCTCTTCAGGCACGGTGCCGCATGGGTAGCCCGACATGACGCCACGCTGGGTCAGCCTCTGCACGTACAGGAAGAAGGTATTGTCAGGCGGCACGTCCTCGTACACCCGGGCGCCAGGGTCCTCATCGAAGCCCGCCGCGTTGGAGACTATCTTCGCAAGCTGGCCCCTGGTAACAGGGTTGCCTGGGCGGAAGTAAGGGAGGTTGTTCTCATCGCAAGGCTCACCTGGGCTACCACACGCATAGCCACTCATGATGCCGAGACAGGTCATGTAGTTGATGTGGCGGTAGAACACATTGTCGGGAGGGACATCCGTATAACGCTGGTCGGTATAGTGGAGGACCAGGGAGTCGTCACCAACAGCCCATATGTTATTCACAGACAAAGCCGACATAGACCGCAATTGGCCGAGGGCGGGGAATGGGTACGGGTCCAACTCCCACGCTATCCCGTTCCAATGCTGTATGGCGCTTCCGACTGCCCATACGTTATCAGAGGCAAAGCCGGAGATTGCCTTCGCGCCCTGGGCTGCCGGTACGATACTCCATTGAGCACCGTCCCAATGGATGAAGCCGGTATCGCTCGCCGCCCACACGTCGTCAGGAGCTATGGCCTCTACCGCATTGAGAGGACCGATGTTGGGGCCGGACACGCCAAGCCAGGATGTTCCATCCCAATGGAGTATATTTTCAAAGCTGGCGTAGTCCGATCCAACAGCCCACACGTCATCTGGACCTGTGGCTGATATGCTGTTGAGCGCTCCGCCATGCATAGAATAGTCGCTCCAAGAGCTTCCATCCCAGTGGATGATTTGTGACCGAAGAATAGAGCTTGCACCACCCAGCCCCACGGCCCAGACGTTATCAGGCGCTATAGCCACCGCGTCGCGGAGGTCATTAGTATTGGGACCCACACTTGGGCTGTCAACAATGCTCCACTGTGTGCCGTCCCAGTGCTCCGTGAGCGTTCGATTCAGTTGGAGTTGGGTCCCCGGCTGGGAGCCGACCACCCAAATATCATCCGGCCCCACAGCCTCGATATTGTATAAGACAGAGGTGGGCGGGGCAGGGTGCGGGACTACGCTCCAGGCTATCCCGTCCCAATGGTAGATGTTGGTCCCATCTATGATCCAAACATCATCCGGGGCAATCGCTGCCACCCCTGCGAGCACATCCGCAGTAGGACCGGACATAGCGCGCCAGCTCCCCAGGCAAACAGGCGTCTGCGTAACGCTGGGGATGGCCGTTGTAGTTGAAGATGGTGATGCGGGCGAAGTTGGAGTGCCACTCGGCGCAAAAACTGTGCTTGTGGATGTTGGAGGCGCAATAGTGCGCGTGCTACTCGGGGTACTGGAAGCTACGCTTGTGAATGTGGCGGTAGGGTTGCCGGTTGAGCAGAGAGGCGTGGCAGAGGTGACGTTGTTGGTGGTAAGTCCATCGTCCATGAGCAGAGATATGGAAATGCGATACCATGCGTACTGAGAAGGTATCCCGCTCTCGTTTAGTTGCCCCTGTACGGTGTTCGGCCCAGGGTTGAAGTTCACGCTGAAGGTCTGCGTATCGTATACCGTCCAGGGGCCACCACTGCCCGGCGCTACCTCAAAGCGAAGGGTAGCATCTCCGCCTATCATGCCTTGACAGTTGGCGTTGAACTGGAAGCTGTAGTTGTAGGTAGATGGCGGTGAGCAGGAGGTTGAGGCACCTGTTGGGGTTATGGGACAGAGAGCGCCAGGGGTATTTGTGACTAATGGGCTTGCCGTAGGAGTACGTGTGCGGGTCGCCGTACTTGTGGAAGAGGGCGGTAGGCTCGTTGAGGTTCGTGTTGGCGATGGTGACGGTGACGGTGACGGCAGCACAGGCGTCGGTGTGGCGGTGGCCCCGGCTCCGAATTCGCCACGCGCTACGAGGATATCCTGATCGCCCGTGCGCGTGTCATTCCACGCCGCATAGACGACGTTGCCTACGGTGTCAAAGCCCCAGTAGTCGCCCGCTGCGTTGCCGCTCCCAGGCGGGAAGTTCACGTTCAAGTCCTGCGACATCGTGCTGACACGGGTATCAGGGTCCCATGTATTGCCGCCATCGGTGCTTGAGCTATACCAGCTATCGAACAGGTGGTTGCTGGGGTCGAGGCGGCGGTCCAGCCAGAAGGCGTGTACTTTGCTGTCCGCGCCCACTATGACCATCGGCGTGAGATGATCGCGCACGATGCCCGCAGGGTCGTGGCTCAGTCGCGTTACGGCACCCCACGTCTGCCCACCATTGGAGCTTTTCACGTACATCACGTCTGTGCCGTTGGTAGCCAGGTTGCGGTTGTCGGTCCACGCCACGTAGAGGTCGCGGGTAGCGGGGTCGGTATCGGCAGGGTCTACGGCTGCGCTGAGTATCGAGAAGAAGCGGAATTGGTCTGCCGCTCGAATGGGAGAGCTAGGCTGTTGGGCAGTCGCTACCGTCGTTGGCGCGGACCAGGTGACGCCTCCATTAGTCGATTTGGTCAGCTGGACGGTGCCTGTGCGGTTCGCCCCCCAGTGGAGCATCATGAAGTTGTAAACCGTGCCGTCGCTCGCGACCACCGGGTATGTATATTCGGTGTCGGAGGCGCTTATAGTTTGGCGCGCAGACCAGCTAACGCCACCGTCTGTGGAGTGCTGCTCGACTACGTGGTCCGCGCTGGGGGCGTACATCATGTACATGCGGTGATAGAAGGGACTTGCAGGGTTGTTGTCTATCGCGAACCAGTCTTTGTCGTCCAGGGAGTTTTCGGGATAGAAGATGGGCACCGAGGGATTTCGCCAGGTGGCCCCATCGTCATCGGTCCAGGTAATAAAGATGCCACCCCTGGTCTGAGCGCTATTGGTCGCCAGGGCAGCTACGTATATACGCCCGTCGTCGCGAGCCATGACCACCGGATCGCTCTGTATCGGCACGTCTGCGGGGATGCCCGGTATCTGTAGCTGGCAATTGGCAGGCCAGGTCGCGCCACCGTCGGTGGAAACGTCTATCCATACCTGTTTCACGTTGACGCTGCGGTAGTCTTTGGCGGCGGCTACCACGACGTCCGGGTCGGTGCGGCTCACGGCGAGGCTCGGCTCGTGCTGCCCGAAGAGGGTGCTGTCGCTGTTGGCGCGAACGTTAGGGCCGAAGGTGGGTGGAGTGAATAGTTGGAGCTGCGGAGCTCCTGAATCAGTCACACCCTCCGAGCCGAGGCTGGTGCGAACGGGGGCAGCAAGCAGTCCAAGCGCCATCACTACAAAGAGGGCGAGGATAGCATAGCTTTTCCTCAAGAGAGACCCCGGACCTACAGGCATCGCAGACTCCTTAATGCAGCAAGTAGGGGCATGGCGCGCCATGCCCCTACGAGTCCTCCTGTGCCAGCAGTTCGCTCAGCCGCCGGAGCGAATCGTCGGTCATTTCCTGTATCTCTCTGTGGAACAGGGAGGAGGCCACTCCCGTGAAGAGCTTCCCAAACGGCCCGGCAGCTACTTTGTACTCTACGCTGAATGTGACACGCGTAGAGGGCGTGCCATCACCCTCTTCTACAGGCTCGAACTCCCAGGTGTTGCGGCTGAGCACGGTCCCCTCGCTGATACTGACCAACCTCCGAGGCGGAGTAAAGGTGACTATCTTGTTCTTGACGCGCATAGGCATGCCGTGGAAGCGCCCGGATAGCTCCACAATCGCGCCCTGCCCGCGCTCCAGCCCGCTCACCACCTTTGCGGAGGAGAACTGCGGCTGCAAGCGCGGTATGTTGCGGTAGTCCGCTATAAAGTCGAACACCCTCTCGGCTGAGGTCGGGACCAGTGCTGAAGCAGTTGCTGTAGGCATCTTTCTAATCTCAAGACGTTGAAGATTAATCACAAAGAACACAAAGACACGAAGAGCACGAAGATTTTTATGGGTTTATCTGTTTCCGGCAAGATTTTCTACAAGGTTTCTGTACACTTCCAACCTCTGTGTTAAACCATTAATAATCTTCGTGGCCTTTGTGTCTTTGTGTTCTTTGTGATTAAACCACACGTATCACAGGTCACGTTTTATGAGGTTAGCTTCCATCGCAGGTACGCTTCGATGAAGCCGTCTATGGCTCCATCGAGGACGGCGGCGGGGTTGGTGTCTTCGTGGCCGGTACGGTGGTCCTTTACCAGGTTGTAGGGGTGGAGGACGTAGGAGCGTATCTGGCTCCCCCAGCCTACAGAGATATGCTCACCTTTGAGACGGGCCTGCTCCTCGGCGCGGCGGGCCTCTTCTATCTCCCAGAGGCGAGCGCGGAGGATGCTCATGGCGGTGGCGCGGTTCTGGAGCTGGCTCCGTTCATTCTGGCACGTCACGACGATGCCGGTGGGGAGGTGCTTCAGGCGCACCGCGGTGGAGGTCTTGTTGACGTTCTGGCCGCCCGCCCCCGTGGAGCGGTAGAAGTCCTCCTCGATGTCGTCGGGGTTGATCTCCACCTCCCCCTCGTCCTCCAATTCGGGGAGCACCTCCACCAGAGCGAAGGAGGTATGGCGGCGGTGGGCTGCATCGAAGGGTGATAGGCGTACGAGGCGATGGGTGCCCGCCTCGGCGCGAGCGTAGCCGTGGGCGTTTAGACCTTTTATGAGGATAGTGGCGCTCTTGATGCCCGCCTCGTCACCCTCCATCTGGTCCAATATCTCGGTGCCGTAATCTCGGGCCTCGGCCCAGCGTATGTACATCCGTAAGAGCATCTGTGCCCAGTCCTGCGCCTCTACCCCACCTTCGCGAGCGTGGACCGACACGATGGCATTGCCCGCGTCATGCGGCCCGCTGAGCATGAGGGTTAGCTCCAGGCTGTCAAGCTCTCGCGTGAGGCGCGTGGCATCATGGGCTACTTCGCCAATCAAGGCCTCGTCATCTTCCCCCAGCGCAAGCTCGAGAAGCTCATCCAGGTCGGCGGCGCGCTTGGTGAGGTCGCGCCACTGGTCAACCTGCCCCTGGAGGGTAGTGAGCCGCCGCATGGAGACCTGGGCGGCGCGTTGGTCGTCCCAGAAGCCGGGCGTTTGCGACTCCTCGCTCAGACGCGCTATCTCCGCTTCTTTAGTGGGCAAGTCAAAGACGCACCTTGATGTCGTGGATGCGGCTGGTGAGCGCCTTTATCTCCTCAGCGAGGTTTTCGGTTGATACTGGAGTGGACATCGGTTTTAGCTATGTGAAACGTAATGCGTGATGCGTGATGCGTGATGCGTGATGCGTGAGGACGGAACCGCCAAGACGCCAAGAGCGCCAAGTAAACGCCAAGATTTTTATAGATTAGGTGTCTATCGTCTATCGTCCGTCATCCGTCATCCATCATCTGTCGTCTGTCGTCTGTCGTCTGTCGTCTGTCGTCTGTCGTCTGTCGTCCCGATAGTATACCACTTTACCGGACGATTGTGGTGCCTGGACCGCCGGATTTTAACAGCGCTTCGATTTGCTCACAGTGCTCGTTCTCATGCTTGGCCATCCGCCGCGCTTGACTGAAAACTGTATGCTTACGTCCCTGGAACATAGCCGAACGCGACCAATCTTCAAATCTCAAATCTCTCAGCGTGCTCAACAATTCATTGCGTTGATTTGCAAAAGCCTGAAACGATTCGCGAAAGGCAAGCCCTGGATATTCGGTCTTTTTTATCCACTGGCGCGGGGAAAGATGGGGCAAAGTCGGATTGACCTTCGCAAGCATCTCCTGTATGCTTTCGCCCCAAACGTCAGCGCAAGAACGTAAATGTGCAAGCACGTCGTTCGCAGACCACGCTTTCTTATCAGCCTTGAGGTGCATTAGAGCGCTTTCGAGACCTATGCTCGCAGACGCGATGCGACGCGGCGTTTCTTCGAGCAGCTTGAGAAATCGCTCGATTTCGGCAGAGGTGGCCTCCATATACCCCGTTACCGCACAATCGTGATGCCGAGGCCGTCTGTAGAACCGCGTATGATAGGCAGAATTATAGACTCCAGGCGGGGGTCGGTGGCAAGTTGACGATTGTATTGAGATATGACAGTTGCAACTACATCATCTGAGGCAGGTTCGATAACGACACCGTTGCGGATGAGGTTGTCACTCAAAATAACGCTCCCTGGGCGTGACAGCTTGATGGCCCAGTCGAGGTAACCTGGGTAGTTATCTTTGTCGGCGTCTATAAAGAAGAGGTCGAAGGGGCCTTCGCTGTTGGCCTCTATCTGTGGCAAGAGGTCAAGTCCAGCGCCCACGCGTACCTCTACTTTATCGCCTAGTCCGGCGCGCTCGATGTTGGCGCGGGCTACCGTGGCATGCTTCGGGCTGTATTCTAGGGTGAGCAGGCTGCCACCTTCCGGAAGGGCACGGGCTAGCCAGATGGTGCTGTACCCACCCAGCGTGCCTATCTCCAATATCCTCTTCGCGCCAGCCAGCTTCGCCAGTATGTGAAGTAGACGCCCCTCGTTGGCCGACACGTTGATCGGGGGGAGGCCGTTGCGTTCGCTCTCCTCAAGTGCCGACTGCAACGCCTCGTCATTCGCGGAGAAGAGCTTTTCCAGGTAATCATCTATTCTTAGGAGCAAGTTGCTTTGTGTGTTATCGCTCATTGTATCTCCTTCACTTATTTGTGCTTTTGCCGGGTTGCTTGCGGTTTCTCACCCTCAAGATAAAGCATTGGCACCGTCATCACAAGCTCGCCCTGCGCATCCGCTATATCGTCCAGCCGCCGCGCTACCTCAGCGAATATCTCCACTTCGTCCTCCGGCTCAACCACGCTCCGCCACCCGCCTAAGAAGCCGATTCTCGTCAGCGAGTGGTTCAGCAAGGCGTTCGCATCTGCGTATCGCATCTGGAACGCATCTTCTATCGCCCGCGTTACCCTAAACCCTGCCACTTGCAGCGCATGAGAGTGCGATTCCTTCGTGCCCCTGTGAGCCTCGTTGGCCTCCAAACGCTCCAGATAGACAGCTTTCCCCGCCAATGTCTCTCGGAAAACGTCGTAGAACTCCCGCATGTGTCCCCTGACGTTTGTCGTCAGCACAATCCTGCCGCTCGGCTTTGCCACTCGAAAGCACTCCGAAAATGCAGCCGCAGGGTTCTCAAAATTGTTGACGCCGAGGTTGGATACAATCAGGTCGAACTCATCGGTCCCAAATGGCAATTGAGCGCCATCGGCCTCCACTATGCTCACATTTTGGAGGCCATATACCGCCAGCTTTGCCCTTGCCCGATCAAGCGCTTCCTTCCAGATGTCGACGCCGGTGACGTGGCAGGAGCTACCGTAAAGATGCGCAAGCTCGAATGTTGGAAAGCCTGTCCCGCAGCCGAGGTCCAGGATGTTGAGGTCGCGCTGGAGCCTGATATGGCTGAATAGAAGCGCCCCAAACCTCGAAGACCAGAAGGATAGCTCATCGTACACGGAGGCAATCTCCGCGTTGGTGAAATCGCTCTTTGGCATTACGAAGTCTGTCATGGCCGCTCGCCTCTACCCTGCGGGGGCACTTAAACGCAAAAGGAACAAGATATATCTCTGTGTCATTCTAAAAAGGTATCCAAGAAGTGTAACTCTCAACCTGTCATTCCGAACGTAGTGAGGAATCTAAAGCCAATGGTGCTAGTTTAAGGGGTTGACAAAAACAAGGGGTTTTCCGAAGCTGTTGTAGCTCAAAACCACAGCGAAAGGAGAAACCCCATGTCTACCACAGATTTTATCACAGAGTTGTTTTGCCGAGTAGATGACACAAT
>DATEOC010000032.1:0-66891 GCA_035274425.1 Chloroflexia bacterium
CTTCTCCAAATGTTTCAAAGCGTTAGCACGAAGTGTGAAGCTGTTCGCCTGGTATTACAATCGCCGCCAGCGTGTGATCCTGGCTAACAACCTCTCTCCTTACAAACGCTCTTGCCTCTCTCTGTACTTTTAGACACTCCCTACGTTAGCTTTGGCTCTCCCGCATATGAGATAGGTTTCCAATATTCACTTAACGCTCCCTTAACGCTCGGCAAACATCCTATTGGTATTGTAGTGCCGCACATACACCCCGAGCCTCCAGTTGATAATACCTGCCACCAGCTACGAGTCTATGCTTGTAGTCTGGTGAGGCTTCGTTATTCTCACACATCTCTGTATGCAGGTGGCTTCCATAGAGTGGAGTGTTACCATCTTCTCCTTCGTGATTGCTCGCGTATGTGCGTTTTGGAAGTATTCGATCTCTGAACGTAGCTAACAGTCACGTAACTTTTACCTAACGGCAGGCAAACAGCGTTCTGCTATCCTTTATCCCGATAGCTCTGACGAGCTTGCGACCTGGGGGCCACGTGGGGCACTATAGTTCCTTTATATTGCGTCTGTGGGTCGAACCACCGGACGGCGTGCGCTGGGGGATCATCCAGCACGTTGCTACTCAAGATAAACTCCGCTTTCAGGCTGTAGGCGACGGCTCAATTGCCGTAGCCGACGTTATCGATTTCATACGCCAGCACTCAGTAGAGGGCGAAATCTCCTTACCCTTTGTTCTCGACGGCCCCGATTCCTCCGTGGATGGGGCCGAGAGAGCAGAAGTAGACGAGCCATCCACAAAGGAAAAGGGATAAAGGATAAAGGATAAAGTAAAAGCTGACCTCATAATTTATCCTTTATCCTTTTTCCCTAGAACAATAAACTTCCCTATTTACACGGAGCCAGGCGTGATAAACGACCTAGACGAGACCATAAAATACATGCTCATCGAGGGGGTGCCTCTCGACATCAACGAGATCGATGTTATATTCGAGGCTCCCACCGAAGAGTGGAGCACGTCCCTCGCCCGCCCCACCATCAACTGTTACCTCTACCACGTAGTGGAGAATTACGACCTGCGACAGACCGACTGGCAACTCAATCGCCCTATGCCGGGCCAGCGCCAGCAGAACGGCGCTCCCAATAACGCTCCTAATAACCACACCTCTACGCGCCGCCGCCTCCCCTTCCGCCTTGATGCCTTCTACGCTATAACCGTTTGGGCGAATGAGGTCGAAGACGAGCATCGCCTTTTATGGCGGGTGCTGAGCGCGCTTATCCGCTTCAATAACAACCCCATACCCCAGGAAAAGCTGAAGGGGGAGCTTGCGAAGCAGGAGTGGCCGGTGCCCATCAAGATTGCCCAGCAAGAAAGCCCCATCAAGAACCCCTCCGACTTCTGGAGCAGCATGGAG
The DNA here is from genome assembly GCA_035274425.1 of Chloroflexia bacterium. GTDB lineage: Bacteria > Chloroflexota > Chloroflexia > QHBQ01 > JADMIH01 > JADMIH01. Next base: position 1,404 of record DATEOC010000032.1, read on the forward strand.
GTGCCGATCAAGCCGAGCATCACGCTATCGGTTACTCTGCCACTCGACCCCGATATGGTTGTCACTGCGCCTCTCGTCCTCACCAGGCGGCTGCGCGTCTTCGAGGAGATGAACAACCGGGAGAAGTTCGAGCTTCCAGCCGTGCAATTTGGAGGCTGGGTGCTCACGGGGGAAGGGGCAGACGCTCAGCCTGTGCCGGAGGCGGATGTGGTGATAGTAGAGCGTGGGCTGCGTACGAAAACAGACCGGGAAGGGCGATTCAAGTTTGACCACGTGCCTAATGGGCGCTACACAATCAGAGCAATCACCGCGAGCGGGCAGGCCGAGCGGGGCATAGAACTCCCAGGTGAGGGCTATGACCTCGTCCTTTCGACTTCCAGGCCTGCCAGGAAAGAGGATAGTACCCGCGCTTCAGGAGGGGATGAACCTTCCGAAGGGCGACAAGACGGCAAAGGCCGAAGGAGGTGAGCCACTGAGGGACGACAGACGACGGACGACGGACGACGAGTTACGAGTTAAAGAGAAGTTGGAGAGTTAGACTGCGGAATTATGGACGGAGGAATGTGAGCATCGTGGCTTTACTTGTGGACTGGCAAACGATACGAGGTAGACAACATGGCAAATTGCCGTCGTCTGTCGTCCGTCGTCCGTCGTCCGCGAAGCGCCCCGTCTCTACTATTCCAGTCTCATAATTAGCGTTCACAATGCAGAGGCCGGCGGCAATCCCCGACCGGCTATCTCGAAAGGAGAACAATGGCTACAACTTATTTGACCCCTGGCGTATACGTAGAGGAAGTAGATAAGGGTCCAAAACCGATAGAGGGTGTTGGCACGTCTACCGCCGCTTTCGTGGGGTTCGCCGAGCGCGGGCCGGTCAACCAGCCGACCTTCATCACCAACTGGACCCAGTTTGTGAATGCTTTCGGCAGCTTCATACCGGGTGGATACCTCGCACATGCGGTATATGGCTTCTTCAACAACGGCGGCGCTACCTGCTACATCACCCGACTGCCCCTGGGTGATGCTGATACTGGCGGCGGAGCGGGTGGTGGCAAAGCTACCAAAGCACTTCCAGCCGGTGCAGTGGAGCTTCCTGCGCGTGCAGGTGCGGGCGCTGTGGCCCTCGACGTGACCGCACGTGACCCCGGCGCAAGTGGCAGCGCCATCACGATTGACGTGGAACCCGCAACTGCCCCCGAAGGCAAGACGGCTGCCGAGGATGAGTTCACCGTCGTCGTCAGGCAGGGCGATACCGAGGAGCGCTTCGAGAACGTGACGTTCCGCAAGGACCGCAAGGCTCGCAACGTGGTCGATACCGTCAACGCCGACTCGAAGCTGGTCCGCCTCGCCGAGCGCGAGAGCACCGCCAGCCCTACCGAGCGGATGCCGATCCCAGGAAGTTACCCGCTTGCTATAGCGAGCGAAGCTGCCATGCCCGCTGCTACAAGCACCAAGATTGGCACCAGGGTGCTGATTGGCGACGCTTCGGATCGTAGCGGCCTGAACGGCCTGGAAGTAGCCGAGGACGCCACTATCGTTTGCTTCCCCGACATCATGGCCCTCTACCAGGCGGGGCGGCTCGATATGGAAGGTGTGCAGGCGGTCCAGCAGGCTATGCTCGACCACGCTCAGAACATGGGCGACCGCGTAGCCATCCTCGATGCCCCACCTGACGTCAACCCGCAGCAGGTACGCGATTGGCGAATGAAGGAAGTCAATTATGACTCTAAGTATGGCGCGCTTTACTACCCCTGGATAAAGGTAGCCGACCCGCTGGGCAATAGCTCCGGCATATACGTACCGCCTTGCGGCCACATGGCAGGCATCTGGTCTCGCACCGACTCGACGCGTGGCGTTCACAAGGCCCCCGCGAACGAGGTAATAGCCGGCTGCATCGGTCTCTCGTACCAGACTACTCACAACGAGCAGTCCATATTGAACCCGGTAGGGATCAACGTAATCCGCTCGTTCCCCGGACGCGGTATCCGCGTATGGGGCGCTCGCACCATATCGAGCGACCCTGCGTGGCGCTACCTGAACGTCCGCCGCCTCTTCAACTATATCGAGTCTTCGTTGCTCATAGGCACCCAGTGGGCCGTGTTCGAGCCGAACGATATGGACCTGTGGGAGAGAATCAAGCGCGACATCAGCGCCTTCCTCGCCAGGACGTGGCTGAACGGCGCGCTCTTCGGTAGGACGGCAGGAGAGGCTTACTACGTCAAGTGCGACGCGGAGAACAACCCGCCTGAGACCCGCGACGTAGGCCAGCTTATCGTCGAGGTAGGCATCGCCCCGGTGAAGCCCGCCGAGTTCGTTATCATCCGCTTGAGCCAGTGGCAGAGCGGAGGCTCGATCTCTGAATAGCCTGCGGCTGACGATAGACGATAGACGATAGACGATAGACGATAGATGATAGTCAGGAGTAGGGATAATTGGAGGAGATGCGGCGCAAAGGATTCATAATGCGAAATCTTCTGCCGTCCGCCGTCCGTCGTCCGTCGTCAAACACGCAACACCCAAGACAATACTAGGAGGTAACTAAACAAATGCCCGGACCAATGCAAGGCGGCGCAGTCCGCGAAGACCCTATTGTTTCATCACTGTTCTACCTGAGTGTGGACGGTAAGTTCCAGGAGGCCCTGGTCTTCCGTGAGGTGTCAGGTATCGGTTCCACGAGCGAGGTAGTCCCTTACAAGGCAGCCCGCAAGGACGATTACCACACCATCCAGATGGTGCCCGGCAGGCTCCAATGGACGGAAGTGTCATGCAAGCGCGGTATCACCTCGGCCATGGACGCCTGGAAGTGGCGCAAGGAAGTCGAGGAAGGGAAGGTGGAGGCAGCTCGCGCCAACGCCTCTATCGTCATGGTGGACCAGACGGGGGCCGAGGTAGCACGCTGGAACTTCATCCGCTGCTGGCCCACTTCAGTGCAAGGCCCCGCCCTGAACTCAGCCAGCAACGACGTGGGCGTAGAAGAGCTGAAGTTCACCCACGAAGGGTGCGTGCGCGAGAAGTAAGCCAATTTTGGATTTTGGATTTTGGATTTTGGAAGTTGATCTGTCTGCTTCTAAGAATCCAAAATCCAAAATCCAAAATCCAAAATAGGAGGCAGTATGGCACAGACCGGCTCCAGGGCACCTGAGAGAGGACTGCAAACGGAATATGATTTCACCCTGCCACGGGGCTACATAGATAGCGAAGGGACGCTGCACCGGCATGGCGTCATGCGCCTGGCGACGGCTATGGACGAGATTATCCCTCTCAAGGATATGCGGGTCAAGCAGAACCAGGCTTATCTCACGGTGCTCCTCCTTTCTAAGGTGATAACCAAGCTCGGTACGCTGCACGAAGTGCATACAGGTATCATCGAGAAGATGTTCTCCGCCGACTTCGCTTACCTCCAGGACTTCTACCGGCGGATCAACGAGGCAGAGCACGCCACGATCCCAGCCCAGTGCCCCAACTGCAACCACGCGTTTGAAGTGGAACTGGTGCCGTCGGGGGAATGACGGGCTACCCTCTCGACCAGCTTAGAGAAGAGGTAGCCTACATAGCGTATTATTTCCACTGGCCCAGGGAGGAAATACTAGAGCTGGAACACCACGAGCGCCGGGCCTGGGTCGAGCAGATAGCTAATATCAACCGGCAGCTGAATCAGTGACGGACGACGGACGACGGACGATAGACGATAGATGGCGGACGATAGATAATGGCTCATAACTAAACCATAAAAATCTTGGCGGTTACTTGGCGTCTTGGCGGTTCACGCATCACGCATCATATAAGCAATGGATAACGATAGTAACAATCAAAACGATTCCGGCGGGTCGCAGTCATGGCTTGAGCGGCTGAAGGGGCGCTCGCTGGGCGATATACGCATACATGACAGCGCGCAAGCAGGGGAGTTGGCCCGCAGGCTGGGTGCGCGGGCCTTCACTGTGGGACGCGATATATATATCAGGTCGGAATTGGTGAACTCGAAGACGCCCGAAGGAGAGGCGCTACTGGCCCATGAAGTCACTCACGCTGTGGAGCAATCTGGAGGCTCTGCCATCGATATGCCCCTGTTACGTCCCCATACACACCTGGGCACGGCCTCAAGTGGTCCAATCGCATCATCAGGTGGCGGCCTATCGGCACAGAGGGCAAGCATGGATGGGATAAGGGCGAGCGCGCCTGCCAGCCTTGCCTCTTCGGAAGTGACTGCCGAGGCAGTAGAATCTTCCACGTTGCTATCAGTGCAAAGGTATAAATCTCAGGGAAGTAGTGAGGGTGGGCAGCGCCAGAACGATCAAAGGAATACGCACTCCGCGCAACAGCCGGACGCCGAAGAACTGGCCGAGCGCGTCTACGCGCTCATGGTGCAAGAGATGATTATAGATATGGAGCGCAGCGCACACCTGTAGGAGATTTATTATGACTACCGTTACCAGTAAGCGTCCCGATGTATTGACAACGTTCCACTTCTACGTGGAGGGGTTTGGTGAGCAGGCCGTATTTACAGAAATAACGGGCCTGTCGGTGGAGGTTATGGTACAGGACTACGAGGAGGGTGGGCAGAACGATTATATCCATCGCCTGCCAGGGCGCGTCAAAGTGTCTGACATCACTCTTCGCAATGGCGTCACTACATCCAATGAGATTTTGGAATGGTTCCAGAAAATATTGGAAGGTAAATTCGAGCGTCGCGACGTTACCATTATCATGGTCAACCAGGATAAAACGACAGGGAGAAATCAGAAGTGGACCTTCAAGCGCGCGCTGCCCGTGAAGTGGACAGGCCCTGAGTTGAAGGCGGGCCAGAGCGGAGCCGCAATCCAGTCGTTGCAGTTAACCCACCAGGGGCTTACGATAACATGATACGTGCCGGTTGAGAAGCTTTGAGCTTTGAATTCTGGACCGAAGTGTAGTATGGACGAGCGCAAGGATATAGAGCAACAATTGAGTGGCGAGCGGGCTGGCCTTCTGAGGAGCGAGTCCGCAGGGTCGAACGTGCCTGGTGAGAGCGAGATGCCGATGCTCGCCGGGAGCGCGGCTGCACGATTGACGCAGCAGATTTTGGCGCGCCTCAGCAGCCCCCATGCGGTACCCTCGGCAAGTCCGGTGCGCCCAGGCGCATTATGGCGGCAGGTAACGCGCAGGCTTGGCGTACTGCCTGACGAGAGGTCGCGCCCTGACCCAGGCAGGCAGTTATTGACCCCAGTACAAGCGCAGGAGCAGCCGCGTACAGCGCGCGAACCTTTCGCCCCGCCGCCTACACAACTGGTTTGGCGGGCCGTCTCCCCCAACAAGCAGGCACATGAAGAAGCAGGAGTTGAGGACCAATTGGCTTCCGCCTTGCGGCCCGCAGCGCGCGTCTCTCCGCCCCCTCCACCACAAACGGCCCCGCCGGTGGGCACTACCCCTACTGCACCTGTGCCTGTTGCGAGTGCGCCCGCAGCGAGTGTTCCACAACCGGTTGTTCAGCCATCTCTCGCGGAGGTCGCGCAAGCGCCTGCCGCACCTGCGCCCGTGGCGGCACCCCCCTCACAGGTGGCCGAAAGTGCCCCGCCTGCCAAGACTGTTGTGGTTGAATACCTGCCAGGACCCGCGGCGCTACCGACGCAACCGCTAGTGTCTCACACCCCTCTCATCGAAACCTCTTCCTATACCCCTCGCAACATTGCGGGGAGTCTCAACCGCGACCTTGTGCCGACCACCGACATGATCTCCCGCATGGTGCGCCCATCGTGGGAGGAGTTGCCTCTGCCGGAAGGGAGACAGAGCGCTCAAGCACCTGCCTCAGAGCAATCGCCTCCTGAGGCTGCGCAGCCTCAGCAGCCCGCGCCCTCCGTCGTGCAAGCGCCACTTTTATCTGTAGAGGAAGGGCCGCGCCTGGAAATGCCTCTTGCCTCTACTCAGACTACTTCTCAGCGTGCCCCCAGCCGCACAGTCGAGGAAACGCTGGAGCGCGCTGAGCGCGGGCCGGTGGGGCAGCTTATTGACAGGGTAGCTTCTGCTCTCCCCTTACCGGAGGCCGTCCGCCGTTTCATTACGGGCGAGCCTACTCCAACCGAGAAGCAGCCCATCCCATCTCCTGCTGAGACCCCAGTGCAGGCGACTGTTGCCGCCGAGAGGGATACAGTAGCTACCAGTATAACAGCGCAAACTCCTCAATCTGTGCCCACTTCGCCTCCCCTCGCCCAGCCACCAACTCCCCCGCCAACCGCACCTGCTGAGCGTGTCATACCAGATATTGTCAGCGCGCCCTCGCCCGCTCCAACTCTTCCGGTCCTTGAGATGCCGGTGCGCGCTATTATTACTCCTTCTGCACCTGCGGGGCAGGATGTGACCTCGCAACAGGCCCAGCCGCCACCCCCACCATTAGGGCCGTTCCAGCCCTTCCAAAGCTCACAACCGGCCCAACCTGCTAGGCAAACACGACCTGCACAACAGGTCCAGCAGACCCAGGAGTCTCCGGCTGAGCGCGCCGTTCAACTACAGCCAACCCAGGCGCAGGAGAGCCATCCGCTCGGTCCGTTCCAACCCTTTCAACCCGCCGTAGCCGAACAAGCACCCCCTGCTGCTGAGCTTGTACCCTCAAGTCCCTATTCCACAACACCCGCTGGACCTTCGGTTGTCGAACCATTGCCGGAAGCTTCACCCTCTATTTCGACTTCGACCCCCACTCAGGCCCAGGTAGCTGCGAGTAGCGAACTGGTAGCTCAAACTCCTATCGGTGAGAATGCGCCTGCTCTCCCCGAAGTAGTACGGGAAACGTCTGCCACGCGCGAGCCGGAGTCGCGTGGGTTTCTAGGCTCGCTTTTCGATAGGCTCTTCGGGCGTGGAGAGAGTACCGAAGGCGAAGAGCAGGACGAGTCGCGTCCCCCCGCTATCGAGATGCCCTGGGTGCACCATGGGAGGTCCCATGGGAGGTCCGCGCAGTCGCAGCCTGACGAGGTGCGCAGCGCAGGTGCAGAGGATGTCGAGCTTCCCTCAACGCGTGTTGCCGAGCCTGAGCGCCAGGCGTCGCAAGCGATAGCTCCCCCATCTGCTACACCCTCGATAGCATCTGAATCGCTGCCTCCGCTTGCCGAGTCGCCCTCTTCTCAACCGACGATGACTGTGCAGGCTGCGGCTGAGACTGGAAGCGCGCCTCCGGTGAGCGTAGATAGACAAGCGTCAGATATCGCCACTCAGCGGGCGTTCGAGGCACCACAGGTCGAGCAGCTTCCTGGAAGCCAGGTTGAGCACCCTGATTTGCCCAGGGTACTTGAGATAAGTACAGCTACAAGCCAACCTTTGCCTCTCGATATGCCCCATGCGGCGCAGTCTGCGCAATCTGACCTCACTGTAGAAAGCGAGAGTGCGGGCGATCTGATACAGAGAGCTACTTTGCCCTCTGAAGCTGTCGTCAGGCCGACTATGGAGGCGCCGGTCTCTCCTATAGCGTCTGGGCCTGCTGTAGCTTCAACTCCATCGGAGACTGTGCAGGTCAGACAGCCGGAACCCGAACCACAGGCATGGACCCTCATGCCCGACGTGGCCGATTCCCTTGTGCGCTCGCACGCCCCCCTCTCTACGGCACAGCCGATAGAGACCGCCGCGCAGAGCGACTTGCTGGCGCGCATACTCGGCAGCCTCGGCCACGAGATTGTATCTGCTTCTGATGACCTCCCCCGCGCTATGCCCGCACCCGCGACCGGCGTAGGTGCTGACCTCCTTGTCGCCCGGTCATCTGGCCCGGCGCAGACCGAACGTACGATTGCCGACACTATGCCCGTCGTGGGACCGTTACCCGTAAGCTCAACTTCGGCGCCAGTGGGCGCTTCTACACCTATCGGACTCTCTGCTGCCCCAATCGTGGGCGGCGCGCAGAGCCTGCGTGATATGGGCACCGTCGCCAGCCGGCTTACGGCCTCTGAGAGCCTGAACAGAGTGGCCTCTTCTGGTGAGTCAACAAGCGTGTCGCCTGGGCCAATCTCCATGCCGCCGCATTACGTTACTGACGTAACGCCCACTTCATACGTGGCGGAAAGTGCTATGGCAAACATACCCGCAGAGGGTGGGCTGTCGGACATCGGGACGATAATGCGTCCCGCCTCTCACATGTCCGCTTCGATGGGCGACTACGGGTGGCCCGGCTCGGATGGCTCACCGGCCAACCCTACGCTCATGCTCCCGCTCTCCGAAATGTCTCCGACTGCTGATAGCTTCGCCCAATCCGAGGCTGGGTCGGGTGAGCAATCGCAACCCATAGCAGAAGAGCAACCCCCCTGGATGGCTACCCTTCAGGCACTATACGGCCAGCAGCAGAGCAACGATGCTATGCCCCTCGCCGTGCCCTACGGGGCTTTCGCTGTGCCCTCGGAGTCTACCTCAGCGTGGCAGGCCCCTGGCTTTGGGCAATCGCCCCTCATCTCTTCGCCTGCGCGGGCAACTTCCGATGGATTTTCGCCTATGGCGATGCCCACTCCATCGGTGCCATATTTCGGGTCCGATAGCAATACTCAGTCTTCCAGCTTCGCTACCGCTACTGCCCCATCATGGAGCACCAATTCTTTAGGGTCATCCGACTTTTCATCATGGGGTACCGATAGCAACAGCGATGGGGATAGCGATGCGGGCGCGTGGGCCGATCTAGTGACATCAGCCGTATCGAGTGATTCGGGTAGCTCGCCCGCGCTGGCGCTCGCAGGTGAGGAGCGCAACTCTTCGTCAGCGAGCTCGTCAACCGAGCAGCCTGAAAACAGCCAGGAGGGTGGGAGCGCTGGCCCGGACCTGGATGAGCTGGCCGAATCGGTATTAGATATTATCAGATACAAGCTGCTCATAGAGCGTGAGCGGAATTTCGGGTGAAACGTGAAACGTGATGCGTGAAACGTGATGCGTGATGCGTGCTGATATTGAGTAAGGAACAACTTTGGACTGTGAGTCACGCTCCAGGAAGGAGAAAATGAGATGCCAAATGACGATCACACTAAAGCTACAATCAGAAACGTCACCACCGGAGCGGTGGTGGAGTGTTACTTCAACCCTAAAGAGTACTCTTTCAAGAAGACTAATGGATGGACGCCCGGCAAGAGCAACGTGGGGTCCACCATGACGCCCCCCAAGTTCACGGGCGGGCAGCCTATCACCCTCGATATGGAACTTTTCTTTGACAGTTACGAAGATAAGGGAGATAAGGATGTCCGCACAAAAACCAATGGCTTATGGGAGCTGATGAAGACTACCGAAACGAAGAAAGATGGCGATACCAAGTTGAGTGAGCCTCCTCATGTCGAGTTCCGGTGGGGTGAATTCTGGAGCTTCAAAGCGGTCATCACCTCCATACAGCAAAAGTTCACTTTGTTCTTGCGCGACGGCACCCCGGTGCGCTCGACCGTGCAAATCTCCTTCCTGCAAGCCGAGGAGACGGGCAAATACCCTGGGCAGAACCCCACTTCGGGTGGGCGAGAGGGTTACGCCGTCCACATAGTGAAAGAGGGCGAGTCTATCGACTGGATAGCCTTCGCTCAGTATGGGAGCAGCAACGCATGGCGACACCTGGCCACCGCCAACGGTCTCGATGAGCCTGATAGGCTGCGCCCTGGGCAAAGGCTGCTGATAGTACCGTTGGGCGATTGAGGGGTGGACGACGGACGACGGACGACGGACGACGGACGACGGACGATAATGCGTGAAACTTGGTGCGTAAGGGCTGTTCGAATTATTGCGCAATATGGACTACGCAATAGCAAAAGGGTGAGACCATGCCAGTAACCCAACATGTAGCTCAGGTTTACATAAAGATCAACGGGCAGCATATAAACCCGGACCATCTGGCGAAACTCATGAATGTGGAGGTTGATGATTCCCTTCACCTGCCTGACATGTTTACGATACACATGTCCGATCCGGGTATCGAGATGCTGAACGCCGACGTTTTCAAGCTGGGCGATTCAATAGAAATATTGGTAAGGGTCGCAGCTGGTCCGACACCAGGCTCGCCACCTGAGCAGAAATCACTGATGAAGGGCGAAGTAACGGGGATAGAGGTAGACTTCAACTCCAGCCAGCGCACGACATTCGTGGTTCGTGGCTATGACCGCTCCCATCGTATGGTGCGTGCGCGCCAGAGCCGTACCTTCTTACAGAAGACCGACTCCGATATCGCTACGGAATTAGCTCAGAAGTCGGGCTTACAGGCGAATGTGACGTCAACCTCCGTGGTCTACCCGTACCTCTTCCAGCATAACCAGACCGATTGGGAGTTCCTCATGGAGCGTGCCCAGCGCATAGGCTACCGCCTGTACGTCGAGGATAAGACGCTCTACTTCAAGCCGCCGCCACCCTCTCCCCCAACAACTGAATTGAAATGGGGGCTGACATTAGACAGGTTCCAGGCGCGTCTCACGACGTCGGACCAGGTATCCGAAGTGACGGTATATGGCTGGGACCCTAAAGCCAAGAAAGAGATCGTGGGGCGGGCAAGCAGCCCTAGCAATACCGCGCAAAATCGCAAATCGAATGGCTCACAAACGGGCGCACAGGCTGTCCAGCAGGCATTCTCGGTGAAGGGCAAGCATGAATTGGTGAACCAGGCGGTATACACCGCGGGCGAAGCCGATAAGGTGGCCCAGGCCACTCTTGACCGCATGGCGGCGAATTTTATGCAGGCCGAATGCCACGCCACGGGCAATCCTGATATCGTGGCAGGCTCAGGGGTGGACCTCAAGAACGTTGGGTCGCGCTTCAGCGGTAAGTACCTGGTAACGCGCTCTGTGCATCGATATAACGCCAGCGCTTACACGACCCATTTTTGGTGTAGTGGTAGCGGCAATATGACGCTGACCGAATTGCTGACCGGCAGCGTCAACACCTCCACCAACGGCGTGGGTAAGGGTAGTGGGGGAGGTAAGCCTTCTGCGGTTGGCCTGACGGTAGGCATTGTCACCAACAACAACGACCCAGAACAGCAAGGCAGGGTGAAAGTGAAGTTCCCCTCGCTAGGCAAGAGTAACGGCCAGGATATAGAGAGCCACTGGTGCCGCATGACCACAATCATGGCCGGGCCGGGGCAAGGTGTGGCCTACTTCCCGGAGGCAAATGATGAGGTAGTCGTGGCCTTCGTGAATGGAGACCCGACCCAGGGCTGCGTGTTGGGCTGTGTGTGGAACGGCAAGGACAAGCTCCCTAAGCCTCCCTCCAAGCTCGTCACGGGCAGCCAGACGATCAGGCGCGTGCAGAAGAGCCGCCTGGGACACGAAATTGTGCTGGACGATAGCCCCGACCCCACCCAGGGCATCGAGATTATAGACAAGACCACGAAGAATTTCATCAAGATAATCACCCAGAAGAACAAGATACACATCGAGTGTGACCAGGATATAGAGGTGAAATCGAACACGGGCAACATCTCTGTTACCGCCGGAACGGGCAACGTGACGGTCAAGGCCTCAGCAGGCAAGATGGATCTGACGAGTATGCAAGATATGACGTTGAGCGCGACAGGGAAGGTGAAGATCACCGGCACGGCTGGCGTGGAGATAAGCGCGACCGGGAAGACCACCGTCAGTGGCACCGCGGGCCTCGATCTCACCTCACCCGCCATCACCAGCGTAAAGGGGAGCATCCTCAACCTGAACTAAAGGATAAAGGATAAAGGAAAAGGGATAAAGCAGAATAGGTGAATTCATAATTTATCCTTTATCCTTTATCCTTTCGGAAATGGAGCAGAGATGAACGAAGGCGATTTCTTAGGTAATGGTTGGTCATGGCCGCTACATATCAGCCCTAGCGGGGGGATCGCGCTGTCGCATCAGACGTTCGACATTGATGAGGCTATCCGCATCATCCTCAGCACCGCGAAGGGCGAGCGCCACATGAGACCTCAGTTCGGGTGCGGCATACATGACCTTGTCTTTGCCCCCAACAATGCTACCACGGCCGGCCTGGTCGATACGTACGTGCAAGAGGCCATCGGCTGGTGGGAGCCTCGCGTGGAAGTCATACGTGTTGATGTGGACACTGATGACGATGAGCACAATAAGCTCCTTATAGATATCCACTACCGCATCCGCGCCACCAATGAAGACCGCAACCTGGTCTACCCGTTCTACCTTATTCGGGCCGAATGAATTCTCAATTTTGAATTTTGAATTCTAAATTGCTGGAAGCCAAAATTCAAAATTGAGAATTGAGAATTCAAAATTCACGGAGTGACAATATGGTACTGCCTTCCCCTAAACTAGACGACCGCACGTTTCAGGACCTGGTGAATGAGACCAAGCGCCTGATCCCTCGCTACTGCCCTGAGTGGACCGACCATAACGTGTCGGACCCTGGGGTGACGATGATAGAGCTCTTCGCCTACATGGTCGATATACTCCTCTATCGCGTCAACCGCGTGCCGGAGCGCAACTATATAAAGTGGCTGGAGATGCTGGGGCTGCGTCTCCTCCCGCCGAGGCCGGCCCGCACGGACATTACCATCTATCTCACCGGCCCACAGCCCGATGCCGTCACGATACCGATGGGCACGCAGGTGGGCACCGTGCGCACCGAGTCGCAGAACGCCATCGTCTTCTCCACCGATACCGACCGCACGATCTACGTGCCTACCGTATCAGGGATACTTGTGAAGCGCGGCCAGAACCCGTTCAGTGACTACATGCAGGTGATGGAGAACCCGGTCCTCAACCTCGGCATCTTCCAGGACCCGCCCCAGCCCAACGACGCCCTTTATTTTGGATACCACGAGGACTTGAGCGGCCACATACTTCGCATCAGCCTCAAGATACCGGAGATCGAGGGCACTGGCGTCATCCCTGAAGACCCACCTATCGCATGGGAGTTCTGGGACGGCAGAGAGTGGATTCGGGCATTCAAAGAGTCGGATACCACCCGCGCTCTCAACCAGGATGGCGACGTGGTATTGCACATACCATATAATGCCAAACCACGCGATATTGACGGGCACGTGGCCTTCTGGATACGTCTGCGAGCTACCTCCCCCGAAGAGCAGCGCAAGCAGCGTGGCTATTCCGCCGCGCCGCGCATAGATGATGTCCATACCGAGTCGCTGGGCGGCATCGTCCCCGCGAGCCAGGTTGAGAGCATAGAGAATGAGGTTATTGGCCGCTCCACGGGCCAGAGAGGACAGGAGTGGCCCCTATCATATTCCCCCGTGATTGAGCGCCGCGCAGGCGAGTACCTTGAGGTGCAGAATGAGAAGGGAGAGTACATCCCCTGGCAGGAGGTTGATGACTTCGGTGGCTCCAAACCGGGCGACCTCCATTACACGCTCGACAGCCACACCGGTATGATCCGCTTCGGCCCCACCATACGCGACGCCGGGGGGCGCGAGATACAGTACGGCACGATCCCCGAGGCGGGTGCGCAGATGCGCTTCACCAAATATCGAACGGGAGGCGGCTTGAAGGGCAACGTGGGCAAGAACAGCGTCACCATCCTCAAATCGTCCATACCGTACGTAGCCGAGGTCAGGAATGCCGCGCCCGCTATCGGTGGCGAGGATGCGGAGACGCTGGAGATGTTGATGGTGCGCGGGCCTCAGATGCTACGTGCGCGCTCCCGCGCCGTCACGACGGAGGACTACGAATACCTGGCGATACAGGCCACCCCTGAGGTAGCACGCGCCCGTACCATCCCGCCCACGCCGGAGGAAGTAGCTTCGGGCAAGGGGGTCATCAAGGTGCTGCTCGTGCCGGAAAGTGATCGCACCGACTCTCCCATACCCCCACCCGAGCTGCGCCTGGGCGAGCGCGCACTGGAGGAGATTATGGTTCTCCTCAACGAGCGCCGCATCGTTACCTCAGAGGTGAAGCTCGATGCGCCCCCCTACCGCTTCGTGTCTGTAGAGGTAGACGTGACGGCGCGCAAGCGCACCAACAAAGAGGCGTTGGACGACACCATAACCAGGAAGTTGTACACTCTCATCAACCCTGTGAACGGCGGGCCGGATGGTGAAGGTTGGCCCTGGGGCCGTAGTTTGTACCACTCCGAGATAACGTCGCTCGTGCAGGGGGTAGATGGTGTAGAATACGTTGAAGCCGTGCGCTTCTTCGTGATAGATACAGTGACGGGCACCCGCTCTAAAGTAGACGGCACCATAACCTGCCCGCCGAATGGGCTGCTGGCGTCGTTCAATCATGCCGTGAATGTGAAGTAGACGACAGACGACGGACGACGGACGACGGACGATAGACGATAGACGATAGACGATAGACGATACATGAAGGTTAAATGAAGACTAGAGTTCAAAATATGCAACAGACAACACGCAATATATCCTATCGTCTATCGTCTATCGTCCAATAGATTGGTGACAATATGGCCACACTAAGCTCATTAGGGAAAACTGTAGACATAGGCGCACCCTCGATACCGTCGGGGCCTGCTACCAACGGGCACAAGCCCCCGGCTTTCCCTGAGGGGGAAGAGCCTGCGCCTTCAAGCTATCTGAAATATTTGCCCGCGATATACTCGGCGGATGAGTTTGTTGGACGCTTCCTGCGTATCTTCGAGGATGTGTTGCGCCCTGTCGAGGAGATGGTGGACAACCAGCCATACTATTTCGACCCTCTGACCACCCCCAAGCACCTCCTCGATTGGATGGACATATGGGTCGATATGGACGACGAAGGGGCGGACTGGCCCCTCTCCCGCCGCCGAAAGTTGATCGAGTCGGCGGCGGTCCTATACAGGATGCGCGGCACCTCGGCGGGCATCAAGCTCCACCTCGGTATCTACTCAGGTGGCCTGGTGGTCGTCGAGGAGCGGACCAACGGCTTCCGCCTCGGTCAAGACGCCCGCATGGGTATCAACACGTCAATAGGTGAGGACCGTCCCCGCCTCTTCACAGTCACTATCGCCTCTCCTGACCCGGAAACATTGGACATGGATACGTTAAGAGCTATAATAGAGGCCGACAAACCTGTAGACACGACCTACATATTGAGGGTCGTGAAGATGGATTTAAAGCTTCCGAAGCAGCCCCCGCCCCGATGGTAAATGGAATTTTGGATTTTGAGTTTTGAATTCTAAGTTATCGGCTCTCTTCATCTAATTCAAAATTCAAAATTCAAAATTCAAAATTACGTTTAGGAGAGATAAATGGACAATGCCGTGCCCCGCGTGCAGCTCAAGCGGGTGAACCCCTTTATGGGGTTGATGATTGATGCACAGACCTGGGGCGACTCGCACGACTACCATCGCTTTGCCAGCCAGGTCCACACCCTTGCCATGCACGGGTGGGGTATCGCCACTGGACTTGAGGTTGATGCCGCTACCCCCGCCGACCGCTCCGTGTGGATACGTCCTGGTGTGGCTATAGACCCCGATGGGCGCATGATTATCGTCGCCCAGCCCTTCCGCTATCAGATTACCACCGCGGCAGCCGGCCTCATGTACCTGGTGCTGATGTTCCGCGAGATACCTACGCAGCCCGCCATCTCCATAGAGGATGGGTCAGAGAAGCCGAGCCGCTTGCTAGAAGCATACGCCATCTACGAGCGTGATCGCCTCCCCGACCAGCCTCACGTGGAGCTTGCCCGCGTGATGCTCACCGATGGGAAGAAAGCCCTCAAGGACGCGGCAGACCCCACTTACCCACAGGGGGACGAGATAGACAACCGCTTCCGCGAGCAGGCAGGCATCCGCCCCGGCCCGCGCGCCAGCATCAGTGTGTGGAAGCCGGAGAAAGCAGATAGCGCCCTCGCATCGCACTATGCCGGGCCGACCCGCCTCTATTCCGCCCTTACCAATAGCAGTATCGAGTGGAGGCTGCGCAGGCGCGACTATACAGAGGGGAGCACCGAGCCGATTGACGCCGACCTGCTGGTTATGCCTTTCACGGCGTCCACTAAGATCAGCGAGGCCGAGGGGAACCTGTTGAGCGTTTACCTCGACCAGGGAGGAGTGTTATTGCTGGAGGGCTGTGCCTCCTCTACAAGCCCCGAAGCGCAGAAGGTGATAAGCTCGATCTCGCAGGCTGTGCGCCGGAAGCCGCAGCCCGTGACGCGCAATCACCCCCTCCTCACGTCGCGCCACGTATTCGCCGCGCCCCCGCCGGGAGCCTCGGCCGGGCAGCTATTCGAAGGGGATGGGCTGCTGGTGAGCACAGCCGATTACAGCTGCGCCTGGAACGGTGGCCTTGAGAAGAAGGTGATGGAGCGCGCCGACATACGCACCGCCGTGGAGTTCGCCGAAAACATGCTGGCCTACGCCCTAATACGCCGAGGCGAAGCCCGCCGCGCCCAACGAGCAAAGACGAAGTAGTGAGTAGCGAGTGACCATAGACAATAGACAATAGACGATAGACGAACTCGTAACTCGTAATTCGTAACTCGTAACTTGCTCCTAACAGGAGGTAATTAATGGCTGGTCGCATCGGCCTGGAAACCGACAATACTAGCGTCAATCTGGCGGCTGGCGAAACGAGCGTCGTAAGGGTTACGGTGACGAACGGCGGGGGCGTCGTGGATGCCTTTGATTTGACGATCCGCAATCTCGACCCAAGCTGGTACGAGCTTACACCTGCCAGGCTCTCTCTCTTCCCTAAAGCCCAGGGCATAGCGACCCTTATCCTTCACCCCCCGGCGGCTGCCCGCGCGCTTGCCGGCGAGTACAACTTCGAGCTTGTAGCCACCTCCCGCGACGCTAATTCGGAGTTCACCTCGCTCCCCATGCGTATCACGCTGGCGACTTCCGGTGAGGTAAGTATAGACATCGAGCCGAAGCGCATCGTTGGCCGCAAGGGCACGTACCGCCTCACCCTGAACAACGCCGGCAACACCGAGCGCACCATCGTGTTGCGCCCCACCGACGAGGGTGAATTGCTCGCTTTCGCCTTTGGGCAGGCGCAATTCCGCTCCCTCTCCGACGCGGAGCGCACGCAGACCTCCCTCCAGGCACAGGGCATACCCACACCTGCTGCTTCGGAATACGTTTCCCAGGGCCAAAGCGTAAGTGAGACGGTGACGCCCGAAAACCCCATATATGAGTGGGTAGGACCTAGCCCCGAAACGGGCCAGGGCAACCTCACTCTCTCCGTGCCCGCAAACAGCCGCGCCGAGATGTATATCACGGTGAAGCCGAGGAAGCGCACGTGGTTTGGGCGCGACATCACGCACAAGTTTGACGTTGCGGCTACCCCTCCAGGCGTCGAGTGGGAAGAGAAAGAGGCCAGGCGCACGTCGGGTGAGCTGGTGTACGGGCCGGTACTGGGGTGGCTCACCGGTATGCCGCTCGCGCTGCGCCGCGCTTTGATGCTAATCATCCCTCTATTGATACTGGCGCTCCTCCTTTTCTTGCTCCTCAGGCCGAAGGACGATCAAAACCAGGCCGCAATCGCCGCAAGCCAGACGCAGACTGCCGTCGCCGGCCTTAGCCCTGCCCAGCAAACAGCACTGGCGGCCGCCCAGCAAAATGGCCCGGCGCAGCAAACGGCAGCAGCCCAGACTGCAATAGCAGGGGGCGGCGGCCTTTCCCCGGCCAACCAGACTGCTACAGCCCTGGCAATAGCCGAGGGGCCGCTCAGGATCGAGCGCTTTGAATGGGTATCGACTCCCGACGGTGGCGTACAGGCAGCGTGGGAAGTTATGCCTCCCAGGAATATCACCGTGACAATCAACGGCACGCCCGTCCCGCCTGCCGGGTTGCAGCCCGTCGATATCAAGGACGACGTCTCGCTCATCCTTGAAGCGACCAATGGCACGGACCAGGTGAGCAGGGCGCTAGGCCTGGCGTTGCTACGCCCGCCCACCATCAAGCTCTTTACGGCGGACCCCGTTGACGCTCCTTGCTCCGGCTGCGCTATAACGCTAAGCTGGGAGATCACCCGAGGTGAAAAAGCGAATATCGACGGCACGCCCGTGCCCGACATGGTCGGCACTATGGAAGTCAAACCAGGCACGACGACGCAATATCTGCTAACTGCCGAGAATACCTTCGGTTCGACCCAGGCCATCACAACTGTTAATGTAGCCGAAGGCCTGCCCACTGCCACCCCAGGCGCAGCCGAGGTTCTACCCACCTCCACCCCAGGACCTTAGCGAGTGCGGAGTGCGGAGTGCGGAGTGCGGAATTAGACGATAGACGAATTATCACGCATCACGCATCACGCATCACGTTTGACCAATTCCGCACTCCGCACTCCGCACTCCGCATTTGCTTATGTCTCACGTCGGAATAGAGCTTGATAGGAGTAGCGTCGAACTCGCGCCTGGCGAGGTAGCCGAGGTACGCGTCAGCCTGACCAACCTGGGCACGGTGGTGGACGCTTTTACGCTCTCCGTCGTGGGGCTTGATCCATCCTGGTACGCTCTTACACAGAGTGAAATACCCCTCTTTCCCGAAGACCAGGCAACTATTGTGCTGCGCGTGCAACCCGCGTCCGGCTATGGGACGCAGGCAGGGGTCTACCCATTCACTGTAATAGCCACCTCGCGTGATAACCCCACTGACCGCGCACAGGGCCTCGTCACGCTTACACTGGCGAGCGTGGGAGAGATTGCTATCAGGGTCGAGCCGCAGCGGGTATCCGCGCGTAAAGGCTCTTACTGGATTATCCTCCAGAACCCGGGCAACTCCCCTCGCCAACTCGTGCTGGTCTTTACTGATCCGGAAGAGGCGCTCCGCTATACGCTCGGCGCGCCGGTACAATCTGAAGCGGCTGGCGGGCAGCCTCCCCCTTATGCGCCGCCCGCCTCGGTGAGTGCGCCCATCGCGCGCGGCGAGGGCTACCTGGAGCACGATCTAGAGATACCTCCCGGCAGCGACCTTGCTTTGCCGGTGGTGGTGCGCCCTATGAAGCGAGTGTGGACCGGCAAAGAGCGGCCCTTCCCGTTCCAGGCGCGTGTCCACCCGCCCGGAGTCGAATGGGAGGCTAAAGAGGAGAAGCGAGCCGAGGCAAGCCTGGTGTACAGACCCATCCTCGCCGCCTGGTCCGGCCTGCCTGGGGTTTTGCGGCGGGCATTTGCCCTGGCCCTGGCCCTCCTCATACTCGGCCTGCTCCTCTTCCTGCTGCTCAGGCCGGATGATAGCACCTCTGGACCCGTATCAGCCGCTGCACAGACTGCTACCGCCCTGGCCGCGTCAGCTGCTCAGGCTATGCAAGGCGTTTCCCAGACTCAGACCGCCGTGGTCGCCGCGAACGGGGGCAACATGGTCGCCGCGAATGCTACCCTCGCAGCCATGAATATGCTGCCTGAACAGGTGGTGGCTGCCCGGACCGCGACAGCCCTTGCGATTGAGGCCCAGGCCGTTGGCGGACCATCTATAGATAAATTTTACCTGGTGCTCCCCTCTCCGACTGTCGAACTCACCCCCACTATTGAAGGCTTTCCAACTGTCGAAGTTACTTCCACTGCCGAGGCAATAGGTAGTACCGATGCTGAAGGCAACCCCAACGTGGGGTGGGACGTGATTTCAGCCAGGGAGCTGAGCATCTCGCGGAGCGCGAGGCTCTTCGATTCGGTGGACCCCAACCTCAGTCTCGTTGATTATACGATGGTGGCTACGGGCACTGAGAAGGTCACTACAGGTACCATGAGCATATTGCTGGTACATCCGCCGCAGATGGAGGCTCTCACTACCGATCCTGATATCATAACGGCAAGTGGCAATATCACCATAACGGCGAATAGCATCGTCACTATAACGGCGGGTAGCAGCATCACGCTCTTCTTTAAGATCGCGGGCACCGGGGAATATACCAAGGACGGTATATCCGCGCCCATACCGCCGGGTGGCCTCGGCAGCCTGGTGGAGACTCCGACCGAGACGCATATTTATACGCATTGTGTCGAGAATGTGGCGGGGCGCACCTGCCGCTCGGTCAAGGTAATAGTGTTACCCGCAGATACGCCTACTCCCGTGCCGCCTACCGCTACCGTGCCTCCAGTTATACCACCTACTGCGACGGCAGTACCCGCACCCCCTACTGTGCCACGCCCGACCAATACGAAAGCTCCAACTGCTCGCCCAACCGCGACCCGGACGGCGGTGCGGCCCACTTCCACCTCTGCGCCTCGCGCAACCGCGACCCGTACCGCAACACGCCCTCCTACCGCAACTGCTACCAATACGCGGCCACCTACGGCCACATCTACATCTACTCCTACGCCTTCATTTACCTCCACACCTACTGCCACATCCAGCCCAACGCATACTCCCACCCCCACTCGGACGCCTACTTTCACTACGACGCCCACCTCCACGCGGACGTTCACAGCTACGCGCACGCCTACTAATACACGTACACCTACCCGCACGGCCACGCCTACTTGCGCCCCTAGATACGTGGTAACAAGAGACACGTCTCCCGCCGTCGGCATACAGTCGAGGACAGATACGGGCAACCACTGCGATGACTGCGTAACTGCTATTACTTTGCCCTTCCCGATCCAGTTGTATGACCAGGAATTCACCAGCGCTCTGGTAGGTTCTAACGGCACCTTGAGCTTCACAAACAGCAATGCTCTCCCCGCCAATGAGTGCCTGCCCACTTCAAGCCTGGAGTTTGTCGTATTCCCATACTGGGAAGACCTCGATACCAGGCGGACGGAGGGTTATCTCCGTGCGGGCATATACACAGAACTGACCCGCAACCAGGTTGGAGGTATCTTCAGCATAGAGTGGGACGCTATGAACAAGGAGATCCAAAAGCCGGTTGAGTTCGTTCTGCGCTTCTACGAAAACTCGTCGCAATTTAATATAGTTTACGTACGGGATGATGGGAGTGGAGGTGCATCTGCCACGATTGGCGTTGCAGAGGCGTTCGATCCAGACTCAGGATTCGGACGCTATAGTCAATATTCATGCAATACACGCAGTGTTGCAGTCCGCACACGTCTGACTTTCAGTTATTTACCGTGCGGCACGCCCACTCCGGCCCCT
The DNA here is from genome assembly GCA_035274425.1 of Chloroflexia bacterium. Lineage (GTDB taxonomy): Bacteria > Chloroflexota > Chloroflexia > QHBQ01 > JADMIH01 > JADMIH01. The sequence continues at coordinate 22,287 of DATEOC010000032.1, forward strand.
ATACCCCTGAGTGGAGATCAGGAAGTGTCTCTTGCCAGTTCAGAGGGAGGACTCTTGCTTGATGATCTACATGTTCCCAGGGATACATGCGCGGAATCAGGTGAGCAGAAAGTAAACAATGAGTGTATAATAGGCCAATAAAATCTCGCGTGCGGATATGCCTCATGGCTCTCTGCTCGTGGGCTTCCAAATATCTATTTAAGAACAAGACCCCTCGCCGTGTCATTCTTCGCTCAGAATGACAAGCTAATGGGTATAGTTTTTAGATACCCTCCCAAAATGATAGGCTGAGGACTACAGTCCTCGAACAGATAAAATAGCTACTCGGTCCTGAGGAGACCTATGGCCGACATTATCGGGCTACAGATGGATAACGCCCAGCTAAGCTTAGCGCCGGGTGAGAATGCCGTCGTGCGCCTGAACCTGATCAATTCGGGGGACGTGGTAGACGCGTTCACGATTACGGTCATCGGCCTGGACCCCTCCTGGTATACGCTCTCTGCGAGCGAGGTCAAGCTCTTCCCCAGGGACCAATCTGCCGTCACCCTCGAAATCCATCCTCCCCAGACGGGCACCCGGCCGTTGGCGGGCTTCTACCCCTTCACGGTGATGGCCCTCTCCCGAGACAATCCCACGATACAGACCACCATCCAGGGGATGGTAAATCTCTCCGCAGTGGGTGGGTTGGCGCTCGATTTGCAGCCCCGCACTATTTCGGGCCGCCAGGGCCTCTACGCGATAACTCTCTCCAACGCCGGCAACGCCCCGCGTACGACGGTCCTCGCCCTCAGCGACCCCGAAGAGGCGCTACAATTCACGTTAGGCACGCCTAGCATACGCGAGGGGGAGGTGGTGCAGGCCGACGTCTTTGCCGCTCCGACCGCCTCAGGGTATACGAACAGCTCCTACGTAACCCCGCCCGCTTTTGGAGGCGTCACGGCCAAAGGCAATGGCGTGCTGGAGCACGAGATCGAGTTGCCCGCATCTTCGACCGTAGTGATACCCATCAGGGTCAAGCCTCTCAAGCGGGTGTGGACCGGCAAGGAGCGCCCTTTCCCGTTCAATGCAGGCGCGCACCCGCCCGGCGTGGAATGGGAGGCTTCCGAGGCACAGGTGGTCCAGGGGCAGTTAGCCTACCGGCCTATATTCGCGGCGTGGGTAGGGCTACCCCTGGTGGCGAGGCGCGCTCTCCTCCTTCTCATCCCTCTGCTCATACTTGCCTGCCTCCTCTTCCTGCTGCTCAGGCCCCAGGACAAGCCAGCTTTGAGCGCGGCGGCCCAGACCGCTACCGCTCAGGCTCTATCACTATCGCAGACGATGACGGCTATAGCGCAGGCTAACGGGGGCAACGTCGCGGGGGCAAACGCCACGCTCACCGCCCTGGCGCAATCTGCCTCCGCCGCTCAAACAGCGCAGGCAGCCGCGAACATGACCGCTACGGCAATCGCGCAGGGTGGAGAGAGCGCAGGCGCGGCTATCATAGACAGGTTCTACCTCAAGCTGGGGGACCCCAACGCCACCGCCACGCCTATCGGGGGAGGGATCGCGGGGTCGGAGACGAGCCTGCAATACAACGTGTCGGGCGCGAGCACCGTGCGTATCAACCAATCGTCGCACCCCTTCCAGGCAGCAGGGCTTCAGAATGCCAGCGTGATCGACTTCAGGATGGTTGCTACGGGCACGAACCTCCTTCCCGTGACCCGCACTCTTAGCGTACTGGTGGTGCGCCCGCCCATGATAACGAGTTTCGATGGTGCGCCCCTCACTATCAGCCCCGGCGACAGCACCAGCCTCCTCTGGCAGGTACTGGGGGCGCAAGATGTGACTATTGACGGTATCCCCGTGAGCACCACGGGCGCGGATGGCAATGGGCAGATCAGCGTACAGCCTACTGGCAGCCGCCGCTTCATCATGTGCGCGAGCAACCCTGTCGGCACGGTATGCAAATCGGTTGTCGTGACGGTGCTGCCGCCGGGCGCTCCCACGCCCACTCCCATACCGCCTACCCGCGTGCCTACCCAGCGGCCACCCACCAGGGTGCCCACGGCAGCGCCCACGACCGCCGTGCCCATAGTTACAGCCACCGCCTGCACCGAAGAGTACTCCGTTACCGAAGAAGTCGAGGCCACAGTTGTGCCTGGCCTGGCCCCGGTGGCCGGTTCGCAGTGCGACGATTGCTCCTCCACGGTGATGCTCCCCTTCCCATTCCAACTGTATGACCGGGTGTTCGATAGGGTATCGGTTGGCTCCAACGGCACGCTCAACTTCGCATCCACCACCAACCCCGCTTCCGCCAACGCATGCCTGCCTGCCGCGACCAGCTTCGATTACGCCATATTCCCGCATTGGGATAACCTGACGACCACGGGGGCGAACCGGGGTATCTTCACCAGGGTAGATGGCGACGCTCCTGACCGCATCTTCATCATAGAGTGGCGGGCTGCTTACGTGGTAGCGAATGCCCCAAGCGGCACCGCCAACTTCGAGGTGCGCTTCTTCGAGAACGCCCCCGACCAGCGCTTTGAGGTGATCTACGGCGCGCTGACCCAGGGCGGTAGTAGCGCGACCATCGGCGTGCAGCGCGACACCGGCAGCCACCGCACGCAATACTCCTGCAACACCTCAAACAAAGTGTCGCAGGGCCTCAAGCTGATATTCACCCTCCCCTGTGGCGGCTCAGGTATCGGTGACAGGCCCTCCACTTGCGCGCCCGGCGATATTACCGTCAACATCGTAGACGGGAAATTCTCGCCTCGTAATCTCATCGTCATTCAAGGCTCGATTATTACATGGGTCAATTTAGACTCGGCCAGCCACAACACGATTGGCCCTAGCGGCCTGTGGGCCAGCGGCACTCTCGCCCAGGGCCAGACTTTCAAGACTACCATCAATACGACGGGCGTATATTACTATAGCTCCACGCTGGACCAGAACCTCACCGGCAATATCACGGTGCTTGTGGCCTGCACGCCTACGCCCTCACCCTCACCGCCAAATACTGCCACCAACACGCCTGTATCCACCAATACAGGTACGTCCACACGCACTCCTACTTCCACCGTTACGGGCACGCCACCTACGAGCACGACAACAGGTACTGCTACCGTCACAGGCACCCTGCCTACCAGCACGCCTACCATTACAGGCACCCCGCCCACGAACACGGCTACGGGCACTCCCACCAAGCCCCTGGGCACCACTACTATCACCGCCACGCCCTCTGGCCCTGGCGGGGGACCGTGCGCCCCTATCGAGTCCATCACCGGGTCTATCACGACTTTCGATCCTACCCAGGTCGGACGTGTCGGTTTATATGATAGGCCCAGCACATGCGCGTTAGGGGACAGTTGCATATCGCCACCCGACGCCATGCCGCGCCATTACGACCTCTATACGTTTACCAACAATGACAGCGTAGCCAGGTGCATCACGGTGCAGGTCAATGGGGAGGACTGCGGGGGCGCAGGCGTGATGAGCGCCGCGTACCTCGGCGGCTTCAATCCAAACAACGTCTGTCTGAACTTCCTGGCGCAGGGCGGTCCGCCTTCGAACCTGTATGTGTACTCATTCATCGTGCCAGCCGGGGCTACCTACTTCGTAGTAGTGCATGAGTACGCACCAAATGAGGGTTGCGGAGAATATTCGATAGACGTAGCCGCGTGCATTAGCTCCACACCTACGCCTGTAGCGTCGCCTACCAGTCCACCTCCTCCTGATCCTACCAACCCACCGCCTCCGTTCGCCAGCAACACCCCTCGTGCCAGCGCTACACGCACCAATACCAGAGCGCCGAGCGCCACCCCTACTAATACACTTGCACCGCCTACTGCAACTAGCACAGCGACGGCCTGTGCGCAACCAATCGTATTCCAGGGAGCGATAGTCCCAGGAGACCCCACGCAGGATGGACGTATCGTGCGTGATGATCCACAAAGCACCTGCGCGCTACCTCAGACTTGTACAATAACTCCCGGCGCATTCCTCTACGATTCTTATTCGCTCACTAACTCTTCCGCATCTCCTGTGTGTGTGTCAATTACACTGGACCTGAATAACTGCACTGCTGCCACCATACATAGCGCAGTCTACCTGGGAAGCTTCAATCCTAATTACGCTTGTATGAACTACCTGGGTGACGTAGGGATAAGTCCAGCAGGGCCAGCCAAGACATACAGCGTGACAATACCCGCAGGTGCTACTTTTGTGATAGTGGTGAACGGTCCAGCCTCGGGAGGTTGCTCGAACTACATTATCACAGTCAATGGCCTACCTGGTAGCTGCGCTACGAGTACTCCCACACCTCCAAGCGCGACGAGCACCAATACGGTGGTGACGGCCACCGCATCCTCTACAGCTATAGCTTCGGCAACGCCAACGGTCACTGTCACGTCTACATCTACGGCAAGTGCAACGGCAACTGCACAGGCAACTGCAACGGCGGCCTCCTGTGGACCGGATGCAAATTACCAGTTGGGGGCAGGACTTGTCGGTTACATTGACACTAATACCCAGGTGCTTGGACCTTGTGCCAACAGTGATTGCGGCATAACCATCACGCTTCCGTTCCCGGTGCGCATCTATGATATAAACGCCACCACAGCTGCGATTGGCGATAACGGTATCGTGGTAATGTCCGGGACGAACCCCAACCCACCTGCCAGCATCTGCTTGCCTGCTAACCTGCAATATGCCCTCCTTCCGTGGTGGACCAACCAAAATCTGTCAGGTTCTGGTCTTGGAGTCTTCACAACTGTTGTAGGCTCCTCACCGGACCGTACCTTTGTGATTGAGTGGCGGACAAACATGGGCCAGTTCCAGGTGCAACTGCCTGAGACGCCATCCGGCTTCAGCTACAGCCAGTTTGGATATGCCTATGCAACCTTACTCAACCCAAGCCAATTCACCGTAGGAGTGCAGAAGAACGGGGTTCTCTACACGCAACAGGTATGCGACGGGGCAAATCCAGATAACGTTCTCTACTTCCAACCTTCATGCGTGACTCCCACGCCTACGACCACGGCTACCAGTACGGCTACCAGTACGTCTACTGCCACACCGCCAGCAGCCTGTGCGTGGGCTACGGTAGCGCCATACCCTACGCAGATCATGGACAATGGGGTAGCAGCCGTAGGCAGCTCGCTATACAGTTTCGGAGGCTCAATCAATACTCAAGTGTTTGACGCCTCCTACGTATACAGCTCGGCAACCAACACCTGGACAGCTATAGCTGATCTGCCTTCGCCCCGAACCGGCGCGGGAGTAGTGAGTGACGGCACGACTATCTACATAGTGAACGGCTCGGACACGGTCAGCGGCGATCTAAACTCGCTGTTCAGCTATGATCCGGTCGCAGATAGCTATACGAGTCTCTCCGTCTCCCCTCACGATACTATCTTCCAAGCGGCAGCATATCTGGACGGCATCATCTATCGCATCTCGGGATTATCAGGTTCCTCCCCAAGTGCGACGGTAGACCAGTATGACATCTCTAGTGACACCTGGTCAGCGGCGGCACCGCTGCCGCAGGCGGTCAGCTTCCCAATGGCGGCAGCTTTCAATGGCTACGTCTACGTGGCAGGGGGTCTGAATGGAGCTACGGAGTCGCTAAAGACCTATCGCTACGACCCGGCCACCGATACATGGGATGACCTGGCAGTAGCAGACCTTCCCGCAACGCGCTATGGCTCTGTGTCCGGCGTGATCAACGGGACGTGGATATTGGCGGGAGGTTGGTCTAATAGCGCTATTACTAGCACGGCCATAAGTTACGATCTCTTCACCAACACCTGGATTACTACTATTGTGCCAAATATGTCTCTAGCACGTGCCCGCATGGGCAGTGGCGTTGCGGGCAGCACGCTGTACTCAGTGGGTGGTCAGGCCACGAATAGCTCTGTTGGCTCCCCTGACGTGCAGAGGTTCCGGTTCGAGCCGTGCGCCCCTGTACTTCCTGTAGCCCCACCCACATCTACCCCCACAAATACCGCCGGACCATTCCCGTCTGTCGGTCCCGATCCTGGAGGTGGAGGCTCTGAGCCGACCGCCAGCACCACGCCCGAACCGAGCGCGTCGTGCCGCCAGTGGATTAGAGATGACGGCCCCTGGACTTTCTCGTCCGATGGCACTATCGAGTCGGAGCTAGATATACCGCTGGAAGGGGTGATAGATAGTTTGAGCGTGTCGAACCTCAGCGTCACCAAAGAGGGTGCGGGCAAGCTCAATGGCTACCTGGTCTCGCCCGGTGGGGCGCAGGTGGAGTTGTTCCACTCTGTCTGCCGCGACCCAGATAGCGATGAGCCTTTCCGGTGGCTGAACATCTCTCTGTCGGACGGAGGGACCAGGGAGATACAAAGTGTCTATTGCCAGGACGTTGTGAGGGGTGGAATTTTCCGGCCCGACATCTCCTCCAGTAACGACAGTAGCGACGACGCTATCCTGGGTGAGCTACGTGGGACCACCGCAGCCGGCACCTGGAAGCTGGTCCTGAAGGCTGACGTTCAGGAGGTAGACTCGGTGCGCCTCGATAGCTGGGGCCTCAATATCTGCGCCATCGGCAGTACGATGCCCGCCAACCGGGCTATTTCATCGACGCAAGGCGCACAGAGTAGAGGCATCGACCTGGTGCTTGCTATAGTAGCAATCGCCCTCGCCACCGTCGGCGCACCCCTGGCCTGGGCCAGGACGCGTGGAGTGATGTTTGTGGACGATAGACGATAGACGATAGATCATAGACGACGGACGACGCTGGAGAATAACACATATTGAGTGTGAGATTATATGATTATTCCTGTATCAAACTTTATCGTCTATCGTCTATCGTCTGTCGTCTATCGTCAATAAATAAGACAAAAAGGAGACCATTATATGATGCAGCCCCCATCGGCCAGTAACGAACCGGTTGTCGTTCAGCTAACGCCCCCCGCGGTGCAGATAGCCGCGGGTGCCGCGCCCGTGGAGATAACAGCTAACATACGCAACGCTGGCGCTACCGTAGACCAGTACAGCATAGAGCTGGAGAATCTCGACCCGACGTGGTATACGATTACGGAGCAGAGCGTGGCGCTCTTCCCTGGGGATAGCGCGCCGATCGTCATCCGTATCCACCCACCCAAGTCGAGCAACACCCGCGCGGGCAACTACAAGTTCATCGTGCGTGCCCGCTCGCACGCCGACCCCTCCCTCGTCGGCACGACCAAGGGGGAAATCCAGGTCGGGGGTTACACTAACTTCCAGGTTGAGCTTGCGCCCAAGAAGTTCACCGGGCGCAAAGGGAAGTACCGGCTCAATATCTCCAACGGCGGCAACAGCGACGCCCAACTGGAGCTAACAGGGCGCGACCCAGAATCGAACCTCAAATACGGGTTCCGCCCCTCCAACCCTACCGTGAACGCAGGGGGCCGCCAGGTAGTGCCCGTCACCGTCAAGCCCTCCGGCGTCCGGCTGGTGGGATCGCAAACGAGCCACAGGTTCTCCATACTCACCCGCCCCGTAGACGGCGACGAGAAGGATGCCAAGGAGGTGCAGGGCGAGTTGGTGCACAGGCCGGTCTTCCGAAGCTGGCGCTGGCCCATCGTGCTCGGCGCGCTCTTCGCCCTCTTACTCTGCTTCGTCCTTTTCAAACCGCAGATTAACCCATGCTCGCGCGAATTCTTCATGTTCCCCGCGCCGGGCGGCATATCGTCTGCCCGCTTCTACTATGGTATCCTTTGCGACAACTATGACCTTTCGCTAGGCGGCCCCAAGCGTCAAGCCCTCTCCGAACAGCAGTGCGGCAGCGCGCAGGGCTTCTCGGAGGTTCGCAAGCAGCATGGCGACCTGGTAGGCGGTTGCACGGAGAGCGAATATTACGACAATAAGCTCTTCCCAGGGACGAGTAACGCTCACCAAAAGACCACGAAAGGGCAATTACTCTACTTAAGAGCTTCGGGGCAAATATACTTTATAAGTGACGATGGAACTATGTACGCATTTGTCCCTAAGTCTCCCCAATCAGGCAACGCAGACACAGAGGCTAAGAAGGTAGATAATTCGCAGAAATAGGTCAGGTTAGAAGATGGCTAGTGGCTCAACTACACAGGACAAAGCACCATCAGGCTCTGGTCCACCCTCATCCCCTCAGCAGGCTGAACCTACGCCCCTGTCTGCCCTTCTGGCCGACCTGCGCATCCTCGACGGGCGGCTGCACCGCGCCGTAGAGCGAGTGCGCGCTACCATCACGGGCGATACCGACCCCGGCAATCGTGGCCTCCTCATCGAGGAGAGCGACGTAGCGGGGTGGTTGAGCAACCTGGGGAGCGTTCACGCCTCAAAATCACAGGGCGGGGAAGATGGCGGGGTGGTTTCCGCGCAGTACATCGGCCAGCCGGGCGGCAGGCTCTACGCCCTCAGCTATCTCTTCGGGCTGGGGCCGTTCGAGCGCGCTACAATCCTCACGGCCCTCGCCCCTGAAGTAGAGCTGGACTACGCCAACCTCTACGCCTACGTCCACGACGACGTTACCAAGAAATATCCTACGCTCGACCTCGTCGTGAGCCTCTGGTGCGATACCGTCGCCGAGCGGTTGGAGACGCGGAGGCTCCTGGGGCCGGAAGGAACGCTGCGCCGCCATCTCCTCCTATCCATAGACGATTCTCCCTCCCAGCATACCTCCCTCCTCGCTCGACCCCTGGTGCTAGACCCGCGAATAGCGGCTTTCCTGCTTGGTGCCGACGAGCCTGATCACGCTCTTGCGGGGGCGGCCCGCCTCTCCCGGCCTGCCATGCAAGATATATCGAAGGGGAGCCAGGCCGTGCCCGACAAGCAGGTGATGAGCCTGGCACAGGTGGTGATGACTCTCCTCTCGCCTCAATCTCAGCAGACCGAGAACGGAGCTGCTCAACCTCGCCCTCGGCGCGGCCTCGCGGTCTGGATGCGCGGGGCGGAGAGCCGGGGCAAGCGCAATACCGCCGAGCAGCTTGCGGCCGTGCTGAACGCTCCCCTCCTCACGATAGACGTGGCGGTTATGATGGCTGCATCGGGCAACGTGCGCTCCAGCATCTATCGCGCCCTGCGCGAAGCACGCTTGCAGGGGGCAATCGTCTACTGGACTGGAGCGGACGCGTTCTTTGAGCGCCCTGAAGGTAATACCGGCCCCGATCTCGGTAAGGAGTTGAGCCGCGTCATGGCCGACTGGTACGGCTGCGCGCTCTTCGACATCAAGACGCAACCCCCATTACATATCCCGTCCGGCCCTGTGTCGATAGAGCTTGACTTCCCCGCTCCATCTAACGAGCAACGTAGCTCACTCTGGGAGCGCGCGCTTGGTGGGAAGGCGCGCCTTGCCGCTGACGTGAACCTACCCTTACTGGTTGGCGCGTTCCGCCTCGCGGGCGACCAGATCGAGGCGGCAGCAGAGAGCGCCCGGCAGGCAGCCGCGTGGCGTGCAGTTTCGTCGGGCAACGGCGAGGACGCCAGGGTCACCATGCACGACCTCCTGGTAGCATGCCGCACCCATTCCAACCAGAGCCTCGGCATGCTGGCCCGCAAAATCACACCGCACTACACCTGGAGCGATTTGGTGTTACCTCCCGACCGCCTCGCGCAGCTACACGAGATGTGTCACCACATACATCACGGCCCCCTTGTGTTCGAGACCTGGGGCTTCGGGCGTAAGCTGGCTCGCGGCAAGGGGCTGAACGTCCTCTTTGCGGGGCAGCCCGGCACCGGCAAGACGATGGGCGCGGAGGTGATAGCCACCGACCTCGGCCTGGAGCTATACAAGATAGACCTATCGAGCGTCGTCAGCAAGTACATAGGCGAGACGGAGAAGAACCTTGAAAAGATATTCAACGAGGGCCAGACCTCGAACGCCATACTCTTCTTCGACGAGGCCGACTCTCTCTTCGGCAAGCGCAGCGCGGTCAAGGACAGCCATGACCGCTACGCCAACATCGAGACGAGCTATCTCCTCCAGCGCATGGAAGAGTACGACGGCATTATCATCCTGGCGTCCAACCTGCGCAAGAACATGGACGATGCCTTCATCCGCCGCCTGCACGGAGCGGTGGAGTTCCCCATGCCGGAGGAGCCTGACCGCCTGGAGATATGGCAGCGCACCTTCCCTGCCGAAGCGCCCGTCGCGGACGACCTTGACCTCCCATTCCTCGCGGCCCAACTCAAGCTAGCAGGGGGAAACATCAAGAATATCGTGCTGGAAGCGGCCTTCCTAGCTGCGGAGGCTGGCACCCCCATCGGCATGGCCCACCTGGTGCGCGCCACCCGCCGCGAGCACCAGAAGATAGGCAAGCTTTTCCACGACAGCGACTTCGGCCAATACGCCCACCTGCTCAGGGGAGATGACGGGGAAGCCCCAGGGGAGAGGGCTGAGGACTGAGGACTGAGGACTGAGGACTGAGGACTGAGCATATCACACCTAACGACCTCCCAACGGTCAAAAGGAGAGTGAGATAAGGGTACGATGTTTGCTGTTCTCTTCCGCACCATCTTACCGGCCTACCGACTATCGGAAGGGGATTGCGATGACAGATAGACACATACCTGCAACTGACGACTTGCGTGCTACGCGCAATCATACCGAGAGTACACAGCAGACGGAGCATGATGCATCTACAGTTGAAAGCTCTGATACTCAGGCCGTCTATCCAGGGAGCTTACTTGGCAATATTGCCCTGCGCCAGAGGGGCAACTCAACCGTGCGTGCAGCCGTCATGCAGCAGGCACAGCGCCTGCATGGCAACCGCGCCGTGCAGAGGTTCATGCAAAGCCAGAATGCTACGAATTCGATTCCCGTCCAGCGGAGCCCGGGAGGTCTCTTTGGGGGTGGGCTGTATGATCCTCTAGACCGCTCACCCCTCGGTAGAATTGGCTGCCCATTGCCCTTAGGTTTAGGGTGTGGCGGAGGTCGACCTGCCGGAAAAGAGGATAAGACTCCCACGCTACCGGCCAAGAAGGGTAAGGCTAAGGCTAAACCGCCCGTGAAAACTAAGCCTCAGAGGGGCAAACCTAAGAAAGAGACGGAGGGGAAAGGTAATAGGGGAGGGCTACCGCTACATATCCTACTGCCGGGCCTGGGCCGGGACCGTAACTGGCCCTATGGTGGCCCTGGCCCTATAAGTGGTTGGTAGTGATGATAGCTAAGAACTGCTAACAAAACGTTCGTAGGGGCGGTTCGCGAACCGCCCTGGTTGAGCAGCTATCCTCCCCACTAGGGCGGTTCGCGAACCGCCCCTACGGAGCCATTACGGGTTTTGTTAGGAGTTCTAGGCTCGTTACAGATAGGGTAGAGCGGCCAGGGACAGTATGATGGAGCCGGGCAGCGCGCGTGATATAATGCCCAAACATTGACCCTGAAGCATACGACTATACCCAGACTTAACGGCCAATTAACACTGATTAGATATATTGTTACTCACAGCGATCCCATTAATAAGGCAAAATAGGTCCCTGGCGCCCGCGAGACACTAGAAACAGCCGGCTTTTATAGGTAGGACCGCTAAAGCAGAGAACTCTGCGCCGGTCCAAGCTCAGCAAAGGGAGACCTGAAATGTCAGATACCTATGGCAGCGAGCACGATGAGCGACGGTCTACTCACGTCCCTGAGCACCAGACCCAACATTCGGAGCGCGAACCCCATCTCACGGTGACGGGTGCGGAAGCGCCCATTTACTCCCATGCATTGCTGGGGGATAGCAAGCTAGAGGGGTGGGGTAACGCTCCCGTCCATAGTGCTGTGATGCAGAGCGCCCAGCAGAAGTATGGCAACCGCGCTGTACAGCGCTTCATAGCTGCGCAACGCTCGGTACCCGCCACAGCAGGCTTCCCCGGTAGCGTGCCCGTCCAGCGGCAGTATGGAGACGACCCCTTGCTGAAGGGCCGCCATTCCAGAAACAACCCACTCATGCCGGAGATGCCGGATTTTCTTGCTCAACCTCTAGTACCGCCGTTCGGGATGTACCCTTTTTTGGGTGGCGGGGTCCTGGGAAAACCTGGTAATTTCGACAATAAGAAGACCCCCTTTTCCATGCTGAATGGAGGCCAAAAGGGTAGCCCCAACATCAAGTTGCCACCTGATCCCAGTTCCTTCAAGTCGGCATTCCTCAATATGCATATACCGGAGGACCCGAATATACCAGGGAGGGGCCTGTCGCATATCAACAAACCGTCTTCGGCCTCTGCTCGAGTTGACCACAGTAATGATTTCAAGCTCAAGCCGAAAGGCAACCCCTTCAAGAAGGAAGGTTCTCTTGATTGGAGCAAGGGCAACTGGCGGGGTGGGGCAGATGTAAACCCCAGCGGGCTTGGCCTCAGACTCGGCTACGGTGATGTCGGCGGGCTACCCAAACCTGGAGAAATGATGAAATTGGCGGACGCGGGAGAGCTTGCCAAGATCAAGAATGGGAAGAGTGGTCCTCCGGCTAAACGCGTGGGTAAAAAAGGGTGGAACGTTGGCGGCGCGCTTAACATGCCTTTCAACCAGAAAGGCAACAACCCCTTCGAGAATATAGGTCTCTGGGGAAGGGTAAGCTACAATTTCTAGAAAAGGAGTGAGGGAAACTATGTCTGACAGCTACAGCAGAGAGAATGACGAGCATAAATCGAGGGAGCATCAGGTCGAGCGCGAGCATCTATCCTCGCACGATATTGACCCGGTCCACACCGGGGCGTTAGACATCTACGCGGGCGCTTTGTTGGGTAACCCCAGGCTTGAAGGTAGGGGTAACGCTTCCGTCCACGCCGCCGTGATGCAGAGCGCGCAAAAAACACACGGCAACCGCGCCGTGCAGCGCTTCCTGACCGCTCAACGCTCGGCCACAGCCACAGCGGAGCCAGAGACCGACGACTTCATAGCTAAGCGTATCGAAGCCAAAGCCGGCACCGGCGGAGCCCTCGACGAGTCTATCAAGGCGAAGATCGAAGCCGGTATGGGCGCTGACCTGTCAGGTGTGCGAGTGCATACGGATGCAGAGGCCGACCAACTTGCCAAATCGATGAGCGCTACTGCATTTACCACCGGCAGTGACATCTTCTTTCGAGAGGGCGCGTATAACCCTCACACGCCCGAAGGGTTGAGATTGCTCGCGCACGAGGCTACGCATACGATCCAGCAGGCAGCAGGTCCAGTGGACGGCACGCCCTCGGCGGGAGGCGTCTCTATCAGCGACCCCTCGGACAGCTTCGAGCAGGCGGCGGAGAGTGTCGCGGATGCCGTTGCGTCAGGAGCCGAAGGCCCGGTGGCGGGTGGCAGTAGAGTTCAGCGTCTGGAAGAAGGGACTCCCTGGCCGGTACAGCGTTCCCTGGCGGTGCAACGCTGGCCGTTCATGGGACCCATCTCCGGCAACCCCTTCGCCCCCTTGAACCCATTCCACCCTATGCCGGGGGGAGGTACTGGAATAGGGTGGCAGCCTCCAGGACGGGGTGAAGTTCCTGGCCCCTGGGCCTACGGCAAAGAGAATACGCAGGGCGGCTACGAAGGGGGCTTTGGGGCCTTCCACGGCGAAGGGGACATACTTGGCGTGCCCGTGACCGACGACATCCTCTATGCGAGAGGTCAACTCGGCGCATGGGACGACGGCCAGGGCGGCACACGTTACGGCGCGGGAGGTAACGCGGGTGTTGCCAACTTCAGCATCAACGAGGGCGGCCTCGTCTCCGGCCAGGCGGAAGCCCTCACAGCCAGCGCGGAGGCTAGTTGGGGCGACAGCGGCGCGACGCTGGGCGCGCAGGCCACCCTCGTTGGCGGCTCGATGACCTTCGGCAACGAGACGGCAGCGAGCAATACGGACGAGAGCGTGCGCCTCGGATTGAGCGAAGGAGTAGGTCTGGCGGGCCGCCTCCACTGGGGCGATAAGGACAAGGATGGTCAGGCTATGTACGGCTTCGGTGCTGACTTTGGACCCTTCTCGTTTGACATAAAGAGCGAGGACCCTCTACGCACCCTGGCGCGAAGCGCAATGGGTCCGATGGGGAGCATGTTAGGCGATTATCTCCTCCCAGGCGGAAATATGACCAACACCGCGGGCGAGTACGCGGGGCAGGCATGGGATGCGGCTAAAGAGTACGGTGGCGCGGCTATCGATACCATTTCCGATTACGGCAACAGGGCGTGGGAGGGAGCAGGCGAGTTGTGGGAGGGTGCGAAGGATTACGGCAGCCAGGCCTATGACACCGTTGCCGGCGGATTGAGCAGCGCTTATAACACAGCCTCTGACTATGCAAGCAGCGCCTACGATACCGCATCTGCTTATGCAAGCGGCGCTTATGATACGGTCAGCGGGGCTGCCTCAGACGCTTACGATACGGTTAGTGGAGCTGCCTCGGACGCCTATGATTGGCTTACCGACTGGTGATAGCAAGGACGTGTGCAAGCCCGTAGGAGCGTGGCGGCGTCACGCCCCTACAGTACCTCTACCTCTTAACTTACTTTCTCGACGGGAAAGTGGGGGCACATAAGCAAGATGTCTACGAGCGACTCGCACGAAGCTATAGAAAAAGCGCGCCGGCGCGCTAAAGAGCGTGGGAAAAAGGCTGAACGATGCCATGAGGGGGAGGACTCTGACCTCCGCTCCGAGGCTCCGGTTCTATCTCTCCCCTCTCACTACCGCTCCCTCCTCGGTGACAGCCGCCTCAGTGAGAGCAGCAACGCCTCCGTGCGCGCCGAGGTAATGCATAGCGCTCAAAAGACACATGGCAACCGCGCCGTGCAGCGCTTCCTGCAAGTCCAGCGCTCCCCTACTTATGCTGAGGAAGTCACGGACGACAAAATTGCCCAGCAAATATCGTCCAAATCTGGCACGGGAGAAAAATTGGACGACCCGGTACGCGCTCAATTAGAGCGAGACCTGGGCACAAACCTTTCGCATTTGCAGGTGCATACCGACGCGGAGGCCGATCACATGGCTCGCTCGGTCAAAGCCACCGCCTTTACTAGCGGAAGAGATATCTACTTCCAGGCAGGCTCCTTTGATCCGAGGAACCCGGAAGGGATGAAGCTATTGGCCCATGAGGCCGCTCACGTAATGCAGCAATCAAAAGGGCCTGTGGATGGCAAGCCCACCGACGCCGGCATCACCCTCAGCGACTCGACCGACACCTTCGAGCAGGAGGCGGAGCGAATCTCGGATGAAATGGAGTCGAAGTGGAACCACGAAGGCGAGGGAACTCAAGGGGGCGAAGCGCACACCCATGAGCAGGTGCAGAGGAGCCAGCTAGAAGACGCGGCCCCGACTCTCTTCAACTCCTCGACCCTGTTTGTGCAACGGTCCCCGCAGACGTACGCCAATCGCGCCGTGCAACGTTTCCTACAGGGTAGTATGCCCGTGCAGCGATGTGGGGATACTCCTTGTGGTTGCTCCGACGAGGAGAAGATTCAGCACGCCCTCCATGAGCACGGCCACGAAATGGCACCCGTGTCTCGCATGGCCGACCTCCGACTGCTAGGGATGCCTATACAGCGGTCGCTACCAGTGCAAAGGCAACCGCCGCCCGCCCCTCCCGACCCCAACTACACAGGCACCAGGGGTGGTGACGCCTACGTAGGTCCTGGCGGTGGAGCTGGTATTGGTGGGCTAGTCTCTTACGGATGCTATTGCGGCCCAGGCGGTGATCCCGTAACCGGCAGTCGTTGCGGGGTAGGCGCGCCACCGAAAGACGCTATCGATGCCAAGTGCATGAGGCACGACAGCGATTACAACAAAGCAGGCGTCGACTCCGGCAGCACTCCCGGTACGGTGAATATGTTCACCGACTTCCAGGGCTGGCTTAAATCGGAGGAGGCTGACCGCCGCCTGGCCGACACCGTAGATGCCGAGATGGACGCTAATCCCGGCGATTACTCCCCGTCGGCGCGCCTCTACGGGCAAGGTATAAAAGGTATTTTCGGAGGTCGAGCGAACGTATCACACGCCATGAATTGGGGCATGAACAAATATGGGGAGGCGGAAGAGGGCCTCACGGGCGCATACGACGACGTTACCAACTGGGGAGGCAATAAAGCGAGCGAGGCCGAAAAGGGCATAGAGGGCTTCATGAAGAGTGCCTCAGGGTGGAGTTCGGCGGGCGATGTCGCGAGCGGGCTGTTGGGCGGGGCCGCCGACGCCGCGAACTGGCTCGGCAAGACCGGAAGCGAAGCATTCGGCGGTGTGGGCAAAGCATTGGGTAGCGCGGGAAGCTGGCTCGGCGACACGCTCGGCTCTGCCGCTATGGGCGTCGGTGAAGCGGCGCTCGGCATGGGCG
Organism: Chloroflexia bacterium; assembly: GCA_035274425.1. Lineage (GTDB taxonomy): Bacteria > Chloroflexota > Chloroflexia > QHBQ01 > JADMIH01 > JADMIH01. The sequence goes on from DATEOC010000032.1 coordinate 38,517, forward strand.
AGTGGGGCCTCGAAACGGCGGGCGCGCTCGGCAATGTGGGGCTTGACCTCGCCGGACGTGGCATAAATGCTGTTGGAGGTGCCATTGGGGGTGCAGCCAGTGCCGTTGGTGGCGCGGTGAGTGGCGCTGCCGGTTGGGCTGGCGATACGGCTAAGGACGTGTGGGAGGACCTCACTTCCTGGTTCTAGAAGTTATCTCAAGAATGGCAGTAGTGTGCCACAGGGCAGGTTGCGCATCATGTTGAGGCGGTATTTGCCTACGTATGGCAGTTGCTATCGTGCCTTACCCTAAGCCAAACCACACAATTAACCAATTCTGGTGATACGGTAGCTGGACAACTGTGTTACCATCATATGTATTACCATCATAATCGGAGTTCAGTTTGATACCTCACCAGGGGAGAGGTTGAATGAGATTAGCATAAGCATGGACCACATGCTATTTTCAGATAGCCTCTAATAGCGCAGAATGTCGTAATTCGTGGCGTACAAGGCCCGTCCTCTGGCGCGATTTAGAAGGTAGTGGAGGCAAGAGGATGTCCAGTGACCAAGTCGTAGAAACAGAGGCCTCGAAAGCTCGAAATCGAGCCAGGGCCAGCGAACCGCACACCCAATATGATAGCGCACACTCGATAGTTGAAGAGAAAGGTATCTACTCACCTTCACTGGTGGCGGACCCTGCGCTGAATGGCAGTGCGAATGGTCCTGTACGTGCCGCCGCTATGCACGAGATGCAGAAAATACATGGCAACCGTGCCGTGCAGCGTTCGCTTCTCTCACCCGGTGGGCAGCAATCGTATGTGTCCGTACAGCGTAGTTGGCTTGACGATGCCGGTGACTGGGTGAGTAGCAATGCGTCAAGCGCGGCAGATTGGGCAGCCGACACGGCGTCAGATGCTAGCGAATGGGTTGGCAATAAAGCGACAGAGGTTATGGAACACCCCCTCGATTCGCTGGCCGGCGCCGCAGCGTACATGCCTATACCCGGCAACCCATTCATGCTACAGAAGGCGGGCCATCACCTCAACCAACTCTTTGGTGCTGGACATGATGCAGAGGGTAGGCCCACGCCAAGCCTTTTCGATCAAGGTGTGAATTGGGTGGAGGAAGGGGTGTCCGGCCTCGCGCATTCTGCGGCAGACGCGGTGTCTGACGTACCCATCCTCGGCTCTGTCGCCAGCGCGGGCGCAAGCGCGGTAGATTTCGGCACCCAGGTGTCGGGCGGGGCGTGGAAAGCCCTGGGCGGTATGGTTGGGGGCATCGCAGGCATGGCCGAGCACCCCTTGGATGCCGCTATGGGTATAGAGAAGATGGCTGAGAACTTCGGCCTCCCCGGCTATATGAACCCATTCAGAGTAGGGCATGGTATCTATGACGTAGCTACGGGGCAACGCGGTCTGGCCGATGCCGCCAACCACTGGCTCAACCCTATCGAATCAATGAAACAGAGTCAGGAATTTGGTATGACCATGCTTATGGGGCAGCAGGGCAAGGACGGCGAGCGGCATGGGGGGCTGGTAGAGGGCTATCGCGAGGCCTGGAACCAGGGGAAGTACGGTGAGATAGTTGGCCGAGCAGGAGTTGACATAGGGAGCCTCTTCCTCGGAGTTGGCGAGGCAGGTGCTGCGGGCAAACTGGGCGAGGCTGGAACTGCGCTCCGTACGGCGGGCGAGCTTGGAGAAGCAGGGACTGTTGTGCGTGGGCTGGGAGAAGTAGGCGAGGCGGGCGCTGCTGTACGCGGGCTGGGAGAACTGGGCGAGAGCGGTGGTGCTCTACGAGCAGGTGGTGAACTCGGAGAAGGCAGCGGCGCATTACGAGCGGGCGGCGAGTTAGGAGAAGGTGGAGGTGCATTGCATGGTGGAGGTGGCGCGGCGGGGGGGCCGAGCGATGCACTCTTCCCCGGCCTTAGCGACACCGAGGTAGCAAATGCAATTGAGGGGAGCAAAGGGAACATGCTGGAGCTTCCGGGCCAGAACCCCAACACGGGCGCGGGCTTACAAGATGTAACCATCAAGGGGGATGCCAGCAAACCTATTGCTTACCATGAGAATATGAGCTTTAGCGGCATCGAAGGGTCTCCACATCCGAAGACGGAAGTTCGTTACCACTCACCCAACAAGAGCGCACCGACAGGCACTTATTCCAAAACGAACCCCACAATTCAGGTCAACACTGGTAAGGGTAGTTTCGCCCAACTACCCGATGGCACATGGAAGCGTGTCCATGACATGACCCCTGCGGAGAGGGCAGTGGCGGGGCCAGCCCAACAGACCCAACTCTACAGGCTGCCGGACGGCACTTATAAGCCTATTAGCGAGATGACGGAGGCGGAAAGAGCGGCAGCCCATTATCCGGCAGACTAGTTAGCTGGCTGGCAAGAAGTACCGTAATTGAGAGGTATAGAAAATGTCCCTAGCCTGGATGATGGATGTTGAGCCTTCCCTCGCGGCCGGGGCCGTAGGTATCAATGGCCTCATGAACGGCCGCCCCTCAGGCGCTCTCGGCGCGATTGGTGGGATGGCAGGCACGCTCGGTGACATAGCCGATGCGAGCGAGCCTAGTCCCTATCGCTGGGGAGTTGGTCTCCAGGGGAGTATAGGGCCTGATGAGCAGCGCATCATGCTAGGGGTAGGGACCAGCTTCTAATGCCGACCCAGAAAGAGGCCGTCTGGCTGGCCTGCAAGCCTAAGACCTGCTGCTACAACGCTTTCGTGCTGGTGAGCGGGCGCGACGTATGGCGCATATCGCGTGCGCTTGACACTCCGCCCTCCTCCTTCCTCATATATTTCCAGTCGCCTGAATGGCGGCCCGACACATTCATCCTGGACCGCTCCGGGCGGCAGTTCCGCCTTGCCCTCACAAAGCAGCCCGCCAGCAAACGCCGCAAGACCCCTCCCCCCTGCATCTTCCTGATGCGTACTCGCAACGGCCACCACAGGTGTGGCCTCGGCGACTTACGTCCCCAGGTGTGTAAGACCTTCCCGATAGAGCAGGTGGGCCAGGTCCTGTGCATTCCGGGCAAGACAGGCTGTGCCTGCCGCACCTGGTCCCTCGCTGATGTAGACCTGGAGGAGGAGGGAGCAGCGGTCGAGGTCAAGCAGCAGGATTTCCAGGAATATAGCGAGGTCGTAGCCCTGTGGAACTCCTATGTGGCGTCAGCGCCGGAAGATGCGCATTTCGACTTCTTCTCTTATTGCGACTTCCTTTTAGAGATGTATGATGGGATAGCGGCGAACGAATTTCAAAACCTGGATCGTAATGGCGTGATTGCCGGTGAACTGGCCACAGGTGGGATAGTGTGACTGCTTCTACAGATAATCAGAGTGCATCGGCGGACCTTGCTGAGGCCACCGCCAACCCTCCCTGCCACAACTGCCAGGGAGCGTGCTGCCGCTCCTATATCGTGCCGGTCACTGGATACGACGTATGGCGCATCAGCACCAGCCAGCGCCTAGCGCCGGAGAGCTACCTCATAGCGGGCCACCAGCGAGAGGAGACCTCCGAAGGTTTCCTACTCGAACCGGAAGGGAGGCCTTTCTTCCTCGCCCTGGACAAGAAGGGACGGTTCAATCGCTATCAGCCATGTATCTTCTTGATGGGCCTTGCGGGTGGGCAGTATCGTTGTGGCATCTACTCGGACCGCCCGTCAACTTGCCGGGTCTATCCTATGACTATAAGGAAGGGGGAAATGGATCTTTCCGTGCACGCTATCTGCCCGCCCGGCTCATGGTCCCGGAGAGAGATCGAGCGGCCCACATGGCGCAAGGCCGTGAAGCGCACGTATATCGAGTCGGACTTGTATACGGAGGTAGTGGCACGCTGGAACGCCCGTGTTGCCCACAGCCCCGGCCAGAGCTTTACCCTGAGCGAGTACCTGAGCTACCTGATGAACGCGCACGGAAGCCTGATGCGTCTTGAAGAAGAGTTCGGGGAGGCAGAGATGGTGCGCGTCGAGGCTACCTGGCCTACCCCTCCCCGCGTCGCGGTCAATCTTGACGAGATGGTGATATGCAGGGGTGATTTACCCTGGCTCGACTTCCTGGTACGCGCCCGCGCCGAGATCGACCGCTTCTACCCGGAGATTCCCCCCCAACCAATCATAGTCCCCATACCCTCAGAGGCCCCATCCTGAGGCATCTCAGTGGTCCCATCCAGGCAGCCAAATATTTCTCATCTAAATCAAAATGAGCGTCGCAGACGCTCATTTTGATTTAGATGAGAAATAAATGTTTACCTACCATTAGGTAGATACTGTTGCCTGTGGCTTGCTTTGCAGCAACTCCCCCTTGTGCCAGGGCGTGCCGAGCAAGGGCAGGAGGAAGCGGTCCAGACCGATCCAACCGGCGACCTTCCAACCTAACAGGAGCATGATGCCCATGAGCAGCAGTATCGGGTTGGTGCTGGTCGAACCTGTGAGAAGGTACGCCATGTTCATGAATATCCCACCGAAGGCCGCGATGCCCACCAGCGCCCCGACTATCAAGCCCAGACCTACCAGTAGCTCGCCGAATACAATCACCTTCGAGAACCAGGTATGCGCGTTGTTGTCATAAAGACCCTTTATGAACTCCATCCACCAATCGTAGGTGATTGTGGGCTTGGGCGCGGGTGCGCCAGGGGTTGCGGGAGTGAGGCCAAGAGACTTCTCCCAGAACGCGCGTATAGTAACCCCCGTATCCATCCATTTCGGATCGTTGAACTTGTGTGCACCTGCGTCCAGCCAGCTCCAGCCTACGAAGAGGCGTACCGGCAGCCACAAGGCGGCGGAGCGCGTGTCCCGGAAGAGGAAGTGGGCGAATCGCGGGTCCTCCACGTGGATGTCCCGCTCAGCTACCGGCACGCGTTCGTAGCGCGTCACGCTGTACACCGCGGCGATTGCCGAGGCCGCACCCACGACGAGCAGCCAGAGCCACCCTCCCAGAATGTAGCCAAAGAACATGCCAAGGAGCGTGGCGATGACAACTATTACTATTGAGCTTCGCATCTTCATTGTAGGTTTCCTCCTTTATCGGCTATCGGTCTACGCTTCCTTTTAACGTCCCAAATGCGTGTTACGTACTGGTAACATCCAATCAAATTGTATGTGAAATAATTCACAAAGTAAATCGGTCTGGAGGCGGATTTATGAAGCATTACTCATTACGTTTCTCACATCCGCCAGTGCCAGGGCAATCGCCTCTTCCACTGGCATGGTATAGCCTGCCTCCCAGGCCCGGTTATAGGCAAACTCATCCTCCTGGGTGAGGGCTATCTCTCCGGCTCGTTGCCGTACCGCTTTTTCCAGGGGCGTCAGTTTCATGCTTGTCCCAGAGGTGGTCAGGGCGTCGGCAGCGGCCAGGAGGTGTATAGCATGCACGACATCTCCCTGCGCCCCCGCTACCCCCGCCAAGCCGGTCAGGGTACGCATAATCCCAAAAGCATTGCTCAAGTCCCGGTACGTTGCCAGGCTCTCCTTGTAGAACTGGGCTGCTTGCGTATAATCTCCATCATCGAGCGCAGCCAGCCCCAGATAATTGAGCGCCTGTGCCAGGTGCCTCTTGTCTCCCCCCTCTCGCCCTATCGATAACCCTTCCTCGAGCGGCGCTATAGCACGTTCATGCTCACCGTTGTGCAACAGGGCCAGGCCCAATTTGATGAGGGCCGCCACAGCGCCCCAGGTCTCGTTCAAGTCGCGCTGTATCTGCAAGCTCTCTTCACACAGCGCGATGGCACGGGGGTAGTCGCCCATGTGTATCGCCAGGTAGCCCATGTTGGCGAGCATCACCGCCACATTGGGGACCTTATTTAGCTCGCGCCACATTGCAAGGCTCTGCTCGAAATGCTGGAGAGCGCCAGGGTAATCTTCTTTCTCGGCAGCGATTGCCCCCAGGTTGCTATAGGCTACGGCGAGGGAATCTTTGTCATCGAGGGCTTGATATAATGGCAAGCTCTCTAAAATAAATATCTCTGCGCTCGCCAGGTCGCTTTGTGCCATCATAAATATTTCAAGGTCGTTACGCGCCTTGGCCACGAAAGTGAGAGGCACAGGTTTTGGGGAGACCTTCTCCCGCGCGAGGCTCTCTTCCAGCCACCGTCGCCCTTCGACCAGGTGCCCGCGTTCGTACCAAAAGCGCGATAGCGCCTTCGACAATCTCACAGCCATCTCTATCTTGTCGTGGTCCAGCGCCCATCGTAGGGCAGACCGCAGGTTATTATGGTCCTTTTCCAGGAGTACCTGTCCGGCTGCCTTGCCCTGGCCGAACCACTCTGCCCTGGCCGCTTCGGCCATAGCCAGACAGTATTCGGCATGGTTGCGCCTTATTCCCTCTCCCTCCCCGCTCTCGTCCAGCCGCGCCATCGCGTACTCGCGTATCGTCTCCAACATACCGAAGCGCGTCTCTGGGTCTGCGTCTGGTTGTTTAGTCAGGAGGCTTTTGTCAAAGAGTGACTCCAGGCCGCTGAACGTCTCGGTTGGGATGTCACCCATCGCGTTGCAAACTGCTTCGGCTGAAGTGGGAGTAAAGCCACCCACGAATACCCCCAACCGCCGGAAGAGCGTGCGCTCGCCAGGCTCCAGCAAGTCGTAGCTCCAACCAATCGCGTTCTGTAGCGTCTGCTGGCGCAGGGGCAGATTGCGGGTGGCGGGAGGGCTGTTGAGCAGACCCTGTCCCTGTGTCAGCCTCTCCAGGATAGCCTGGGGTGTGAGTAACTTTATGCGGGCCGCTGCCAGCTCTATAGCCAGCGGCAATCCGTCCAGGTGCGCGCAGGTTTCGGCTACCGTCGAGGCATTCTCTACTGATAACCTGAATTCCGGATTGATCCTCAGCGCGCTCTCCACAAAGAGGGCAACTGCTGAGTAAGCGGCGAATTGGGCGACATCTGTCTGGGGTCGGCTCGTCTGTCGTCCGTCGTCCATAGTCCATAGTCCACTCTCCGGCACGTCCAGTGGGGGGACCGGGTACTGTCTTTCACCATATAAGTCGAGAGCTTCGCGGCTCGTCACCAGGGCATAGAGTTGTGGACACGCAGCCAGCAATTCGGCGAATATAGTTCCCGCCTCTATTACTTGCTCGAAGTTATCGAGCACAAGTAGCATCCGCTTGCCGTGTAATGACGATTTCAACGTGCTCTGGAGTGTCCCTGCTACTCTCTCCCTGATGCCCAGGGTGTCGGCGATAGTGGGCATGACCATGTCGGGGTCTGACACCGGGGCCAGCGCCACGAAATATGTCCCGTCTCCGAATTCGCCCAGCGATTCTCTAGCCGCCTGTAAGGCAAGTCTCGTCTTGCCGATACCCGGCGGCCCTGTCAGCGTCAAGAGGCGCGTTCCGCCGCGCAGCAACTCTCGGACCTGCTCTACGTGCTCCTCCCGCCCGATAAGGGGCGTAAGGGAGCCGGGCAGGTTGGTCGGCGTCTTCTGGGCCTGGGTGCGTTGCCAGGGAGCATTGGCGAGTGCCGTTGGGTTCTGCGGCCAGGCCCGCCCCCTCGCGTAGCCGAGGAACTCTTCTAGCTCGTCAGCCGGTATGTGAAAGCACTCTGCCAATAGCTCGGCGACTTGCCTGGAGGGACGGCGCGTGTCCGCCTCGAACTTACGCACCGTCTCATGAGAGATGTTAACGCGCGCCGATAGCTCCTCCTGGGTAAGTCCAAGAGACTTGCGCTGCTCCTTGAGCCATTGGCCGAACGATGCTGTCATGATGGTTAGGCGTCGTATCCCGCTTTTGTCCCGCTTTTTGTCCCGACCATTATACACAGTTCGCGCCTATGATAGAAGCAAGGGCTTGACTGGGACGGACGATAGACGATGGAAGCTACGTTGGGTAAGTCCTGTGAAATAGAGCGGGGGCGACAATGGGTGAGGTGGCTACATCAGGGGACCCTAAGGAGCACAGGGGGCAATCGAGCTTATTCCTCTTGCGCCTCTGGTGGCCGGAAGGGGAGACGCCGGAAAGCCGGCCCGTAGATGAGCAGGAAGGCGCGAGCGCCATGATGCACGGCAGATTGCTGCACGTGACCGGCAGCGGGGCGAGCAACTTCGAGAGCTGGCCTGCTCTGGTCGAGCTTCTACAGCAGATGCTCCCCCACCCTTAGAAACAGTCTGAAAACTATTAATCATGAGCCAACTTCGTAACCATAAGGCGAATCATCGCCACATAGATAAAGGCTTCACTGGACTGGGGCAGCCGCTCAAAGTCTTTGGTGAGACGACGAGCACGATTCAGCCATGAGAAGGTACGCTCCACCACCCAACGACGGGGCAACAACACGAAACCCTTTTGACCTTTGGCTTTCTCCACTATCGACAGTTCCCAACCCAACTTACGTTGTACCCACTCTATCAACTCCCCTCGATACCCACCGTCAGCCCAGATCAACACCAGCCGACAATAACGCCACCAGTGTGCATATCGAGCTTTCTTGATGCGCTCAAACAAGCCTTTGAGCACCATTTTGCCTCCATCTCTGTCCTGTACAGAAGCCGAAGTCACTACTGCCAGCATCACCAAACCGAGCGTGTCCACTACCAGGTGCCTCTTGCGTCCCCATACGTTCTTGTGTTTATCATAACCTCGTTCCTCTCCACCTTCCACCGTTTTGACGCTCTGGCTATCGAGTATAGAGGCGCTTGGCTGTTTATGTCGGCCCTGCTTCTCTCGCAGAGCTTGTCGCAACGCAGTATTGAGGCGTTCCCACTTGCCATTGATACGCCACAACCTGAAGTAGTGGTAGACACTCTTCCAGGGAGGGAAGTCGTGAGGCAGTGCTTTCCACATGCAGCCGTTTTTGGTTACATAGAAGATAGCGTTGAGCACCTCTCGAAAGGAGTGAAGGCGTGGGCGACCAGTGCTCTTGGCTTTGGGCAGCAGTGGCGCAATGACCGTCCATTGTTTATCATTGAGGTCAGTCGGGTAGGCTTTTCGGGTTTGATTGCTAGTCATTCCCTTAGTTTGCCCGACTGTACCTCTTTTGCCTAGTTTTCAGACTGTTTCTTAGGACTGACGCAGACGCTAGATGGAAATGTTTAATCGTGTTCTTCATGACCTACCAAAAGGAGGCACAGGTAATGGAACGAAACAGTAACGGCAGCACTCGTATTAAGCGGCAAATTGTGACTGGCCCACGGGGGTTCAGGCGCAAACTCTCCCAATTATGGCTCATACGGGCGCTGGTGGCAGCCCTCGTCGTCGGGATGGGGGTGGGAGGAGGGGGCAGCCCCGTGTACGCCGCCGATGGTGACCTGGACCCCACTTTCGACGGAGACGGCAAGGTAACTACCGACTTCCTGGGCCACATTAATCACGCTAAGGCAGTAGCAATACAGTCGGACGGCAAGATTGTCGCTGCCGGGATCTATTATGTGGACTTCTATACCTCTAATTTCTTTCTGGCACGTTACAACGCTGATGGCAGCCTGGATACCAGCTTCGATGGCAACGGAATACAAATTATTGGCTTTTCCAACTATGACCATGCACTTGCCGTGGCCATACAATCCGATGGCAAGATCGTGGTCGCTGGGTGTACAGCTTCAGCATACAACAGCAACACCCATGACTTCGCACTGGCACGTCTGAACGCCAACGGCAGCCTCGATACCAGCTTTGGCTCAGATGGTAAAGTCATTACCAATTTCTCAACCTTAGGTGACTGTGCACATGCCGTGGCTATACAATCCAACGGCAAGATCGTGGTTGCTGGGGCTGCTGAGTCACCTACTAGCGATTACGATTTTGCCCTGGCACGCTACAACACCAATGGCAGTCTCGACACCACTTTCAGCGGCGATGGCAAAGTCACTACTGATTTCTCAGGATATGAGGACAGCGCCAATGGGCTAGCTATACAATCCAATGGCAAGATCGTAGCTGGCGGATATGCTGAGTCATCTGGTAGTAGTGGGAACGATTTCGCCCTGGCACGCTATGACACCAACGGCAGTCTCGACACCACCTTCAGCGGCGATGGCAAAGTCACTACCGATTTCTCAGGAGGTATGGATATAGCCTATGACGCAGTCATACAATCCGACGGCAAGATTGTCGCTGCCGGAAAAGCTCATACACTTACTAACGATTACGATTTTGCCCTGGCACGCTACAACACCAACGGCACACTCGATACCACCTTCAGCGGCGATGGCAAAGTCACTACCGATTTCTCAGACGACGTAGAAATAGCCTATGGATTGGCCATACAAGCCAATGGCAAAATCGTGGCTGCCGGATATGCATATACAACAAGCACGGGGCATTATCTCTTTGCCCTGACCCGTTATACAGCTACCGGTGTCCTGGATACCAGTTTCGGCTTCCAGGGTAGACGAACTACTGATTTCGGATCCACAGGCGCGGGATCAGACGGCCGTGCAGTAGCCATACAATCCGATGGCAAGATCGTGGTTGCTGGACATATGTTTACAGACACAGATTATGACTTCGCCCTGGCGCGCTACCAGGCGGGTGGCGGCACACCTTAGGACTTACGCAGAGGACAGTTGACGAGTGTTCAATCTCGTCCACCATGACCCACTAAAAGGAGGCACAAGCAATGGAACGAAGTAGTAACGGCAACACTCGTACTAAGAGGCAAACTGTGATTGGCCCACGGAGTTTCAGGCGCAAACTCCCCCAGCTTTGGCTCATACGGGCGCTGGTGGCAGCCCTCGTCATCGGGGTGGCGGTGGGAGGGAGCAGCCCTGCGTACGCCGCCGATGGTGACCTGGACACCACTTTCGACGGGGATGGCAAGGTAACTACTGACTTCCTGGGCCGTGTCAACAGCGCTCATGCCGTAGCTATACAAGCTGACGGGAAGATAGTCGTCGCTGGATCTGAATCGAGCTCCAGTGGGTCTAACTTTCTCGTGGCACGTTACCACTCTAACGGCAGCCTCGATACCAGCTTCGATGGCAATGGGATGCAGAGTATTGACTTCAACTCTAATGACTTGGCTTATGGAGTAGCTATACAAGCCGATGGTAAGATCGTTGTCGCAGGATTTGCTAGCACAAGCTCAAATAACTCCAAAGATTTCGCAGTGGCACGTCTCAACACCAACGGTGGCCTCGATACCAGCTTCAGCTCCGATGGTAAAGTCACTACTGATTTCTCAGGTGGATACGATTGGGCCAATGGAGTAGCAATACAATCTGACGGCAAGATCGTGGCCGTGGGCTATGCTACTACAAGTAACGGTTCTGACTTTGCGCTGGCGCGCTATAACACTAATGGTAGCCTGGATACCACATTCGGCTTAATTGGCAAGCGCACTACCGATTTCTCAGGTGGCGTCGATGAGGCCAGTGGAGTAGCGATACAATCTGACGGCAAGATCGTGGCTGTGGGCTCTGCCGGTTCACCCGGCAGTTCGGACTTCGCTCTGACACGCTATACCACAAGTGGCAACCTGGATACGAGCTTCAGCTTCGATGGTAAAGTTACTACCGCTTTCGCAAGTTCCACGGCTATGGCCAATGGATTAGCAATACAATCTGACGGCAAGATCGTGGCTGTGGGATTTGCTTGGAACAGCAGCGGTTGGGATGACTTCGCTCTGACACGCTATAACACTAACGGTACCCTGGATACTAGTTTCGGCTTCGGCGGCAAGCGCACTACCGATTTCGCACCCAATTATGAACAAGCCATGGGAGTAGCCATACAAGCCGACGGTAAGGTCGTGGCAGCGGGATTTGCTCAGAAAATCGGCGGCGATTACGAGGATTACGACTTCGCCATTGCACGCTATACCACAAGCGGCAACCTGGACACGAGTTTTAGCTCCGATGGTAAAGTCACTACTTCTTTCGCAGGCGTACCTGAACAAGCCCAGGGATTAGCGATACAGTCCAACGGCAAGATCGTGGTGGTGGGATATGTTCAGCTGACCAACGGTAGCGACTTCGCACTGGCGCGCTACCAGGCGGGTGGTATCGGTTTCACTGCGACACCTGCCTCTTCTATGTATCCACCGCACTCAGCGCCACTAACAGCCCTGGGCAGCTATCAGTCACTCTCGCCACGCGAAGCTGTAAGGTTGAGGGGGACAATAGCATAATGGAAAAGCGGCGGTCACTCGAAGGCATGTACGGTGATGTGCTGCAAGACCCGTACGTTACGACAAGAGCCAAGCTGCCCCAAACTTAATTCCCAGCCATATCTTTAGCTAGCGAGGCATGAAGCTATATAGCCGAGTGCCTCGCCTGCCGGAGCCTCCACTTTCATAGTTGCTTCTTTGTCTGCGCGGGTAGGGCCGAGGTTGAGGATGTAGACAGGCTTGCCGTCCTCACGTGCGAGGCGCACCAGCCTGTACCCTGACCATACAGTGAGGGACGATCCGACCACGAGGAGGGCGTCAGACTCCTTCACCACCTCGAAAGCTCTCTGGGTAACGGCAGGAGGCAGCGACTCGCCAAAGAAAACCACCCCAGGCTTGACCAGACCGCCGCACTCCGGGCATAGCGGCACGACAATACCTTCGGACTCGCCAGTCTCATCTGCGGGCAGGCGGAGGTGGCGGTTCTCCCATTCGAGCCGGGTCTGGGTCTCCTTGCGCGGCTCTCTGTACTCGCACTCTATACACTGCACCGTGCTATTCTCTCCGTGCAGCTCGATCACCCTCTGGCTGCCCGCTTTCGTGTGCAGTCGATCCACGTTCTGGGTTATGAGGTAGTGCAACTTACCGGCGCGCTCCATCTCCGCGAGGGCGAGGTGCCCCATGTTAGGTTGCGCGTCGCGGAAGCGCCCGTAGCCGTTGAGGCTGCGCGCCCAGTACCGCCGCCGGATAGCAGGGTTGCGCACAAAGTCAGCGTAATAAATAGGCGCTTGCTTTGACCACACTCCGTTAGGGCTGCGGTAGTCCGGTATACCCGACTCGGTGCTGATACCCGCCCCCGTGAGCGCCACCAACCGCCTGGCGTGGCTCAACGCCTCCGCGAGGGACGCTATCTTCTTGGCTATATCCTCTGTCTCGCCCGTGGCTGTATGCTCTAACACCATGGTCAATTATAGCATGGCAGGCATAAAAAGGAGGTTCCCATCGAGCTAGGGGAACCTCCTTTTTATGCCTATATCTTAGTTAGCGCGGACAGCCTTCAGACGGAGCTGGGACAATATCCCCTCCGTGGGAATTCTGATGCTGCATTGCTTCTCCGTGACTGACCGTAAGCTGTACGTACGGGTTGTTGCTTGAGCCGGTCGCATGACAGATCGTTACCATGCCGGAGCCGGATGGACTGGTAGGTGTGGCCGTGCTCATCGGTGTGGAAGTGTGTTGAGCAGTATGGGTCGCCTCTGGCGTACGAGTCATCACGGCTGTGTTGGTCGCCTTAGGTATTTGAGTGGCTTCGACTGTATGGGTCGCTAGCGCAGTATTCGTAGCTTCCGGGGTCCGTGTGGCCTGAGGCGTATGTGTTGCTTCTGCTGTACGCGTAGCCTGTGGCGTGCGGGTCATGACCGCAGTCCCTGTGCTCTGCGGCGTTCTGGTCGCTGTACGCGTGCTCTCAGCTACGTGCGTCATGGTTGCCGTGCGAGACGGTTGAGGCGTGCGCGTAGCCATAGCAGTACGTGTGGCCTCAGGAGTGCGCGTGGCATGTGCCGTATGTGTAGCCCTTGCAGTAGCCGACGCGACAGGTGTACCAGCAGCCGGGCAGCCGCCCTCCGGGGCCGGGATTATATCACCATGTGCCTGGTGCGCGGGTATAGCGTTAGCGCTGATGGTGATCTGGACATAGGGGTTGTGGTCCGATCCGGTGCGGTGGCAGATCGTCACCTTTCGATCCTGAGGGGTACCCGACGCTGCGGGCATAGGCGTACGCGTGGCCTCAGCAGTACGGGTAGCCATTGCCGTGCGACTGCTTACCGGCGTGCCGGTAGTCGCCGCATGTGTAGCTTCGGGTGTCCGGCTTGGGTGTGCCGTGTGTGTGGCGTGTGCTGTGTGGGTAGCTTCCGGAGTACGCGTGGCGTGTGCTGTGTGGGTAGCCTCAGCAGCAGTGCGCGTAGCCATTGCCGTCCGTGTGGCTTCAGCAGTTCGGGTGGCGTGCGCTGTGCCGGTAGCCCCAGCAGTGCGCGTGGCTCTCGCGGTAGCTGACGCGACAGGTGTACCTGCTCCTGAGCAGCCCCCTTCTGGAACCGGGATTATGTCACCATGTGCCTGGTGCTCAGGCAGAGCGTTCTGACTAACTGTGATCTGAACATAGGGGTTGCGGTCCGACCCGGTGCGGTGGCAGATCGTCACCCGTCGGTCCTGGGCTGTGCCAGGTATTGCCGGAATTTGCATAATTGCGCCGCTATCTTGCCCATCCGGCGATGCCACGGTGGTGCTCGACTTGACCATCGTCGTGGCAAACAAGATAGCTATCACGATAAATGCGCCCGTGCTTATCGCCAACCAGGATGGCTTCATGTTACTCAGATTCGAACGAATCTTGCTCATCGTAGTGCTCCTCCATACTTTCCGAATCTTGTCTGGCATGAATTCCCGGCGTGCGCCCACCGCCCGGACAATATGGTGCCTTCACTGGCGAGCCATATCAAATCTTTGCCGTCTAACCGCTCTAGTGCCTCCTTTCCGAATCGTTTCGCAGCCCAGCTAAGGAAGAGCAATATCGGTGCCAAATCTTAGCTAGCATGTGAAAAAAGCTCTCCTCTAACACAACAAGAGGTGGACGCAATCGCGTCCACCTCTTGTTACGTGTCCCTTAGATTGTCAGGAGCTATGCCTTGAGCTTCTTACAGTCTGAACTCGTCGTGTGCTCGTCGTCTGCGGGTCTTCATACCGATTATCAGTAGCGCTGCCGGTATCGCACCTATGGTGAGGAGGGCCATGAGGAAGTCCTCAGTCGCACCCGTTTGCGGTATCTCACGTGGTGGCGTCGGCACAGGCCGTGGTCCGGCTTCAGGCGACTCCTGCGCGAAACGGGTCGGTGTCGCAGTTGCGGGCGCAGGTACTACGCTGGTTGACGTTGCCGATGGAACGGTCGTGTTCGTCGGGATCGAAGGTGTGTTCGTTGACACTACGAGTGTATTGGTGGCGGTAGGCGTATTGGTTGGTGTCTCGATTACAACTGTATTGGTAGGTGTAGCCGTTGGCGTAGCTGTTTCGGTCTCGTGAATCGGTGGCGTTCTGCTAGGGCGTGGTGTAGGCGTTTCGACTTCGCGTGTGTTAGTGGCGGTGGCAGTTGCGGTAGGCGTAGTGGTGCAGACGTAGCATGGGGTAGGGGTGCGTGTAGCCGTACGGGTCGCTGTAGCTGTTCTCGTAGCCGTTCTCGTAGCTGTAGGCGTATTAGTCTCCACTACTCTAGTGTTGGTCGCAGTCGGAGTGTTCGTCTCTACAACCTTGGTCTTGGTAGCAGTAGGTGTGTTGGTCTCTATGACCCTCGTATTTGTGGCGGTGGGCGTGTTGGTTTCTACAACCTTGGTCTTGGTAGCGGTAGGAGTATTCGTTTCTATGACTGTAGTGTTGGTCGCAGTCGGAGTGTTCGTCTCTACCACTTTGGTCTTGGTTGCAGTTGGCGTATTGGTTTCTATGACTGTAGTGTTGGTCGCGGTTGGCGTATTGGTCTCGATCACCATTGTATTTGTGGCGGTCGGAGTGTTGGTCTCCACAACCTTAGTCTTGGTAGCGGTAGGCGTGTTGGTCTCAACTACTGTCGTATTGGTGGCCGACGCCATGGGGGTAGGGGTCTTGGTTTTGACGTTGCAGTAATCGTGGCCGCCATGCTTGTCGTCCTTCAAGCGGTCGCCATAGCGTACTCCACCACGGAACGAGTGGATCACCTCGCCGCAGAAGGCGTCAGCCTGCCATGCGCAGTCGGGGAGGGCTGCCGAAAGGGTGTGAGTCTCGCCGGGGCCTAACTCGTACTGCCAGTAATCATATATCTCCTGGTCCTCGATGTCCTCGTTGAACTTCTTGTAGCTGGCGATACCTACCAGGTGGCTGCACGTTGTGGAGCGGTTATAGAAGGTCGCCTGTATGCGAGTTCCGTTGTCCACAACGGTGAGATACTGGGTGAGTATCACATCTGATATGCAGTTGCAGCTTTCGGTCGTGGGGGTGCTGGTGGGCATAGCAGGGGTGGGCGTGCTGAGATCGCAATATGGCTGCCCATGGCTCTCTTCGTCTCCCAGCAAGCGCTCTCCGTAACGGGTACCACCGGCCAGGGAGAAGAGTACCTCACCATAGAAAGCGTCCGCCTGCCACGAGCAGCTCGGTAGCTGCGCAGAGAGCGTGGCAGTCTCGCCCGGTTCCAGGGTGCGCTGCTCATAGTCGAACAGCACCTGGTTGTTTATGTGGTTGTCCACTCTCTGGTATGTGGCGATGCCGACCAGCTGGCTGCACGTGCCGTTGTTGCGTATGGTGGCCTCAGCTCGGCCTCCCACGACACGGACGTACCCTACTAGCTCAACATCCTGCTCAGGGTCACAGGTAGTGCCTGGGGTATTCGTTGGCACAGGCTCGGTAGAGCAGGGGCCGTGGCTCAGGTTGAATTGCCCGCTCCACCCCTCGTAAATCCTGCCGGCGGCCCTGGTGACTCGAGCGTCGAGGTTAGAGGTGGTGGAATAGTGAGCTGTGCCACCCGTCACTCTATCCAGGGGTACATCCTCGACCGCTCCATTGTCCCACGTGACGCGGATAGTATCGGGGGGGTCACCTTCCGTCACCTGGGTGACAACGAAGTGCCACTCGCTACTGTCACAGTCATAATCGCTGACGTGCGCGGTGATGCTCTTCACAGCCTCAGGCTGGGCAACACTACCGTCTGGCAGCCCATTGGCTTTAGCGTAGTTGACCTGCGCGCTATTCAGCGACGCGATCATCTGCACGCTTACGGAGACCAGGGCAGCGATGACGAGTATAGCCCCGATGACCACCAGGCCTCGCATCCCTTTCTTGGGTTTATGTATTGAAAACTTCGGCATAGCTCTCTCCTACCAACTTCCTCTTTGCAGCCATCTGCACTAGGAACTTACGACAACGATAAGACACGGTTATCCATAGCCAACATGAGCATACGTTGCTTCTTTGCCATGCTAACTTTGCTTATTATATCAGCCGGATGCAAGGAGTAGAATAACCCGTAAGGATTAAGTTTGTACTACTTCTTACGCGTGATGTATGCGTGGTCTAATACCTTCAGATGTTAGCGCCCGCTTGAGGTACCGCATCAATTACGGTACACAAAAGCCGCAGACCAGGGCCTGCGGCTTTTGTGTACTTCCGATGTGACCGGTTATTACCTGGTTCTGAAGAGGGCGCTATAGGTCCGGCCGTCTACGAACTTTATATCCAGCCTGTAGCAACCTACCATTGTAGGGGTCTGCCAGTTGTAGATGAACTGCTGGCCGCTGGTGTCGTAGCGCAGGCTGGTCCCGCCCGTGCTGGTGGCTTCAATGGTGTCTTCCGGCAGACTGGTGCAGGTCACACCCGCGTAGCGCGGCCAGCCGGACATCACGGAGGCGGTGCTGGTTATCTCAGGCCCGCCCTGGTACATGAAGAGTCTCCACTTGATAGGCACAGTCTGACCGCCGCGGATGCTGTTCCACACGCCGCCATTGTCAACCGGCTGGAAGAAGCCCTGGAAGCTGAAAGGGTTGACCGTGACGGTGAAGCTCCCGTTGGCCGTGTTGCCTGCCCTATCCGTAGCCGAGCAGTTGACGGTCGTCGTGCTACCTGGGGCGAAGGTCGAGCCTGACGCCGGGGAGCAAGTGGGCGTCGTCGTTGTCACGTTGCCGGGGAAGCCGCTGAGGGTGTCAGTAGCAAGCGCACCCGGGTAGCTGACTACGGCCCCTGACAGGCTGCTGGAGTTTACGCTTATATTTGGCAGTGTCAGCGTGGGTGCTGTGCGGTCTATGTTGATGCCGCTCACGGTGGCGCTGGCTGAGTTGCCCGCCGCGTCGCTCACCGAGCGCATGACTGATTGGTTAGCGCCGTTGCCGCTCAAAACCACGTCTGCGGGGCAAGCACCTGTGGGTATTCCAGAGAGAGTGTCTATACAGGTGAAGTGTATCGTTACGGGTGTGTTGTACCACCCGGCAGCGTTGGGGCTGGTGGTAGCAGCGCCTGTAATGGTCGGTGCGGTGAGGTCTATGTTGATATCGCTTACGGTAGTAGTCGCCATATTGCCTGCCAGGTCTATAGCGGTGCCGGTCACCCCTTGGCCCGCGCCTTCGTTACTGAAGATGGTGGGGCCGGAGCATCCTCCGGTTGGTTCGATACCGGAGAGGCTATCGGTGCACGTGAAGCTCACGCTTACAGCCGTGTTGTTCCAGCCATTGCTATTAGCGGCTGGGGTCCGGCTACCGTTGATAGCAGGCGCGGTTTGGTCTATATTGATGCCGCTCACGGTGGCGCTGGCTGAGTTACCCGCAGCATCGCTCACCGAGCGCGTCACCGACTGATTAGCGCCGTCGCTGCTCAAAACTACATCGGCTGGGCATGCGCCGTCGAGGATTCCGGATAAGCCGTCGTCGCATGTGAAGTGTATCGTCACGGAGCCGTTGTACCAGCCGTTCTCATTCGGGTCGGTGGTCGCTTCGCCTGTGATAGTGGGCGCGGTGCGATCGATCTTGATGCCGCTCACGGTGTTAGTGGTGCTGTTGCCAGCGAGGTCGCTGATCGACTGGCTCGCTGAAAGGTTAGAGCCTTCGCCCGTTATCGTGCTGTTGGAGGTGCAGGGGCCATCTACCCCTGAGAGATTGTCGCCGCACGTCCACTCTATGCTCACGTCTGAGTTATACCAGCCGTTGCCGTTCGCTGCGGTGGTAGCCGCGCCTGTGAGCGAAGGGGCTATCTTATCTATGTTGATGTCTCCAACGACCAGGGGGGCGCTCGTGTTCCCGGCGCGGTCGGTGCCCGTTCCAGAGACGCTCTGTCCGGCGGCATTATTGCTCAATGTTGCATCAGGGCCGCAGTTGACCACGCCGGAGCCTTCGCTGCTGTCTGCAAGGTCGGGGTCGGTGCAACTGAACTGCACAGTCACGTCGGAGTTGTACCAGTTGTTGATGTTGGGGTCGGTGGTCGCGCCTCCCGTAATGGCAGGGGCGTGGCGGTCTATGTTGACGGTGGCCGGGTCGGTGGCGCTGTTCGAGGCGTTATCGACAGCCGTGCCCGTAGCGGAGAGGTTCCTCCCCTCGCCCGTGATAGTCTGCGGCGATGGGCCACAAGAAGCCAGCCCTGAGCCACCCTGGTCGCCACAGGTGAAGATGACGGTCACGTCCGTGTTGTTCCACCCCGCGAGATTGGCAGCAGGAGACTGCGTGTGGTTGATGGTGGGTGGGGTGAGGTCAATCATGATGGCGGCAGTGTGGCCGGATGCGCTGGCATCTTCTACGTTGCCTGCGAAGTCCTCGCTCCAGAACTGGAGGGTATGGGTCCCTTCGCTACTGATTACCACACTGGTGCCTGTGCCGGGATTGCCATCCAGTAGATAATGAGTGGTTTTCACATTGGAGAGGTTGTCGGTGGCGCTCAGGCTCACCGTGACGCTCTGGTTGTTCCACCCGGCGGGGGCGCTTGCGCTCGTCACCGGCGCGGTGCGGTCAATCTTGACGGCGGGGCTGCTGGTGGCGCTTGTGGAGTTACCCGCCTTGTCGCTTACCGCGGCGCTCGCGGTCAGGCCAGTTCCCTCGCCCATGATTGTACTGTCAGCCGGGCTGGTGGAGGGGTCTATACCCGATAGGGCGTCGGTGGCGGTCCAGTCTATCGTCACATCCCCGTTGTACCAGCCGTCGCCATTAGGGCTTGAGGTGGGGGCACCACTCAGGTTGGGGGCAGTCTTGTCTATGCTGATGTTGCTCACCGTTGCGCTGGCGCTGTTCCCCGCGACATCCGACGCGGTGCCGCTGACTGACTGGTTCGCTCCCTCACTGCTGAGGGTTGTAGGGTCAGGGCAGCCTCCAACGGCTGCAATGCCGGAGAGAGAGTCGTTGCAGGTGAAGCTGACTACAACGTCACTATTGTTCCACCCGTAGCTATTAGGCCCGGGGACCCGGCTGCCTGCGATGGTCGGGGCCGTCTTATCAAGCTTTATCTTCACCGTATCGCTGGCGCTATTGCCCACGCGGTCAGACACTGTGGAGGTCCTGAAGTTCGCATTTCCCGAACCCTCGGTCGTTACGCTTGCCGTCGAGGGCGAGGGGCCGCTAGCGATGCCGGACCCGGAGTCTGTAGCGGTCCAGGTGATATTGACGTCGGCGTTGTTCCACCCTGAGCTGTTGGGGGTCTGCGAGAGTGAAGCCGTCAGGGTTGGATCGGTATTGTCCAGGGTGTATGATGCAGCTACTGTAGAGGAGCCTTGCCCGGTGCAATTGTTGCCCTGGGAGTTCGGGAATGCCTGTACCTGTACACTCTGCAATCCATTCCCATTCCCTGTGGTGAACCCAAAGCTCCAGCTTGATTGCCCTGAATTCGATTTCTGTGTGCTCGAATGTGCTCCCGTCACCGCTACGCACTTGGTATCGGAGGAAGTATTTACGTTGAGCGTCACCGTTTGCATCCTTCTGGCAAAGAGTGTCCCTCCGACCACTGCGGTACCTGCACCGCCGGTGAACGTTGCGGAGGAGACTGACGCCGCTAATATGCTGCCGGTGCCGACCGGCCCCAGCATCGCAAGCAGCATTGTGACGACAGCCATTATTCTAAAGGTCTTACCTGTTTTTCCGGTTCGTGTGATGGTTACCATTTTGGACCCTTCTCCTTTTTGGTTCAAATTGGAATAGACAAACCTCATAGGGCTACCTAAGGTGTGCAAAGGAGTTGAGCGTCTGTTGTAGTTCAATCCCTATAGGCCATTTTCAGCCAGCATCACTTTATCCCTATTAAGTGCTCACTTTCCAGTTCAGAAACTGCTCAATTCTTGCTCAGTTTTTCGACATTTTTATGGGATGCTCCATCTAAATTAAAGCTCAATATGCACCTTTGGAGTCTGCACAAAAGCCGCACAAAACCCGCCAATATAGATGGGTAGCACTATTTGGTGTTCCCTTAGCTTTTTGGAAGATATGACCCACTTGGGACGCGTGCTTACGGAGCGCCACAGTCATGTAGCTTACGAAGCGCAAGCGCGAATTTAGCACTCTTTCAAAAAAGTGCTAAATTCGCGCTCAAAAACCCTTGCCAATTCCGTAAAGATGGTTTATAATTAGCACTCGAAAGCATAGTCTGCTAATTGTCACGAGCATGATGCTGGGTGACAGATGCGAAACTATAGATTTTTAGGAGGAATAACATAATGGCGGATACAGCAACCGGCACCAAGACCCACTTTCGCCCCCTGGGCGACCGCGTGGTCGTCAAGGCCCTGGAGCGTGAGCAGCAGACCTCGAGCGGCATCTACCTGCCCGACACAGTACAGGAGAAGCCACAGGAGGCGACCGTGATAGCGGTTGGCCCCGGCAAGCTCCTCGACAATGGCACTCGCGCCCCTATCGATGTCAAGGAGGGGGACAGGGTCCTCTTCTCCAAGTACGCGGGCACCGAAGTCAAGCAGCTCAACGAGGAATACATGATCCTCCGCGAGAGCGACATCCTGGCGGTAATAGAAGGATAATTTAGACGACAGACGACAGACGGCAGACGACAGACGATAGATTGCGAACGAAGGACGAAGGACGAAATCACTAACAGTCCCAAATCCGAAATCCGCATTCCGAAATCCGCATTCCGAAATCCGAAATCAAATTATAGGAGGAACAGATGGCTAAGCAAATTACATTCAGCGACGAGGCGCGCCACTCGATCAAGGCGGGCGTGGACGCGGTCGCTAACGCAGTAAAGACCACACTCGGCCCCAAGGGCCGCAATGTTGCGCTCGACCGCAAGTTCGGCGCGCCCACGGTCACCCACGACGGCGTTACCGTCGCCAAGGAGATTGAGCTTAAAGACCCCTTCCAGAATATGGGCGCCCAGATGCTCAAGGAAGCCGCCTCGAAGACCAACGATGTGGCCGGCGATGGCACTACCACAGCCACAGTGCTGGCCCAGGCGATGGTACACGAGGGTATGAAGAACCTGGCAGCAGGCGCTAACCCTATGCTCCTGAAAAGGGGCATCGAGGTTGCCACCCGCGCAGCCGTCGAGCACATCCAGAACATGGCGACCCCCGTGCAGGGCCGTGAGGACATCGCCCACATCGCCACCATCTCAGCCGCCGACCGCGAAATTGGCGATCTTATTGCGGATGTGATGGACAAGGTAGGCAAGGATGGCGTCATCACCGTCGAAGAGAGTCGCGGCCTCAGGTTCGAGACCGAGTTCGTCGAGGGTATGGAGTTCGACCGGGGCTATATCTCCGCCTACTTCGTCACCAATACCGAGCGCATGATCGCCGAAATTGACGAGCCTTACCTCCTCATCACCGACAAGAAGATTTCATCGGTGCAGGAGCTTCTTCCCGTGCTAGAGAAGATGATCCAGACGGGCCGCAAAGACCTGGTGCTGATCGCCGAGGACATCGAGGGCGAGGCGCTGGCTACCCTGGTGGTCAACCGCCTGCGCGGCACGATCAACGTGCTTGCAGTGAAGGCCCCCGGCTTTGGCGACCGCCGCAAGGAAATGCTACGCGACATTGCTATCCTTACAGGCGGGCAGGTCATCTCCGAGGAGATTGGCCGCAAGCTCGATAGCGTAACGCTGGCCGACCTGGGCCAGGCCCGCAAGGTGCGCTCCGACAAGGACAGCACCACCATCATCGAGGGCAAGGGCGACGAGAAGGCGATCAAGGCCCGCGTCGAGCAGATTCGCGCTCTCATGGACACCACCACTTCCGACTACGACCGCGAAAAGCTGAACGAGCGCCTTGCCAAGCTGGCGGGCGGCGTGGCGGTCATCAAGGTGGGCGCTGCTACCGAGACCGAGCTTAAGGAGAAGAAGCATCGCGTCGAGGACGCTCTGTCTGCTGCCCGCGCCTCCATCGAGGAAGGTATTGTCCCTGGCGGTGGCGTTGCGTTGGTGAACACCGTTTCCTCCCTAGAGGGTATCGAGTCGGAGCCGGGCGACATGACCACAGGCGTGCAGATCGTGCGTCGCGCCCTGGAAGAGCCTCTGCGCCAGCTCGCCATCAACGCGGGCGAGGACGGCTCGGTGGTAGTGCAGAACGTGCGTCGTCTCCAGAAGGAGCAGAAGAACGCCAACCTCGGCTA
This sequence comes from Chloroflexia bacterium, assembly GCA_035274425.1. Taxonomy (GTDB): domain Bacteria; phylum Chloroflexota; class Chloroflexia; order QHBQ01; family JADMIH01; genus JADMIH01. The sequence goes on from DATEOC010000032.1 coordinate 61,633, forward strand.
CGAAGTGCTGAGCGGCGAGTACGTAGACCTGCTGGACAAGGGTATCACCGACCCGGCTAAGGTAGTGCGCTCCGCATTGGAGAACGCCTCCTCCATCGCCGCGATGATCCTCACCACCGAGGCTCTCATCACCGACATCCCTGAGAAGGAGCCTGCAATGCCAGGCGGCGGTATGGGCGGCATGGGCGGCGGTATGGATTACTAGGCTAGAAATTCACAATTTCTGACCTGGGATGAGTAGACTAAGAGAGGGAGGGTAGGCACTAGTGCCTACCCTCCCTCTCTTAGTCCCGTTGTTTCGTATTTAAGTGTGATTATCCGGGTTCTCTACAGGTAGCCCTTCAGCCTGGGCGGCCTTGAGTTGCTCGACATCGGCTGAGACGAAGGTGAGTGGGGGTAATTGCAAAAGCGTCTGTTGTGTCTGACGTGCATAATGTAACTCTAGAGCCGCAGCTAAATGCAAGGCGTCAGCACCACGTAAGCCATACCTTTGCGCTAACAGCATAGCTCTATTGGTGACACTGACACTAATTGACAGAACCCTGTATTGTTGTTGCCAGTCTGTGCGGAAGTTGTTGGTGAGCTGGTTAGCTCTCGCGTGCGTAATCTCACCACCTCGTGCTTTGCGGAAGAATGTAGCAATCGCTTCTGGCCCAGCGAGGCGTGCTGTATATATCCTATGTATTGTGCCATAGCCAGTAAGATTCGCAATCCAAGTTGTGCCCTGCTCCTGTACGTAACGCTTTATCAAAGCGCTGGTATCAAGGTAATAGACCACCACCTATCGCCGGTCCTCTATGACCATCTGCGATAAAGGCTTGCCGGGGACCTTGAGAGGTGTTCTGTCGCCATCCGGCAGTGTTACCGGCTGAGGTGGTTTTATCTCCGAAAGCAGCCCAACCTCAAAGAGATGCTGTTCGAACTCATCTTCCATCTCCTGCTCTCTCTGTTGCTGTTCGGCTGGAAGCGCCCGCACCTCCACAGCCGTCCCGTCCTCAAGATGCACCCCTTCGGGCAGCACTATTACATTGCCTTTAACCGTGCCTGGATATACTATCATATTGTTCTTCCTCCTTGGTCCTCTTGTGTAGGGTCAAAGCTGTACTTATATTATAACCCTAAACAAAACGGGAGCGCACTCAGCTGCGCCCCTCTCAGTCCCTATTTTACGTCTCATGGAGCGTACCCGTACGTCCCCTTGAACTGCTCGGTCCCCAACAACCCCAGCAACATTTCGAACTTGGTGCCTTTCAGCTCAGGGTGGTACTCCAGCCGATTGCGCTCGAAGTATTGCACCAGGTAGATCTTGCCATCGGCAGCGTTCTTCTCCTCGAATGATTCCGACTTGGGGAGGCCGAAGACGGGGAGGCCGCCGTTCTTCTTCCAGTAGTCGAGGAATGGTGGGCGGACGTTGTGCTGCGTCTGCTCGAACCACTCCTCGCTCGGTACTATGCCAGGCGGTTTCGGCTTGAACGGTTCCTCATTCTGCCTCGGCTCGGAGAGGGTGTTACCTAATAGCCCTAGCAGCACATCGAAGGGCGCTTTGTTCTCAGGGTGGTACTCGAAGCGCGCTCGCTGAGTGTATTGCACGGTATAGGTCTTGCCATCCAATGTCTCCTGCACTTCCGGCGTGATTGGGTAGCCGAAGAGGTCGAGGCCACCCTTTTGCGACCAGTACGTGGCGAAGACACCTCTCAAACAATGGGGCACTTCAGCGAAACATTTGCCCGCGCCCTGCAAAGGCTTGGCAGCGGGCGGGTTGGCATGGGCCCATGGCTCCCGTATCTCGCTCAAGTGGCCAAAGCCGATCCCATTGTGCGACCCCGCCCACGAGTGCGCGCCGTTGCGTGTTATCTCGACGCTGATGGGGCGCAGATTCGCTCCTTCTACATAACCCGCAACCTCTTTGGGCACGAGCGTCGCGCTATCCCCCTGGACCCGGTACAGGAGTGGCTGATAAAGAGACTCAACTACCGGCGGGTCCTCTTGCTGACCTAAGAGCAACGAGCCTACTACCCACCCGCGCCCTGAGCCATCTACATCGACGCTCATCAAGTCTAGCGCGACGTCCGGCCTGGGTGTTTGCAGAGTGATGCGGCGGGGCGCTGCCTTCTCAGATAAGCGCCATAGCTCCCCATCTACAGGTTGGTTCTCGGTGGTGTTGGCAGCGACAATCCAGCCGCTACCCAGGTTATCGGCTGCTATCTCGAAGGGGTCATGCGTGCTCTTATATAGCCCTCCCTGCACGACATCCCACCGTCCATTGTTGAGGCGATACGCGGCATGTGGCGCATCGATGTCGGTCACATCACTACTGCTGCGGGGACCTACAGCCCAACCCTTTTTGCCGTCGGGGCTGAGGGCTAGGAGGCGAATCCCACCTCCGCTCGCCAACGCGGGCGCGGCCTCCCATTTTCCATTTCGCAGCCTCATCATCTTGTATGTGAAGCTAATTTCATCAACCCCCGCCATCCATCCATCCGTCCCATCGGGTGTGATAGCCAGGTCTCGCGGGCTGAAATTAAGAGGCAAACTCTTATATTGGGACCATACACCCTTTTGCAAGCGCAACGTGAGAGGAGATGCGTCGCAACAGACGGCCCCGACTGCCCACCCTTCGTCTCCATTTTCAGTCAGGGCGATGCTGTGTATGGTCGCGCCCCCAGGCAGCACGCTACCGCTTTTCTCCGAATCGGTGGCTATACGCCAGGAACCATTCTCGATGCGGAGCAGGAAATTCTTCTCGAATATCTGAGGGGGCGGCCCCGCCCATGCCCAGCCATTGCCCGCGCCGTCCAACGCGATAACCTCAACGAAGCCTATCTCCGGGTTCCCCTGGGCTGCCACTGCTTGTGCGCCCACCCGCCAGCCCAGGGCCAGGTTAGCCAGCATGAGCGCCAGAGCCACAAAGTACGCGCCCTGTATGCTACGCTTCTTCACTCCTTCCATAGCTTACCTCCTCCAGATATCCGCGTAACAATCCCTCAATTACGGCAATGGTACGTTATTGCATAGAACGATAGACAGGGGGATATAGAGGGAGTGTAGCATGTACCCAATATAGTGTCAATTTTGTTCGACGCCAGGCATTGACACGTATTGCACCGCCATCTATAATCACATTACTCGTCCCTGAAAGGAACCCCGGTGGTCTATGAGCTCTGACGTAGTAAGATGCTCGCTATGTGACAACCAGATGCCCGCTAACAGCGAGGTCTGCTTTGTGTGTGGGACCCCCAACCCCTTCTATGCTATCTATGCAGGTCAGGAGAGCGTTAATGATACTTCTGCAAATGGCGCAGATCTAGCTGGGGAGCCATCCACTATTGCACCCTCCCAAAGTAGCTCCGCACGATCTTATGCGGATGGCGAGTTTGATTTCTCAGCCCTTTTCGCTCAGACGGAAGCCCAGGTTGAAGAAACTACCACCGCATCGCCTGAGCCTGCCTCCGGGCTGGACCTATCTTCCCTCTTCTCCTGGGGCGATGACGCGGTTTCAACTCCTGTCGTTGAAGAGGCTCCCGCCGAAGAGACCCTATCGGCGGAGGCTATAGAGACCGGCGATATCGCACCTGTAGAGCTAGAGGCAGAACCCGCAGCCGTAGAGCAGCCCCAACTCGATGCGACCTCCGAGGGTGATCCCTCATTCGATATCGCTGCTACAGCAGTAGATTTGCCTCCGGTGGAGGTCGAGACGGAGCCCCCCACTCTCGACGCTACTACTGAATTGGAATCTGAGGAAATCGAAGTTGAGGCCGAGCTTGAGGCCGGTACTGCTCCCACCGAAGATGCCCCTTCCGAATTAGATGCAGTTGGCTTCTCAGAACAGCCGGAAGTTGTCGCTGCACCTGGGGCGGAAGAAGCATCTGTTGCAGCGGAGGTTGAGGCCCCTGCCACCCTTGAAACAGAGGAAGCAGAAGGGCCGCTCATATTTAAAGAGACGGAAGTTGAGTCTCCCCCAGTCGAGGAGCCTGTTACCGATGCGCCATTTGTCGCTGAAGCTGAGGCACTTTCCCCAGAGGCACAACCCGCAAAAGATGAGACAACTGAGATTACGGAGGCTGTTGAAGCTGAGGGCACAACGGCTCTAGATAGCGTGGCGACTGAAGAGGCTGTTGCATACTCAGATGAGATTGGCGATACATCCAGTGATGTAGATACCGCTCATTATCTTGCGCAGGGTGTCGTTGCAGAGACAGATGCAGTTTCTGATGTAGTTGCCCAGGTTGGGGAAGAGCGTGCTGACGATGAGGCCGCCCCTGCATCGTCGGAGATGGCGTATGTAGAGGAGGAAGCGCATCTCACGGATGAAGCGGAGGTAGTGGAGCCTGGCGTAGATGCTTCGGATATTGCTTCGCTCTCAACTGATGACCTTGTCGATAGCCAGGAGGAACCTGCGCCTGTGCAGGCAGAAGCTAACCCTGATAGTAACTTTGTAGATGTGCACGAAGCTGTGACCTCGGATAACCAATCCGACCAGCCGGAAGAAGTTGTCGCTCCGTCAGATACCAGCACGCCTGAGGGTGAGCCTCTCGCCATCGCTTACTCTACTGAGAATGACGTTGCTCCGGCTGAGGCAGTCGAGGTAGCACCCACACACCAGGACGAAGTTGCACTCTCCGAGCATGACGCGGCTGATCTTGTGCCAGGTATGGCCGCATCTGTGAAGGGTGAGGTTGAAGCTGAAACTCCTGAGGCCGTTCCTGCGCTGCCTGTTCCAGATATACTCGCCTCTGAGGAGGTCGGCCTGGACGAGGCACCGGCTGTAGAAAGCCCCCCTCTCTTCTCTTACCATGAAGCGGAAGATGAGGACGTTACAGCGCAGCCTTCTGAGCTTACCGAGCCGTCAGTCACTATGGAGCAAGCGGAAGCTCATATTGAGCAGACTGAGTCCTTAGAAGCAGTCCAAAGTATAGAAGCCATAGAGTCTGAAGAGGAAATAGAACCTGTAGAGCAAGAGCATATAGAAGATGCCGTAGAGATCACTACTGAAGCTTCCCCAGCACCTATAGAGCCAGCAGCCGAGCAAATAGAGGCGAAAGCTGAGAACCTGGATACCGGACCTGGTATGCCCGATGCCATCGAAGTAGAAGCTTCGCCTGCGGAGCTCCTCGAAGGCCAATCTCAAGAAGCAGTTATAGGAGACTCTCTTACCTCCCCACAGCCGGAACCCGTACCAGAGCCGGAACCGGTATCTTCCTACGACCTGGAAGCTCAACGTGTGCCTCCTCAGCACTTAGAGCCGCAAATATGGGCCCC
>DATEOC010000033.1:0-36075 GCA_035274425.1 Chloroflexia bacterium
AGCCGATGTTTCTCCCGGTGCATCGTGGCGCTACGGCGGACGTTACGCTTGTTCGTTTGGCACTACAACCGTCGCCAGCGTGCTATCTTTGCTAATCCTCGTCTCAAGAATAATCTGTGTCTTCTCTTTTAGTCACTCCCGCTTGCATTGGGGAGTGGGGAAACGCGAGGAGAAAGGTCTGTAGGGGGTGATTTTTCGCATACGGCATCTCTTCCACACTTTTCCCCACTTTATCCCCACCCAACTCACACCAATCCCACAAGTCCATATCCCCGTGCTATGATGGGGGTGTGAGAGACGGCGGACGAAAGACGAATTCTGGTCACTTCCGCCGACTACCGACTACTTTTGGCTTTGGGCTTTTTGACTTTGGACTTGGAAAGAGGAGCACGGAAATGTTACAGGCTACACCTTCAACTCTACCTTCCATCACCGACCTGCTGATCAGGGGGAAGCAGGCGGCCATGAGCGGGCAGCGCGACCTCGCTCGCGAGATGCTCGCCCACGTTGTTTACCTGGAGCCTGCCAACGCGGAGGGGTGGCTCTGGCTCAGCGGCGTGGTGGAGATGCCTGAGCAGGTCCGCTATTGCCTGGAGCGCGCCCTGCGCATAGACCCCGGTAATTCCCGCGCTCAGCGTGGCATGGAATGGCTCAACGCTCGCCAGAAGGAGATAGATGAAGCTCGTGCCGCGGCAGAGCGCGTCAAGCCCTACTGGCAGACCTCCAAGCCGAAGCCCCTCCTCAATCTCGTCAAGGGCGCGGCTACCGCCTCCGGCGAGACCTCCACCCGCAAGCCCGCGAGCTGGACCTCTATCGGTCTGACCATACCCAACTCACGAGTATCGCGCAGCAACGCCCCTACGCTCCCCGTTTCGGGCAGCACGCTGGAGCGCCTTACCTCCACGAATACAGCCGCAGGCCCATCGACAACTGCCAACCATGCATCCAGCCGCGCCTACCGCGAGGAGGTGCTGGCCGTAGACGATGACCTGTCGCCACGCTTCGTCAGCAACTTTGCTGTCCATAATCTCATCAAGGCGATCCAGAAGGTCACGGGGGAGGTGGGCCTAGATGCCATGCTCCAACTGGCGAGTCTCGATGAGTTGAAAGGGGCGCTCCCCAGTCCCAACGAGGATGCCGCCCTCAACTATACGCGCTTCAGCGCTTTCGGGGAGGCGATGGAAGAGTTCTACGACCGCGCCGTCGAGCCGATGGAGCAGAAGGTCGGGCGAGAGATGTTCCGCATAGAGCTGGCACAGAAGGGCAAGTTAGCCTCCATGAAGGGTATCCAGTTCAAGTTGATGTCCGCCGACAAGAAGCTGGAGCATATTCTGATGGAGCTTGCCGACGCCCACGCCCGCATGGGTATGGACGCCTACTTCGAGGAGCAGGATGGTGGTTACATGTTCGTCATTGAGACCTGCCCATACTGCTATGGCCGCCTAACCAACGCAAGGTGCAACGTCACTGTTGGCTTCCTCGCGGCAGGTATAGAGTGGGCCACCGGCCACTCTATGCACATAGAAGAAGTCAGTTGCCGAGGCGTGGACGAGGCGTACTGCGGCTACTGGATACCGACGGCGTGAAACGTGATGCGTGAAACGTGATTATTGTTCATATGAATTCTGGGGCGGCTATGCCGCCCCGTTCTGTCTGCGAAACCTGCTGCGCAGACGCTCGTTACACTGACAAGAGGCAAATATGGTCCACAGACGAACAATGACGTACATACTTCTGCTCATCCTCTGCGCACCCTCCTTAGCAGGCGCGAGAGCGAATAGCCCTGCGTACCTCCTGAGCCATCCTGATGCACAGGAAGCGCCTACGGGTCAGAAGTGGATCGCTCCGCGGGAGGGTAAGCCGTTTTTTGTGGTTGGCGCGAACTATGAGGGCGCTAGTGACCGTGCCTGGGTGATGTGGGAAGACGAGCAATTCGATATTGACGTTATTGAGGAGGACTTCGCAAAGGCATCTTCGGTTGGCGTAAACACCCTCCGCATATTCGTGCAGAAGCCTTTGCGCGACGACATTCTGGCGGGAGACTTCTCCAAGCTGGACGCGGTGCTGGGCCTCGCCCGGCAGTACAACCTGTGGATAATCCTCACCTTCACCGACTGGCCCGAACCCGACCTCCAGCGCGCCGCTGACCTCAACCGCCGTATAGCCGAGCACCTAGCAGCTGAGCCTTCCATACTCGCCTACGACACCAAGAACGAGCCGCAGTTCACCGACGTTGCAGGGGCAATCTTCCCCTCCTCGGTCTCGCCTGTGCCGCTGCAATCGGCTGATACTATAGCCACCTACGGCGAGCGCATCCCGCGCGCCTCTATAGGTGAGTACCGTCGCGGCGAAGGCAAGAATATAATCCCGGCGCGCATGACTGACGACCAGGCATACCTCATGGCGAATTACTACAAGCTCTACCTTGAGTTCCTCGAAACGAGCAGTGCATGGGTAGGCTCTCACACGGGTACGAACACGATTGATTACATGGATTCGCCAGACTCCGCCTCGTGGTGGCCCTTCCTGAACGCTATAGATGCGACACTGCTGGCCTGGAACAACGTCCAGATGGACCCCGTTCGGATTGCCGATCCTGGACGCCTCGTAACGACGGGCTACAGCAACATGATACTGGCGCGGATGCCCTCTAACGGCGCGCTGTCGTTCCATTCGGTCCACAGGTTCACGTCGCACGGAGCGGCGGGGCTAAATGCCACGTTCCGCGTGCTCGATGGCCTCCAGCGCGCCTTCCCAGGTCAGCCCGTCATGCTCGAAGAGTTTGGCTATCCAGGCCAGGTCAGCTCGTCTGGTGGGGGCGTGACCGGCTTTGACCCGCGCACGACCGCAAACCTGGAGTCGGCTGTGTGGGCTTATCTATACAGCAAAGGCTTCGCGGGCGGCGCGAAATGGATGCTCAATAACTTTACTCAGGGTTACGACCCGGCGCAGAACTCCTACGGCCTCTTCGACAACAGCGACCAGCCGAAGCTGACCGCATACGCTCTCCGACAGCTTTCGGACATGGTGTTGCGGTCATCGCCCGGCACCATGCTCCCCACCGTGCGCTCCGATGACAACTACGCGGCGAGCTACGCGTATACCGCACGCGGCGTGCTGGTGGCGGGGGGCAAAGCTTACACCGCCACCGATTTTACCTATACCTCTGCTGCGCCATCACAGGTGGTAATGACCAACATGAGCGGTACGCTGACGCTCTTCTCCACGGATGTATCTACCGTTACGCTAAACCTCCCCGGCGCCTTTGGCGTCCCTGTAGATAAGCTGTCGAAGGTGACGCTCATAGGCCTCGACCCACAGGGGCAGCCCTGGACCCCTCCCGTGCCCGCGCTCAATGGCGATTGGCTTAAAATCAACCTGAAGCCACTATATAAGTACCGTTTGTTCGTGATGCCCCGCGCCATCGAGCGCGCAGAGGCACGCATCGATCCCGACTCGGTCTACTTCCCACAGGTCGGGCACAACCTGAGCGACGAATTCCTGCGTTACTGGCAGACTTATGGCGGCATCCCTATCTTCGGATATCCACTCACGGAGGCATTCCACGAGAATGGCTACCTGGTGCAGTACTTCGAGCGCAATCGCTTCGAGTACCACCCTGAGAACAGTCCGCCATACGACGTGCTCCTGGGTCGCCTGGGTGCCGACTACACTGCCGATAGGGTCTACCCAGGAGTGCAGCCCTTCGCCTCAGAGCCGAACCACCGCTACTTCCCGGAGACCAAACACTCGCTCAACTATGCGTTCCTCGGGTACTGGGAGCGCAATGGAGGTCTGCCCCTCTTCGGCTACCCCCTCTCGGAGGAGATAAGAGAGGTCAGCCCTACTGATGGCAGGGAGTATACGGTGCAGTACTTCGAGCGCGCCCGATTCGAGTATCACCCTGAGTACCAGGGGACGGATGCGGAAGTGCTTCTTGGCTTGCTTGGTGTAAGCGCTCTCCAGGGCAAAGGCTGGTTGCCTTAGTCCACCTTTTACACTGGCTACGCAACCGAATAGTTATTCTCTTGCAATCAACTTCTTTTTCGTACGAAAAAGAAGTTGATTGCAAGAGAAAGAGGATTTTCTCCAGGTGTCATGTTAGAATTGGGACATGACCCAACGGAGTAAACTCAACCAGTGTTAGCAGGGCGGCTCCGCAAGCCACTAATAGCCCAGGTGGCGATGCTTGGCTTCATCTTCCTTGTTGCCGCATGGCTACGGGTGGAGAGCCACAATTGGGACGAAGAGCAGCATATCAACGTTGACGATCTTGCCGTGACGAAGGTAGCGCTCAAGAGGGTCAATCTGCCACCCGACACTTCCCTCAGCACCCTCTTCGATCCCCAGGAAAGCCCCATAAATCCCCGCGCTGACGGCGCGTACTTTGTATATGGGGCGTTCCCTCTCTACCTGGTCAAGACCGTTTCGTCCGCTATCGCAGGTATCACCAGGGACTCGTATTTCGCGGGCCTGAGTGGGCTACAGCAGACGGGGCGTGTATTAGCCGGGCTGTTTGATGCTATCACAGCGCTCTTAGTATTTGGCATTGGCGCGCGACTGTGGGGGGGATGGCCTGGTCTAGTAGCTTCGGCATTCTATGCCCTGGCCGTGCTCCCCATCCAGGAGGGGCACTTCTTCATCAGCGATCCCTTTATGGTTACTTTCACGACAGCCACTCTGTTATGCAGTGTGCTTTTCTTTCAAACCAGGCGTGTCCTGTTCATTCTGCTGGCGGGGCTTTGTGTGGGGCTGGCGATGGCCTGCAAGTTTAGCGCTGCTCCCGTCGTTGTGCTGCCACTTTCGGTGGTGCTCATGAGGGCGCTGGTAAAGGGGGAGGGAGACGGACAGAAGGTAGCCTGGGGACGCGCTTTCGCATGGACCGGTATGGCGCTGGGGGGGGCCTTCCTGGGACTCTTCGTTGGTGACCCATTCGCTCTACTGGATGCGCCGACATACCTGGCCCAGCTAGGTGAGGAAGCGCGGATTCAGAGCGGAGCAATAGACGTGTGGTTTACGCGCAAGTACGTAGGCACGTGGCCTGTAGTCCACTTAGGGGTGCAGATGGTCCTGCTTGGCGCGGGTCCTCTGGTTGGGTTGGCTGGGATGGCCGGAATTGGTGTTGTGGCTACGCGGGTGTGGGCGCAGCGCCGCCTTGTAGAAGCATTGTTGCTGGTAGGCATGGGCGTCTACTTCGCTGTGATTAGCCTGCTCGAAACGAGGTGGGTGCGCTATTTTCTGCCCCTGGTGCCCTACCTCTGCCTATTCGCCACCGCATTTGGCTTTTGGATTTACGAGCGTGCCGCACAACGAGGCATGAGGCCTATCTGGAGAGGGGCGGCGCTGGCGATGCTACTTGTGTCCGCGCTGCTAGGGGCTGTGGCGGTGAACTCCATCTTCAGGTCAGAGCATACTCAGCTAAAGGCTTCGCGCTGGGTATTCAACAATGTCCCGCCTGGAAGTCGCATCGGCATAGAGAAGACCGCCCTGGAGATGCCCTTGCCCCTACCTGAATATGAAGAGCGAAGAAAAGAGTATAGCTTAGTAAGCATGGACCCAATGGCCGACCTGCCAAGCCAGGAAGTAGCCGATACTCTACACGCCCAGCTGCGCGACGTGGATTACCTGATCCTGGATGCTACCCAGGCGGCAGGCACCGTGCGCCATCTCTCCTGGCGCTATCCGGTGCAGATACGCTATTACGATTTGCTCTTGAGCGGGCAGCTGGGTTTTTCCGTCGCTCTCTATTCGACCTCGTACCCGCGTATTGGCAATTTGCAGATACCCGACGACGGGGGATGGGTAGACCCCTCATTTATGGACTCCAGCCACCCTCCTATATGGGTACTCAAGAAGGAGCGCGACCTGAGCGATGGGGAGTGGGCCGCACTCTTCGCGGAGGCGGTAAAGCAGCCTTCTGTAGCCTCCAGGAGAAGGCCTTAGATTTTAAGGGTATCAAAAATAAGGTTCGGTGCAGCCGAACCTTATTTTTGATACTTTTCGGAATTCTCTTGGCGGTTAGTGGCCCGCATCCTTGATTTCAAGCGATAGCAGGTACGGTATGTAGCGCCCACCTCTCGCGTCGGAGGGGACCACCAAACGCGTAAGGCCACCGCCTAAAGGGATACCATCCTCCTCATAGGCCACAAGCACATTGACGCCCGCATATATGGGGTCAATCTCTCCCCATGAGAGCACAGCCGAACGTCTATCGCTGCCCGTACCTGTCGCCACGATGTACTTGCTCAGCAGCCCACTCTGCCTGTCGCCTGTTGTCTGCACCCCAGCCTCGTTGAGGAGTTGCACGAGAGGCACGCCTTTGTAACTATGCGTCCCTACCTGACCCCCGGCCATATACGTTACCTGCACCGTCACCGGATTTCGAGTTGCGAGGTCTGTCGCAGTCAGGCTCAGTGATTTCGACAGTGTGCCAGTTATCTGCAAGGTATTGCCAGTTGGCGTTATGGGTGGTACAGCACGTATTTCAAGCTGAGTGAGGCCGTAGATGGAGCGCGCCCCGCTCTTGTCAGATGGGAGCACCAATCTGAAAGGTGACTGTTCTCCCTTCAAATCGACACCATCCTGCTCGTAGGCTACAATCGCCTTGGTGCCCGCGAAGATGGGGTCAATCTCTCCCCAGGAGAGCACCGCCTTCTGCCCGTCAGCTCCGGTTGCTATCACGTATCTAATTGGAAGGTCTCTGCCTGCGTTGCCCTCGCCACCTGCTTCCTTTAGGAGGTCCAGTACCAACGGTCCTTTGTAGGTGTGGGCAGTCCCGTTCTCGTCCGCGAACTTCACCGAGAGGGACTGCGCCTTGCGCGTTTTGAGAGCATCGATGTCTAGCGTCAGCACAGACTTGACCGTGCCTGTAATGGTGAGCTTCCCAGGTGATTGTGTCGCAGATGCAGTCGGCGTTGGTCCTGATGTCGGGCGACCGGCATCTTTGTAGCGCCAGTCGTAGTAGTGCTGGCCGATGTTGCCCATCTGCACCTGGAACTCTTTGGGGAAGGAAGGGACATAGGTCAGGACGCGCCGCTCGAAAGCCTGTATGTATACGTCAACGTCCCGCTTCCCCTCTATCTTCACTTTCGCCGTATACGTCTCCGTGACCGGCAGACCTGAACTGTAGAACCAGGGGTCGCTCAGCCGGGCCGTACTCAGCTTGTCTCCCACCCACACCGGCCCGCTCGCGTTGAGGAAGTCCCAGAATGCCCTGGGGATATTGTGCCCCGTCACAGGCTCATAGTACGCGATTGTCAGGGCTTCGGCGTTTGTGGTCGCGTTCGCGGGTGTGACTTTGCCATCCTTATCAATGCGGTCAGCGGGTGCCTGGCCTATACGGCTGGCTGCTTTGCCCAGGAGCTTACCGAATGTGGCATAGGTGGGGGCGCTGGAGTCGTCTGTGTCTGAAGCGAGTGGGATTTGCGCCGGGTAGCGATCTACGAACTGGGCGTTGCCAGTCTGCATCCTCCCGGTCATCAACTCAACTGTGAGCAAGCCGTTTGTGACGTAGAAAGGATCGCTCTTGTTGCCGGAAGGGTTGTTTATCTCCATGCGGCTCTTATCGAAGTACTGCACCTGCCGCTGGCCGCCCGCGCCCTCCGCGTATGCCTCGGCCAATTGCGTGCCGGGCGATGGTCCCCAGTAGAATGAGCGCTTCACCGTGCCGTCGGCCACAGGCTTGTCGGTTCGCTCCCAGGTCGACTGGAAGGCCGGGTCTCCGAAGCTCTGCGCACGTGTCGTGCCCAAGCCCCCGCCAACCAGCGTGAAGGCGAAGATAGCCACGACCACAATGTTCAAGCGTGCGTTCTTCAAGAGGTGCGGTCCCTTCCAGTTAGATGCTCTACCAGCATTCTAACTACCTCTTGTGACGCACGTCAACGGTTAGGGCGAAGATTTAATAGACATTTTACATGGACGACGGACGACAGACGACGGACGGTGAAACGTGATGCTTGATGCGTTAGTATTGGCTCGCACCCAGGGAATATTCTGCGGGGGCGAAGAAGACCAGGATTTGTAGCTCCTCTGTGATGGAGTGGAAGCGGTGCTCGACTTGGGCGGCTACGTACACTGTCGTGCCTGGCTCGACTGCGCGGTCCTCGCCGGCTACGCTGATAGCGCCTCTGCCGCTCACTATATAATAGACCTCGTCCTCTGTGTGAGGCTTTTGCGGGTCGGTGCCGCCTGCCGGGAGGACGTAAAGACCCATGCTAAGTGACGGGACGCGGAGGAACTCAAGGTAGAGTTTGCCTGAGCTCTGTTGCTTGGATAATATGTCGCCTATTTCGAAAGCTTCCATGTGTCAAACTCCTTAATTTAAGAGGGTGGTTAACAACGAATGTAAAAAGAGTGTCATTCTGAACGTAGTGAGGGATCTAGGTCTCTACCCACCTGGCAAGCTTGGAGATTCCTCACTCCGTTCGGAATGACAGGTAAAGGGATGCTTCGTTAGGGCAAGCTCCTGGGTCATCATAATGGGTAAACAGGCTCTAAGGTAGCAACTCGAAGACGGCTTGCGTATCGGATAGGGCGTATTCCTCGAGATCGGGGCGGGCGTCTAGTATCGCAGGGTCTACGTCCCACGTGCGGCGCTCCTGGAAGTCGGCCAGGTGCTTCAGTCCCTGCCTGCTTTTCAGGTATTCATAAGTGCCTTGCCAGTGCTCTTGATAGCCGTTCGCGCTGACCACTATGTAGCGCACGCCCCACTCCCTGAGCAGGTCGAGTGCGCCTGAATCGGGGAACTCTTCAAGGACCGGGCGGGATGCTCGCCAGGGGATCGGCTCGAAGGTGTCATAGCCGTAGGTGATCGGCTTGCGGTAATAAGTGCTCCACCAGAGGGCGGGGCCGGACTGGGCGGGGGCTGACAGGGTGCCAGACAGGGGGAACTGCATGACGGAGCCTGGGGGCGCTGCCGCGAGGTACTTGGAGGTTTCGGTTGGCTCGACGCGGCTGCTGCCCCACTGGAAAGGCGCGGTCCACAGGTCAGACAATAAGAGGCACATCGCAGGCACGACGAGCCACTTGCCGTTCCGGCGCACCCACTCGTTTCCATACTCCCTTAGAGCGACCCACCCCAACCCCATCAGCACAACTACCGCCAGCGCCGCCAGTATGCCGAAGCGGGCGTATACGCGCATGGAGGAGTAGAAGGGGAACCAATCGTACAGGATGCGTCCCGGCAGCGGGATTGGGGTGGACCCTCCCGCCATAGTCCACTGCACCTGCCCTTGCGGGCCGTGCAGCGTCAGGCCCAGGGAGAGGACGACTATCAAGGCCAATAGCCCCGACCAAACAGGCCAGTATGGATTTCGGATTTCGGATTTCGGATTTCGGATTTGTGTATCCTGCCTACTGTCTTTTGCGCGCTGCCTTCTGCTTAGCGCCCAGCCTGTAAGGGCTATGGCTACGGGGATCAGGCCGAGGTAGAGGGAGCTTTCGTGGATGGGGCGCTCCGATTGAGCGCGCATGGAAAGCTCGCCCCAGACCGGCTGTAACTGGTTGGGGATGAGGTAGTCGGTGGGGGAGGCGGAGAACTCGTCGGCGGCTTTCGCGCTATGGGTCAGCCCGCCCTGGCGCCAAAGCTCCAGCGACGGGAGCGCCGCAGGACCTGCAACGACTGCCAGCACTGCTATGCCCGCCAATGCAGGCCGGAGCAGGCTTTTGATGCTGACTTCGCGGCGCATGGTCCAGAGGCGCACGATTGCGTATATCGCCACTGCAAGGCCGACCATGTAAGCGTAATACCAGGTGCCGAGGGCGGTGAGGGCGAGGCAAAGGCCCATGAGCACGCCGTGCCTGATGCTGCGTGTCTTCAGCGTCCGCTCAAGGAAGTAGAAGGTGAGGGCGATCCAGCCGGTGCCAAGCTGCTGCAAATGGCCGGGGTAATGCGCCATACGGTATGCGCAGAAGGCGAACGCTACTGAGGCCAGGAGAGCCGCACCCTTGCTGCCGCTTATCTCCCTGACGAGGAGGTATGCTCCAAGGCCGGAGATGACGAAGGAGAGAATGGTGAGGAGGTTGTACGATGCCACGTCCCCGAAGAGCGCGCCGATGGGGACGCCGGGTATCGTGTTGAGGAAAGTTGGCTCGCCCTGGCCGAGGCTGAAGCCAAAGGGGGCGTAACTGTTGGGGTCGAAGAGGGGGGATTGGTGGGTCACGAGGAGGGCGGTCCTGAACCACCAGAGCTTGTAGAGGAAGGCGAAGTTGTCACCCGGCCACCCAGGCATGGTGTCCCTAAGCCTGGTAGCGAGGGGCCAGGTCATGACGAGGGTCAGTGTCAGCAAGAAGAGGGCTACGGCGGGCAGCTCCCACCTTGAGCTGGCGACCCTGGTGAGCCACGCGAAAGGGCCGTACCAGCGGCGGGACCAGTCGTAAGACCAGTAGAGGAGGAGCGCGAGGGTCGCTAAGCCCACTACCCACGCCGCTACCGGCAGGGCAAATTGGGTGGGTGCGAGGAGGCTCCAGAGGGTGGGAAGCGTGGAGGCCGCTCCTCCGGCGATCCAGCCACTTCTTGATGACCATACCCGCCCCCAGAGGAGGCCCAGGATGGGTGCTAGCACTGCCAGGAGGAGCCAGAGGCGTGGGGGCCAGGTGAGATTGAGCCTGCCGGGCTGTGGGGCCGTGCTTACTTCCGAGACGGCCATACCCAGGCGGCGGGTGTCGTTCTCGCTGGGGAAGAAGGAGTCGCTCTCGATTACCAGGCGCACGTCGGGGAAGAAGCGTGGGCCTACGGTCGCGGTGTAGGTGTTCCAGCCCGGCTGCGTACGGAACTCGCCTATGGGCTGGTTGTCTATGAGGAGGCGAAAGGAGGGGAGAGTGGCCTCGTCAGGCCGAGCCGGGTTGAGGGTGATACTGACTACCTGGCTGCTCGCCAGCGCGGGTAGCGACACGGCAGCGAGGGAATGGCTCCACCGGAAGCCGACCTCGCCCGACTTCTCGACGTTGTAGAAGTGGCTGGCGTGTGTGGCGGGGTTGCCCAGGTCGAGCGTTATGGGAGGGGGCTGAAAGAGCTGCCATCGGGCGAAGAGGAGAGTTACAGATGCCACCGCAAGACCAACGGCAAAGGCGAGCGTGGGCAGGTGTCGCCTAAGCGATAATTGTGTCACGCTGACGCCTCGCGCCTGCTAGAGGTTGAGCTTCCCGTCAAGTAAGAGAGTGAACGGCAGGGGCGAAGTATATCGTTTCGTTCCACGCTGGGATGTTACCATGCGAAGGGCTGGTAGTCAATGAAGTTGAAGGTAGTTCAGGGCTGATGCAGAGTCGCGCTTTTACTCTAAATGTTTACATGTCATCCTGAACGAAGTGAAGGATCAGCTTCCTACAGTATCCGTTGGGGATACATTTCTAATCTCGTACTGATCCTTCACTTCGTTCAGGATGACATGTAGAAGGCTCCAGTTCCTGCCTAACATCAGATCAATCGGACTTTGCATCAGCCCTGGAGGTAGTTCCAGTTTATAATAGTGTTTTGAGATGGTCCGAAATATCTTCACGATTGGATACATATATAGAGGAAAGAAAATGGAGAATGAACGGATCGAGGCAACTAAACCTTCGGTCGCCCGATACAGAGGGTGCTTGTTTGGCCTGGCTATTGGGGATGCCCTCGGCGCGTCTATCGAGTTCATGACGCTCAGCCAGATCAAGGGGCGCTTTGGGGAGCAGGGAGTTACCGGGCCTGCCGGACCTCTACAGTATACCGATGATACGCAGATGTCGCTGGCTACTGCGGTGGGCTGCATGCGAGCCTGGGTTCGGTACACGCACAAGGGCATTTGCCACCCGCCAAGCCTTATTTACCGTTCCTATCTGGCCTGGCTGGCGACGCAGGATGACCCCAGGCAGCAGCGTGCCCCGGGTAAGACCTGCCTGACTGCCCTGCGAAGTGGTACGATGGGCACGATGAAGAAGCCTATCAACAACAGTAAGGGGTGCGGCGGGGTTATGCGCACCGCCCCCATCGGCCTGTCTTTCCTGCCGGACGTAGAGAACGGTGCCTTTCAGATTGGGGCCGAATCTGCTGCCCTCACACACGGCCACCCATCGGGCTATCTTACTGGCGGATTCCTGGCCGAGATGGTAGCGCACCTCGTCAGGGGTAGCTCGCTGGAAGACGCTATAGACCGCAGCGTCCGGCTACTTGTTCGCTACGAGGGGCATGAGGAGGCGCTGGCGAAGGTCGAGCAGGCGCGCAGATTGGCGGGGAGTGAGCAGGAGGTGGAGCGCTCTATCACGGAGCTGGGTGCGGGGTGGGTCGGCGAGGAGGCCCTTGCCATAGCCATTTACTGCGCGCTCAAGTTTCCTGACGACTGGCGTAAGGGAGTGCTGGCTGCGGCTAACCACTCAGGCGACAGCGACTCCACTGCTTCGATCTGCGGCGCTATCCTGGGCACGCACCTGGGGTTGAGGGCGATTCCGGGCGAATGGGTGCGCTCGGTGGAGAACGCCGTCGATATTTTGGCGGTCGCCGATGATATGTACCTGGCCTTGCAGAAAGGGGAGAAGCAGACCTGGGAATTGTATGTGGGCTACTAGACAGGCGAGGCGAAGTAGCTGGTCAGAATGTGCATTGTTCCACGAATGCCTTTGCAAAACCTCACCTCAAATAGACTTCTCTTAAGATTTGAGGTGAGGTTTTGGTCTCTCTAGGGGGAGAGGCAGGGGAGTAGAAGCCAGGTGGCTAAAACCTAACCTCCGATAGGGATGCCTTAACATCGGAGGTTAGATGCCGTAGAGGACGGAGCTTCTGACGGTGGGTGAATCTTGTCTCCCAATAGACTTTCTTAAGGTGGGAAGTTTAGTTTGTGGCCCTCTTGGTTGCAAGCAGGCGCCATCTTAGCAGAACACTAATAGCAATAGTGCTATGCTGCTCTTACCCATCGACGGCGCACTCCCCTGGTGGGTGAAGCCGGTAGCTGATTCGTGGTAGCCTACCGGCTTTTTATCCTTGTAGGAGTGGCTGGCGGGCGTGGTAGGGTTGTCCAGGTCGAGCATTACGGGAGTGGGCTGGAAGAGCTGCCCCCGGGCGAAGGGGAATCTATCCGATACTACCGCGAGACAAAGAGAGAGCAATTCCATTCATACCCAGCCGGAAAGGCTCTCTCGTGCCACAAGACACCAGCGAGTATATCAATATTGCCGAGGCGACTCCCTGCCCATACGCTCCGGTTGCTCAACGACGAAGCGCCTCCCACGCAAGCGTAACTTCTTCCTTGCTAGCGCGTCCACCCTCCGGCAGGATGCACTAAGAACCCTACTTATCTCCAACACCTGCTTCAAGCGTACGTCCCGACGTGTTCCCAACAGCGTCAAACTCTGCTTAGTCCGCTTTAAGTACCTGTCATTTATTACACAACGATTATGCACCGAAAGATTTCGCGTCTCAATGGCTTCTACCACAACTGGCAACAGTGCAGGCTCTACTAGCTCCAATTTGAAGGCCTCAGCAAAATAGTCTACGAGGTCCTCAAACGACCGATAGCTCACCGCTGCTACCCTGCGCTCAGCTATGCCCTGAACTAACTCGCTCATCGTCCCGTGCGACAGCACGAACTCAATTTCAATTTTCTCTTGGGTCTTGAGGGTTTCCGGCCGCTGCGTATAAATCTCGAAAAGTAAGCCGCTCACATAAGCCAGGTAATTGTCGACATATCTGGTTAAGAATGCCTCCATAAGAAACTGCTGTTGCTCAATCCATAGCATAGTCGCTCGCACATCAAAGCGATCACTCTCCTTTACTTTTCCGCGTCGCTCCCTTATTAGTTTTACTCCTAAGTCCTGCACAGTTCCCACAAGATCTTGTATTAGGCAAAAGCCCGCATCAATCTGCGCTTCCATTAGCGCACTCTCCCGCAGCGCCGTGGTACCTAGACGAGGATAATCGTCAACTTGAAGGACAAATTCAAGGAACTCATATCCTTCATGAACATAAACCTTCATTTGCAGCGCCAAGACGGACCTCCTAACCCCCTATACCTTGTCTCCCCGACGCCCCAAAGTGCAGCTACACGCGCCACTACATCAGCATCGGTTATAGTGAGGCTAATCCTTGCGCTATTGGGAGCAGAAGTAGGCCCAGGTGAGAATGAGCCTTCGCCTTCAAGCAGACCAGCTAACCAGTAAAGCTCTTTTTCGCTCATGGTATCTGTCCTTGTTTGCCTGTCAGTATACGCAAATGTAGCTGCGTCTCAACCCGTGCAGTTGATTACTCGCAGATAAGAAAAAGGACCTCCCAAACAGGAGGTCCGAGGGGGTGACCGATCGGACTCGAACCGACAACATCTTCATCCACAGTGAAGCGCTCTGCCATTGAACTACGGTCACCACGATTGCTAATTCTAAATTATGAAGTATAAATTCTAAATTGACAAGGCCAATTCGACATTCAAAATTCATAATTTAGAATTGTATAGAGGGTTAGTAGGGGCCTTGCGGGGCGAGTAAGCCGAGTTCTGTTTTAGACGGCCATCTATCTATGCTCTCACCTCTGACCGGCTCGGCGAGCCACCTCTCACGCCCGGCAAGCCGGACGCCGCGGTCATTTCGGAGATTGCTGCAGGGAGGATTGCCCTTTTCACTCCGCTCTCGCGAGCGGCATTAGTCACTGTTGCTCTCACCCTTGCAGGCTCTCACCTGCGCGGGTGCCGATCTGGACTGTCGGAGCCGGCGACCGGCCCCTCCCACGCTTTCACGTGGCACCCTGCTCTATGCAGCTCGGACTTTCCTCTATCCCCACCGGGGACAGCGGCCATCCTGCGCCGCAAGACCTTGCCTAACCCTATCGTCGCCTATGCCACACCCCCGAAGGGACGTGTCCTTTGTTAATGATACATGGTCGTGGCGGAAATCGCAACTCCCATGTATGGGTTCCGGGGCAAGGATTCGAACCTCGATAGGCAGATCCAAAGTCTGCAGTCTTACCATTAGACGACCCCGGAATGGCCCGGACTTAATTTTACCCCATTCAGTGTGCTCGCGTCAACGGCCTTGAGGAGTATTCACGGGGACGACGGACGACGGACGACGGACGACAGAGATTAAGTTCACCGCAGAGACGCAGAGGACGCAGAGACTATTTTATGGAAGCACATACTCTATCGTCCGTCGTCCGTCGTCCGTCGTCCAGAGAGGGGTGGAACGGGACTTGCAGTAGTACAGTTTTTACAAAGGAGTATTGGGCTACGATTTTAGGGCGCACCTGTGTCAGGCAGATGCCTAGAAGGAGAAGGAAAGACTATGAATGATAGGCCAACCCAAGTAAATGTCAATAGCAGGCGCAACCCGCCTCCGTGGGTGTGGGCGGCGGCTGCGGTAGCTGCGCTGCTGCTTATAGTTCTATTGGTGTTGCTCTTCAATAGGCCGAAGCCGGCTGCGACTGTGCCCGCTACCGCAACGCCGACGACACAGGTTGTAGTGCTTGACACGACAACGCCTCTGCCTCCGTCGACGGTTATCGTAGAGGTGACGAGCACACCAGGACCGCCTCAGGATACTGCCACTCCGCTGGTTGTGGTGGTGACAGGCACGCCTGGAGAGCCACCTACCGCTGTGGTGATTGAGGTGACGAGCACGCCTGGCCCGCCTACCGCCGTGCCACCGACGCAAGCTGTGCCGCCTACACAGGCGCAACCAACGTCGGCACCACCCACTACCGCTCCGCAGCCTACGCAGCCGCCGGTCCCTCCCACAGCGGAGACATCCCCTACAGTCGATGAGACGGCTACCGCTCTTGCGACCCTTACAGTTACCGCTACACCCTCCGAGACCCCTACGGCTACACCCTGAGGTTGAGCTTGAAAAAAGGATCAAAAATGAGGTTTCGTCTACGATGAAACCTCATTTTTGATCCTTTTTTCAAGGGTTATTCTAGGATGTCTCGCCTGTAGGGGTGCTGGGGGAGACTGTGCGTCTGCGAGGGCGCATGATAAGCCAGATTGCAAGGAGGACCGGCACTGCCCACCAGAGGAAGACAGATGCGCTGATTACTATTTTGCCTACGCCTGCGAGCAAATCGAGTGAGGCGTTCCATGCCTGGAGAGCTACCTGCGCAGGGTCCCAGCCGTCGGCAGGCTTTACTTCCGCTATGGGTGCGGTCTCAGGAAGGAGGCTGACGGTGATAGTTGACATCTCGGCGCGCTTGCCCAGGAAGTTGAGCCGCCCCTGCACGCGCTCTATCTCACCGCGTATCTGACGCAGCTCGCGGTCGAGGGTGAGCACGTCGTCAATTTGCGTGGTCTTGCCCATGAGCGCCAGGATGCGCTGCTCTGTGGCCTCGAGGTTGCGCAGCTGCGATTGTAGATCTGTATATTCCTCGGTAACATCGCTGCTGGAAACGGTCTCCTGCACAGGCTTCACACCCATCTTGCGCAACTGGGAGACTACGCCGTCGAATTCGGGTGCGGGCACCTGCAAGGTGATTGTGGCAACCGTATAGTCGCCGTCCTGGTGGCTGTCGGTCTGGGTGACGAATCCGCCGCGTGCTCCCGCGATGCCGCGCACTTCGTCAAGGCTCGCGCCTACGTCTTTCACCTTGATCTGAAGGTTGGCGGTGCGGACGATCATCCTATCCCAGGGCTGGCTCTGCTGAGTGGACTCGTTGCCGGGTTGGGCAGGCGGTTTCATGTCGCCAGCCATTTGCGTATAGAGCGAGAGGTCACTGCTGCCTGCTACCACGCCATCACCTGAGAGTGGCCTAACCTGAGTCGGCAAGCTCATACCTACTTTTGAGAATGTGGCATTCCTCGTGGCACTTAACCCAACTCCCGCTACTAGAAGCGCAGCCAGGGTCAATGTGCCCCATATGACCCAGGGCGTCACGCGTTTGCGGTTGCCTCCTGTACTATCGTCCCCTGTTGATCTGCCTCGAAGTGAGGGCCTGATGCGCTTGATAACCCCTTTCCAATCTCTTCTGTCCATCTTAAGCCTCCTGAAAGCTGTTAGTTGTATGCGCCTTCCAGACTTGGTACTTACCTTCAAAGACGACCAATGACCTCTATAAGTTCCCGAAGGGGAAGATGGAATCAAAAGATGGACTGGCAATTCCGCCAATCCATCAGCACATCGAGTGGAAGCCAGGTGTCAGCCTGTCATCGATTCCCGCCACTCCTCTATCATATCGGCGTGTTCCTCGTCGTGATTTACGAGGACGGTTATGCAGGCGGCCATAGAGAGGTCGGCATGCTCATCTCCGGGTGCAGGGGCGAAGAGGGTCTTGTTGTCCGTTTCGCGCAGGAAGATCAGGAGCTCTTCCCTCGCGGCAAGCATCTCGGTTACGGCTTCGTCGGGGGTGGCACCTTTGGTGGCTTCGTGACCTTCTGCGTTGAAGAGTTCGATACCGTCTTCGTTGAGGTCGAGGAATTCAGCTCGCTCATCCTCAAGCATCTTCCTGAAAGAGGCGAGCGTGGCGCGATCCCAGCTCGCGATGTGCGAGAGTATATGTGCAACTGACCAGTCTCCGCATACGCCGGACTGCTGCATCTGCTCGTTCGTCAGGCCAGCATAGGAGGCGAGGAGCCGCTCGCGTGCGTCATGTAGCTGACCCGCGAGCATCTGCCTACGAGCAGTTGCCAGAAAGTCCATTTAGCTTCTCCTCTTTTACGGACGAAGGACGAAGGACGAAAGACGGATGCTATTAGTCGTCTTTCGTCCTTCGTCCTTCGTCCAATGCTACTCCCCGACCTGCAGTATGATCGCGTCGCCCTGGGCCATGCCGGAGCAGATGGCTGCCATACCGATGCCGCCGCCTCGCCTGGTAAGCTCGGTGATGAGGGTGAGTATGAGGCGAGCGCCCGATGCGCCTATGGGGTGGCCGAGGGCGATTGCTCCACCGTTCACGTTTACCTTGTCCTCTTTGAGGCCGAGGCGTGACATGCTGATCAGGGTGACGCTCGCGAACGCCTCATTGATTTCTACGAGGTCGAGGTCGTCTACGGTCATGCCGAGTTTATTGAGAGCGTTCTGCCCGGCCATCGCGGGCACGTAGGCGAGATAGGGGGTATCCCACGCGGCCTCTCCGTACCCAAGTATGCGGGCCAGGGGCTTCAGCCCGTGCGACTTCGCATACTGTGCGGAGGCAACGACCAGCGCAGCCGCGCCATCGTTGATGCCTGGGGCGTTGCCCGCCGTTACCGTGCCATTGGGATCGAACACGGGCTTCAGCCTGGCGAGGGCTTCCATAGAGGTGTCGCGCCTGGGGGCTTCGTCGGTGTCAACGATAATGTCCCCCTTCTTCCTGTCGGGGATGGTTACGGACGCGATCTCTTCGGCAAGGTAGCCTTTCTCGATTGCCTCGATTGCTTTCTGATGCGAGCGATACGCCCAGGCGTCTTGGTCGGCGCGGCTGCACTCCTCTTCGGCGGCTACGGTCGAGCCGTGCGTGCCCATATGTACTTTCATGAGAGGGTCAGTGAGGCCGTCGTGTATGACGCCATCCACAAGCTCTCCGTTGCCCATGCGCAGACCCCAGCGCGCTCCGAACGAGTAGAAGGGAGCATTGGACATGCTCTCCATGCCACCGGCTACGACGAGACTGTGGTGGCCCAGGCGTATAAGGTCGCTTGACAGCGTGACGGCGCGCATACCGCTAGCGCATACCCGGTTGATGGTGTCGGACGTGACTTCTCTCCCCAGCCCCGCCTTGAAAGCTGCCTGGCGCGAAGGGACCTGGCCCAGACCGGCCTGGATGACACAACCCATGATGTTGTGCGTCACGTCTCCCGTGTCAATGTTTGATCGCTCCATCGCAGCCTTCATCACGGTTGCGCCTAATTCGATTGCCGATAGGGGTGTGAGCGCGCCGCCGAACTTGCCGAATGGGGTGCGTGCACCCCCTAGAATGACTGGGTGATTGTTTGTAGCCATTTTTATATCTCCTTTTACTTTCGATTGGTGTCTACCATAGCCTGTTTACACCATAGTTATCGAATGCCATATCTGCGCTGATTATTGGTAGTTGCTCTACTATCGCTTGGGCGATTAGCAAGCGGTCGAAGGGGTCTTTGTGATGGAACGGCAAGCTTGCAACGACATCCATTTGAGATATTGTAATGCCAATCAAGTCTATAAGATTCCTGTTTAGTTGTTGCGGCACGAACTCCGCAAAGGGTAAACCCAGGTTCAATTTGCCCATGCTCATTTTGATTGCTATTTCCCAGAGACTGGCAACACTAAGCAATCGCGAGTTATCTGTGTTCTCGATAAGTACTCTTGCCTCATTGCTCAACCGCCTATCGCCGCTGATGAACCATAGAAAGGTGTGAGTATCCAGGAGCAATCTCAAGGCATATACTCGTCGAAGTCTTCTATTGGCGCATCGAAATCATCTGCAATCGTGATGAGTCCTTTAGCACTGCCAAACTGCGGGCCGCGATTAGATTGTTCAACGGGCACTAGCTGGACTAGCTGCTTACCGTCTTGCGTGATAAACACTGCCTCGCCATTGATAGCTGAGGCTATCAGGTCGGGCAGCTTCGTCTTAGCCTCTTCCGCGCTGACTTGTACCATCGTTTCTCACCTAACCTATGTATAGTAGCTAACCTCTTTTAGTTGCCTGGTGTGGGTGTTGAGTCTCGCTCTACGTTCATCGGGAATGGGAAGGGGTAGTGCAACGCGCTTGTGGCATCATAGGCATCTTTGCGGTTGTAGCCAGGAGCGGGTGGAGGGGGGCACCTGTAGGGCTTGTCCTGGCGGTAGCCAAGCGCATACTCGCCTTGCATGACGGTGTGTATCTCCCGCGTGCCCTCGTAAATGACCGAGCCACGGCTGTTGCGCAAATAGCGCTCCACAGGGTATTCGGACGAATAGCCATACGCGCCATGTACCTCTATGGCGTCGTTCGCGCTCTCGAAAGCGACGTTGCACGCGTGCCACTTCGCCAGGGAGGTCTCGCGGGTGGTCTTCATGCCGTAGTTCTTCATCCAGCCAACGCGATAGCATAGGAGGCGCGAGGTCTCAATGCCCAAGACCATCTTCGCTATCATCTGCTGCACAAGCTGGAACTTGCCTATCGGGCGGTTGAAGGCGTTGCGCTCATTGGCGTACTTGACCGAGGCATCGAGGCAGGCCTGCGCGAGGCCCACAGCGCCTGTGGCGACGGTAAAGCGTCCCCAGTCGAGGGCAGACATGGCTATGGCGAACCCCTCTCCTTCCTGCCCTACCAGGTTCGCCTTCGGCACGCGCACGTCCTGAAAAATAAGCTCGCCCGTGTTGCCCGCCCGCACGCCGAGCTTGCCGTGTATCGTGCCTGTGGAGAAGCCCTCCATACCGCGCTCAAGGATGAAGGCAGCCATGCCGTGATGCTTCTTTGTGCGGTCGAGCGAAGCGAATACGAGGAAGTGGTCGGCCACGTCCGCCAGGCTGATCCAGATTTTGGAGCCGTTGAGTATGTACGAATCGCCGTCCTTGCGGGCGGTGGTGGCGACGTTGCCCGCGTCGGAGCCTGCGCCCGGCTCTGTGAGGCCGAAGGTCGCCAGCTTCTCGCCTTTTGCCTGCGGCACGAGGTACTTCTGCTTCTGCTCTTCGCTGCCCCACTGCAAGAGGGTGAGGGAGTTAAGGCCTACGTGCACGCTCTGTATGACCCGGAATGCTGTCTCGGCACGCTCTATCTCTTCACAAATCAGGCCGAAGGCGACGTAGTCAAAGCCCGCTCCGCCATATTCTTCCGGTATCGGCCCACCCATGAGGCCGAGCGGCCCCATCTTCTTGAGCGCAGCCCAGTTTATCTTGCCCTGCTCGTCATGCTCCCGTGCATAGGGAGCAATCTCTTTCTGCGCGAAATCGAATGCCAATTTCTGTACGGCTCTCTGCTCTTCGTTGAGTAGAAAATCCATCGGGGTTGCATATCCTCCTAAATGTAAACTGCCCCATTTTCGGGGACACTTTGCTCCACATTACAGGACCAGTCTATCACAGGGGTAGGGGGGTGTCAACTGCTTTGGGACGAAGGACGAAGGACGATAGACGATAGACGATAGAGGACGGGCGGTGAAACGTGATGCGTGACGACGGACGATATGACTCAAACCTAACCTGATGCTTAAGGGGTCCTTATACCAGGTTAGGTTAGTAAGGGGGATGGAACTATTGACGCTGGCTGAATCTGGTCTGGAAATAGACTTCTCTTAATGTTTTCAGTTCAGTTTGGAATTCTATTTGCCAGGATACATATAGCCTGGATGCTCATATGGGTGTCGAAGTGTGGTAAAATGCGGTCGTCCCCACTGGTTAGAATTTACATTTTATACAGGAGGAAGCTTGGATACGCAGCTAAAGGTCGGCGCGCATATGTCTGTCGCGGGTGGGACGTATAAGGCATTGCAGCGTGGGAAAGAAATCGGTTGCATGGTCGTGCAGGTCTTCACGAAGAACGCGAGCCAATGGGCTGCCAAGCCTATCAGTGATGAGGATGCGGCGCTATTCAAGTCCACTTGCAGCGAGACGGGCTATGCGGCTGCCGACCTGGTGGCGCACGATTCGTACCTCATCAACCTTGCTACACCGGATGACGCGCTCTGGGAGAAGTCGCTACAGGCGTTCGGACATGAGCTGGACCGCTGCGCTACGCTCGGCATACCTGGGCTGGTGACGCACGCGGGGGCGCACATGGGGTCGGGCGAGGAGAGAGGTCTTGAGCGCATAGCGGCAGGACTCGACCGCGTGCTGACCGAACGCCCAGGACAGAATGTGACGGTGCTTCTTGAAACTACGGCGGGCCAGGGAACATGTCTATGTTATTCCTTTGAGCACCTGGCATCGGTGCTTGAGATGCTCCCGATAGATCACCGTAATCGCGTCGGCGTCTGCTGGGATACCTGCCATCTCTTCGCGGCAGGGATCGATTTCACGGAAGAATATAAATATGAGCGGATGGTGGAGAGTTTCGACCGCATCGTGGGCCTGGACAAGCTGAAGGCTATCCACATGAACGACTCGAAGAAGGGCCTCGGCAGCCGCGTTGATCGCCACGACCATATAGGCCAGGGCGCGCTCGGTCTGGAGCCATTCCGCTATATAATGAATGACCCCCGCCTCGCCCACCTCCCCAAGATACTGGAGACACCGAAGGGGAACGCTGGCGAGGAGACTGCTAACGATATGATGAACCTGCAAGCGCTTCGCGGGCTGGTGGCAGGCAGCTAGATTTCGGACGCTTCGATTTGGACGTTGAACTACCTGGGGATAAGCACTCAGCATTGATCCATCTCAATATTCGATTGCGGTCCTGCCGCAGGTGCCACGTCGAAGGGTTCCTCGACGAGCGAGAGTCGGTGCCTATCGCTCGCGACCCTGAGCCTGACGCGCCCGTGCCACGTATCTTGCTGGTAGGGCAGGCACCTGGGTTGCGTGCTACGAATGAGAATCGCCCTTTCGCGGGCCTCTCCGGCGAGAAGCTGCGCGACTGGTTTGAGATGGGCGGTATCCCACGCGAGGACTTCTGGCGAAAGATACACTTCAGCGCGGTCACGAAGTGCTACCCTGGCCGCCTCCCAGGGGCGCGGGGAGATCGCGTCCCCACGCCGAGAGAGCAGGAACTTTGCCGCCCCTGGCTAGATGATCAACTTGACATAATCAATCCGGAAATAGTGCTTCTTGTCGGGTTGCTTGCAATCCAGACTTTCCTGGGGCGGGTAAGCTCATTGACCTCAGTCGTGGGGACTGGCATGATCAAGGACGGCGTTCGATATTTGCCGCTGCCGCACCCATCGGGCGTTAGCAGATGGCTGAACGAGTCTGAGAATGTGCGGGCTGTGGAGCGCGCTATGGGGATTTTAAGGGCGTGGATTGAAGAGGTGGGGATTTAGTACTGGGGTAGAGACGTGACGAAAGACGAAGGACGAAGGACGAAAGAGGTTTTAGTGGGCCTTGTGAAGGTTCTTAGTGTCACGTGGGAATGATGGGAGGGCGACTTGGTTCAGGTAGTCTCGCTACTGGGGTCGATACTTATCCTGGGGGCGTATATCGCTAACCAGATTCGGCGCATCGGTCCGTTGGACTTCTCCTATGTGCTGTTGAACCTTGTGGGGTCTGCGATACTGGCGGTGGTGGCGGTTATTGAGCAGCAGTGGGGTTTTCTGCTGCTGGAAGGCGTCTGGGCATTGGTGAGTTTGTGGTCAACGGTCAAGCTCTTGATGAAGAAATCTGACAGGGTGCTTAGTTAAGAAATATGTAGCCTCAGGCGTAGAGCTTCTGTCAAAGCATTCTTGATGAGCACTAGCAGAATAATCATAGGTGCACCTGGCCTCGCCCGGCATCTGAGGATGCGGGCTACACATACAACACCCCGCTTCGCTCATGCCTGCGCGGGCTAGAGCGTATGGGGCATTCGTGTCGGTTCTTGTGTAAATGTCCGTAAAGAAACATTATTTCAGACGTCCTTATGATAGCTGATACGGGTGGCTACCTTCACGAAGCCCACTTTTTCGTAGAGGCCGAGTGCGCCTGTCGGGTTCTCGGCATCCACGCCTAACTTGGCTATGTCCGCGCCCTCATCCTTCAGGCATCGCAATCCGGCAAGGAGCATAGCCCTTCCCAGGCCCACGCCACGGTGGCCCCGGCGCGTGCCAAGTAAACCTATCCAACCGTCGCTCTTACCCTGCAGGGCGTTACCAACTTCGTCTAAATACCACAGGCAGAAGGCCGCGAAGCTGCCGTCCGGCGCTACCGCTACCAGGTCTTGCTCAGGGCGGTAGCCGGGCCGCTGGAGGCGGTGCCTGCGTTCATCCACCGTTTCCGGGTGGAAGAGCCAGTGGTCGATAAAGGATTGGTTGTAACAATCTACCCAGGGCTGGATGTCATCTTCACCTTCGGCATGGCGCAGCTTGTAGCCCTCCGGGAAGGTTGGCTCAGGTATAGGCTCACTCAGAGGCCGCGCCATGCGAAATCCGTAGCGCACTATCTCGAAGCCGTGCCTCTCGAAAATGCCTCGCGAGTAGCTTTCGTGCTCGAATATCCTGCCCATTAGCACTGCTTTTAAATCATGCTGCCTTCCTACTTCCTGCGTACGCTGGACGGCCCAATCTATTAGCTCCTCCTCTATACCCGTGCCTCTCATGGCAGGGTGCACACGAAAGTAGAAGTAGCAGTCGAGGGTGTGGTCGGAAGGGAGGCTCCATACCTGTGCAAAGCCCACCAGCCTGGCGTTTGCGTCATCCCAGATGCGTTGATCGTTGAAGCGGTCGAGGGATGGCATGCCGAAACGTTGCTTTAGCTGCTCGACGGTGTAATAGTCGTCCAGATTATCTATAGCAGCGCATAGGTTGAGCAGGTCGCAAACGGCTACCAAATCACGGTCTTCATAATGGCGTGACTTGAGTTTGATACTTGTGCCCATCTTTCTCCTCCGAGTTACCGGTGCTAGAGTCTTAGTGCATGTGACAACGAATGTATAAGATTGTCATTCCGAACGAAGTGAAAAATCTAGAAATCTATCCACGTGGCAAGCTCGGAGATTCCTCACTTCGTTCGGAATGACAGGGAGAGACGTGCGTCGTTATCCGAGACTTCTAGCTTCTCAGCATTGTTCGTAATACCGCTCTTAGCTTTCATATCGTGTCAGATAGGCAGGTCGGTGTGGACTACGTGCTTTGGCTGGTCTGGGAGCGCTTTCAGTCCTTGCTTCAGGAATGAGGGTAGTAGGGTGATGTTATCGAGGCTGTCGAGGGGGTGCCACTCGAATATCAATAACATGCGCTCGGCCTGTAGATCTTCGTAACCGTAGAAGGGTGAGGTTTGCTTTTGGAGGGCGGAGTCGTGTGGGAGGGACATGAGGAAGTATAGCGCCAGCTCATGCCACGATCTATCGAGGTAGGTGAAGAAGTTTTCAACGACCCAGAGGAGGCGCTCGATTTCGACTTCGACCTCAAGCTCTTCGCGCATCTCGCGCTTGAGGGTCTCGGTAGCAGGCTCTCCAAGCTCGGCCCGGCCACCGGGGAGCGTCCAGAAGTCCTCACTCTCGCCTTTGTGGAGGAGCACGCGGCCTTCGTGCAGCGCGACACCCACGATCCGGTAGTTGAACGCGCTGCGCTCACTCTTGAAGGTAATCATCAGGGAGGCGAGCTACTTCATTATGTGGCCGGCGATGACCATGCGCTGCACCTGGTTTGTGCCTTCATATATCTGGGTCACTTTGGCGTCACGCATGAAGCGCTCTACGGGGCTGGCTTTGGTAACGCCGAAGCCACCTAGCAGTTGCACGGCGTCCGTTGTGACGTGCATGGCGGTGTCGGTGGCGAAGAGCTTGGCCATGGCAGCCTCTTTCGCGTAGGGCTTGCCCTCGTCGTAGTTGAGGGCGGCCCTGTATGTGAGGAAGCGGGCGGCGTCTATGGCGACGTGCATGTCGGCGAGCATGAAGCTGACCGCCTGGTTCTGGCCGATGGGCTGGCCGAACTGCTGCCTCCCCTTGGCATGGTTGAGGGCGAAATCGTAAGCCCCCTGCCCAAGGCCCACTCCCTGTGCTGCTATCTCTATGCGCCCAACGTCGAGCGCGGCGAGGGCGATGCGCAGGCCGCTACCTTCGCTCCCCAGAAGGTTCTCGGCGGGTATGCGGAGGTCCTCAAGATAGACTTCGCGCTGCACGGAGGTGCGCACGCCCATCTTCTGGATTGGGCTACCGAAGGAGAGACCGGGCGTCTCTCTGGGGATGATGAAGGCGCTTACACCCCTGCCGCCTGCATCGGGGTCGGTGGATGCGAAGAGGACGTAGGTGTCGGCCTCGCCGGAGTTGGTGGCGAAGGTCTTTTTACCGTTGAGGACGTAGCTGTCGCCGTCGCGGACCGCCCGCGATTTCATGGAGCCGGGGTCGGAGCCTGCGCCTGGCTCGGTGATGCTGAAGCAGGCGAGAGTCTCACCCTTGCACATAGGAGTGAGCCATCGCTCCTTTTGCTCTGCGGTGCCATGCTGCAAGATGCAGGTCATGGGTGCGAGGTGCGAGGCGAGCACGAGCACCTGCGCCGATTCCACTCGCCCGATCTCTTCGAGGGCGATTATGTAGTCGAGAAGGCTGCCACCCCCGCCGCAATATTCCTCCGGGAAGGGTAGCCCCGCCAATCCGGCTTCAACGCACTTATCGAACACCCACCTGTCGAACGTGCCTGCCGCATCGCGCTCTGCCACAGTGGGGGCTAATTCGCGCTCGGCGAAGGTCCTGATGCGGTTGCGAAGCTCGATCTGCTTCACACTCAAGTTGAAATCCATAAGCTCCTCTAATTACATGATTATTGAAACGCAAAGACGCAAAGAATATTATTTATTCACCGCAGAGACGCAGAGTGCGCAGAGGTCTTTAGGAATTAGGAATTACGAATTACGAGTTACCATGAATCTCACACATCACGTTTCACGCTTCCTTGCCCACTCCAGCAAACGCTCGCCCGCCGCGTCTAGGGTTTCGTCACGCTTGGCGAAGCACCATCTTGCCAGGGTTGCGCCCTCGGCGGGATTGCTGTAGAAGGCGGATGGGGGTATGCAGGCCACGCCTACCTCTGATGCCATGTACCGTGCGAAATGTATGTCGCTGTCGAAGCCGAGGCCTGAGATGTCTGACATGATGAAGAAGGTGCCTTGTGGGGTTATGGGATGTAGACCTGCCCGGTCCAGCACTGTGTTCAGCTTATTGAGGCGTACTGTGTAGTCGGTCCGCAGGGCGTCATAGTACCCACGCTCATCGGCGGTCTCGAAGGCGAGGGCGACTGCCTCCTGCAAGGGGGCGGCGCTGCAAAAGGTGATGAACTGGTGGATGCGCCTGATAGCCTCAGTGAGGTCCGGTGGGGCGAGTATGTAACCGGCCTTCCAGCCCGTAACTGAGAAGGTCTTGGAAGCAGAGCTGATGGTGACCGTGCGCTCACGCATACCTGGTAGGGTCGCGATGGAGATATGCTTGTTATTGCCGTATACAAGATGCTCGTAGACCTCGTCGGTGATGGCGAGAGCGTCGTACCGCTTGCACAAATCGGATATGAAGCTCAACTCATCTTGGGTGAATACCTTGCCGGTGGGGTTGTGGGGCGTGTTGATGATAACCGCACGGGTACGCTCGCTAAAGAGAGATTCGAGGTGGGCTGCGTCGAACGACCAGTCGGGCGGGCGGAGGGTGACGAACTTCGGGATGCCTCCTGCTATCTCTATGGAGGGGACGTAGGAGTCGTAGAATGGCTCGAACACCACCACTTCGTCGCCAGGGTTGACGAGGGACTGTATAGTATCGTAGATAGCTTCAGTAGCGCCATTTGTTACGGTGACTTCGACGTTCTCATCGAAGTGGAGGCCCATCCAGCGCTCGGTCTTGGCGACGATTGCCTTGCGTAGCCTGGCCGAGCCGTGGCTTGGGGCATACTGGTTGACGTTGCGGGCGATTGCGTCCTGGGCCGCTTCTTTGAGCCAATCGGGTGTTGGAAAGTCGGGGAAGCCCTGGGATAGGTTGACCGCTTTGTGCTCGATAGCGAGGCGGGTCATCTCCGAGAAGATAGAGACGCCGATAGGCTGCACGCGCCGCGCCATGCGGGTTATGTCAGTAGGTGAGTACTGAGTGGGAGGTGACAAGAGCTGTCTCCTGGGAATGATGGGTGAAACGTGAAACGTGAAACGTGATGAGCGGGATATTATAACATAAGGAGTCGGGGCACGAGGTTTGCTTTTGATGATAGACGAAAGACGAAAGATGAAGGACGGAAGACGAAGCGGGCTTTTAGGAGATTTCCAGGTTTACCGTTGATAGACGTGGATCCTTGGAATTGGGAGGTGATATGGAGAAGGGGTCTGATAGGGGGTTGGTGGTAGCGACGGCGCTGGTGACGTTCGCTGCCGCGCTTGGGGTGTCAGGTGGCACGAACGTTGTGATGTTGTTGACCAAAAGCGATTTGATTAAGAAGCACAGGCCAACATTGACATTTCGGTCTGCGATATTCGGAGATGGGCTAATTCTGCCATTCGTCAATGTGCTTATGATGAATTCATTCAAGAAGTGGAAGCCACGACTCTCAGCTAAGACATCAATAGGTCCCGTGGTTGGGGGCAGTGCAATATCACTACTTTTCCATATCGTGCAGGGGAAGAATGGCATGGTCAACTGGACTATGACGCGGCCCTGGAAGTGGAATCTGCTCGGTTATTATCACTTCGTATATATGGCGACGCAATTCTCGTATATGCTCCTCTATCTCACACAGCTTGGTGGGCGCTGGGCGAGAGGAGAGGTCACCGGGGAGCAAAAGCGCGACCTGGCGCTAATAGCCGCCAACATGGCTGCTTTTGGCATCCTATTGAAGACGGATTATGAGTAACGAACGATGACAGCCTAAACACAGAGACGCAAAGACACAGAGGAGTCACAGAGATTATTAAATGGTATCAAGTAATCTATAATAAACTCTGTGTTATCTTTGTGCTCTCTGCGTCTCTGTGTTTAGGCTGTCATCCTTCGTCTTTCGTCTGCTAGGGGCAGCACTTTAGCTCGAAATCGAGGATGCGCCAGCCGGGGCCGCGGGCTACCATGCGGGCGGTAATGATCTCCATCTCCTGCCAGCCTTCGTCGGGGCCGGGGGTTGGCTCTCCCTTCGCGGGGAGAGGGCGCACGCGGCCACGTAGCGTTTCCTGGACCTCGCCATTTTCGAGCGGCACAGTCAGCTTCTTTTGCTCATCTTCGGTTTTCGCGGATTTCTCCTCGACCTGGTAGCGCCGGACGCGGTCAGCGGCTGCTTTGATTGATTGATCGAGGGCCGGGGAGGGGGTGACGAGGCCGGGCGCGAAGTAGGCGCGTGCGTCATCCAATTCGCCCGCTTGCAGGTGGAGCAGATAGTTGTGGAGCGCACCGGTCGAACTGTGCGGGCTTTGTATCTGCTCAAGGCAGCCACTCAAGGCGAGGAGCGCGAAGATGATTGCTAATAGAGCGGACAGGATGCTCCATCTCTGCCGTTGATTGTGTTTAGTGCTCAATTATTGGACCTGGGAGGAGATATGCAATACGACCAGATTGGAAGAGTGCTGATTATCCTGGGTGCCGTTGCCGTCGTGGCGGGTATCCTCTTCCTGGTGTTGGGGAAGGCCCCGTTCGGGCGTCTCCCCGGAGACATTGCCATCACTAACGGTAATTTTACCTGCGTTGCGCCAATCGTGACAATGCTCCTCATCAGCCTGGTCGTGACTATCGTCGTGAATATCGTTCTTGCTCTGTTCAGGCGATAGATCAGCTTACTCCTCTTCCTCATGTTGCTCATGTTGCTCGTGATGGACTGCCTTACGCCTGACGATCCTTTGTACCTCGATATTCTTTATCACGAAGAGGGTGAACCATGTGAGAACCGTCGTGAAGACTGCGAGCGTGAACATGCCCAGGCCGGCCACTATCCCTATCGAAGCCGTTATCCAGATGCTTGAGGCAGTGGTGAGGCCGCGCACTGTAGAGCCTGTGCGGAAGATAGCCCCCGCTCCCAGGAAGCCGATACCCGTTACTATCTGGGCGGCAAGCCTCGCGGGGTCGCGTACCGTGCCAAGCTCCCCGAAGCCATAGATAGATGCGACGGTAAAGCAAGCTGAGCCTGCCGACACGAGCATGTGGGTGCGAAGCCCCGCCGGCCGCTGTACACGCTCCCTCTCGAAGCCTACCACTCCTCCAAGCACGAATGCCAGCAGCACGCGTGTGACGGTGATGATGTCTATCTCGCTGAAGATAAATATATTGTTGTGCATTTTGCCCCCCTGATGAGGGGCATTATAGACTTGCCAGCAGTAGAGTATGTGATTCTCCACAAAAATCGGTCGCCCAGCGACCGATTTTTGTGGAGAATATTTGGGTTGCAGGAACGGATAGCTCCCGTGGTCCTACCGCCTGATACTGCGGATATACTTTACCAGGCTCCAAAGCTCGTCGTCGGTGTAGCCGGGTGCGGGCTGGGTATATGAGTTACCCCATGCGGGCATGCCTGTGAGGTTCAGACCATGTGCGATCAGCCAGAAGAGCTGGCCGTCGCTCTTGCTCTGCGTCCCCTGGGCGGTGAGGTCGTTGGCAGCTGGGTACATGGCTGCTCCGAGCCTGCTGTCGCCCATGCCGCTCGGCCCGTGGCACAAGGCACAACCGACCGTCTGCCTGCCTCCGAAGTCGCCATCTATGAAAAGTGTTCGCCCCGTTTCTACAGTGATACCGGGCCTATCGGGCATCCTCATATCCGCGAACTCGCCCGGTATCATGATCCAGCGTTTAGCGAGGTCAGTTACCTGCTCCTCGAGAGGGAGTGGTTTCTCGGTGCGGAGAAGGGTAGTACCTCCCACGTATGCGGTAGCCCCGCCGCCCGCAAGGAGGAAGAGGATCAGCGCTATCCAGCAGCCGCAGCCCCGGCCACCTTTCTTCCCATCTTTCTCGTCTTTTTCCTTCTCGTCAGTATCGACCTTTTCAACCGTCTCGGCATTTACGTCCCGATTAGTATCCAACACTGACCTCCTTACTGATTTCGGATTGCGAATTTAGGATTTCGGATTTCAGATTGATTCTAGATTGCGTGATAGCATGATATATGCCTTTTTCTATTAACGTGGAGAGGTAACACCTATGACGCGTGATGCCTGGTGAAAATTCGCAATCCGCAATTCGAAATCACTCGTCGTGGAACAGCTTCTCGCCGGCGCGTACCTCTACGGGGAGGCTATTTTCGCCGGGGGGTAGGGGGCAGGAGTAGTAGGGGCTATAGGCGCAGTACGGGTTATAAGCGCGGTTGAAGTCGAGTACATACTGGTCGCTGGCGCGCTTGTTCAGGTCTATATAGCGTCCCGCTCCATAGGTCTCTTTGCCACTCGTCTTGTCTCGGAAGGGGACGAAGAGCCTGTTGCCGTGCAGAGGCTCGTCCGCCGGGGGGAGGAAGGCCGTCAACCGCAATGGCTGGCCGTCCAACTCGAACTCCAGGCGACCCAGCCGCGTGTACTCCTTGTGGTCTCCGGTGGTAGTCTGCACCTTGAATATGCCGGGGTGCGCTTCCTCAACGAGGGTGGCAACCACACGATAGCCCAGGTCAACGGGGTAATAATTTAGCCCCTGGAAGTGGTGCTTGTCCTCATGCAGTAGGGGTGAGTCTTCACTTTCCTGGAAGAACTTGTCTTTTTGCCTTCGGAAGGCTTCCAGCTGGCGTTTGGCGGCATCTTCATCAGACGTAGCTTGCGTTGTGTGGGAGGCGTGTGCCGCCTCGTGCCTCTCCTCGTCTCTATCATGGTCATGTGTCATTTTTCTGCTCCTCAACTTTCGCCGGGACCCTCCCGACGCATCACTGATTATAGCATAACATAGGCGTCAATGCGTGATTGGGACGACGGACGACGGACGACGGACGACGGACGATAGACGATAGAGTGATGCATGCTGCGTGAGGATTGAAACGCAAAGACGCAAAGGGGGCAGAGGACGCAAAGTTTTTTATGGTTCACCGCAGAGACGCAGAGGTCGCAGAGATTTTTGTGGGATGCGTGAAGCGTGATGCGTGATGGGGGGAGGAGTCCATTTATTCAACGTAGCGCGTTGTGCTATACTCAAAATACCCTTGAGCTTATCTATCAGTTGCCTTTGCGACTCTGCGTTGCAAAATAGCGTTAACCTTTGCTTGTATGTCCACTTTACATAATCAGCAGCACAATAGCGGGAACGAAATCGTTCAAGTCCAGGTTACTCCTGCGGAGGAGTTACGTGCGCGGGCTGCGAGGCTGCAAGAGATGATGCAGGGGGCTGGCTTTGAAGGGATGATGGTCACGCACAATGCGGACGTATTTTACCTGTCAGGCGCTGTGCAGCAGGCTCAGCTTTATCTTCCCCTGGAGGGGCGGCCCGTGCTGATGGTGCGCAAGCACCCTGGAAGGGCTGCCTCTTCGAGCGCTCTCGATGATGGAAGTGTGGTCGCGGTGCGCTCTCTGCGAGAGCTACCGGCTCTGATCGTGGGAGCCGGACCCGCGCCTAAGCGTATCGGCTTCCTCTTTGACACGCTTCCCGTTTTGACGTACCAGGCGTACCAGAAGGCGCTCGCGCCACTGAACGCCGAATTAGGAGATGCCTCCATGCTGGTGCGGCGGGCGAGGGCAATCAAGAGCGAGTTTGAAGTCGAGCAGATACGGCGGGCGGCGGATGTGGCCGACGCGGGCGTACAGGCCGCGGCGGAGCATTTGCGCGAAGGCGCTACGGAGGTTGAGGTGGCAGCGCGGGTGGAAGCGGCTTTGCGCGTCGCAGGGCATAGCGGCACTCTCCGCATACGCTTCTATGGCCAGGAGATGCACATGGGGCATCTCCTGGCGGGGGTATCCGGGGCGGTCCCTTCCTTTATGAACTCGCCTACCGGGGGCTACGGGCAGGGACCCTGGGCACCCTACGGTGCGGGTGCGCGCACGATCAAGAGGGGAGAGCCGGTCTTCCTGGACTACTGCGGCGAGTGGGGTGGGTACATCGCTGACCAGACGCGAATGCTGTCAATAGGCCGCCTCTCCAGCTTCTGGCTTGACGCCTACGCGGCAATGCGTGAGGTCCAAGACCACCTTGCGCGCGAAGTCCGGCCAGGAACGGCCAGCGGGCAGGTATTCGACATGGCTGTTGAGCGTGCTACGCAGCTAGGGTATGGCGATAACTTCATGGGGCCACCTGAAGAGGAGTCGCCTGGGCAGAGAATGCCGTTCGTGGGACATGGGGTCGGGCTTGAGTTGGACGAGTGGCCTCCCCTGCAACGGGGCACCGACGCGCCCCTCGATGCCGGGATGGTGCTCGCCATCGAGCCGAAGCTGCTATTTACGGGGCGGGGGGCTATAGGGATCGAAGACACTTACCTGCTCACCGAGGGGGGCATGGTCCCGCTTACTCACTCGTCTCGTGACATCGTTGAGGTGGGGTGAAGACGGGACGACGGACGACGGACGACAGAATGAAACGTGAAACGTGAAACGTGAAACGTGACGATGGACGATGGACGATGGACGATAAGTTGAGATGTGTGAAGCGTGATGCGTGATGAGTACTGCCCGGTCAGCGTGAGGGTGGGGGTCTCGTAGGCATGGCAGGTATTACTACCAGGCCGAGCCGGACTGCCGGTGCAGGGGGAAAGGTGCCGGGTGCTTCTGGCAGCCAGACGGGCGATCCGCTAAGGCGTATTCAGGCTGTATTGACCGGACCGGAGCCACGATGGGCACGACCTCTATTGATGCTGGTGGTGGCTGCATCGCTGGTGGTAGCGCTGGCGGCGGTGGTACTCCAGCTTGTGCAGGGCGTCGAGCCGAGAGCTTTAGAGCAACATGCAAGTGACTCCGCAACCACCGACTTTGAAGCCTCCCTCATAGCGCAGAGCTTTCGCAGCCCCGCCAACAATCTGAGCCGGGTCGACCTGGCAGGGGGAGTGGTTGGAGCTATACCGGAGGGTGGCAAGGCACGCCTGATGGCGGGAGATGGGCCGGGTGGCAGCCTCGTATATGAGACTCCCCTCAGAGCACTAACCTCCGTCAAAGGGTACGCGCTCTCGTTCATATTCCCTCCTATCTCCGCCTCGGAGGGGGCCACTTACACGGTGGTGCTGGAGACACCTGGCAACCCTCTGAGTAGGGCTATCGTCCTGAATTACAACTCCTTTGACGCGCTCTCGTCGGGGAGCATGTACCTGGACAATCAGGCGCAGTTGGGAGACCTGACGATTTCGGGGTACTACCAGTACGACCTCTCCACACTCGTGGGCGACGTGGTGACAGCGCTCACGCGGGACGGCTGGCTCACGCTCTGCTGGCTGCTGGTGCTTATGCTTCCTGGCCTCGCGCTGCTGGTGTGGCTGCCGAACCGGCTCAGCACGGGACAGCGAATCGTCGCCGCGCCATGCCTGAGCGCTCTCGCGCTCCCCGTCTTCTACTTGCTGATGCGCTCGATTGGCATCCGGTTGGGCGATGTGGCTATCTGGGCAATAATGGTAATCTGCGCGCTTGCCCTGGGCATCAGGTGGCTCAATACGGGTCCAAAGTCCAAAGTCCAAAGTCCAAAGTCTGAAGCTGTAGTAACACCAAAATCCAAAATCCAAAATCCGAAATTGGAGGACTTTGCATTCTGGGGCCTCTTCTCGGCGGTGCTGTTTGTTACGCTAGCGAGCAGGCTGCTGTCGTTGCGGGACGCATCTGCGGGTGCGGGCCTGGACGCTTATCACCATACGCTCATCTCCGAGATGTTCGTGGAGAGTGGAGGGATACCCTCGGACTACCTGCCTTATGCGCCTCTGGCCTCGTTCACGTACCACTTTGGCTTCCACTCGCTTGTGGCGACGGTAGGTTGGCTGGCGGGGCATACGGGCGCGAGCGACATGCTGACCCTTATGCCTCTTGCGGGGCAGATAGCCGATACACTGCCGGTGCTGGCGCTTACTCTCTTCGGGTGGAAGGGGCTTGGCAACAGGTGGGCGGGGTTGGCCGCAGGCGCGCTGGCGGGGGTGGTGAGCGTCTTCCCGGCCTTCTACGTCAACTGGAGCCGCTATACGCAGGGGTTAGGGCTGGCGCTGCTGCCTGTGGCGTGGGTGCTATTACTGGAAGCGCTTGGCCGCCCGGTGGCGGCAGGGTCAACCGGGCCTACTGGGTCGGTTACGTGGCGAAGCGCGGGACAGCAGTCGGGGCCGTATATGCTGGCGGTGATAGGGACGGTTGGCCTCGCGCTCACGCATTATCGCATCGTTATTGTGTATGCCGTATTCGCCGCGCTCTACCTGGCATGGCGGCTTTTCGCCTCGATCAGGGCGCGCCAACGGATGGCGGACGCCCTCACACCAATCTGGCGAGCGCTCGTCGTGGCGGTGCTATCTCTGTTGGCGTTGCTGCCCTGGCTGGTGAATCTGCGGCAGAACTTCACGACCAACTTCGTGAACCGAGACCCGTCAGCCACGCGCGCATATTATGACCTCAACCTGACTATCGGCCCGGAGCTGCTGAACCACTGGGGGCTGCTCATCATGATCGTGCTGGCGCTGGGGGGTATGGGGTGGGCCTTCCGGCGGAGAGACCCGCTGCCGTTGCTGCCATTAGCGGTCTGGCTATTGCTTCTGCTCTGGTCCACGCCTTACGCATTTTCCGAACTTCTAACCACATATTGGTTCTGGATAGCGGGGCTGGTCTTGATGGGGGGTTGGGCGTGGACCGTGGCACGACGGCAACCAGTCGCCTTGCTACCCGGATTAGCAATGCTTTTCCTCCCTCTATGGCCGGGCATCTACCCATTCAACTTCCGGCTCCCTTACGCGGGCTACCTTGATGCGACCACGCTGGTACAGGGTGCGTGGCTTCCTCTCTCCTTGCCGGCGGGCTACACGCTGGCCGAATTTGGGAGGTGGATAGTTGGGCTTGGGAGCACCTACGGGGCTACGACCAGGCGCGCCTGGCGCTACCTTACGGCGGTGGTGATAGCTTCCATAGTGGTGGCCGGTGGGCTGGCCTCCGGCTGGTCGTTGGGGGTGAAGCTCGACAGCAAGCCTTATGTCGCGCAGGCGGACGTCGAGGCGTTGAAGTGGATGGCGGGGCACGTGCGGCCAAATAGCTACGTGCTTGCTAATCCTTTCGCGTTTACATGGGACCCGCCAGGCCCAAACCAATCGGTGCACGGGTCGGACGCGGGGCTATGGGTACCCCTCATGGCGAGGGGTGTAGGATCGTCGGTGCCCCCGCTCCCGGCGTACAATGAGCGCCCCATCGACCCTGACTATATTGACAAGCTGCGGAGGGTGGTAGCCTTCGAGCCATTCCGGGATCCGCGCGTGAACTGGGACGAGCTCAGGAAGGCCGGGGTCACGCACATCTACGTCGGCTCGCGCGGGGGTGCGCTCTATGTGCCTCTCCTCGTGAAGAGTCCTGAAGTGGAGCAGGTGTTCCATAAGGATGCGGTGTGGGTGTTTGAATTGAGGTAAGTGGGTGACGGACGATAGACGATAGACGATAGACGGCAGTAGGCAGATGATGGACGATAGATGAAGGGGAGTGTCTAAAAGTACAGAGAGAGGCAAGAGCGTTTGTAAGGAGAGAGGTTGTTAGCCAGGATCACACGCTGGCGGCGATTGTAATACCAGGCGAACAGCTTCACACTTCGTGCTAACGCTTTGAAACATTTGGAGA
>DATEOC010000034.1:0-95092 GCA_035274425.1 Chloroflexia bacterium
ATAGAAGGCAGAAGGCAGAAAGCAGTAGGCAGTAGGCAGGTTAAATCTGCCTACTGCCTACTGCTTTCTGCCTTCTATTGTAGGAGTAGCTCGAAATGCACGCGTTCGCCATCCTGGTGGCCGCTGGTGATGCGGTTCCACAGGTGCTGCACGAGGAGGAGGCTCTTCTCGCCGATAAGGAGCGTGAGGATCGATCCCGCGATAAAGCCGGAGACAGCGCCTATGGCGATGCCCGCGACCAGGTAGCCAGGCGATGACTTAGGGGCAATCTCCAGGGTGATTGCGGATGGCTGGTTCTTTACCCCTAATGATTCCTTTGTGGTCTTCAGCTGCATCTGGCGTTCCCCTCGTCTACTGAACGACTAATACGGGCTGCGCCCCCGCCCATAGCTGTTCCAAACGGTAGAACTCGCGAGTGGCAGGCGCGAAAATATGCACCAATACGCTCCCGTAGTCCATCAGCACCCATGTGCCCTCCGTTATCCCTTCCACGTTCAACGGCTTGACGTCCACTTCTTCCCGCAGCTTATCGTCAATTTCCCTGGCGATTGCCTTCACGTGGCGGTCGCCCGTGCCGCTGCATATCACAAAATAATCGGCTATGATCGACACTTTAGTGATGTCGAGCATCACTATATCTTCGGCTTTGCGGTCCGAGGCGATTTCGACAATTTTGCGCGCCATGGAGTTCGAGTCCAGTTTTCCACCTCCCGCCCCTCTGGGCGTGTATCACTCTTTTCTCTACTTCAATTATACTTACCCACATACCGCTTTGCAACGCACTCCACTTCTATACGTATATAACGACACAAACCTCTCATAGTATATGGGTAGAGAGGTTGCAAAGTATGAAAAAAGAGGTCTCGGCTGCGCCGAGACCTCTTTTTTCATACTTTGTTCAAGGGCATTAGTTGGATAGGTACACAACTGCCACTACCGCGTAAACTACTATCACAGCGCAGAAGAGGAGGATTACGGGCAGAGGTATATTGAGCTTGCTAAGGAGGCGAGCGAAAAAGGACTGCTCTTTGCCGGACTTAGCATCTTGCTGTTTCTCAGTTGCGGGGGCTGCGCTTTCCGAAGTTGCGGTACGTGCGTCATACGCCGCCGTCTGAGGGGTAGCGAGAGTACCGCTGTTTAGCGAGGCGGTGTCCATCATGCTCACGGCTGCGGCGTCACCCGTGTGGCGAGCGGCCTGGCGTCTGAGGGCGACCCAGCGCATTCCGAGATTGGCTTCTTCGTTTGTTGGATCGAGGCGTTGGGCCTGCTTGAAGGCATGCTCAGCTTCGTCAAGGGTGGGGCTTGTGCCGCCACACCACACCCAAACCTGCGCCGCGTTGGGGTGGCGCAAGGCTATTTGCCGGAACATGGTGTATGCAGTGGGCTTGTCCCCGGCCTGGGCAGCGGCTACCGCCCGGCGCATGGCATCTTCAAAGGGCAGGTTGTCGGGGAGGGCGGTCTCGACGCCAGCGGATGGCTGCTCTGCCTGATTGCCTGCCGCTGCGTCGACTACAGGGCTTGCCACGCCAGCCTGGGGAGGAGATTGAGCTTCGACCTGGGGCTGAGAGCCGCGCTGTGAGGCTACCCAGCGCAGACCTAGCTGGGCTTCCTCGTTATCAGGGGCGAGCGTGGAGGCGCGGGCGAAGGCTGCCTCCGAGTCGTCGAGACTTGCGCTGGTCCAACCGAGCCATACCCACGCTTCGAGGGCGTCCGGGCTGCGAGAGACGATCTGCCGGAAGATGGCTTCGGCGGTGGTCTTATCGCCCGCCTCGGAAGCTGCTATTCCTCTCTTGATATCTTCGTCCAGATTCGTGCCTCCACTTCCCTGTTCGGATAACTCTCCCGTCACATAAGTTTTCATCTATCCCACCTCATGGGTTTGGAAAGCCAATAGCACTAAGATGCGTACCTCTATACGGACCCATCTTACAGGAGCACCGAAAAAATACGCAATAGTTTTTGACATAAAGTGGGACTAATGTACTGTGTAGCAGGGGTTTTCCGAACAAAATAGAGGACTGGACATGCGTCCAGTCCTCTATTTTGTTCGGAAAACCCTATAATCTCTTATGCTGCGCTGGTATCCGACGCCTCGGCGTTAGCATCACTGTCGTGAGCGTCGGCGGTAAAGAGGGGTAGCTGGCGTGTCAGGGAGGCGCGGGTGGCGGGATTACGGAAGCGCATCAGGTCGGCCTTTCGCAACAGCAGGCCGCGATCATTGGGGAGAGTCCACGCCTTCAGCTTACTCTGGCGTACCGCGAGGCGTATATCTCCCTCGGAAACGCCCAGGTAGAGAGCTGCCTGCTTTGTGGTGTACATCTCGTCTGCCATTGTGTTTCTCCTCTTGGCTGTGGACGAAAGACGAAGGACGGATACAATTTTATTCGTCTTTCGTCCTTCGTCACGCATCCTACGCCGCTACGTCACCCTTGAGCATATCTATGAACTGGGAGGCCTCGGCCTTCGTTAGCTCGCCGGGGCGGACGCCGAACACTTCTACAGCGCGGTCATCGACCTGGCTCTCGCTAAGGCGCTTGCTGGCGCGGCCAATCGCGTAGATCGCCTTCACCTGCTTCTCGGTAGCTCCACCTGTACCTGGGGAGGACATCTCTATCGGAGGAAGCCGGTCAAAATCATCGTCGTCAGCGACTGCCGCTATGCGGCCCCCGCCATTGGCCGGGACGGGCGCGGAGTGGAAGCCAGGATTTGCGAAGGTGCGCTCCCTGGAGGCCGACCCCGAATTGCCGTTGCCATTCCCAAAGCTGCCTGAGCGACTGCCGATG
The DNA here is from genome assembly GCA_035274425.1 of Chloroflexia bacterium. Classification (GTDB taxonomy): domain Bacteria; phylum Chloroflexota; class Chloroflexia; order QHBQ01; family JADMIH01; genus JADMIH01. The sequence goes on from DATEOC010000034.1 coordinate 2,784, forward strand.
CTGCGAGGCGCGGCGAGGTTCACGGGTGCATCAACTACCTGCGCGGTGCCGGGACGAGCGTTAGCTGAGAAATCGAAGTCCTGGCAGAATTGCGTGCCGTAGCCAAGCGATGCCAGCGCGCGGCCCAGGGCCTTCGTCTCGGCAGCTTCGATGTAATCGTGGAAGTCACGCACAGTCTCGGAGCCCCAGCCCGTAGACCTGCCGCCGTCCGGTAGCTCTACCTCGGCGCGGAAGAGGGCGAAACCGGCCTCCTCGTTGTGCTGCACGATCTCGGTAGTCATGCGGGCATCGGGGTGCTCGCTGCGGAGCCACATGATGCGCCACTTGACCTCGAGGTAGTCCTTACCGTCGAACTTGCTGAGATACTGTGCCGGGTCAAAGGACTGGGCGACCCTGCCGGTTCCATTGCCGTTGCCATTCTTGCTGCTCACCTGAGCCTCCTTGCGGGTACTACCCTCGCTTGCGCCCTGGGGCGTGCCGGGTATGCTATTCTCACTCTCTTGATCTTGGATAATCTCGTTAGCTTCAATCTTCTTAGCGCTCACTTTATTCAAGCCTCCTATGCTCTAATCTCATCGCTCTCAATCGTTCTGCCGTAAGGAGTGGCGGCCTATTCTCAGCTATAGAACACCTCAACCTACAAGTAGATTATAGCAAATTTGTTCTGATTTGTCAATAGTTTTACACATGAATATGGTAAATTTGTTCTAAATAGTTGTCAAGAATTTACACGGTCCATAGCTCTCAAATTGAGCAGATAGTGAACAGCAAATGAGCAAGTTTCGGCCTTCCGAGTACACAATGATCGCCGCTATACTCAGGATAGCCGCACTGCACAGCGAAAAGCGGTCCAACTACATCAATAATGACAATTCAGATTAGGGAGGTATGAAATGAGCAACAAGACAAAGGGTTACCTGTTATCGGCAGTTCTCACAACTGGGATGATGCTTGGCGTAGCGCGAGGCGCGGCGGCGCACACCAGCGCGCAGGTGCTACCGCCGGTTAAAGCGCCGGCGTCGCAGATGTCCGACCTGGTAGGGAGCATCACTATCGGCCCGCAGGTGCTGAAGCTGGACGGTACCGGCTCGCAGGCGAGCGACAGGTTCCAGTTCGATCTGAACATCACGCCGGAGGGGAGTCCGGACGCTATCACGCTCAAGCAGGTACAAGTTGGGCAGATGTATTACTTCATGCTGACGGGCATTCCAGGGTGGCAGATGATTGACCTCTCCAAGACTCCCGGCAACGTGCCCAACATCCAGAGCGAGATCCCAGGGCTGAACGGGTTCAACCCCAACGGCGCGCAGAGGACGTTTGATGCCGTAAAGCAGATAGCCATGGTGGGCAAAGAGGATGTAAATGGCGTTGCGACCACCAAGTACCAGGGTGACGTGGATATAGTCAAGCTCTTCACTTCTATAGGTATCCCGGCAGCGCAGGCGCAACAGGCCACCCTGGTGAGCAAGCTGACGGTATATCTGTGGATTGGAGACGCGGACGGCTTCATCCACCAAACGCGAGGGGTGCTGAACACGAAGGCGGTAGGGCCGGGAGCCGCGCTGCTCGACGTCACGGTAGACTTCACCCTCACCAACCGCGACTTCGGAGCGCCGGTAAGTATCAGCGCGCCCAAGGATGCCATACCTTACGTGCCTAGCGCTCCACTGCCTCCACAGGTAAACCCGACAGAGCCGGAGATGACCCCTGAGCCGGAGATGATGGACACATCACACGTCCCAGTAGGTATGCCTACCACCGGGGTAGGCGATTCCATGGCGCTATTCGTGGCGCTAGGCTCCGGGCTGGTATTGTTTATGCTAGGTATGCTGCTGCGCAGGCTCTATGCTACAGCGGGCAAGCGATAGCATTTGATCTGTAAACATGAGTCATCCCAAATTTGAGATCCACGCCTGGCAAGCGTAGAAACCCAAGTTCAAAATGATAAAAAGGGTGAAAATGGGCGGCTGCGCCGCCCATTTTCACCCTTTTTATCATTTTGAAAAGCCACCACGTGTGGGGAGAGTTTGGAGGTAAGAGGGGTGTGAGCATGAGGCAGGCACGAATAGCGAATTCGGGAATACTCATGTCGATCTTGCTAACACGTAACCAAAGTTCTACCATTTGACTAAGAGTACCTATTGGAGACCGCTGAGGCCTGAATGAGGCCAGCGCTTATATTATTGTCCGGGTAAATAGCAACAATTGTAGGATAGCTAATGCAGCGCCAGAAATAGCCTCGAAAATTAAGAAGTAAGTAGCGCGCTGCGTAGCTGCCGACTTAGCAGATACAATGTTTATATTTTCTTCGTATATAGCTATTTGGGTGTCAAGCAATACGAGCTTTACAGTATCTTCGTCCTCTGTAAGGTAATTGTTACGCAGTGACCGCAGCTCACTCAATGTGGCTCGCCCTCGGGAGCTGATATAAGCCTGAAGCCCTGAAATCAGAACCATTAAGTACGACGCGAAGACCAAGAAGCCAAGCAAGAGCACCAGTAACTGCAGTTCATGGTCCAAGATAATGTGAGCTTTGGCCAATTCGGTGCCAAAGTCGAACACCGCCTTGCCAGCAACACCTACGCCAGTTATAAATACGCTCGCTGAGGTAATCAAGAAGCCTGCCCTTGTGTCCAGGGCACTTATGTGCGAGTTCTGTTCATCAAATTGCTTTTCGACAACTTCTCGAATCTGGTCTAGAGCTGGTCCAAACGTACTTGGCGAGATCGATTCTTCCATAATACTCCTCTAGTTTCGATGCTTACTCTTGTTACCTAGATATAGCGAGCATAATAGCAGAAGCCGCCAACCAGAACATCACCTAAATCGGTTAAGTTTCCGAACTCTAGACGATTATGCACACGTGCGTTATGATGGTTGAACATCTACATAAGTTTGCTAGGGCAAAGTGCCGTAGCGCGCCCGGTACTTCCATAGGCCTAACGCGCCCACCTCTACATGCTCTACGCCGTCTTCACCTTTTACAATCTCAAGCCTGGAGCGCTCGAAGTACTGCACGCGCCGGGTCTGCCCATCTATTAGATTTGCCTCATCGAACGGCTCACTTACGGGGTAGCCGAGGCTGGCAACGTCTCCATGCTCGCGCCAGTAGGTGAGGAAGGGTTCAGGGAGGTTGTGATGCGTTTCGGGGATAAAGAAAGTTGCGGTGGCGGAGATAGGTTGGGCAGGCTCGAAACGCTCATCTTTCGGCGTGGGATAGGCGAGGCGGAAGTCTAGCCTGCCGATGCGCACCTCAGTGCCGCTACCATCAGCCTTGAGATGGCGCTCAAGGACGGCGTTGCGGAAATATTGCACGTGGCGCCCGGCCTCCACAAGCTCTTTCGTCACGGGGAGACCGAAACGCTCCAGGCCGCCGCGCTCATTCCAGAATTGCTGGAAATCGCCTCCAATGCAGTAATTGCTGTTGTCGAAGCATTGCTCGACACGGTCTGAGGTAAGGGCTTCGACGGGCTTGCGGAATGGGGTGAAGCCGGGGGGGTTGCTACCCACCTGCCCTACCTTGTACGACGTAGGGTTGTCCGGGTACGGCCCCGCGCTGAATGCATATACGTGACCGTCGGTGGAGGCTACGTACAATACACCCCCCGCGATGGTAGGCGCAGCGTATATAGTCCCTTCAGTGGAGTACTCCCAGAGTAGCTCGCCTGTGGTAGCGTTCAGCACTTCTACCGTGTCATCGCCCGCCGCCACGACTAGCCCATTGGCGGCGGCAAGCGCTGCTATTACCCAACCAGACGTGGGGTGTATCCACCTGATGGCCCCAGTGGTGGGGTCGAGGGCGTGCACCGTGCCGGGGAACTTCTGCACCTGCCCCAGAGAATAGTAGCCCGCGCCAACGTATATGGTGTCATTGGCATAAACGCTCGACGCGATAGCTCCTTCCCCGCATTGGGGGCATGAGCCACCGTCCGCTATCCTGGCGCTCCATGCAGGGCCGGGGTGAATATTATCGCCCCGGAAGGCGTAGAAATAGCCATTCTTCGCGGCCCCGCCGACCATAGCCTTGCCGTCGCGGTCACGGAAGAGGGTGGGGGTGGTGCCCCAGTCGCCGTCGAACACCTGCACCTCTATGGGGATTTGCCACGCGTCTACCACCGCGAGGGAGCGCGGGTCGAGGCGGGCCATGCTGTAGCTGTGGGGGATGTAGAAGTCGCCTGAGCCAATGGTCACGTAGAAATCGCCCGTCGCCTCGTCCACGGTGGGTGAGGTCCAGATGCCGCCGCCGCGCTGGTTGTCAGGTACGAAGTGTACTTCCTGCTCGACCTGCCCGGTCTGGGCGTTCAACCCCCACATCCTGCCGTTGTTGAAGGGCCTGTCGCAGAACGAGGCGGTCCCATAGTAGACGCGCCCGCTGTAGACCAAAGGAGAGGCCCAGTTGTACGCGCCGCCCTTCTCGCCGTTATCCCCGGTCTTGAACTTCCATAGCACGTCGCCATTCTGAGGATTCAAGGCGTAGAGCTGGTCGTCCCCCCCGCCTATGTAGAGGGCATTATCAGTCACAGCAGGAGCCGAGGTGATGCCTGCGGTGTCGGGGATGCACAGCTTAGAGGTGGTACGCCCCAGGTCTTTCTTCCAGCGGACAGAGCCGTCCTCCGTATTGAGCGCGTAGAGGAAGCCATCCCACGAGCCGACGTATACGGTATCGCCCTTGACGATGGGTTGGGCAGCTAATACGTTACCCTCCCCTAGCTTCTGCCGCCACAAGAGCTTGAGGTTGGCAGCATTATCAGGCGACAGCCGCACCTCCCCCGCATTCGAGCCTGTGCGCGCGCCGTTGTACATGAAGGCAGGCCAATCGTCGGTCGTAGCGACCTGGCCGGCACTGCCCTTGCTGTCAAGCAAGCGCAGCACCACAAAGACCGCCATGCCAATCAGCACAAGAACAAGCAGCCCCAGCAAGAGAGGTCGTCTACCTACTTTCATAGCTCAAACCATACCATAACGCCCCCATTATCTCAATAAAAACTCCTGTGCACTCGGCTACCTGTGCGTCTTTGCATTTAGAGCGTTTTGAATAACGAAGTATCCTTTACCTGTCATTCCGAACGGAGTGAGGAATCTCCGAGCTTGCAGGTATGGATAGATTTTTAGATTCTTCCCCTTCGTTCCTCAGGGCTTCGGCTTATTTCGCTCAGAATGACAGGGGAAAGGATACTTCGTTATTCAAGACCATCAGAGTTATGATGCTGTTTTTAGACATGCTTTTAGAAGCTCTCGGCTATTGCCCGCACGTCATCGAGGGTGTTAGCGTCCTGGGGGCGCTTGTCGGGGCGGAGGCGCACGATACGCGGGAAGCGGAGAGCGTAGCCGCTCTTGTGGCGGGGGCTAGGCTGTATCTTGTCGAACGCTACCTCTATCACAAGGAGCGGTTCCACGAGGCGCGCCCGCCCGAAGTCGCGTATTGTATGGGCCTTGAACCATTCGGTCATCTCGATGATCTCCGCGTCGGTGAGGCCGGAGTATGCCTTGCCGACGTTGAGCAGGCGGTCCTCATTGGAGGTATCGAGCACCGCAAAGGTGTAGTCGGACAGCATTTGACGGCGCTTGCCGTGCCCCCACTCAACGCCCGTCACTACCACGTCGAGCGTCGCCAGCGCCTTCTTGACCTTGAGCCAGGCTTTACCTCGCTTGCCTGGGGAGTAGAGAGAGCCTGGCATCTTCACCATCAACCCCTCATTGCCCCGGTCCCGCGCAGCCGCAAACATTGCATCCAGGGGGTGATCGTCGTCGCCATCGGCCTCTAAAGTATCGAGCGGCACCTGCACGGTGGGCGCTTTCACGAGCGGAAATGGGAGGTCGAGCGCGGCCAGCAGCTCCTTGCGGCGGGACATAGGCTCATCCAGCAGCACCTCACCGTCCAGGTATAGGAGGTCGAAGACCATGCAGGCCACAGGCACCTCTGCCATTAGTTCATCTGAGACCGTCTTGCGGCCCAGGCGCTTCTGGAGCGCGCTGAATTGCAAACAACGTGCGTCTGATTTCGAATAGGCAACAATCTCCCCGTCGAAGATAACGTCATGTGGAATGGAAAAGAGGGCTTCGGTCACTTCGGGGAAGCGATGGGTCACGGGATCGAGGGTGCGCGAGTAGATTACGGCACGCTCACCTTCCTTGTGTAGCTGCGCCCGCACGCCATCATATTTATCTTCGATATAGGCATGGCTTTCGCTCCGGTTCTTACCTTCAGCAAGGATGTCGGCGGGCTTCTCGGCGGGGGTAGCGAGCATGAATTTGAGCGGGTGGAAGAGCCTCATCCCGGCTTCGGCCAGGCGGCCATGCCGGGCCATAAGGGCAGTCTCGCCGATGTCGCCCACGAGCATGTTTACCTTCTGCACCTCCTCCACGCGCACGCCCGCCATACGCGCCAGCGCCTCCTCCACCAACGACTCCTTGAGGCCCATGCGCATATCGCCCGTTACGAGCTTGACGATATATTTCCCTTCCTGAGGGGAAGCCTCCACAAGGAGGTTGCGCAGGAGGAGCGCCTTCTGGCCCGCCCCACGCGTGGAAGCCATCGCCTCGAAAGCGTCAAGGGCAGAGCGCAAGGATATTTGAGTGCGGAGTGCGGAGTGCGGAGTGCGGAATGGGTCTTGTTCTTGGGCTACCTGACTTTGGACTTCGGACTTTGGACTTCGGGCCAGGATGTGGGCGGCGACTTCGCCCAGGTCGCCGAGGCGCACGGCGAGCGTGCTGTATTCGCCTGGGTCTACGCCCGTAATATCTATGAGCACGGTGGAGGCGGCGCTGAAGCCAACGTTCAGCGTGCGCTCATCCGAGAAGGGGAAGGGCAAACCCGATAGGAACCGGCATGCTATAGCGAGGTCTTCGTCGCTCAGGGGAGAGAGGTACTCGGCGAGGATGGCGAGCTTCTCGAGACGCTTGGTGGTCGCGCTGACGGCGTCGGCGGTCTGGGCGAAAGTAGCAAATAGGGCAGACATAAGTATTGGATAAAGTATACAAGAGGAGGCGAATATTCGCCTCCTCTTGTATATATGAAGTCCTTATTTCTTGATGGTGCTTAGCGCTGAGGGGTCTGGCAGTTGGGATAGAAGGTGTTAGCCACTATCTTGCTCGCTTGCCCTCTCGTCACGTTAGTGAAAGGTCGGAAGTAAGGGCGGTCCTGGTCGTCGCATGGCTCTCCCTCTCCGCCGCATGGGTATCCGCTCATCACTCCCAGCTTGGTGAGGCGCATTATCCACACGTAGAAGGGGTTGTCCTCAGGTACGTCTGTGTAGTACAGGCCGGTAGGTGTGCCTCCCACTTCTGCTGCATTAGCCACTATCTTGGCTAGCTGCCCTCTTGTGGCGTTGGCGAATGGCCGGAAGTATGGAAGGTTGCCTGGAGGGTTGCACGGCTCGAATTCTCCACCGCATGGATAACCACCCATCACGCTATGCAACACTAGTCGCTCTATCCAGAGCCAGAAGGTGTGGTCGGGAGGGACATCCTCGAAGGTCTGCTGGTCTGGCGGTATCTCATCATCGTATCCGGCAGCATTCGACACCATCTTGGCTATCTGTCCCCTGGTTATATCGTTACCTGGCTTGAAGGTGCCATCGGAGTAGCCGGAGATGATACCCCTACATGCTAAGCACCTGATGAAGGAGTAGAAGGTGTGATCGGGCGGCACGTCCTCGAAGGTGATGGTGCATGGCGTTGCGGTAGCTTCTGCTGTGGCGGTGGCACAAGGAGCTACCACGGTAATGGTACCGGTCATGTCGTCAGGGTGGACGCTACAGTGGTATGCGTAGGTGCCGGGCGTATTGAAGGTGTGGCTGAATTGCCCACCCACTGCCAGCACTCCGCTGTCCCATACAGCAGTATCTGATGTGGTTGTGTGGACCCCGTCATTGTTGGTCCATCTCACCGTCGTGCCTGTTCCGATTGTCAGGTCCGCCGGGTTGAAGAAGAAGTTGCCTATGCTCACGTCCTCTGTCCCGCCCGAAGGTACGCACGTCGCAGTTGCCGTACTGGCCGGAGAAGTGGGTGTGCTCGTAGATACAACTGTCGTAGCTGTGCGGGTAGATGTCGCGACCACAGGAAGCGTGCCTGTCGCACCTACCGTAGCTGTACGGGTGGCTGTCGCCAGAGGCGTATTTGTCGCAACCGCTGTGCCTGTGGCGTTGACTACCGTCGGGGTGACGGTGCCACCACCGACGGGTCCGTCAGGGAGGGGCCACACATATGCGCCTCTACTTCGGGTCCAGAGCGCCAGGGTGGTGAAGCCACGGTCAATCGCCATGTCCCAGATCATCACATTGGGCAGACCCGCCTGGAAACGCAACCAGGTAGGCGATCCAACAGTGACGTCGTTGGTGTAGTAGAGGCCAAAGTCGGTCCCGGCAAAGACCTGCTGCGGGAAGCGTGGGTTCGCCATGATGGAGTTGACCGGGATGTTGGGCAGGTTGCCCGTCTTGTTCAGCCAGGTGAAGGAGGCACAGTTCGCCGTGCATGTCACCTGGAAGACGTGGCCGGGGGTAGAAGGGGTATTCTGGTCGAAGCCGCCGATAGAGGCATACCCGATTAGAGGATTTACCGGGTCGGTGGTTACGTCCTGGATCGGGCGGTTGGGGAGGGTGGTGTTGCCGCCTGTGACATTCACCCAGGTAGCGGTATTGGCGACGCCCAGTCCCAGGTTGAAGCCGTACTGCACGTTGCCATCGTTGGTGCCGACTATAGCCGTCGTGGAGAGGCTCACCGAGTAGCTCAGCTGGTTGATGAAGGAGCGGTCAGCGAGGGTCTGCTTGGTGAGATTGGGGCTGTTGGCATACCAGCTGTTGCTTGGCACGGCACCCAGTATAGTCTCCCAGACCCGGTAGCTGCCCGCGATCATGTGCGTGCAGCCCGTGGCAGGGCAGTCGTACTTGTAAATCTCATACGGGAAGACGAAGCTGCGGGTATCAGCCGTCCATCCGCCTGTCGCGTTCTGAAGAGCGCCATAGGGGCCGGTGAGGCTGACGGAGAGGTTGCCGTTCTGGCTCTCCTGGTACCAGCGCTGGCCCATAACCGGCTCGATGCGGGCGAACATACCGTCGCCGCCCTTGCGGAGCTGCCACAACGCGGGGCCAGGCGTGCCCGACCATTGGTACACACCGGAACCGTTGTCCTGCATACCGCCGTTCGCGCCCGGGGAAGCAGAGGTGGCGAAGTTAGCCGTGATGTCGCCGGAGTAGAACTCAAGCGTGCTCAGTGAGTCGTTTAGCTGGCTGAATGTGGGGTTAGCGGCATTCGCGTTGAGGGTGACATACGCGCCACCATCGCTGCCCGCTATCAGCACCGAGGATGATCCGGGCACGTAGGCAAGCGCGTGATGGTCCACGTGGACGGTGTTCCCTCCCGCGTAGCCGCACGTCAGGTCAACGAAGACGGTACCACCGTCGGTTGACTTCCAGATGTCGAAGGTGTCCATGAAGACGACATCGGGGTTGTTGGGGTCGACCGCCAGGCCCTGGTCGTACCAGTTCTGCGGGTAGTCGCCGTCGCATCCGGTCAGGCCGGAGACGCCGGAGCGCTGCTGCCACGTAGTGCCGCCGTCGGTGGTGCGCCACAGGCCAAGCTGTCCCCTGGTGGGGATGTTCTGCACCTGGGCGTAGATGTAATTGGGGTTGCTGGGGGCCATCGCCATATCAATGCGCCCCAGGGTGTTGCCACCTGCCTGCGCGAAGGGGATGCCGGAGCCGGTCCCTACGGGCCAGCCGTTGTCCGGGCGGCTCGATAGCGTCCAGCTGGCGGGGCAGCCGCTGGCAGGCACGGTGGTCTTGTAGATGCCGTTCGCGCCATTCTCGCCCAGGTTGTACTGGACGGTCGTGCTGAAGCCTCGCGAGCCGACTGCTACGTACAGGTCGGTCGAACTGCCGTTGTTGTTTGTGAGCAGGCCGGTGACGTCCTGGCGCTGCGTCGGAAAGGCATCAGGGAGGCAGGGGCCGGACCAGTTCGTGCCCGCGTTATACGAGAAGTAGACGCCGGTCTTCGCGCCCACGATAAGGTTGTTGCTGTTGCGCGGGTCTACCTTGACCTTACCGATAGCCTGGTACTGGGGATATTGACCCGCAGGCTCCGGGTAGATAGGTGTGAAGACATCCGCGCCGATTACGGTCCAGCTAGCGCCCTGGTTGGTGCTCTTCAGCACGCCCGCGCTGCCAAAGGAGAATGAGCCGAAACGCAAGTCTCCCGTGCCCGCATATACCACGTTGTGGTCGTTGGGGTCAATCGTGATGTCCCCTATAGCGATGGTGGTAAGGAGGGGATCGTCCGTGACGGGAGTCCAGGTAGTCGTGGCGGTGCAGCAGTTGGTGCTCTTCCAGACGCCGCCACCGTCCGAGCCGAGGTACGCCACGTTGGGTGTCACGGGGTCAACAGCCATGACGTTGGTGCGGCCCGCTACGTGGCCGTACGAGAAGCAGCCTGAGCAGCCGTTGCTCTGGAGCGGTGCCGGGCCGAGCGAAGTGAAGCTGTTGGGGTCAAGCGTCAGGGGGGAACTGCTCTCCTGGGGGTTGTATATGACGCGCCCCGCGGGCACACCTCGCTGTACCGCGCTATCTTGCGCCACAGCCTGGCCGATCCAGCGCTGGTCAAAGCGCCCAGTCGGGTACGATACGCGACTGTAAAAGTAGTCTCCCAGGCTGAGCAGGTTCTTGGTCTCTTCGGACGGGTCCTCGCCAGGCTCGGCCACGTACCCGCCCGGTGCGAGCCTGTTGGCAGTCGCGGGAGACGAGGTGGCGGGACTCTGCGCCCATAATCCCATCTGCACCAGGATGCCGAAGCCTGTGACCGCCAACAGGAGCATAAACGTCGCGAGCAACGTCCCCGTGCTCCGGGCGCGCGCAAGCTTCTGCCTCATATTTCTTGACATTAGGTTCTCTCCATTCTGTAATCAGGTGCGTAAATTGATTGGGTTGATAACTATTGAAAAATACTCATCTCACCTGGGCCTGCGAGGTCAGATGAGATGAGTATTTTTGTCTCTAAAGTGTTCCGAATCTAGCTCTGAAATTCAGAGTTGTGGATTGGAGCTGACCAGGTGCCGTTTATGGCACCTGGTCAGCATTGTCACCCTACCGAGTGCCTTTGACTCGCGCCTTGGAGGGCGCTTGTACCGGAGTCTGGCAGTTAGGATAGAAGGTGTTGGCAACTATCTTGGAGGTCTGTGCCCTCGTGATCTCAGCAAACGGCCTGAAGTATGGCCTGTTGCCTGGTGGTACACAAGGTTCGAACGCTCCTCCGCATGCGTATCCGCCCATCACGCCGAGTGCCGTCAGGCGCTCGATGTACACCCAGAACGGATTCGAGGAGGGTACGTCCTCGTATGTCTGGGTACCCGCGGGGATCGGGGTGGTTATGCCAGCAGCATTCGCCACTATCTTGGAGACCTGTCCCCTGGAGGCATTGGCTCCCGGTCTGAAGTACGGCCTGTTGCCAGGAGGTACGCATGGCTCGAATGCTCCACCGCATGGGTATCCACTCATGTGCCCTCTCATCGTCAGACGGTTGATGAAGGCATAGAATGGGTTAGCAGGTGGCACGTCCTCGAAGATTTGAGGACCAGGGTCCTCTCCAAAGCCGGCAGCATTGGATACCATCTTGGCTATCTGCCCACGTGTGATCGATGCGGATGGTCTAAAGTAGCCGGTGTTGTTACCATCACAAGGCTCACCAGGACCACCGCAGGCGTAGCCGTTAGCTATCTTGCGGCAGGCAAGGCACCTGATGTAGGGGTAGAACTCAGAGCCAGGAGGCACGTCCACGTACTGGATCGGGCAGGCTGTCGGTGCTGGCTCTGTAGCCGTCGCGACTACCGTTGCCTGGGTGGTAGAAGAAGCTACTGCCGTTGCTCCGGTTGTAGAAGTAGCAACTGCCGTCGCCTGAGTGGTAGAAGTAGCAACTGCCGTAGCACAACCGCCGCCTGTGTTGAGGGTGATATCGTCAACGTTGAAGTTGATTACATCAGTGCCTGCGTCGTTGTGCTCCTCGAACCGTAGTATCACGTTACCCGTCACCGCTACCGGCACCGTTACGAGCGTGTAGCCCGCATCGTACTCTGTGTTCGCGTCGGTTGCCCTGAATACCTCAGTGCCTCCGACGAGTACTCGCAAGAAGTCCGCGGTGCCCAAGCCTGAGTGAGCGCCTATCCACAGGTAGAACTGTAAGGTCGCACCACCGGCCGGTATGTTGACCGTCTGCTGTACCGCGCCGTCTTCTTCATCGGCGGTGCCACCAAACCATGCCCACCATGAACCAGTGCGCTGTCCGGCGGTGCCGCCGCCGTTGCCACATGCGGCGTCGCAAAGAGGAGTACCGAAGTTGGTGGACTTCTCAGTCCACGTAGCGCTTGGGCTGCCTCCCTCGAAGCCGCCGTCTGCCACTACGTTTGTTACCGCACAGGTGGTCGCTGACGCTACTGCTGTGGCGGGTACTGTGTTGGTTGCCGCTACTGTGCTGACGACGGTGCTTGTGGCGCCGACGGTAGCAGTTGCGCAGCCTCCACCACTAGGCGGGAGCAGCTCGCTCGTATTTGTTACCGTTGCCGGGTTCGCGTTCAAGCCAGAGTAGGCTATTACTCGCCCGTCGTTCAGCGTGCCGAGCGCGTGACCCGTGCGCGGTGAGATCATGTTCGGCCCGGCGCTCCAGCTGTTGCCTGCGATATTGTAGAAGTAGGTGAGGTTGTGCGGTATGAAGGCACCGGCACTAGTTGAGCTACCACCGGCCACCAGCAACGTACCTGCCCCATACGGGGTGATAGGTGCGTAGTTGCCGTTGTTACTGCCCAGCGGGTTGGAAAGTAGTGTCGTCCAACTGCTCGTCCCAGGGTTATACGCGTACAGCGAGTTCACTGCGGCGAAGGCAGCATCTGCACCACCATATACGTACACGAGACCACCGGAGGCCGTGCCGTTGAGGTTAGTGCGTACCGCGGGCAGGGCCGGTCCGGTGGACCAAGTGCCCACGGCTATGTCGTAGATATAGTTGGTGTTGACGGAGGCATTGAAGTCGTCGCCACCTATGACGTAGAACTTGTTATCAAGCACTACGCCTGCCGCAGCTTCCACTGAACCGGGCATAGAAGCGCCGAACGTCCAGGTGTTGGCGGTTATGTCGTAGATACGCAACGTGCTGGTGATCGCGGTGCCGCCGATGAAGCCGCCAGCTACGTATACCTTGGTGCCGCTCGCACCTACAGATACCTGTCCTGCCGGCGCCGGCATGGTGCCTAAGGTCGTCCAAGTGTTGGTTGCGCTGTTGAAGCGGGAGAAGTCGCCTACTATGGCATTGGCGGCGTCCTGCCCACCCGCTACGTAGAAGTTGCCATCGCCAGCCACGGCACCCTGCTGGGTGTAACGGGCGGGAGACTGAGACGGCCCTGATTGCCACGCCGGTTGTGCTGCACACGGTGTAGCTGTAGCTACTGTTGTTGCTGCTACTGTGTTGGTAGCCGCTACGGTAGGCGCTACTGTGTTGGTGGCTCCACCAGGTGTGCTCGTTGCGCAGGAGCCTAGCGTGCCTGTGGATATCGTGCCGGCAGCTATGGCGGTGTTGCAGGTGTTCTGGGCGAAGACGGTCGTATCCTTCTGGATACCTGTGGTGGCGCTGGCGCCGGTGAGGCCCATCACGCCATAGATGACGTCGTACTTGGTCTGTCCCTCGTACAGCCTGACCTGGTAGTTGGTATCAGTCCCTGCCGCACAGGTGGTGGCAGTGCTGAAGCCGCAGGTGCGGAAGTCGAGGGCGAATATGCGGTTAGGCGCTACACCAGTTACAGAGCTGAACACACCCTTGCCTGCGGGAGCCGTAATCTGGTCGTCCCAGAAGGCGAAGATGGTATAGCTATAAGCCCTGTCGGTAACAGGTAAGCAGGCATTGATGTAGTCGTTCAGCCCCGTAATGGCGCTGTTGAACTGGAGGTTACCGTTGGAGCTTACGTTCACTGTCGTGAAGCTCTGGTCGTACACCGTGTATGCGAATGGCAATGTCACCGAGGTGATGACGTCATCGCCATGGTTCCCAATATCCACCGTTCCCGGTACGATTACTCCACCTGTCGCTGACGTAAACGCGTAGTTCGCCGCGCACACTGTCGCTGTAGCCGTAGGTACGGGGACCGTATTGGTAGAGGTGGTGGTGCGGGTAGCGGTAGGAGGCGTGCCGGTCACTGTAGGAGTGGGGGTGCCCTGCGAGCAGTTGGGGAACTTGAACGCGCCCACCACGCCGCGCCAACCAGATGCGCTGGTGGTCGGAACCCACTCGTTCGTGTACCAGAATGTGCAGTCGTCAACGGGGTCTACGTTCATGGAGGTGTAGTCACCCCACCTGTTGCCGCCGGCGGTCTGAGCGCCTGTGCCGTTCACGATTACGCCTTCACCCTGCGGCATGGTGCCGAGGGGGTCACCCGCGAGACGGCCTGTGTACCAGACGCTTGGGAACATGTTCGCGTTGGAGGCGCTATAGCCGAGGGCCATATTGCCCACAGTGTCCATCGCGATGCTGCCCATCCAGCGGAAGATACCGTCGGTAGCACCGGGGTTATAGGTGCCCTGCTGGAAGAGGGTAGGATCGACGGTGGGGGGAGTGGAGCGTAGCTCGTACCAGCGAACGCCCGCCATGCCTGGAGAGGCTTCCACCGACTGGTTGGTAACCAACGACGCGTGGGTGCCGAAGTTGCGGTACGCCAGGCGGAAGGTCGGTCGCTGCCTGTAGCCCAGGTGGTCCAGCCTGTTGGTGGTGCCCAACTGCGGTATGCAGGAGCGCCCCGTACAGGTTGAGAGGAAGGAGTCGAACGGGGCAACGGGTATGACTGTTGGGCCTGTGAATGTGGAGTTGGCTGTTGTGACCCAGTCCACGTGGAACTTGAAGAGGAGGATGTTGTCACCTACTGCTCCAGCATCGTTGTCCTGGGTCCCTACGAAGAAGTTAGGGGTACCTGCCGGCGGCTGCGTATTGCCATCCATGTCGGAAGGCAATAAGCCGTTAGGTCCTGAGCCTGTCTCCGTAGTGGTGAACCTGACCATGCGTGCCGCAGGGTTGCCTACGAGCATCTCGGCGCGCTCCAGAGCATAGTTGCCCAGGACGCCGATACCGCTCTCTCGCGTGTTGAGGTAATAAGCGTCAGGCCACACGCCGTACTTGGGATAGTCCGGGAAGCTGGGGGCCGAGAACGCGTAGCGGTGGTAAGCGCCCGTGGGGTCGTTGGTCTGCGAAATAGCCACGCAGTTGAAGAATGGCGCGCCTGTGTCGGTGAACTGTGTGAGCATCCAGCGGTCAGCCAATTGATCGTGCAGCACCACAGGGTCGCCTGCATTCTCAGTCTGGCAAGGGCCGCCGAAGCCTGCCCACAGCAGGTTGGTCTTTATCGGACCTAAAACGGAGGCGCCAGTGGTCTTGTTGAATATCTGGTAGCCGAGGTTGACCATCTGGACGTAGTGGTTGGTGCCTACGTCGCCGTTGGGATCGGGGGGAGCGACGCCCCACGCGTTTAAAATGCCGTTGATGGTAATAACAGGAGCAGGGATGAGGGGGGAGAAGAGGTTATAAACGCTCTGGACCGCTCCATCGCCGCTGAAGCCATTCACTATAGGCTTGTTCAGTATCTCGTTACCTTCGGGTCTTGTGAATGGTTTGGGGTTCGCCTCGAATGGCCCTTGTAGTTTTGCTAGCTCGCGCAGGGGCGGAGAGAGGTCGTACTTTACCGCCGTAGTCACCTCCGGCACCTGGGAGGAGGCCGGTACGGACGTGTCCGACGCCGCGGTAGGCTGGCCCCCCATATAGAGAGCCGTCGCTGCTACAAGGCTCGCTATAAGTGCCGCCATTAGGTATAGTTTGCGCCTTACCATTGTTGCTCCTTTCGCTTGTGCATCTGCCGTCACAAAGCCGCTACCGTGGCGCTCTAAGCAAATTTCAAAACCGTATAGCAGCCCGTTGCGCCCTCAGTCTTTCGTCACGTGGCTGATCGTAGGTTTTGAAATGCGCTCTAAGGAGATAATTGGGCGGGGCATCTCCCTACCACCGAAGCGCTCTGGCCAGGTCCGGGCCTGCCGACCCCAGGCTCCACTCACAAGACCTATGCCAGATCGAAAGCACGCCGCAGAGTTTTCGCCTTAGCAGCATAGGAACGGTAAGTGGATATTATCATAGCTGATTGAGCTATCACTGTCAATGTTTATCTAAGCCAAAATCACATTTATTAAGGCCAATTTTTGAATATCTGTTCTCTCCAGATTTCGGTAAGCACGCCGAAGCACGAGGAAAAGCAAAACAATCCTCCCTTTACTCATCAAAACATGAGACATCCCGAATTTCGCATTCGTGCTTGTCCTATAAATAACCTCACTTCAAACCCCCACCCCCGGCCCCTCCCCGCCGGGGAGGGGAGTTGAAAAAAGGACAAAGATGCAGGTTTTGCTGCGCAAAACCTGCATCTTTGTCCTTTTTTCAAAGAGTTGTTAGTGCGTCAGTACGCTCATTGAAAATCCGGGATGCCTCATGTTTTGATGAGTATTTGCAAAAGCCTCAATGGGGCCAGGTATGTTACCTGACGTTCTCGCCACCGTTAGCGGTTAGCACGCGCTCTACATGGTCACGAGAGAGGCTATCGGTGCTGACGCTTACGAGAATTTGCCCCTGCTCGATGGCAGAAGCGTACTCGCGGGCGTGTTCGTCCGGCACGCCTATCCCGGAGAGCGCGCCGATGATGCCACCCACCGCCCCACCCGTGGTGAGGCCACTTAACACGCCCGCTAATGGCCCCGCCGCTATGAACGGCCCGATACCCGGTATGGCAAGCCCCGCCAGCCCTGCTAACAGGCCTGCCACGGCACCGATCCCCGCCCCCGCTACCGCACCACCCGCGACGTTGCTGTGGTGCTCGGAGGAGGCTTGTAGATCGCTCCCTGCGCTCTCCGCAGCAGGGGAGTCGGGATCTACCCCATCTGGCTGGTCGGGGAAATCGGTGTATATATCCTCATCGGCGTTGATCTCGGCTTCATTCCTGCGCACCATATCGCTATAGCGCGATAGGCCCAGGCGTTCACTCCCACCGAGCGGCTCGTCGGGCGGTACTTCGTAATCGGTAACGATGGGCATATCAGACGCGTCGCGCCCGGTCATCGCAGCTTCGGTGGTGGGAAGCTCTTCGTCGTTGGGCAGCTCGGTGGAGGCGCGATAGGTAAGCCCCTCTTCCGCAAGCTCCTCGCGCATGACGCCAGCCGCGCCCTGAGGGTTATCTTGAACGGTATGCCCTTCATCCCGCGAGATGAGGGAGATGCTGGCTGCAGGGATTCCGATGTCGCGTAGCTCGCGTATCGCAGCATGAGCGGAAGCAATATCGGTAAAGAGGGCGCTGACCACTACTCCATCATCATTATATCCAGGGTCAGCCCCAGGCCTAGAAGCCACAGGGTAAGGATCAGCATTACCACTGTTAGTCATCGTCATCATCCGTAGGTAAGTTGCTCATTTCGGGCGCTATGAGGTCCATATCGGAAGGAGGGGTCGGGTTATCCATCTCACGGCGCTCATAAGTATCCCCGGCCTCATCCCAGCCAACCGCAGGTAAGCCTGAGCGCGACTCCGCGTACGAGGCCTCGGTACTGCCACGGTCTATGGTGGCATCCATTCGCCCCCTGAGGTTGGGGTCTAACGCGCTCGCATTGCCCGCACCGAGAGGCACGTTAGCGCGAGGAGCATCGGCATAGTCCATAGGCTCACGCTGGCGGTCATCGGGCCAGTTGGGGCGGCCACTGTCGCTGTCCAGGTATTCCTGGGAAGCGACACCGCCCTGCTGGTCCTGGTACATAGCGTCAGTAGCGCCGGCACCCGTCGCCCGTAAGCGCGACTCTTCGGCTCCCTCGCGGGCCATCAGCATATCGGCTGTAGAGGTCTGGCCTTGCTGCGCTCCAACTGTCTCAGCCAGGGCGGGGTTGGCGTCACCAGGGGTTTCCCCAAGCGACTCGATAACAGGCTTGGGCGCATCCATGCGCGTTTCGCTCGGTTGGCTGGGAGACTGGATGGCCTCACTCGTGCTTTCTATGATTTTGTCGCTGCCAGGGGTAGAATAGCCCTCGTAGCTCCCTTCGCTCGATTGGCTGCCCTGACTATCTTTTCTCTCGTCCATGATGGTCCTCCTGCATAGACCCGATAATGCTCATATTAGAAGCGTGCCACTTGCTTGCCACCTGGCGCTAGCCGAGGCAACAACCCACATTCAATGCAAGATATGTGCCCTTGCGCAGACACCCCCTTTGGGCTAAACTGGGGCGTAACCTGTCGTGTAGTGCGCAATGTGGGGTTATGCCCGTTACTAAAATGACTACATCATATGCTTTCCTGAGTTCAATAGATGGGGGTGCTATATGACTAATTATGACGAGGCGCGCAACGAAGCCATAAAATACTGCAAGGACCTAATCGATTGGTATGAAAGGGTAAAACGGCAAGATCGGTTCTTCCATGTAATATCCCAGAGTGCGGTTATCATGCTGAGCGCTATCACTCCTGTGCTGATTCTTTGGACCGAGTTGCCAAAAGTAATTCAGGCACTCCCAGCAGCAATAGTGGCAATTATCATAGGACTCAGTGGCATCTTTCAGTGGAGGGACAACTACGTACGCAACGCCTATACAGCAGAGAAGTTAAAGCTTGAGCAGCTTAAGTTCCAAACTCGAACAACCAAAGATTATAGCGTCAATATAGATGAGCGCATGGCCTTAGACAACTTTGTCTCACGTGTTGAGGCGCTAACTACCAGAGAGGTATCTGAGTGGCGCCGGTTGATGCTTGATGGGCAAGATAGTGACGAGGCATCGAAACAGCCTGACTCAGACTCCTAGTACCCTTGTCTGTTCACATTGACGAAGGAAATGCATGTTCAAATGCTCACCAGCTTGAATGCCAGGGCGCGGAAGTTTGAGGATCGTAATAGAAAGGTTCATTCCAAACTAAAGTTAGGCCGATAAAGAATCAAATCTGAGAAATCATACATCAGGCAACGAGGTATAGTATGAAAGTAATCATCCCCGCTGCGGGATACGGCACTCGAATGAGGCCACATACGCACACGCGACCCAAGCCACTGGTGCCGGTGGCGGGAAGGCCTTCCCTTGCCTTCGTGCTGGACGCCCTCGCTCCCCTCGACATAGAAGAGCTGATATTCATCGTGGGGCGGATGGGTGAGCAGATGGAGAGCTACGTCCAGAAGGAGTACGGCCAGTACCAATCGCGCTTTATCGAGCAGAAGGTGATGCGCGGGCAAGCGGACGCAATCGCACTCGCGCAGGAGTACGTCAAAGGCGATCTGCTCACCCTCTTCGTGGACACACTCTTCGAAGCGGACCTGACCGTGCTGAATGGGCTTGCAGATGACGGCGCGATGTACGTGGCCGAGGTGCCCGACCCCTCGCGCTTCGGCATTGCTGTGGAAGATCCAGATGGCTATGTAACCAAGATGGTGGAGAAGCCGAAGGAGCCTGAAAGCAACCTGGCGGTGGTCGGCCTCTATTATTTCAAAGACTCGCAGTGGCTCTTCCGGGCCATCAAGACCCTCATCGATTCTGGGCGCAGCCTGAAGGGGGAGTATTACCTGGCCGACGCGATACAGGTGATGATAGAGGAAGGCGCGAAGTTCCGCACCTATCCTGTGACCGCATGGGAAGATACCGGCACGTGGGACGCCGTGCTCCACGCCAACCGCTACCTGTTGCGGAAGATCGATCAGCACGAGGGGCCGTATATGCTTGGCACGTCGCTCGTAGTGCCCCCATCGTTCGTGTCGCCCGAAGCTATGGTGGAGAACTCTGTAGTGGGGCCATATGCCACCATATCCGAAGGGGCGACGGTGCGGGACTCCATAGTGCGCAACAGCATCATCAGCCCCGACGCCTCGGTAACGACCACCATGCTCTCCGGCTCGCTTATAGGTGAGCGCGCCAGCGTGGCCGGCTCGTACCAGACCCTGAACATGGGCGACGACTCCATATCCTCCTTCGTTGAGCCTGGTGGTGCCGAGATAGACGAAACGTTCAAATGAGAACATATAAGTATCAAAAAGCAAGTAATGTCGGGTCCAAGCGTGGGCGCTAGATCCAGGATCAAGCTGGGAAGGCTGATGGGATTGAGCGTAAGTGCGGATGTCTCCGCGCTTATAACTTCGCTCCTGCTATGGGCCATGCTGAGCGGCGCCGCGCTATTATTGCTCAACAGGTCCTTCCCCGTGGCGATTACAGCCGGGCTGATTGCCGTCCTTCTGCATTGGATCGGCGTCGTGTGGCACCAGCTAGGCCACGCCTGGGCTGCCCGCCGCACAGGGCACCCTATGGTGGGGATGAACATGTGGGGCGCGCTGAGCAGCTCTCTCTACCCGACGGATGAAGAGCCGTTGCCCAGACCTATTCACATCCAGCGTGCGTTAGGCGGTCCGCTGGCGAGCCTGGTACTAACCGTATTGGCCGCTATCCCACTCCTGATATTTTCACCCGACACGACAGCATGGTGGCTAGCTTTCTTCTTCTTTTTGGACAACCTACTGGTATTCACGCTCGGCTCCTTCTTACCGTTGGGTTTCACCGACGGCAGCACACTGCTCCAAGGGCGCAAAGAAAGCAAGGGAGACCAATAGACGGCGGACGACGGACGACGGACGACGGACGACAGATATGACAGACGATAGACGAATCATAGCCCCATAACAGCCTATTTCACCTGTCACCTGTCATCTGTCGTCCGTCGTCAAGCAATATAAGCTATGAACTGGATAGAGCTGTCAGTAGAAGTAGACCCGGAGGCCGTGGAGCCTGTCAGCGAGCTATTCGCACGCGTGGGGTATAACGGCGGCGTGGTCGTAGAGCAATCGCTACTCCCCCAGGAGGGGGAGCCGGAGGTGTGGTCCGAGCTAGCTCCGCCGGAGATAGACCCCACACGCGCCGTGAGCGTCCGCACGTACCTGCCCGACGACGGCCAGGCTGCGGGCGTGCAGCGACAGGTTGAGGAGGCGCTATGGCACCTGGGGAGGATGCGCGAAATCGGCCCCCTCAACGTGCGTGAGTGCAAAGAGGAGGACTGGGCGAACGCGTGGAAGGCCTTCTACGGCATCCAGCGCGTAGGAGAGCACACAGTAATCAAGCCCTCATGGCTGGAGTACATGCCCAAAGAAGGGGACATCGTGCTGGACCTCGACCCCGGCATGGCGTTCGGTACGGGCCTGCACCCCACCACGCGACTCTGCCTGACCGCACTCGAAAAGCACGTACGTCCCGGCCTGAACATACTCGACCTGGGCACAGGCTCAGGCATACTCGCCATATCAGCCGCGAAGCTGGGCAGTCCAACCGTCAGGGTGACGGCCCTCGACACAGACCAGATTGCCGTTGAAGCCACCGAGCAGAACGTGGAGCGCAACGGCCTCTCGGCGCAGATAGCGGTTGGGCAGGGGTCTACTGACGCAGCACAGGAGGATGCCCCTTACGACCTTATAGTTGCGAACATACTCGCCAGTGTTATAATCGAGCTATCGAGACCTCTCCACGCGCTGATCGAGCCGGGCGGCATGCTCATCTCCTCCGGCATATTCATAGACCGGGGCGAAGCAGTGGTAGAGGCCCTCACGAAGGCAGGACTCCCCGTGCGGGAGAGAGTGCAGGAGGGCGACTGGCTTTGCCTGGTATCCGTTCGGGAGCGATAGGGGCGGGAGCGTGGCTGGCAGGGTTACCCTGGCGGCTCAAACCTGGGCGCGGTAAGCCCCTCACCACGGACGACCCCCGCCTGAAGCGTATATTGGTCATCAAGCCATGCTGCATGGGCGACGTTCTGATGGCGACCCCGGCCATAGCCGCGCTACGAAAGGCGCTACCTGGTGCTCATTTTGCGTTCACGGTAGGGCAGTGGTCACGCCTGGCTATCGCAAACAACCCAAAGATAGATGCCATTGTGGAGACGACTATAAGCGCCCAACACCCTTCCCTGGCCGAGCATAGGAGCCTAGCACGTATCCTCAAGCAAGGTCGCTACGGTGCAGCACTCGTGTTAGACCGTTCTCCCCTGCTCAACCTGGTGCCGTACATGGCGGGGGTGCCCGTACGCGCAGGGCTGGATAGCGCCAACCGGGGGCTGGCTCTCACTCACCCTGTACTATGCCCAGGCTCGACCAGGCGGCATGAAGTGGAATGGTATCTGGATGTGGTGCGCGCACTCGGCCTGAGCGTAGATAGCGAATTGGCTTATCTCGAGTTCTATCCTACTGAGGAAGAGCGGGCGGAAGGGGGACGTGTGCTCTCTGAAGTTGGTGAGGAGAGCGAAAATGGTTTTGTGGCGATTCACCTGGGGGGTGGGGCCAACCCCGGCATGAGTCTCCCCTCCAAGCGGTGGCAGCCGGAGCGATGGGCGCGCATAGCGGATTGGCTGGCTGAAACGTATGAGCCTAATATATTGCTATTAGGCGGCCCTGGCAAAGAGGACCGGGAAGCAGCCGACAGTCTGAAAGCAGCGCTCTTCCCGACAACGCGGCCATACGTGGTTGACCTGGTGGGCAGGCTGGAATGGGGCGCGATGGGCGCGGTCATAGAGAGGTGTGGCCTGTTCATGGGGCATGATACTGGGGCGATGCACCTTGCGACGGCGGTCTATACGCCCGTAGTCGCCGTCTTTGGACCCAGTGACCCCGCACGGTATGGCCCGTGGGACCTGTCAAAACGTAGCGCAGTGGTCGCCCCCAAGCAGGCGGTGTCCGATGCGGAGAGTTTGCGGAAGGCTTCGATGAGTGGTGAGCGTTACAACACGGCCGTATCTGTAGAAGAAGTGTGGGCGGCGGTAGAGCGTGTCTATGGTGGTATTCTGTCGAGAGAGCGGGTGGGAGCGTGAGTGGCGAATCGCAAGGGCAAGGTTTCAAGCCGACAGGCAAAACGATGCTCGCTATAGTCCCCCCACCCGACATCTGCGGCTTCGCGGAACATTATCGCCGCCTTTATATGGCTGACAGTATGCATCGCATCGAGCCGCATATCACGATAACAATTCCCTTCGTGCCCTACGAGGAGTTGGAGGAGGCCGCGCCCAGGCTACAGAGGGCGCTGGCAAGCTGCCCACCCAGAGCGGTCGCGATAAGAGGCTTCGCTACCTTCCCTGAGGAGAAGGTACTTTATCTCTACCTGTCGAACCCTGAGCGTGTATTGTCCCTTTACAATGCTATACTGGCGGAGTTCCCTGACTATCCGGCGTACGAGGGTAAATACGGCGACAATCTCGTGCCTCATATGACGGTGGGCACCTTCTCAGACCCCCAAGAGCTTGAGAGAGCGTATATGAAGCTGTCGGCACAGCGTCTCTACATCGGCTGGGATGTGGAGTACCTGACAGTATACTACGAGGGGGACGATGACCGCTGGCACGTCTGGGCAGATTTACCCCTGGGCGTCCCGCTCACACCGCGAAACGATTGAACGCAAAGGATAAAGGATAAAGGATAAATTATGAAGATACTTTTTCACCTCTATAATTTATCCTTTATCCTTTATAATTTCGGCACGATGTTGCTAAATAGAGGCAAGATGCTGGCTCGGCAGGTTTTGGTGCGCGCCATGCACGCTCGCGCAGCTACACGCAACCGGAAGGGGAAGCGTCCAGGGGAGATAAAGCGTATCCTCGTCATCCGCCCCGATCACCTGGGAGACCTCCTTTTTGCTACCCCCGCGCTGGCGCTCATCAGGCAGTCATTTCCAGAAGCGCATATCACAGGCGCGGTGGCCCCGTGGGGGCGGGCTATGTGGGAAGATAACCCCGATCTTGACACGCTGGTCACTATACCCTTTCCTGGCATCGCGGGGCACAAGCAAGGTGGCCCGCTTGCTCCATACCGGATGCTGGGGGAGGTCGCAAAAAAGCTGGCGCGGGAGAGATACGATTTGGGGATCGCCCTGCGGTTTGACCACTGGTGGGGAGCTGCGCTCATGTGGGTGGCAGGCATTCCTCAAAGATGGGGGTATGACACGCCTGGTATGGGAGCATGGCTCGCAGGCAAAGTAGCTTACGTGTCCGGCAGACACGAAGTTGAGCAAAACGTTCGATTGGTTGAGGGTGTCTTGCGCCGCGTAGGGGCGGGGCACTCCCCACCCTTGCAAGTGCATCGCAACCAGGGCAAACCATCGCTACGATCACCATCACCTACTCCGCCACCAAACGCAGAAGAATTGCTAGGCGAATGGCAAGAAGCGCGACATCGAGTGGTCATACACCCAGGCACGGGCGCGGCCAACAAGCTGTGGACGATAGCAGGTTGGGCCGAGGTGGTGAATAATCTGCGGGCGCAAGGTTGGCAAGTTGCCCTTACAGGCTCGCCGGGGGAGCGCAAACTGGTGGATGCCATAGCGTCGGCGTGCAACAGCGTGGGGGCATGGCGCGCCATGCCCCTACAGGGCGACCTCCTGAACCTGGTAGAGAAAACCGCTAGTCTAGGGGAGCTTACATGGGTGTTGAGCCAGGCGCATTTGGTGCTGGGCGTGGACAGCGGCCCCCTCCATATCGCCGCCTCCCTCGGCAAGCCCACGCTACATCTCTACGGCCCCAGCGACGAGACCATCTGGGGACCCTGGGGCGACCCGGATAAGCACCGCGTCTTGCGCGCCCCCGGCACCCGCCCCACGATGCGCCTGGAGGTAGGTTCCCACGCGCTGGAAGGCGGTCCGGAGATGCAGGCTATCACGCCTGAGCTGGTGATGGCGGAGGTGGAGGGGCTGATGCGTGATGCGTGACGATAGACGATAATGCGGGATGCATAATTCGTCATTCACAGTGCATTACTTCGAACCTCGGACTTTGGACTACTCAAGACGAAGCACACGACAATCTAGTCTCGGCATAGACGCGAGCCGGGCTGTGCTTGCCCGGCGAACCGGGACTGAGCACTACTCCGCCAGCCTGTTGCGGGCGCTATCGGTGCTGCCCGAAGCACGGGAATATCCTATTGCTCTTTATGTCAACTTAAAGTCTGAGAAGGAGGTACGCGAGAGGTTGGAGTTCGACCTCCCACCCTCGTGGCAGGTGCGGGCGATAGCTTTCCCCAGGTTATGGACGCACGCCCGGCTTTCATGGGAGATGATGAACAGGCCGCCGGGGGGATTGTTCGTGCCGTCGCATGTAGTCCCTTTGTGGCACCCACATCGCACAGTGGTGACAGTACATGACCTGGGCTATATCTACTATCCCCAGGCCCACACACGGCTGTCACGCCTCTACCTGCACCTGTCAACTCGCTTCAGTGCGAGGGCGGCCCGCCGCGTCATTGCCATCTCACAGGCAACGAAGCGCGACTTGGTGAAGCACTATAAAGTGCCGGCGCGCAAGATACGCGTCATATATCACGGGCGCGACCCGATCTTTGTGCCTGTTACTGATGAGCGAAAAGTGAAGGAGACTGCCGCAAAGTACGGCGTCGAGCAGCCGTATTGCATACACGTCGGGACGTTGCAGCCGCGCAAGAACCTGGGGTTGCTGGTGGATGCGTGGGAGAGATTGAGGGCCAGGATGGAGCGCCCTCCGCAGTTGCTGTTGGCAGGCAGGCGCGGCTGGCTATATGACAGCCTCATCGATGAGGTGAAGGCGAAGGGGTTGGGCAACCTTGTCAAGTTCGCTGACTACGTGGAGCGGGACGACCTGCCAGCGCTCTATTCGAGCGCTATGGCCCTCACCTTCCCGTCACTGTATGAAGGCTTCGGCTTGCCACCCCTCGAAGCGATGTCGTGTGGCACGCCCGTAATCGCCTCTACAGCCTCTTCCATACCGGAGGTGGTAGGAGATGCCGCCATAATGCTCGACCCTCACGACGCCAGCGCTTGGGCAGACATGGTACATCTCCTGTCGGGCGACAAGACGTTGCGCGAAGCGCTCTCACGCAAGGGACTGGCGAGGGCTGCGCACTTTACGTGGGAGCGATGTGCGCGAGAGACGTGGGGGGTAATTACACAAGGATTGTAAAGGAAAGCTCCCAAACTCTGAGGGGCGCAGATGCAATATACGTGGCAACTGCCCACCAAAAGTCTCTACCTCTAATAAGTTGGGACCATGAGCAGCTTAACAGGGCGACAGTCTTATTCAACACCTACACCCCGGCCACTTTCACATATTGACACTTATATAAGTCTCACCCTCTAATAATTCTCGCGGGAGTAATCCGAATCGGCTCGCTATATTCCTGGGCCATCGACTCGCCCGTCCAGTTGAACTGCGCAAACTTCTCAGCATACTTCTCGGCGTAAGCAGGCATGGCGGTAGATACAGAGCCGTCCTTTACGAGCACGGCTGTACCTTCTATAGCTAACGGCTGAGACCCACCCTTCGTGTCGTCTATGGCAAGGAGCACACGAGGGTTATTCTCTATGTTGCGCAGCTTCTGGTTGTTGGGCTTGCTGAATATTAGTATGTCCTGGCCGTCCCAAAGGAACCACACGATTACGGCGTGTGGCCGTCTGTCGGGACGCACGGTGCAAAGCCAGATAGTGATGTCGTCGCGCAGGCGCTCGGCAAGACGAACGTGCCAGGGGTTGTTCATGTCTAGAGAAGATTGAGCCATCTATTTATATCCTCTTATGCTATTACTAAGGTTGGTAAGGCGAAAGACGGACGCTCTGCTTTTGGCGGCGTTCGTCTTCCGCTAAGCGTACTTTGGTCAATGGCGCGGGTTATTGAGAGCTATCAATCAGCCACTTGCCATTTATCTTTTTCAGCGTGAACTGGATAGGATTCACGGTCGTGCCGTTAGTGATATGCACGGTTGCCGTAGCGGTGGCAGTGTCCCCTTGCTCGTTCACGTTGCTTACATCCACCGATTGGAACCTGGCTCCCGTCTCCGCTTCTCTTTGCTCTACATCTTGCTGGAGGACGGCCGCCGTAGTCTGTGCGGCTGCCGCAGGCGTAAGCAAAGTTACGGCACCAGCATAGTCATGGTTGCCGAGGCGCTGGTAATAGTCACGTAGCGTATCAGCAGGACCTGCTCCACCGCCTGGTGGGTTGGGATTGACGGGGGGATTAGGGTTCACCGGGTTGTTGGTCGCAGGCTTGTTGGTGAGGAGGAGGATCAGGATGATAGCGCCCGCCACAACCAGCAACGCTCCCACCCCAATACCTAGCCATGCCGCCATCGGCAACCCGCGCTTAGGAGGCGCATAATATTGCCCCTGTGGGTAATATTGCCCTTGAGACTGCGCGTAGGGGTCATACTGTCCAGGCGGTGGAGGAGGGGCACTCTGTCCATAGCCTGGTGTGGGCATCTGTCCAGGATAGCCGGGTGGCGGGGGCGGCGAAGGCTGGGACATCGGCTGCGCACCTGAAGGCACGGGGGGAACGGGGTAAGAAGCTCCTCCTGTGGGAGCGGATGGGCTGGTGGGCAGAGGGGGAGGCGTGAGCGGTGTTGATGGCTGAGATGATGCACCCGCGCTCTGACCGCCAGGCGAGGGCTGGCGCGGCGGTGGTGGAGGCGGCCTGTTCCCAGTTCCAGGTCCAGGACCTCCCCCTTGTGGTGGCTGTGGTGGCTGCTCGTTCATACATGATCCCCCTCTCTGTTTATTGACGAAGGACGAAAGACGAAAGACGAAGGGCAAAGAGAGCTATTTATCTTCGTCCAAACTAATTACGCTTCAATACACGAAGCTCTTCATCTTTCGTCCTTCGTCCTTCGTCTTTCGTCTTTCGTCCGTGCTAACGTACCGTAAACGCTCCTCCGTCGCTGTGCCCAAACACGTCGGGATAGTATAACATTTCCGCGTGAGCGGGGAGACCCATATACACGCCGGGAGTGGTGGCGCGAGCGTAATATTCGTACACATACGTGCCCGCACCCATGTAGTCAGCGAAGAGCACAGTGCGGTCGTCGCGCATCTCGACGTTGCTGAACGGCCCCCAGCGCCAGTACCAGTCGTAATAGCCCCCCGGCTCACGGCCCTCATCCTCGATGCTCGTCCCCATCGGGTTGGGCGGGCGCTCGGTGAATGAGGTGGTGTTGAGCGAGCCGTTGACCCCCTCAAGCCCCGCCGGGAGCGGGTCTGTTACCAGCACGTATAGACTCGTTTCGGGCACCGCTATCGTGAGCCGCACCTTCACCAGGTCGCCCGCCCGCACCTCTTTGATGGGCGCGCTGCCGGCAACCCCTCCGGCCACTTTATAGTAGCTGCGGGTAATAGTCATCCCTTCACTGCGGGACTTGATACCCTCACCGGGGACATAATAGCGCAGGCTGACGCTGTAGTACATCTTCCCTTTGGCGGCGTTGCGGGTGAGAGTGAGATTTCCCAGGTCGTTCTGGGGCATCTGCGACGTTGGGAGCTTGAGTGTGACGGTCTGCGCCAGGTTAGCGGAGTTCGCCACACCGCTCCCCAGGGGCTTGTCGAACGCGCTCACCTGCCACTTGTAGTCTGCCGTAAGCTCTTTGCTCTGCCGGATATAATGGGAAAGCGCGATGAGGCTGATAGCGGTCTCCTGGGTGCTGACCCAGTGCCCCTCTCGCTGGGCGGTCATTAGCCAGCGCACCGCCTTCGGCACGAGGGGATCGTTCGGCGCGAGCGTCACCAGCGCATCTACAGCGAGAGCGGTGGCGCGATTATCCGTGCCCATGCTCCAATAGTCGGGGCGGGTCTCCTCCCAGTGCGCGGTAGTGCTGCTCTGGCGGGCCGACGCGATCAGGCTGTTCAGTACCTTCTGGCTCTCGGCCTTCAGCCCAACCTTCGATAGCGCGATGGCGAGCCATGCGCGGGCGTGAGTGCTGAGGCGAGCCAGTTGCGCCGTCAGGTCCTTGCCCATCTGCTGGAGATCGTCGTCAGCGCCCGTAGCGAGAGAGAGGACGTATAGCGAGTAGGCGCGCATATTGAGGCGATGGGTCTCATCAAGGTTCTGGGTGCTGTTGTCGCGGAGGAATTGCCTCAGGCGGCTGGCCCCCTCGTCCAGCATATTGTCGGGCGCGATGTAGCCCGCGTCTCGTGCGGCCACAAGGCCCTGCACCACATACGCGGTGTTGTACCACTGCGACTCCCCAGGCTCCCACCAGCCCCAGCCTCCATCGTAGTGCTGTAGGTCGCTCAGGCGCTTGAAAGCGCGCTCCACTATCCCCGGCAGCTCGGCAGAGAAAGAGGACTTGCGCCCTTGCTCTTTATATACCTGGTCGAGCACCACCAGTGGGAGGTAACGGCTCGTCGTCTGCTCGCTGCACTCGTATGGGTATTCTTTCAAATAGCGGACGCTATCGGTGGCTGCTGCCGCAAGGGAGGGTGCTATCTGCACCACAAGCTCGCCCAGCAACGGGTCAATGGTGTACGGGAGGAAGATGCCTTCATCGGCGCGGGTGCCCGTCACCTCGCCGGAGGTGGCTACCGCTTCGGGCGCGGCGAATGGCTTGACGGGTAGGCTCATCGCCACCGCATCTTCCCGGTAATCTTTACCCTTCTTGTCGAAAGTACGGACCCAGTAGCGGAGGTTGGCGACATCACCCTTCCCCACTTTGAGACTCCACGTCACCACCACCTGCGCCCCTGGGGCCACACTGAGCCGCTGGACGACAGGAGGCTGGGGGTCGAGGGTAACGGCACCGCTCACGACCAGACTAGCTTCCAACTGCAACGTCCCTGCCGTGTTGTTGTGGATGACGGCCTGGGGGTGCGGATTATCGCCTGTGGTCAGGAAGCGCGGCTGCACGGGCCTCAAGAGGAGGGGCTGGGTCACGAGCATCGTCTCCGCCTTGGAGCCGAAGCGCGTGTCGCCCGTGATGGCGTGCGCGGTGAGCCGCCAGGTGGTCAGATTGTCGGGGAAGGGAACGGCTACCTGCGCCACGCCCTCCTTGTTCGTGGAGATGGTGGCACGCCAGAAAGCGGTGTCGCGGAAATCACCACGCACTTTCTTCGGCTGCTGCTCATCTTCTTCGCCGCCACTCCTGGGCATACCTTCAGTGGGGGCAGCTTCAAGCAGCGCGGTCGGCATCGCCACGGGTCCACCGCCACCGGTCGCTGGAATCGGCTGCAGATTACGCTGGTCCTCCCCCGCGCTGAAGCTAGTGGAGGTGCTGACTTTCGGGCTGCGCTCACCCCAGAACGCCTCGAATAGATCGGGCATGTTGTCGCCCGTGAGGGCGTATATGGCCTCGTCCACTACCGCGAGCGACACTTCGCCGGATGTGGGGTTGCCAGCAACGTCTCGCGTGCGAACGGTCACGGTGATGGTGCTGCCAGGCTCGAAGGGCGCTGTGCCTTGCGGCTCTATGCTCACGCTCAGCTTTTTGCCGGAGGTGTCGAGCGAGAGGTTCACGTATCCCTGTCGCACTCTCACCTGATTGGCCCAGTCCGGCGGCGCTCCATTGGGCGCGCGCTCCCGCCCCAGGAGCGTCAGGCTGACGTAGACGTTGGGCAGGTCGCCATCCACCAGAGGCACTTCTATCGTGGGCGCGCCTCCCTGGATGTTGACTATGCTATATCGCCTGATGTGGCCTCGTTCGATGGTGAGGAGGCCGGTCGCCTGCGCGTAGGGCGAAGTGACCAGGATGCGGGCGGTCTCCCCAACGCGGTACTGCTCCTTATCGGCTACAAGCTCGACCTGCTGCTCCTTCTCCAGGCGCCAGGGGACATAGCCGGGGTCACGGCTGGAGACCCAAAGCTGGTAGCTCGTCCTTATGACGTTGCCGCGAGCGTCGCGGCTCTCAGCGACGATTTGATAATCTCCCGCCTCAGGCGCTGTGAATACGTACGTGGCGCGACCATTCGCATCTGACGTCACGGACGCTTCGCCTACCGGTACATCGTTGGTGGTCCACTCTCCGCCAGGCGTGGTGGGCGCTACCCACTCCCTGCGGGCGAAAGTGAGCTTCACAGGCACATTGGGCTGCACGCGCTTGCCCGTCCATTCGACCGTACGTACGCTGACTGTAAGTGGCTGGCTTGCTACCGCCACGTAGCTGCTGGTTCGGAGGCCGATGTAATATAGCCCCTGGTGGACCACGAGGGTGGAGTTGCCCGCCACCGCCTGGTTGCTCAGGTCTTGCACCCGTCCCTCGATAAGGGCGCTCTTGCTGCCGTTCGTCGTGGTGACGTAGCGGGTAACGTCGGCTACGTACTGACCGTTGGCGTCGGTGCGCGCCTCGAAGCTCTGGTCCGGACCGGAATAGTCAGGCTCAGGGCGGTAATAGTAATAATAAGGGTAATCGTATTCCCCGAAGGTGTAAGACTCGCCCGTGGCAGAGTCGCTCCACGAAAAATAGTAGGGATTAGTCCAGAGGTAGACTGTGGTGGTGACATTGGCGAGCGGCCCGCCAAAATAGTACCCCGCCTTCACGGTCGCCGTCAGAGGTTCGCCGTGCACGACCTCGCCTCGCGTGTCTACGCTCACCTGGAAATCGGGCTTGCGGTACTCCTCCACCGTGAAGCCGACGGAGGCCGCACTGTTGCGATAGCCGTTGGGATTCGACGGCGCGCCAGGCGGTTCAAAAGCAAGAGTGTAGCCACCCGTAGGCGCGTTAGCTGGTAAAGTGAACTGCCCACTGAACGTGCCGAAGCCGAAAAGAGTGGCTGTGCCGGTGTACACCTGGGTGTAATCACCGTCGCTATAGGTGGAGGCGTAGACGCTCACCGTCGCCCCGCTTGCGGGCAGGGTGTAAGAGGCGTCGTCGTCCACGCGGTAGACGCCTCGGAAGTTGACTACCTGCGCGGGGCGGTAGATGGGGCGGTCAGTGTAGATGCCTGCTCGATAAGCGCTCCCGTTGGAGGAAGAGCCGTACGATGAGTAAGAGCCTATGTTACGGTCCCAGTCCGTGCTGGCGGCCAGGGCATCTCCCGCCTGCTCGCCCCAGATCGCTATCAGGCAGGCGTCCTCGGCCTTATTGAGCTTGAGACGCAACACGCCATCCGCGCCTGTAGTCCCACTCTGCTCAATCCAGGGACCAAGCGAAGTAGAGGCGGGCGTGATTTGCTGTATACGCAAGGGGTAATTGGGCACAGGCGCGCCACTCCCCAGGTCGGCTGCCCAGATGAGAAAATCGTCCCCCTCACGCTTGGTGACCACCCCAGTGCGCCCGACAATAAGGTAGGCCGCGCTCTGCACGAATCCACCCGATCCGGGGTAGGGAGAGGGCGCATCGGCCCGCAGGAAATAATAGCCTGGAGGGAGGCGGTCTGCCCCGTCAGAAAGGCCGAGGGTGGTGTAGATAGTGGACGTGCCATTTTCGCCTGGCGGCACCGCGACTTCCCACTCGCGCTTGAGCGTGCCGAATCGCTCATTGCCATCCCTGGGGCCGCAGTATGATTCGCGCCGCAGGGCGTCGCGCATGGCAGCCTCGTCCAACTGGTAGAGGTGCAGACTCACCTTGTCGAGGTTGGCAGCCTCGATTCGAACGAGGCTTGGCCCTTCCGAGTAGATAGGCTGGAATCTGCCACCCTTTATAGCCACCCCCGGCGGCAAAGGTCCCACTTCCACCTTCCAGCTATAGGGCGCGACTGGGAAGCCCCACTTGTCTTTCAACCCAGCTTCCAGGTTGAAGTTGTAGGTGGTGTTGGGGAGGAGCTTCACCCCATCGGTGAACACGGTGTAACTTCCAACCTCTAGCTGACCCACGTAGCCCTGCGGCGTGGGGTCTATCTTGAGGTACTTCGCCACGTCCTGACCACCAGCAAGAGGGTTGCTGAATGCGAAGCCGAAACTGCTCGCCGGCTGGACTATCTTGTTGTAATAATCGTAGGGGGAATAGGATGTGACGTGGGTAGGGTCGGTGGCGGTGAACGTCCAGGAATTAGCGGTGGGGCCTCCAACCAATTCGGCAGCGTTGCCTGTAGCCGCCTTTACAGGACCCGTTATCCCCGCCGTATAGGCCTTCGAGAATTCCAGGAGGCTCGACGCGGTGAATGTCATCACAGTGCTGTCGGGCGACCAGGCGTACGTGCCCTTGAGAGACTCCTTGAGGTCTGTGCGCTTGAGGCTGAAAGCGCCCTGCACCGAGGCGCGGTCCATCGCCATGTTGAAGCGCACGATAACGGGAGCGTCCAGGTCTACCTCTTTCTGGCTGTTATACGGCTCGGCGCTTGAGATAGCGGGCTTGATAGTCATGAACCTGAAGGTAGTCCCCTGGGCGAGCGTGACGCCAACTGCATCGGGCCAACCCGCTTTTACCTCGACCGTATAGGTGGTCGCGGGGAGATAGCCCGTCGCCGGGTGGAAGCCCACAGCCGCCGTACCGAGCCACACCCATCTCCCTTGAACGGCAGGCTTTATGCTTACCCACTTCGACACGTCAGGCTGGTTGTCGAGCGACGTGAGGGGAATCATGGGGCGGTTGAAATTGACGGTAACGATAGCGTCGGCGGGTACCTCATCCGCGCCGTCCGTGGGGAGGGTGCGCACGATTGCGGGCGGGAGGTCTGTCTGGAAGCGAGCGGTATGGGCAGCGACCAGGTACCTGCCGCTGCTGGTCCGCGCCTTCGTGCTGACCGACACGGTATAGGTGGTGTTCGGCTTGAGGGGCGCGTTAGGGGTGAAGATGAGGGTGTTGCCCTGCTTCCACTTGAAAGTGCCTGAGATGTAAGGAGCAATAGAGAAAGCGGACTGAGCGGAAGACTGGTTCATCGCCTCGGAGAAGCTGACGGCCACTGGCACGGGTCCTTCGATCTCACCCGGACGCATCCCGACGCCCGCGGTTATCCCTTTGACGTGCGGACCTTTAGGCGTGCTGACGGCCCCGGAGGTAGGGCTTGGCAGCTTTGTGGGCGTGGGGACTACCCTGGTAGCGGCTGGCGTCGAGGTGGCCTTGGCGGTGTCGAAGGGCGCGGAAGATGCGGCTCCCCCTGCTACAAGCACAATGAACGCTAATGCCAGCGCAAAAGCAGCCGTGAGCATTTGGCCGTACGCTCGTCGGACGGGAACTGTATTCCCGCCCCGGTTACGCTTTGCGACGGTCCTATGAGGTAAGCGCGATTTGCTGTCCAGGTCTGACCAGTTAGCCATATAGGTACCCTCCGAAGCGAATGAAAATGGCAAGATCAGCAACCAATTCGCTATCCGAAATTCGAAGTTCAAGAAAATAGGTGGTGGACAAAGAAGATGCGGTAGGAGGCCCGCAACCATTATCTCCCCGCCCACCACCTGCTACCGTGGAAGCCTCCTTCAATGACGATAAAAGAGGGCAGAAAGTTCCACCTTCCGAAATTCCCTGTAGGGGCACGGCGCGCCGCGCCCATATATGCTGTACATTTCAGACCGTCAGAGTTCCTACAGACGCTTCAGGCTCGGCGGACCTGCCGAGGAGCGCAAGGCTGGCTTGTAGCACGTCCGCTTCGTCCAGGTAATCGAGGCACGACCCCTGGGGGAGAGTATAGCACAGGTCCTTTTCGTACTTGAAATGCTTCCAGCAGACCGCGCACGTCGGCTGCTTGGGGAATGGCGCGACGAGCGATATGCCCACCGCAGGGTCATAGGGTCCGGTCACTTCGGGGTTAGTGGGGCCGAACAAGCCGACCCACGGGACGTTGAGCGCGCCCGCCATGTGGAGCAGACCGGTGTCCACCCCTACCACTAGGTCACAATTCACAAGCAGCCCTGCCACATTGTCTAGCATCGTGTAGACCGGCAGCGCGGACGACCCTGCCTGCGCGAAAGCCTTCTGCACCGACCCATCGAGGCGGTCGCAGAATAGGAGGGTGCGGTAGCCCTGCGCGCACAGGTGAGCATCCAGGGAGAGCCACTTATTCAGGGGCCAGCGCTTGATGACCATGTTGGAGGAAGGGACCAGGCCCACGACCCGTCCCGCCTGCTCATCGAGGTCGTGCTGCGTCCAGAAGCGAGCGGCCCAGGCTCGCGCCCCAGGACGTATTACCAGGCGCGGCTTGCGCTGCTCCGGCGAGATGGTGAGGTCAAGCAGACGCTCCATCTCGTTCGCCAGGTAGTCGAGGGAATGTATAGCGCCTGGCACCGGGGGGACCTGAGGGGTCCAGTAGGTCTTGAAGTTCATCCCCTTCTCCCAGGCGAAGAAGAAGTTTATCACAAGATCGAAGGGGCCAAGCTCGCGGTCGAATGCCGGGCCTGCTGCCCAGGCGAGGAGCTTCTGGGGGAAGTATGGGCGAATAGCCCTGGCTACGCGTCCCTGCTCGACGCCCAGGCTGGACGGCTTCACCACTTCGATTGTGGGGTCGTTGGCGAGGCGATTGCCGTGCTCGGAGGCGGCAACCGTTATCTCGGCGCGGGGGAAGCGCCTCCTGAGCGCCGCGATGAGGGGCTGCGCGTTGATGAAATCGCCGATGCCGTCGGCGAATGGTATGACCAGGATAGTATCGGCCCGCATCTAATCTCTCCCTACGATACCATCAGTTGGTAAAACGCGGCAGCACACAAAGCCGATTCTACCACATTGGAGTTAGCGTAGTAAAGGAGGTTACTGGCAGCAATCTGCAACCTCACCTCACATAGACCATCCTTAAGGTGGGAGGTCAGGTTGGGGTCCTCTCCAAAACTCAAGTGTATAATGATGTCATGCACTCTACCGAACGCTTACCAGCTGGTAGCCGACCACAGCGCATCCTGGCAGTCAAGCTCGCCGACCTGGGAGACTTGCTCACGATCACGCCCGCTCTCCAGGCTTTGAAGGCAGCCCACCCAGACGCACGGATAGACTTGCTTGTGCCTCCTTCGTCCGCTCATCTGCTGAGAGGTAGCCCGTTCCTGGATGAGGTGGTTACGTTTGATAAATTCGCCTTTGATAGCTTGAGAGGCATATTCGATATACGCAGCATGGCAGGTACGTTGCGCTTCCTGCTCAGGCTAAGGAGAAGGCGGTATGACACGCTCGTGCTCTTCCACCACTTCACCACGCGCTGGGGCACCGCCAAGTTCGCCGCACTGTCGCTGGCAAGCGGAGCGCGCACAAGGGCAGGGCTGGATAACGGGCGAGGCAGGTTCCTCACTCATCGAGCGCCTGACCGGGGCTTTGGCGCGAAGCACGAGGCGGACTATTGGCTCGACGTCGCTGCCCTCGTCGGAGCGGACGGTAGAGCAGGCTGGCGAACCCTCCTCCCAGTCAGCGATAATGACCGGGAGGTGGCCGCGAGGCTGCTAGAGAATGTCAGCAAATCTACTAATGGTCCGCTGGTAGCTATCCACCCAGGCGCGGGCGCATACAGCCCGGCGCGCATCTGGCCCATCAAGGGGTTCGCGGCGGTAGCGCGGGGACTGATAGACTCGCATGATGCTGCTATAATATTACTGGGTGGGCCTGACGAGGTAGAGAAGGCCATGCACCTTGAGCAAGCGATAGGGCAGAGCGGGCGGGTGCTTAACCTGGCCGGGCAGACGAGCATACATCAAACTGCGGCGGTCATAGATGGGTGCGACCTGTTCGTAGGGAACGATAGCGGCCCTATGCATATAGCGGCGGCAATGCATACGCCCGTGATAGCCATATTCGGCCCCTCTAACCAGCAGGCCTGGGGTCCGTACACACCCGCTGGAGAAAAGAGCATCCATACGATAGTTTCACGCAATCTGCCGTGCCAACCATGCTTCTACAGGGCGCACACGCTAGGTCTGCGAGAGGGATGCGGCCCGCGGCCCTGTTTGACAGGGCTGGGGCATGAGCGCGTGCTGGAAGTATGTAGACGGGCTCTAAGCCATAGAGATACTTGAGGGAATGCACCTTAGCGCTTGACACAAAGCAGCAGAAACGAATCGCTCAGAAAAGGAATACACCATGGAAAAGATAATAGATGTATCTGAAACATACCTCAGCATAGGCGATGTGGTCAAGGATGTTATTGCCAGAGGTGAGGAAGTAGCCGTCGAACAGGACGGAGAGCTTGTGGCAGTGGTGATGCCAGCAGAGTTATATAAACAATGGCAGCAAGGTCGCCAGGCATTTTTTGATAGGATACGACAGATTGCTGAGCAGGTAGATATGCCCGAAGAGGAAGCAGATGAATTGGTGGCAGAGGCTGTAAGAGCAGTCCGGCGTGGTGAAAAAGCGTGAAGGTGGTGCTTGATAGCAATATTGTGGTGAGTCGCTTTATAGTAGCTAAGGGGAAATCGGCACAGATCATCAAGCTTTGGGAGGATAGGCGTTTCACATTGCTAGTTTCAGAGCCATTGCTACAGGAATATCGCAGAGTAATGGCTTACAAGCGTGTCCGCCTCCGCCACGGCCTCACTGATAAGGAGATAGAAGAGGCAATCAACCCTTTCTCAGAGTATGCAACCATAATCAAGCCGACAGTACAGATCGAAGCTGTAAGGGATGACCCAGACGATGATAAGGTTCTTGAATGCGCTATCGCAGGAGAAGCAGATTATATTGTGAGTGGAGATGCACACTTGCTCAACCTGGGAGAGTATCAGACTGTAAAGATACTTGCTCCGGCGGCTTTTCTTCTGCTTTTTGAGCAAATACGGATCGATGATGCTGCCGAAAGCAGTCAAGAGGGGCAAACATGAGGCGAGGTCTATTTTACACAATCGTTGTTCTCCTACTCTTAGTAGGGATCATAGGCGCGCTCATATTTCTGAGCAAGCGAGCGGAGCAGCCTCCTCTCGCAGGTCCCGGCGACCTTGCTGCGGTAGTTGCCAAGCCGAAGCCGGTGGTCGACTACTTCGAGGGATGCCCACCATCTGGCGACGGCGGCGACCCGCTGCTCAACACCCTCAAGAACCGAATTGACGAAGGCGTTTGGGCCTCGACCACTATATCCGCGCTCCTGGCGCTGACCTGGCCGGAGGCGATAGAGAACCAACCCCGTAGCAAATGGGCCTCCGTTGACAAAGAGGCGGTAGCTCTCTACGAAGGCTCGCCCGTGCAGGTAGAGGGGTACCTTCTTGAAGCCAAGAAGATGAGCCCGGAGTCGTGCAACTGCCACTCGGTGAAGTACGTCGACTACCATATCTGGATGACCGACGACCCCAACAAGAGCCGCGCTCAGTCTGTCGTGATAGAGGTCGCGCCGAGGGTGCTGGTCCACCACCCCGAATGGACCACACGCCGCCTAGGGGAAATAGCACGCAACAAGGAAAAGGTACGCATCAGTGGCTGGCTCCTCATGGACCCTGAGCACCCCGACCAGATTGGGAAGACGCGAGGCACCATCTGGGAGATACACCCCGTCATGCAGATAGAGACCCACTCGCTCACAGGCTGGAAGCCCCTCGATGATGGCAGCACAGGCGTATCATCTGCCCCCGCTGTAGCCCAGACCGTCCCACCCGTAACGCCTGTAGAGACAGCTACCCAGCCGCCTGTGGGGAACGAAGAGGTGCAAGATAACAAGAGCGTGCAAATCGGTACTATCTTCTTCGATGGAAAGAAGAGCAGAGAGCCAGATGAATTCGTAGAGATCATCAACAATGGCAACCAGCCGGTAGACATAACCGACTGGGAGTTGCAAGACACCACCGGCAACACCGAGTACAAGTGGGAGAGCTATATATTGCAGCCTGGCGCGACAATCCGCGTCTACACGAACGAGAAGCACGACGACAGCGGCGGGTTCTCCTTCGGGTCAGGTAGCCCGATATGGAACAACAGCGGCGATATCGCCGAGCTATACGACTCCGACAAACAACTCGTGTCGAGGTACGCTTATGGCAACAAGAAGTAAAGCGCCGAAGAGCCAGAAAGCAGAAGGCAGCGAGCAGAAAGCAGAAGGCAGTGGGCAGAAGGCAGTGGGTGGCGAGCAACAGACAAGCGATAAGCTCGACGTACCCATGGAGGACAATCCAGCTCCTGGTGAAAAGAGCGCGCCCACAATCCACAAGGGTGTTTATCTATCAGTTCTCGTTTACGTGGAGGGCGACCAGCCCGCGCCCGACGATTTCACGTCCACCGCCACTTCCGCCCTGAAGGAAGCGCTGGGCGAGACGTTCAAATCTAACCCCGGCGGGCTCAGCATGACCGTAAAAAAGGTCGAAGTGCAGAACGATGTGGAACAGGAAGAAGATGATAGCGGAGATAAAGAAGAGAAGTTCCAGTTCTAGATTACAATGACTCCGCGCCTCTGCGGTGAATAATCCGCATTCCCAGCCACTGGTACTACTACTTCACCCCACTAAATTCTCATTCCCCAGGCACAAAGTAGATGCTACAATCGTGGCATGAGTGTTATGACCTCCACCTCCGCCGCGCCTGCCCAGGCAGAGGCTATGCCTGCCGTTGAGGAACAAGTGAGCACGCGTGGACTGCGCCTGCGTCATCTGTGGGCGATTGTCCCCATTGCCGTCGCATGGTTCGCCGCGAGCATAGATTATATTGAGCCGTTCGACTTCTGGTGGAACGTCAAGAGCGGCGAGATTATGACGCAGACGGGAGCGTTCCTCGGCACCGACGTGTTGGTATGGTCCCCCATCCGCGAGCCATACTCCAACCCACAGTGGGGTTCGCAGCTCCTCTTCTACTGGGTCTACGCTCTTTCTCCTTATATACTCCTCACCCTGCGCGCCCTGATAATCACCGGCACGGTAGGGCTACTCCTTTGGCTGTGTAAGTGGCGCGGTTCTTGGTCTACGACCAATTCAGGCTCGATGCGGGCGGCGTCAGTCGCCACGCTGGTGGCATACCTGACCGCATGGACCAATTACGGGATGAGGCCCCAGCTGTTCGCCTTCTTGCCATTTGTGGCCTTCCTCTTCCTCCTTGAGCGCAAGGACGCACACCCCAGGTGGTTACCTCTCCTCGTGCCCATCATGCTCTTCTGGGTAAACATGCATGGGTCATTCTTCCTGGGTATCGCCCTCATGGGCATCTACGCTTTCGGCACGTTGATAGAGAAAGTGACCAGCCAGGAAGGGCGCAAGTGGCTCCTATCTAGGGCGGCGATGTGGCAGGCGGGATGGATGGTCGCAGCGGTGCTGGCGACCCTGGCAAATCCCTACTTCACCAGCATATACCGATACTTCTTCATCGCCACGAACGACCCCATAGCTCGCTCCCTCAACATGGAGTGGCAGGCCCCCACCCTCTACGACGGCACGGGGCAGATATTCTTCGCGCAACTCCTCATCCTGGCCGCCTCATTCTATTTCAGCAAACGCCGCCTGCGCCCCACTGAAGTCCTCCTCCTCCTAGCCTTCGGCTACCTATCCCTTATCTCCCTCCGCAACGTCATGTGGTGGGGCTGGGTCACCGCACCGATACTGGCAGCTAATTTGACAGCAATCAGGAGGCGGGCGAAGGACGACGGACGACGGACGACGGACGACAGACAGCAAGAGGCGGAAGGCAGCACCGAAACTCAATCAATCCGCACTACCAAACGGGAGCTTCCCTCGCTGAACTGGGCAATCGCTACTGTACTTCTCGGAGGGGCGCTACTATTCACTCCACTGTGGAGGGAAGCGAACCCACTAGTGCCTGGCCCTGCGAGGGTCGCGCTGGCGGCTAGCACCCCCTCGAAGCTGGCTTCATTTCTCAAGAGCGGGAACGTACCCGCGCCCGTTTTCAACTACATGGAATGGGGAGGGTACCTTGAATGGGAGCTTTATCCGACCTACCAGATGTTCATAGATGGGCGGTTCGAGGCGCGCAAGGTGGAAGTGTGGAAAGACTACCTCTCTATATCGAGGGGGAGAGCCGACTGGCAGGACAGACTGGACCACTACGGCGTCCGCACCCTCGTCCTGAATAAAGAGTTCCACTCCGACCTTATGCCCTTCGTCGCCAGATCCACCCTATGGAAGAAGGTGTACGAGGATAAAGCCGCGCTGATATATACGCGGTAGCCGGTACAGCCTTAGCGAATCTGCCTGAGTTTACTGAGTGAACGATACCCACAATGCCCACACAACCATCGCTACCGCAATCAAAGTCGCTATCCCGACCATGATCCATTTGGTGACAGTAAAGAAACTACCTGCTCGCGCCCAACGGCCCCAATCTGCACCTGAGTCCAGGTCTGTCGTCAGCATCTTAGCTACAGAGTAATTCTCCAGCAAATCGAGCATCGGGGCGAGCAGTCCAGGTATACCAAGCAACAACCAGAACCACCCGTTCTCGCCTCCTATCGCAGCAGTCTGAAGAGTGATTATGATAAAGAGCAATCCATATGCGAAGGGGAGGAATAGGTCCCATCGCATAATGCTTTGCTCCAGGTATACCTTCTTTCCTTCCTCGCCATACCCTCTTACTCTATTGCGAGCCTCCTCTACCGAGTAGCCGTTGAAGTCAAAATCAAAGCTCTTTGGCTCTACTCCGGTTTGCGCTTTAACTGCTTCAACAAACTCCTTTCCCACAATGCGTAGGCGCACAAATACAAAGGCTACCAGCGCCAACATCACCGCGATGGCAACCCATCCTCCGATGAACGTCCAACCGTCTTGCCCCGCAAGTTGTATTCGTTCTAGCGCAATCATACTTGTGGCCCCTCTATGTTCCTCTCATTCTGAGTCCCTGCTGCGCGGCCAGTAGAGCCTCTACCTTCTTGAACCATTCTTAGATCTTTCCACCTTTAGTCTGTGTACTCTCGGACGCTTATGCTACTCGGCGTTCGGCCGCCTCACCCGGTAAGTGACCACCCTTCCAGAGGAAGTTGAGCTTTTCCGAGATTTCAGAAGTTTCTGAAGTAGCTCGACA
Source organism: Chloroflexia bacterium (assembly GCA_035274425.1). GTDB lineage: Bacteria > Chloroflexota > Chloroflexia > QHBQ01 > JADMIH01 > JADMIH01. The sequence goes on from DATEOC010000034.1 coordinate 44,335, forward strand.
AACCTCTCTCGCGGATCGAGGGCGATCTCGACTTCCAAATGGTACCATGCCCACCCCGCGTAAATCGAATTCACGATTGCAACCAGGAACACAACAGCCAACGCGACTACCCTCACCCAGAGCCAGGCTCCGCCCGTCCCTGAATAGAAAAGATCGAGGAGTGCCCACACAAAAATCCCCCAGGGCACGACTGCAGTAATGGAGAGGAATATGTTGGCAGGAAGACGCCATTCCGCTGCACGATCCTTCTCGCCACCGAAAAGCTCCCGGCTGAACATCGCCTCCTTTTCCATTCTGCTCCACCAACTCCACGTCTGGAATAGGAGCAACTGGTTTATTTGCGCAATCACCAACCCCGTCGCCAACATGCCGAACCCCGCAGCCCAGAACTGCTTTTGAATGTCAACTGACGTGTCAACGCTAACCATCTTACCGCTCAAGCTCCACACGAGATTTACGAGAAGCGATCTGATACTTTCTCCAACCGTGAGCAACAACGGCCACGAAAGCACCCAGATTACCGGCACACAAAAGAGCAATGCCAGGCCCCACCCAAAGTAGCGATGCACCTTATTGTATCGGCGTGACCAGGCTATCTCCAGGTTCCTCTTGCTATCCCTGCTATCGTCCGGTGCCAGGTCACGCTTGAACGCTTGCGCAAACAATAGACGCGCCACATCACCGATATATTCTTCATCATTATTCCAGAACCAATCGTGATCCTTTAGGATGGAGTGCAGGTTATTTACTCGAACGGTGATAGGCACCAGCCTGTTCGTCCCACTCACCCGCGCCTTCAGGTCTTCATCCGGCACGATATCCAGTGGTGCAGCATAATCTATCCAGTTGACGTTGTGAGGCATAACTGGGTGGAATTGCTCACCCTTCTGCTCTACATACCTATGCCCCAATCTCCACATTACCAACTGCAACACCACTCCAAGTTCTGCCGACCCAATGATTATGGGTTCCCAGGCCGTACCGGCTATATTCTCTTGCATGAGTCCTATCAACGCAACCACAACCGGCACCAAAGAGAGTAAACGCCCAATCGTCAGCCAGAATAGTGCATCCCGTTCCTGCCACAGCTTCCTCAGCTTGTCAATCTTGCTTATTGCAGTACCATAAGACACAAATAAGATGCATTTGTCGAGGCTCGTCTCCCTCGTAGGCCAGGCTTGCGTCAATGCCTGATACGATATCTCTGTGCCACCGGAGTGGGCAATCACAGCGATTTCCTCACATTTGCCCTGAAGCTCCCCTTTCCCAGCCAACCATTCTATATCTCTACGAATCTGACTGATCATTGCCTCCAGCTGCACCTCGTTGGCGGCTGCAAGATAAGCGTCGCCGAATCCATTTGCTAGCGACGTCTGAATCTTCACTACTAAACCCTGCAAAGGCGGAATAAATCCGAGAACGGACACTAGTAGGAGCACAACCTGAGCCAGTAGGCCGGAGACAAACAACAGGGGATAGCCCAGTATAGTTACGAGCCCAACAATGACGGCAGCGAGTGGACCCGCAACTGTTACCTTCAGCCACCGGGGTATAGTTTCACGCATTCTTGATACGCGTTTCCTGATAAGGTCAGGAAGCTCCTTCAAAAGAATACGCGTACCTGTTTGTTCAATCAGTACCGGAGCTACACCTAAGCCCCATCTTACAATCTGACCATATGTGGGAGCTGCGAACTCCTGTGCCCAGTGTGACTCTGCCAGAATCCAGTGTGGGTCTTCGGGCGATATCTTACCCTTCTTGGTTTGGAAGTACATTCGCGTGTAAGGGGGTGCATCTCCTTCGCCAGGTATCGGCCGTACCATACGTGCATCGGAGAGATAAGCACAATGATAAGGCAAGCCAGTTAGAGATTTGCCTTCGGTCCCAGCATCAGCTGTACTAACATCGCTCCCGCAATCGAATGCTCGAGGTTTCCCTGTGAGCCACGACCTGAACCACTTGAACAGTGGGTCGCCTGCCCATGGGACTGTTTCTCCCCTCTTCTGATCTCCGATGCCGTGAACCAGCAGGACGCCGAGGCGCGGAGGCAACCCCTCAACCCCAGCCTTTTTCTGGTGAATTTCAAGATCCTCCAGCTTTGAGGTATCTGGCGGCTCAGTCTGCACGTTGCGCCGACGTTTGAGCACAAGATAAAACCAGGACAGAAGAATATAGAGCAAGCTCAACGCTATCAGTGCCCACTTTGCAACCGAAAATCCTGATACAACTGCAGGCAGCGGGTGCGTCAGTGGGGTCCTTGAGCTTAGCATGGAGCTAATGAGAATTGTCTCTACAATGTCAAGAATAGCTACAAGTAATTGAGCCCAAAGAAGCCATATCCCAAAATTGGCAAGTCTTGAAGCACGATCAAAATAGATACGACACGCGATGTAACACCATAGCGCTAGACAGATAGTATATAAGGGGATAAAGGGCAAGAAATCTAGCAAGACGCCGAATTTAGCCTGTTCAATCCCTCCTGTGACTTTATGCCAAGAAGCAATTATGGATCGAGCGTTCTCTTCTGTAAACGCAAGTTCCAAATTGATCATACCCAGAGGCGCGGAAGAGGTCCTAAGCAATCCCCTGGGGTCAAACAGAAATCCAAGGATGACAGTCCCAACGAGGGTAACGATTACCGCACCCCATAACAGCCATTTACCCTTTGTGTCCTTAGGAAATCCGCATGAGCGCATATATACCTCGCTTCCACCACCGTATTGACAGCGATATATCTTACCCCTCTTTAGCAGATGCCAGGAGATACTGCTCGAGATAAGAAGGGCAGAGAACCTATGGACGGCGCCAAGTAGGCACGACTAAGAGCCTATAATATTGGTATCTATTATAGAGTATGTGTCAAGTGGCATCTTGCAGAGGCTTGCGGTAGTCAGAACCTGTAACTTGCTCATACGCCTGGTGGGCCATCAGGGCCTAATACTTCAGTAGGACCAATACGCCCCCTTAAAAGGTACAAATGGCATATTCCATCCACCCCTTGCCCGTGTTACTCTTGTTACGCACGGGGATAGCGCCCATGCCTAGAACTTAGGACACAGGACAGGAGACGATAGCATGGTCATGTCGCACCAACAGGCATCCGAAGTGATGCCCCACAATAGCCAGCAGCGCACCAATACGGACGAATTCGGCAACAAAGTAAACCAGCTCATGGGCGAGTTGCGGGTCGAGTCTGACACTCTTCAGCGCGAAAGCACGGAAATAGAGATGCTGCTGCGCCAGACCACTATGGAGGTCGAGAAGCTTGCCCAGCGCGAGCATGGGGCCACCAACCGCGTGCGCGATATGGAGTTGAACCTCGACAACTACAGCCGCACCGACATGAAGACCATCTACAACTCGGCTCACGAGATCCAGATGCGTCTCTTCATGATGCGCGCCCAGGTCGAGCAGCTAGAGGTCAAGCGCAACAGCATGAAGACCCTCCAGCAGCGCCTCCAGCGCGTCACAGCTGTGTTGATGAGCGCCCCCGAAGGGTACAATCCCGGTAGCAATTACCAGACCTCCAGGCAGATGTTATCGACTCCTCTGCAGACGCTACCCGAGGCCGACGACAGCTTCGCCGATAGCAAGCAGATGCTCACGCAGATCATACAGACCCAGGAGAGTGAGCGCCTGCGCGTCTCCCGCCAGATACACGATGGCCCCGCCCAGACTATGACCAACCTCGTGCTGCGCGCCGAAATCTGCGAGCGGTTACTCGATTTTGATCTTGTACGCGCCAAGGCTGAGCTGTCAGGCCTCAAGAGCGTGGTCACTGCCACTCTCCAGGAGACGAGACGCTTTATATTCGATTTGCGCCCGATGATCCTGGACGACCTGGGGTTGGAGCCGACGCTACGTCGCTACGTGCAGCAGTTCGTTGACAAGCACAAGATGGAAGTGGGTGTCGTAATCAACGGCATGAACGGCAGGCTGCCGGGCGAGATCGAGGTCGCTATCTTCCGCATCGTGCAGGAGGCCCTTGAAAATGTGGCCCAGCACGCCCACGCGAAGCACGCCCAAGTAACACTCGACATCAACGGCGAGACAGTGGTGGTAACGGTAGAGGATGACGGCGCAGGCTTCGCTATAGACGAGACGAAGCTGAACGACCCCAAGTTCAAGGGACTTTCGACCATGCGCCAGCGTGTAGATATGTTCGGTGGCCGCCTCCAGTTCGACAGCACTCCAGGCCGAGGCACGCGCCTCGTAACTACACTCCCTACCGAGTGGACAGCGTGACGAATTTCGGATTTCGGATTTCGGATTTCGGATTTGGAGTTATCAATCCGAAATCCGAAATCCGAAATGAGATAATACCCAGTGGTACTAATGTGCCATGAAAAATAAGCCTCGCGGGTCTTGAAATAGAAGAATGGCGAGGGATATAGTGGTACATGGGAGGGACTCTCCCATGTTGAACAATTCAATGAGGGGCTTTATGCCTGAAAGGGGGCAAGAGTGAATGCAGCCAGGCCGCGAGAAAGATGGTATAGGCGGCGATGGCGTGTAGACGGTCAAGGATTGGTGGAGTACGCACTCATCCTGGTGATGATCGCAATAGTGATCATCCTCATACTCACGTTTATCGGGCAGGTAGTAGCCACCAACATGTACTCGAAGATCAATAGCGGCTTTCCAGGCGGATGAGAAATCACACCTCAACGAGCAGCTCTCGATCTTGCATGGCATCGCACAAAGGGCACACATCGCAGGCATAATCAGGTATCATCAATATATCCTTTTTACGGTATCTCAAGAGGAGGGTCGTCATATAGGCGGCCCTCTTTTCTTTGTACCGGACGACGGACGATGGACGACGGACGACGGACGACGGACGATAGAGTGATGCGTGATGCGTGATGCGTGAGTGTATTATTACTTCTGCCTTCTGCTTTTGCCTTTTGCTTACTGCCGTCTGTCGTCCGTCGTCTACCCCCCAATGTGCGACATCTCTACTTTCGGCAGGCGGGCGGTCTCCAGGGTGCGTATCTCTGAGTAGCGGTCAGCTCGGGAGCGCCAGACTTTGCGGAGGAAATCCGCTATCTCCTCGTCTGTCTTGCCTCCGCGCAAGAGGGCGCGGAAGTCATGCCCGAACCTCCCGAAGAGGCATGTATATAGCGACCCTTCGGGGGAGAGGCGTGCGCGGGTACAGTCGCCACAGAAGGGCTGCGTGACCGAGGAGATGACACCTATCTCTCCTTCGCCATCCCTGTACCTGTAGCGCGCTGCCACCTCTCCGCGATAGTTGGGGTCCACAGGCTCAAGGGGCATCTCGGCGTTGATCATGCTTACTATCTCGGCGGCGCTCACGACATCGCCCATGCGCCAGCCGTTGGTGCTGCCCACGTCCATATACTCGATGAAGCGCAAGATGTCCACCCTGCTTTTGAAGTAGCGGGCCATATCTACCACCGAATGGTCGTTCACGCCCCGTTTCACCACCATGTTGATCTTAATTGGGGAGAGACCGGCTGAGCGCGCTGCCTCTATACCCTCAAGCACGCGCTCTACGGGGAAGTCAACGTCGTTCATCGCCATAAAGATGGCATTGTCCAGCGAGTCGAGGCTGACGGTTATGCGCCGCAGTCCGGCGTCCTTGAGGGCCTGGGCCTTCCTGGCGAGGAGGGAACCGTTGGTGGTCAAGGTGAGGTCTTTGAGGCCGTCGAGCCGCGCCAGCATCTCGATGAGACGTTCCAGGTCGCGGCGCACCAACGGCTCGCCGCCCGTGATACGTATCTTCTCCACGCCATGCGCGATAAAGATGCGCGTCAGCCGCGTAATCTCCTCGAACGTCAGCAGGTCCGTGGAGGGGAGGAATTGAAAGTCGCGCCCGAAGACCTCCTTCGGCATGCAATAGGTGCAGCGAAAATTGCACCGGTCCGTGACGGAGATGCGGAGGTCGCGCAGGGGGCGGTTTAGCTTGTCGGTGATAGTGAGAGACATCACTATCAATTATAAAGGAAAAAGGATAAAGTGCTATAATACAGCTAGAAGTACTGCTGGAAGTTAGAAGCAATCGCACCAGGAGAAAGGATGGGCATTCAAAGTGTGCTTGCACAGGCAACGGTTACTGTCATGGCGGTTTCACAGCCGCAGGTTGCTCAAGCTACTGGCAACTTCGACTTAGGGGCTTTAGTTTCATGGGTAGCTAACGTACTTGGCATCCTGGCTGCTATCGGTTCATTCATAGCCTGGCGGCGTACCCGTAAAACTGCCAAAGAGGTCCAGGCACAGGCCCGAAAAGTACGTGAAACCTTCCATAGCATCGATATACTGACGATAGCCACCGAGGCTAAGAATCTCCTAGCTAATATCCAGCGTATGCATCTACAACGAAGGGGCGCAGATAAGCACACTCTTTTGAATGACTACGCTACCCTGAGAATAAAGCTGATAGAAATTCGCCGTGCAGATCCTAAAGGATCTAATGCCCGGAAGACCCAAATTACAGAAGCACTTGCAGAATTTACCTCAATATGGGATATAATAGCGGCTGCTACTCCCAATGCCAACGATATACTAGAAGACGTGAACTTTGTACCTTATAATAGAATCATTGACCGGCTTATTGAAACACTGACTGAGATTGTAGTAGAAACACGTCAGCAAATGGGAGAACAAACGTAGCTATGGACAACACTGAGAAGAATCTGACCCTTATTGAGGAGCTAATCCAGCACACGAAGAATGGTAGTCTAGCTTGGAAGAAAGCCGCTGACGGTAAGAGTTATATGGCATCACTTCCAGATTATGCCATACGGATCTCCTATACGCCGCTTTTCGAGTACCGCTTACGAATCTTCGACAACTCAGGCAATGTTCGTCGCGAAATCGGCACCATATACGACTTGGTAGAAACCGTAGCCCAGGCAGCAGGGGTGACTACGGGATATTCTGAGATCAGTCAAATCTATGCGAAACCTCTAAGAATCTTATACGAGCTAGTTGCGGGTCCAATTGAAAGAATTGCTGGCGACCAGTTTGTAGATGGGTTACTCTCCCAATTGCAGCAGTTGAAGGGGGAGGGTGCAAGGGGTGCGTAGGCGACTAATGAGATAGGTGCCATAAACTAATACCCCAGTTCCCATTCTTTTACCCCGCTCCCTGCCCAACCCACTCGGTACCGTCTTCATAGTACTCTTTCTTCCAGACCGGCACACGCTCCTTGAGGAGGTCGAGCGCTTCGCTGCACGCCTCGAACGCTTCTCGGCGGTGGGAAGATGATGCGGCGATGACTACACTTATCTCGCCCACGGCCAGCTTCCCGACGCGGTGACGCATCGCTATGCCGTGCAGATCCCACTTCTCCGCCATCTCTATCCCAATACGCTCCATCTCTGCTTCGGCCATGTCGCTGTAAGCCTCGTATTCGAGCGCAATCACGTCGCGGCCCTCATTGTTGTCGCGCACCGTCCCGACGAACGTCACAACCGCACCATCCCCACTCGTAAGCACGGTCTGCACGAGGCTGTCTACCGAAAGCGGCTCCGATGTGACCTCGAATAGGAAGTTTTGAGTTTTGACCCTTCCCTTTGGTCGAGGGCGTGGTTTTGAGTTTTGAGTTGGCATCTAGCTTATCCGCCGCTTACAGGGGGGAGGAATGCAACAACGTCGCCTTCCTTGAGCGTATCGTCGGCGCGAGTGTAGCGGCCATTGAGTGCGAAACCGGCACTCTGGCTGAGGGGGATCAGGCGTGGATACGCTTCCACCAGCGCCTCCCATAGCTGCCCCACAGTAGTGCCCGGCTCAACCTCAACGAGGCTCTGAGGCATACCCGTATACTCCCGGAACGACGCAAACATCTTGACTGTTATCTTCATGGGTCCGTATTGATTATTATGAGTCTATCGTCTATCGTCTATCGTCTACTGTCGTCCGTCGTCTACCGTACCGGCGTCTCGCAGTTGGGGAAGAACGCGCCGGAGACTATCTTCGACACTTGCCCCCTGGTGGCGTTATTGTTGGGGCGGAAGTATGGGCGGTTGTCGGGTGGGACGCATGGCTCGCCAGGCATGGTGCCACATGGATAGCCACCCATGACGCCCGCCGATGCGAGACGCTCTATCCACAGGTAGAAGGTGCTGGACGACAGCACATCCTCGAACGTTTGCTGCAAGGGCGTGCCTCCGAACCCGGCAGCATTCGAGACGATCTTCGCTATCTGCCCTCTCGTAGCGTTGCTGTCTGGGCGGAAGTATGGTCGGTTGTCGGGCGCGATACATGGCTCCTGTGGTATTGTTCCACAGGGATAGCCAGACATTACGCCACGGCTCGTCAGGCGACCTATCCACACGTAGAAGGTGTTATCGGTGGGCACATCCTCGTATACCTGCCCCGGAGGCGTATCGGCGAAGCCCGCGGCGTTCGACACGATCTTGGCGAGTTGGCCCCGCGTGATATCATCGTTGGGGTGGAAAGTACCGTCTGAGTAGCCTGATACGATACCTCTGCACGCTAGGCACCTCACGTACGGATAAAATGTGCTTCCCTCCGGCACATCGCTGAAAGAGAGGGTGCAAGCTGTAGGGATGGGTGTGGCGGTAGGGATGGTGGTCGCCGTCGGGATCAAGGTAGGCGTCGGCGTGGGGAGGACGAGGCCGCCACCGCAGCTGACCGCCTCGGTGGTGCTGTCGTAGCTGCCGAGCCAGCCGCCGAAGGCCACCAGGGAATATGTGCTGGTGCTATATGCCGCTGCAAGCGAGCGCCTGCCCAGGACCAGCGGAGAGATCGGCTCCCAGCTATCAATAGACGGGTCATAACGCTCCGCGCTATTCGTATAGACGCTCCAACCTCCACCCAATGCGTACAGGTAACCTCCGCACCCCACTTCTGAGCTATCCACACCAATGACGGCAGGCCCGCCCCGGCCCAAGATCATCGGCTGGCGGGACGACCAGCTATCGGTCGCGGGGTCATACGCCTCCAGCGTGGCGAGGTCTGCGAGGTCAACGTCCACGCCACCGACGGCGTAAATCTTGTCGTTTAGCGCAGCCGCGCCCAGGTAAAGGCGCTCCGTAGGCATGGGTGACTTCAGCTCCCACCGGCTGCCTGCGGGCCTCGACGGATCGTACTCGTACAGAGTGTCTGTGGGCACGAGGCTGTCGTCGCTCCCGCCCATCACATAGAGCTTACCGTCTAAGGAGGCTACCCCCGCGCCGAGCCTGGGCACAGGCAGAGGATCGGTAGCAACTACCTCCACGCGGTCTTCGAGCGGGTAATAGACCTGCAACAGCGATTGCGCCCGGCCTGCCGAGCTGCTGTAACCTCCCGGCACGTATATAGCGTCCCCAATCACCGCCGCGCCCACGTTGCTCACACCTACAGCGAGATTGGCACGCGACGTCCAGGAGTCGGCTATGGGGTCATACTCGAGGATAGGCATATTGGTATTGCCGTTGTTGTATTCACCGCCGAGTGCATAAATACGCCCGTTCGCTCGGAAGGAGACGGCAGCTCCACGGCTGCGCGGAGTGGGCAGGAGTGATTTTCGCGCCCATGCGCCGGCGTAGGTAGTGAAGCGGGTGATGCCAAAGTAGAAGCCCGGCTCAGGCTCCTGGCCCTCAGCCGTAAGTGTCATCTCATCGCGATCTCCCAGCGCGCTCCCCGCAGGCACGTAAACAGTGACCGTGATAAGCGCCGCATCATCGGGCGCGAGCACCTCTGTGTGGGTAGGCGTGACAGTCGTGGGCCAATCATTGTCTGCCATCTGCAAGATAAAGCTGTTATCCTGTCCGGTGCTGTTGTACAGCAGGGTCGTGTAGGTAACGGGAGTGCCGTAATCACCCGATCCCACGTCTTCTGTCGGGAAGAAATCGACGCCGAAGCTGCTGACGCTGCTGGTCAATACGGCGGTCGCGGTGAACTGTCCAGGGGTGGTCAGCACGGAGCTAACGGTAATGGTCGCCACATCCATGTCGCCCAGTGTCGCGTCCGGCGGTATCTGCACGCTCACGGAGATAGGCACCGTTGCGCCCCTGGGCACGCTCCCGGTATCCTCAGGCTCGACAGTGGTGGTCCAGACATTGCCGCTCGGCGTGATAGTGAACGAGTTGGTGATGCCTGTCTGGTTACGGAGGGTATGGTAATAAACGAGAGTAGTGGCGGGTGCGCCCCCTTTCTCTGCCTCGGTTGGGCTGAAGATAACTGCGTCCTGTGTCCTAAAGCGTATCGCCCGTGAGGGCACAATCGCCTCTTCGTAACACGAATAGGAGAGACCAATGAAGCCGGAGGGATTCTGTATGCCTATGACACCTTCCCGGCCATCTACGTCCGCGTCGGTAAGGTACCTGTAGCGAAAGTAGATTTCGCCGTCCTCTTGCAGAATCAGGGCAAAGGTAGCGAGAGCGTCGGGGTTAGAGTAGTCCGCAACCTCACGCCACTCGACTATATAGCTGCGGTTGGGCACCACGCCGACGACATTCGTATAGACCCCACCCGGCTCAGTATCGTCCGGCACTATGAAGTCCTGATAGAGAGGCGCGAGCAGAGCCTTCGGCATGAACTGGTTGGCCGATGGGAGGCAGGCATTGCTCGCGCCGGGGTACCAGTCATTGGGTGGCCCGAAATGCGCGTTGCCGTTGGTGGCAATGTGCATCGCGCCGTAATTGACGCCGTAGAAGGTGAACGAGAAAGGAAGGGTGGTGGTGATTACCCCGTCATCGAGAGGGTCAAAATAACCTCGAGGTGAGACCCAGGCATCGTCCCCCACTCGGTTGACGCCCGGCTGCCAGTTGCCATCGGTGACGGGTAGCGGGCCTCCCACTTCACGGTCGTCCGCGAAGAAGTAGCCAAATTCGTCAGGCCCGCCCGCCCGGTCGGGGATTTGTGCCGAAGGCCATTTCGGATTTCGGATTTCGGATTTGCCTGACGGGGAGTCTGTGACGCTGGAACTGGGACTCGGCTTTTCGGATTTATGCAATCCGAAATCCGAAATCCGAAATCCGAAATCATCTGCGGTTGCGGAGAAGGGGATGGCAAGAGCGAGCGCAGCTATGCAACATGCAAGCAGGGTAAAGAAGAGTATGGCGGGAGCGCGACCTGGCCGGCGATTATGTGGCATAAGAGCTGGACTCCTTGACCGCAGATGGTAAGATGGAACCTGAGGGCACAAGACCTCGCCCTAATTGTCCCAATTGGCAAAAGCTTTGTCAACTGTGAGGGGTCGGGGGTCAGGGGTCAGGGGTCGGGGGTCGGTAGCTTATGACCCGTTATTACTCCCTACTCCCTGACCCCCGACCCCTGGTAGCGAATATGGCAGCAACCGATATAATAACGCCTGTTACTCAGGTCCCCACATTGATCCAGCGTAATACTCTACGGCTGGCGGCAGCGCAATGCGTGGGGTGGGTTATGACGCAGACGCTCGCCACGCTGGGGGGCATCATCGCCAGTGACATGACGAGCGACCGCCGCTGGGCAGGGATACCCGTGACCCTATCTATCCTGGCGTCGGCGCTAACGGGACCTTACGCGGGGCGCATGATGGACCGGGTAGGGCGCAAGCCGGTGCTGCTTGCCGGACAGGTCGCGCTGGGGTTGGGTAGCCTGCTCGTGGCAGCCTCCATAGGATATGGCATCTTTCCAGGCTACCTGGCAGGGATCGCGATACTGGGAGTGGGCGCAGGCGCTACGGCACTTTCGAGGTCGGCTGCGGCTGACATGTACCCACCGTCGCGGCGTGCACAGGGTATCAGCATGGTGGCGATGGGGGGCGCGGTGGGGGCTATCCTCGGCCCCTTCCTCCTGGCAGCTATCGTCTCATGGTCCAAAGGAGCGGGAGCAGACCCTAACGTCACGGCGTGGCTGGTGATACCCATCCTCGCCATAATAGCCTTCTTCGCTCTGCTCACTATCCGCCCCGATCCGCGTGACATCGCTGCGAATCTCGCTGACTACTATCCTTCGGAAGGAGCTTTGGGGACGAAGGACGAAGGACGAAAGACGAATTCGGTGCGGGCGCTCTCGGCTATCCTCAAACAATACCCGGTCATTGTGGCTATTGCAGCTACCGCGCTCGTGCAGGCGGGCATGGTGATGCTTATGGTGACGGTTGCCCTCAGCATGAAGGATCACGGGCATGGTGACGACGTGTTCGAGGTGATGTCGGTGCATTTTTTCGGGATGCTCGGCCTCGCCTTGCTGATTGGGCGCGTGGCGGACCGGCTGGGGAGGCGTCCCGTGATTATCATGGGCGCGCTCATATTCATAGCGGGTGCGGTCTCAGCGCCGATGTTCGAAAATCCCCTCTACAACGGTGCAAGCCTATTCCTGGTAGGGCTGGGGTGGAGCCTGTGCTACGTGGCGGGAAACGCGATACTGGCCGATATGGCAGGCCCGATGGAGAGAGGGCGCACCCTGGGCGCTAACGACCTCCTGGTGGGCCTCACGGGAGCTACCGCCTCATTGGTAGGCGGCCTGCTCATCAGTGGAGCGGGCTTCCTCACTGTAGGCGCGGTGGGGTTGGCGCTCGGACTCGTGCCGCTATTGCTTGCCCTGCGCCTGCGCGAGCCGCAGCCTGGGCAGTATGAGTTCTAATTAAAGCCCCACCGCCAACCCCTCCTCAAATAGGGAGGGGAATATGAAAAAGGAAAAAATAAAGGTTCGGCTGCGCCGAACCTTTATTTTTTCCTTTTTCATAGAGTTGTTAGTACGTCAGCACGCTCATGAAAATTAGTTCCCGCAGAGCGCCCCACCTCGATTGTCGGTGGTGCAGTTGTTGTGCTCCCAGGTGTTAGCCGTGCCGCCCGTTCCTGTCCCGACAGACTCATCGTGCGCATCATGCTCGGCATTGTCATACAGCCTGTTGTGCTCGAAATCGTTACCTGTCGAGGTGGAAAATACGTAAATGCCATCGTAGCCACTATCGCTAACGGTATTGTGCGAGATCGTGTTATTGTCGGCATTGTCCAGGCCGATGCCATCGAAGGTGCTACCGGTAATATCGTTATGGGACACCACAGCGCCAGCGGTATCGATAACATAGATACTCTCGTCGTTGTTCGCCAGGCTGTTGTTACTCACCGAGACAACGCCCGGATCAAAGAGGAGCACCCCAGCGGAGGCGAAAGTCTGAGGGGAGTAGATATTATCGGATATGTCGTTGTGATGCACTTCGCCGGTAGCATCACCGCTGATTTGCACACCATTTTGCGCAATCGTAGCCGTCGGGCCAACCCCAATGATAGTGTTGTGGCCGACGTCGCCGGTGGAGCCAGGGCCACTTATCACAACGCCGCCCTTCTGGTACTCGTCAATGGTGTTGCGCTCTATAGTCGCGCTGCCTACCTGCCCCTCGCTGAAGCGGCCAGCAAGCACGCCAATACCGTTCTGGCAGCCGCTGAAGGGGGTATCTCGAATCATGGTGATGTGATTGTCCAGGATCGAGGCCGAGCCGCCACCGTCAACACGCACGCCGTAACGTATGCTGTCGCAGGGTCCGCCACCGGGGCCACTGATGGTGAAGCTTTCAATAGTCACACCTGTCGCGCCGCTGACGCGCACGATAGCTTTTTCGTCTACCATAACAGCAGGCGCCTTAATGATGGCCGCCTCTTTCCGCTCTGAGCGGAGCTTGAGGCCATTCTTAGAGGCAGGGATGATGACCTGCTCCACATAAGTGCCTGGGCATACCTTGATGGTATCGCCAGGGCCTGCTGCTGTCACCGCAGCCTGTATCGTAGTATATTGTGCGTTGCGGCACTCAACCTTGTTGTCGTCCACCGTAAGCGTCTTGCTCGGCGCTGCGGACGCCATGCCCCCGCCGAAAGGAATGAGCGATGCTACCATGACTAAAGCCGCAGTAGTCGCGATTTTCTTGAAATTCAATCTAGTTCTCCTCCTGGTTATGTATCCGTATGGGTAAGTCGAAATGCTTAAGTGATCTGACCTGATTATGATCAGGCCCCGGACAATTACTCCTGAGCAATAACCCCCTTTCTCGATGGCGCTATCTAAATTGACAATAGCGCTGAATACGCGTGCGAATAACCCCCTTTGAAGGTGGGTATCGGATGCACCGCATAGGCTTCCTGTGGGTCGTATAACCTACCCACATGCTCTGTCCCTCTACAGCTTCACCAGTCAGGACATCGCCTTATAGTACCGAATTTCGGGCAGCATGTCAAGAACCAAACGGGTAATCAAAGGAGTAATGCGAGAGGAATAGCTGCACAAGTAGGCGTGACGCACTACTCTTGCTACTGCTTGAGTTTATAATAGCCATATCCACCTTCGACTAGGACCCTCAGATACTCAATAAGGAGCATAACGGAATGCGCACAGGAGTAGTTTTCCCACAGACAGAGATAGGCTCGGACCCCGCCGTGATACGCGATTACGCGCAAACGGCGGAGGGCCTCGGCTGTACGCACCTGCTGGTGTACGATCACGTGCTTGGAGCGGGCACCGCGAACCGCCCTAACTGGCGAGGGCCATACACCTCCGAGAGCCAGTTCCACGAACCGTTCGTCCTCTTCGGTTACCTTGCGGCTATCACGCAACACATGGAGCTTGTGACGGGTGTGCTCATTCTCCCACAGAGGCAGACCGCATTGGTCGCCAAGCAGACTGCCGAAGTGGATATATTGTGCGGCGGGAGACTGCGCCTGGGAGTGGGCGTGGGGTGGAACGCGATTGAGTACGATGGGCTGGGACAGGACTTCGGCACGCGGGGCAAGCGCATCGAGGAGCAGGTACGCCTCCTGCGGGCGCTGTGGTCCGATACGGTAATCGACTTCGATGGGCGTTGGGACACGATAGAGCAGGCGGGCATCAACCCGCTACCCGTCCAGCGCCCCATCCCAATCTGGATGGGCGGCTCGGCAGAGGCGGTGCTCAAGAGGGTAGGGGAGATGGGAGATGGCTGGTTCCCGCAGATGAGGCCGGATAACGAAGCGCGCCGCATGATAGAGCGGGTAAGAACTTACGCACAGGAAGCGGGCCGCGACGCCAACTCCATAGGCATCGAGGCGCGCCTCAACCTGCGCGGAGGGGACCCCGACAGCTGGCAGCAGCAGATAGAAGACTGGCGGGCGCTCGGCGCTACCCATATTGGTATCAATACTATGGGGATGGGGCTGGCTTCGCCACAAGAGCACATTAGGATGATAGAGCGGTTTGCCAAGACTGGCGGCTGACCACTACAGATATAACTTCATATAGCAGTAGTACTGATGGCAGGACATATAGCTATGCTCCGTCATACGAAATAGCTATTGCTGGCCCCGAGTAGGCACAGTATACTGACATCAGCCCTGCGTACCGCATACGGGTGGGCGCTGATGATCTATATCTTTAGCCTAACTGGGAAGGCAATGAGCTATCGAAAACGCGGGCGTAACCCTGGATACTTACTTATCGTTCTAGCCGCGATCCTCTTCGCTGCCATACTCGTCGCGCGCAATCTGGGGGCATCACTTGCAGGAGGAGCTGGGAGTGGAGGGGGCACGCAAGTAGCGCGAAAGAGTGCACTTCCAACACAGGTACGCTCTACCGCCACTACCCTGGCCAAAGCGAAGCCAACAAAGACCGACCCCCCTCCCACCAGGACAAGGAGCCGACCACCTCCCTACATACCGACGCTTGAGCCTGAAAGCATTGGCGGTACAGTGCCCGGTCTACCAGCCTCACCGACAGGCGGCATAGAGGTCCACTTCATAAATGTCGGCCAGGGCGACTCGATTCTGATCCTTGCCCCAGGCCAAGTCGCTGTGCTTATCGACGGCGGTTACGGGGGCATGGGCACAGTTGAATACTTGCAGGCCCTGGGGGTGGAGCGAGTCACCCTGATGGTAGCGACGCATCCCCATGCTGACCACATCGGCGGCCTCGTAGATGTACTGCACGCCATGCCCGTAGATGAAGTTGTCACTAATGGCCGCTCCTATACAACCCAGGTATATGAGCAGTTCCTCGACGCCATAGCCGCTTCCAAGGCCAGGTATCGAGAGGTGCATCGCGGCGATACGCTCAGCGCGGGAGATATGGCGTTCCAGGTGCTGAACCCCGAAAGCGGAGAGAAGTATAGCGACCTAAATGACTCCTCGATTGTACTGCGGCTCGTGCATGGACCCACCAGCTTCCTCTTCACAGGGGACGCGGAGAGTGTAGCCGAAAAGCACATGCTAACATCAAACCAATCCTTACAGGCGACCATCCTCAAGGTTGGGCATCATGGGAGCAAGACTTCATCTAAGCCAGAGTTTCTGGAAGCTGTACAACCCGAAGTAGCTATCTACAGCGCGGGGGTGAACAATCCGTACGGCCATCCCCATCAATCTACCCTTGACGCGCTCGCAAGAGTATATGCGACGGTATACGGAACAGATGTCAATGGCACAATAGTTGTCACTGCCGAGGATAGTGGGTACAACGTGTTTACGCAGAAGAGCCTGGGGTCTCGCGCTCCCCCTCAGAAGAAAATAACCCCTACAAAGGTGCCTCGTCCGTCACCTTCTGCAATAGCATCGGCTACCGCAAGGCCGCCCTTGTCAGGAGGGGAATTGCCCCTGGAGGTTGTTTCCCTTACCTCCCCGGCCAGGCGAAACTCCTATGCTATACTGGCTATCAAGACCCTTCCAGGCGCTGAGTGCACAATCACTGTACTTTACAAGTCAGGCTCAAGCGTAGCCGCCGGGTTAGATCCGAAGGTGGCAGACGCGCAAGGAAAGGTGTCGTGGAGATGGAAGGTGGGGAGTAACACGACCCCAGGCACTTGGAAGATAATTGTCACCTCTACCCTAGATGATAAGAGCGGCATCATACAAATACCCTTCCAGGTGGTAAGATAGGGTATATGGAGAAAGCTGTTATCGACCGCTTCGAAGGGGAGTGGGCCGTCTTGCTGGTAGGAGATATTGGTAGAGTCGTAAATGTGCCACGCTTATCAGTTCCAGGAAAGGCACGAGAAGGGGATTGGCTGCACGTGGAGGTGGAAGGGGACGAGCTAATATCTGCCGTTCTGGACAAGGAAGAAACCAGGAGAGTAAGGAAACGTATAGAGGAGAAGCTGAGGAGACTACGCCGAGGCGAACATCTCAAGTAATACAGGTCAGACAGATGACCTATCTGCCGTCCCCATATAGATGTAGGGCCATCTCCTGCGGATTACCGTTGACGCACCTTCACTGGTGTGCTACACTCCCCTAACAAGCCGGAATAGGTGTGAAGCTCGTGGTATTATGGTCCCGCGCGCTTTCGCATACTCAACTGGCCTGGAAGGGGGCAGGATATGGCGATCATCGAGGTCACAGACCTGCGCAAGACGTTCCGCAGCAAGGTCAAGGAGCCTGGGCTGGGAGGAAGCCTGCGCTCCATTATCTCCCCGAAGTGGCGCACAGTCGAGGCCGTCAAGGGCATCTCCTTCGCGTGCGAGCAAAGTGAATTGCTCGCCTTCATCGGCCCGAACGGCGCGGGCAAGTCTACCACCATCAAGATGCTGACCGGCATCCTCTACCCCACAGACGGGCAGTCGCAGGTGCTCGGCTTCACCCCCTGGCGTGAAAGACAGCGCCTGGCGTACAACATCGCCTCCGTCTTCGGCCAGAAATCGCAGCTCTGGATACACCTCCCGCCGGTCGACACCTTCAACCTTCTCGCCCGCATCTTCGAGCTTGACGACCGCGAGTACAAGGAGCGCGTCAACTACCTCATAGACGTGTTCCAGGTAGGCGACCTCGTAAAGACCCCTGCCCGCAAGCTGAGCCTGGGCGAGAGGATGCGCTGCGAGCTT
The DNA here is from genome assembly GCA_035274425.1 of Chloroflexia bacterium. GTDB lineage: Bacteria > Chloroflexota > Chloroflexia > QHBQ01 > JADMIH01 > JADMIH01. The sequence goes on from DATEOC010000034.1 coordinate 62,069, forward strand.
GTAGCGGCGCTAATCCACCGTCCAAAGGTGCTATTCCTGGACGAGCCGACGATAGGACTGGACGTAATCGCCAAGCAGCGCATCCGCGACCTGATTCGCCATCTCAACCGGGAAGAGGGGGTGACAGTATTCCTCACCTCGCACGACGCGGGGGATATAGAGCAGCTTTGCAAGCGGGTCATAGTGGTAAATCACGGCAGCATCATACTGAACACAAGCGTCAGCACCCTGCGACGCAAGTACTTGCAACACAAGATAATAGACCTGAAGCTGCATGACCCCGTCCCGCCCGAAGGGATAGCACTGCGCGGCGCGACGGTCCTCAAGGCCAGCACCTACGGCGTTAAGCTCCAGGTAGATACAGCCGAAACGAGCATGGAAGCGATCATCAGCGACCTCGTAGCCCACCACCGGGTAGCGGACATCACTATAGAAGACCCTCCGATGGAGCAGATCATCGCGGCGATCTACCAGACGCCTTTGGACGACGGACGAGAGAAGGCAGCAGGCAGTAGGCAGTAGGCAGAAAGCAGAAGATGAACCCAAAACTATACCCCAACCCGTACAGATAACCTGAGATGCAAGCTCAACAGACAATCCGCACTCCGCATTCCGCACTCCGCACTCCGTCCCCCTGGTGGCGGCGTGGCGGTAAGTACGCGGCGGTGTTGCGCATGAGCATGGCAAATCACTTCGCATACATCGGCGAGGCGCTACTTCGCAGCATCTTCCTGGTGCTAATAATCTTCATCTTCGTGCAGCTGTGGAGCGCCACATATACTGTGCTTGGGACGAGCCAGATAGGGGTGTACTCCCTCCCGCAAATGGTGTGGTACTTCGCCTTTGCCGAGGCGATCATCATGAGCGCGCCCATGCTGCGCCGCAAGGTGGACGAGGATGTGAAGTCGGGGGATCTAGCATATCGTCTGAGCAAGCCATACAACTATATGCTCTACCTGGCCTCAGACTATGCGGGCGAGTGGATAGCGCGCTTCGTGCTAAACCTGGCGGTCGCAAGCGCGTTGGCGCTCCTCCTCGTCGGGCCTATCACCTTTACGGTATGGGGCGTGGCGTCGGCGCTCGTGCTGTTAGTAGGCGCTGTGGTGCTCGACTTCCTGGGAGCCGCCATCGTCAGCCTGCTCGCCTTCTGGATAGAAGATACGATGCCGTTCAACCTCATTTACAGGAGGCTCACGATGCTCTTAGGCGGGATGATGATACCCCTGGATGTCTTCCCTGAGCCGCTCTCCAGCATCGCCCGCGCCCTCCCCTTCAGCTATATCGTGTACGGCCCGTCGCGCCAGTGGGTCTCCCCGACGGAGAGCTTCTTTGTCGAAGTGCTGCCCCGGCTGGCTATATCCATAGTGGTCGCGGGTAGTATAGTCTTCCTGATGTTTCGGGCGGGGCAGAGGAATGTGACGGTAAATGGGGGCTAATGTGATAATACACGCTATCCGCATCCATACCCGCTTCGTGTGGGACTACGTAATCGCCAACATGCTGGTGGCGCTTGAGTATAGGGCGTCGTTTATCACCCAGGTGATAGGGATGCTGCTGAACGACAGCATGTGGGTTACTTTCTGGTGGATATACTTCACCCGCTTCCAGGTGTTGCAAGGGGGTTATGGCATCGAGGATGTGCTGGGGCTGTGGGCGATGGTGGGGGTGGCGTTCGGGCTGTGCTGCGGCCTCTTCGGCAATGTGCTCACCATGGCAGAGACGATCAGCCAGGGGAAGCTCGACTACTACCTCACCCTCCCCAAGAACGTGCTGCTGCACGTGCTGGTGAGCCGCATGGACGTTACCGCCTGGGGCGACCTGGTCTTTGGCACGGGGTTATTCGTCATCTTCCTGCGGCCCGGCCCTGAGCGCATCGCGCTATTCCTGCTGCTGGCGACATGCGCCGCAATCGTCTTCCTGGCTTTCAACATCCTGTGGCAGTCGCTCGCTTTCTGGCTGGGCAACGCGGAGGGACTGGCGGCACAGATGTGGAACGCCCTGATCGCCTTCTCGACCTATCCCGACCCATTGTTCAGGGGGTTGGTCAGGGGGCTGCTCTTCTCAGTCCTGCCCGCCGCCTTCATGTCTCACATTCCGGTGCGCCTCCTCCGCGATTTCGACCCTGCGCTCATCGGCACCGAGATTGCCGTCGCAGTGGGCACATTTGCTTTATCGGTGTTTGTCTTCTACAGAGGTCTGAGGCGATACGAGTCGGGGAACATGATGACGGTGAGGAGTTAGCTTACAACTCCCGCATACCCATCCGCCCTCTTATCGCTCCCCGCAATGTACTCTCCAGAGGGCAGCCGCCATATTATCTGCCCGCGCCCGAACGCACCTGTAGGCTCAGCTGTCGTAATCGTGTGGCCCATCGCCCGTAAGCCCTTTATGATGGTGGGAGCAGCGTCTGATTCGAGTTGCACCGCGCGCCCGCTAGTCCACTGCCACCTGGGCGCGTCGAGGCTCTGCTGGGGGTGCATGCCGTAGTCAACCGTGTTGACCACCATCTGCATGTGGCCCTGGGGCTGCATGTACCCACCCATCACCCCGAAGGGGCCAATCGCCTGCCCGTTGCGGGTCAGAAAGGCCGGGATGATGGTGTGGTAAGGGCGCTTGCCTGGTTGGAGGCTGTTAGGGTGTTTGGGGTCCATGCTGAAGCCCATGCCCCGGTTTTGCAGCGAGATGCCCGTGCCCGGCACCACTACGCCCGACCCGAAGCCCATGTAGTTCGACTGGATGAAGCTGACCATCATGCCGTCCTTGTCAGCCGCGCACAGGTAGACAGTGCCGCCTGAGTAGGGGTCGCCAGGCTTGGGGTCGAGCGCGTTCTTACCGATGAGGGCGCGCCGCCTTTTGGCGTAACCTTTGTCGAGCAGTTGCGCCGTGGGCACCTTCGAGAACTCCGGGTCGGCCACGTAGCGGTGAGCGTCAACGAAGGCCAGCTTCAGCGACTCTATCTGGGGGTGGAGCGACTGCGCCGTATCTCTCGCGCTCGCCTTTACGTCAAACCCCTCCAGGATGTTAAGCCCGATGAGTGCGGTGATACCCTGGCCATTTGGCGGAATCTCCCAAATGTCGTATCCCCTGTATGACGTTGTAATAGGCTCAACCCATGTGCTGCTGTGAGATGCCAGGTCTGCTTCTGTGATAAGCCCGCCCGTCTCGGAGGCGAAGCGCGCAATCTCTCGCGCCAATCCGCCGTTGTAGAAGTCACCGGCGTGGGACTCGGCGATACGCCGCAAGGTGGAGGCGTGGCCGGGGCTGGTCCATACCTCACCAGCTTTCGGGCCGCGCCCATAGTGCGTGAAGGTCTCACGCCAGCCTTTGAATGCCGCTCCCTGTAGCGCCGTGTATATTGGCACAGAGTAGTTCCAACTCGAAGCGACGATTGGCGCTACCTTGAACCCACTCTCGGCGTAGCGTATTGCAGGCTCGAATAGATTGGCGAAGGGGAGCTTGCCAAAGCGAGCGTGGAGGTCTCGCCACGCGGCGGGAGCGCCAGGCACAGTCACGGGTAGCCAACCCTTCTGCGGCATCTCCTTGTGCCCAAGCTTGCGAAGCTTCTCGATGCTGAGCGTAGCGGGGGCGCGTCCCGACGCGTTGAGGCCATGCACCTTCTGCCCATCCCACACCAGCGCGAATGCATCCGAGCCGATACCGTTCGACGTAGGCTCCACGACCGTGAGAGCGATAGCGGTGGCAAGCGCGGCATCTACGGCGTTCCCCCCGCGCTTCAACATCTCAAGCCCCGCCTGCACGGCCAGAGGCTCGCTCGTAGCCACCACGCCTCCGCGTGCTACGACGCTCTTACGCTTGCTGTATGGATTGCGTGACAGGTCGAATTTGATGTCCAAGCCTTTACCTCCTGAAGACGATTTCGGATTTGCGGAAGTGGGTACTTGAGGCCGGGGCGTTGCAGTCGCGGGCCGTGCGGTGGGCGATGGCTTGCGCGTCGTAGGTGACGGTACGCGGGTAGAGGTTGGAGCTGTTTTGGGTGGAGAGAGCGCCGAGTGAGCTTGTGGTTGCGGACCTGGTGCCTGGGAGGTGAGGGGTGAGCTATCATCGCAACCGGCAGCTATCAGCAAATTGCTCGCGACCGCGCTCCCCGCCAGGAGAGTGGCTTTGCGTAAGAATTCCCTTCGAGTTATGGGAGAGTTGGAAATGGCCTCTGATGACTCGCCTGACGACTCGGCGATGGGATCATCTGGGTTCATAATACGAGCCTCGTTCCGGGAACGAGTGGGCAGCCGCGCAGAAAAAGTATAACATAAGAGAGCAGGCACAGGGTCTCCGCCTCATAAATGGTATATTTCGTGCAGGAGCAAGTAGGGAGGAGGAGCATTATGACATCCGACGGGTCTCAAGCACGACACCAACCTAGCCACTTCACGCTTCTATACATTCCGGCCCTTGCTCTAGCAGCACTCATAGCTGGATTTGTATTTGCGCTTGCGGCGCAGGCCGGCACCGCGCCCCGGTTAATAGCCCACGCCTCCGAGGGTGGTGCCATTACGACGGCCACTCCTGCCTGCACACCATCGGCGGGGTGGAGCATCGTCAGCAGCCCCAACTACCCATCAGCGCCCAACAATTACCTGCACGCGGTATCGGCGCTGGGGCCGAACGACGTCTGGACGGTCGGCTACTGGTACAACAGCAGCCCGGCCAAGACCCTCATAGAGCACTGGGATGGAACCCAGTGGAGCGTGATAAGCAGTCCAAACCCCGGACTGACGCGCAATGAGCTATACGGCGTGTTCGCTGTTGCGCCCAATGACGTGTGGGCGGTGGGGCACTATTTCGTGGTGATTGGCTCAGATAACGTGTACCAGACGCTCACGTTGCACTGGGACGGGGCCGCGTGGACGCACATACCCAGCCCGAACCTGGGGACGTGGAATAACTACTTGCGTGGCGTGACCGCAGTGTCGGCTAATGACGTGTGGGCGGTCGGGAGCTACGTGCCGAGCCTCAGCTCCCCTGAGCAGACGCTGATGCTCCATTGGGATGGCGCGGCATGGAGCGCGATGCCCGGCCCAAGCCCAGGCTCGTCCTACAATATCCTCTATAGTGTAGATGCCCTCGCATCAAACGATGTGTGGGCGGTAGGTTATTACAACACCGCCAACGGGGCGGATACGCTCACACTCCACTGGACCGGCGCGCAGTGGAACCTCGTGCCAAGTGCTAACGGCACAGGTAGGTTCAGCCGCCTGAGCACGGTTGATGCTATAGCGCCCAACGACGTATGGGCTGTGGGCAACAACAACCCCGACCCTGGAGGCGCGGGTAACGTGGTGCTCACGCTGGTGACGCACTGGGACGGTACGCAGTGGACGCAGATACCCAGTCCAAGCCCCGCTACGTCGAGCAACTATCTGAACGGTGTGACTGCCATCTCTGCGAATGACGTATGGGCCGCCGGCTATCAGAAGAGCGGCACCGGCCCGATCCAGACGCTCACTCAACACTGGAATGGGTCTGCATGGAGCACGATAGCCAGCCCAAACACCGCCACGAGCGTCAACTGGCTCACCGGGGTTGATGCCGTCTCTGCGAACGACGTGTGGGCAGTAGGATACTCGGGCAACGCAAATACCCTGACATTGCGCTACCTCAACACGTCCTGTAGCACGCCCACCGCCAGCGCCACGATACAAGCCGCAATGGGTACGGCCACACGCACCGCCACAATTGTAGCACCCACTTCTACAGCGGCACTAACATCTATAGTCGCTACAGGCACCGCAACCAGCATATCTCCCAGTCTTACCCCCACTGTCAGCGCGACGCTACCTGTGGCCACCTCGACCGCCATCATGCCCACGCCTACCACTCCCGCAACTGCTACATCAGGGAGCACCGCAACGGTTATCTCCAACTATACCTCTACACCTACGTCTACACCTACGTCTACCGCGATACCGACGCCGACAACATGCAACATCACCTTCACAGATGTGCAGATTGACCATACATTCTATGCGTTCATCAGGTGCTTAGTGTGTAGAGGCATCATCTCTGGCTACTCCGATGGCACCTTTAGGCCAGGCAATGAGATAACGAGAGGGCAGATAGCCAAGATGGTGTCTAACTCTGCTGGCTTCTCCGAGAACCCAGGTCCTCAGATATACGAGGATGTGCCTCCTGCCAGTCCGTTCTATACATGGATAAACAGGCTGTCTATGAGAGGACACATGGGTGGATACCCGTGCGGTCTGGTGCCGGAAGAAGCATGCATACCTCCTAACAATCGCCCATACTTCAGACCCAATGCCACTGCTACCAGGGGGCAGTTAGCAAAGATTGTCGCTAACGCAGCGGGTATAGGAGGAGAGCCGAGCGGGCAGTTCTACGCAGACGTAGGAGAGGACCACCCATTCTACGTATGGATCATGCGCCTCACCCAGTTGGGGGTGATGTCAGGCTACCCTTGTGGGACTATCCCTGAAGAGCCATGTGATGACGCTAGCCGGCCATACTTCCGACCGTTTGCCAACGTGACGAGAGGACAGGCATCCAAGATAGTAGCTAACACCTTCTATCCCAACTGCGAGACCCCTTTGCGGCAGTAAGAAGAAAGCAGTAGACAGAAAGCAGATACTATAAGACAAGTCAAGCCCCTACATATGTAGATGTATGCAGGGGCTTGACTTGTGAATCCAGCTTCATATTAGGCCGGAACCCTGTGTACCAGCCCTCTATATGTTGTGGACAGTCGAAGAACTTAGCGCTTCGTGTACTGAGGTGCCTTGCGGGCGCGCTTGAGACCGGGCTTCTTGCGCTCCTTGACGCGGGGGTCGCGGGCCAGGTAGCCGGCCTTCTTCAGCGCAGGGCGAAGGGCAGGGTCAGACTGCACCAGGGCACGAGCCAGACCGTGGCGAACAGCGCCCGCCTGACCCGTCACGCCGCCACCAAGCACCTTTACGGTGACGTTGAATTTGCCCGCGCTCTCCGTCAAGTCGAGCGGGGAGCTGACCATCTTGTGGTAGGCGGTGCGTGCCCCGAAGTACTCTTCGACGCTCTTGCTGTTGACCACTACCTGGCCGTTGCCCGGGTAGAGCCGCACGCGAGCTATCGCGCTCTTGCGCCGTCCCGTGCCGTAGAAGTATGCAGCCTTATTCTCTGTGCGTGTTGTGTCCATATTCTCCTCATTTTAGAAGTTAGAAGTTAGAAATTAGAAGTTAGAAGATTAAGAAGTAGTTAGTTCTAACTTCTGATTTCTAACTTCTAACTTCTACTTAGGCTCAAACGCTTCCGTTTCAGGGTTGATACGTAGCTCTTTGGGCTGCTGAGCACCATGTGGGTGCTTCGCGCCCGCGTATACCTTCAGCTTCTTGATCATCTGGGCACCGAGGCGGTTGCGAGGGAGCATACCGCGCACGGCGGCCTCGACCGCAAATGTGGGGTGCTTCTGCATCATCTCGTTGAAGGGCACCGCCTTAAGCGATCCCAGGTAGCCGGAGTGGCTGTAGTACATCTTATCGCTTGTCTTCGCGCCCGTTACCTTGACCTTGTCGGCGTTGACCACTATGACGAAATCGCCGGTGTCCATGTGTGGCGTGAAGGTGGGCTTGTTCTTACCGCGCAGCAGCTGGGCAACGAGGGTCGCCACGCGACCGAGCGTCTGCCCTGCGGCATCCACCAGGTACCAGTCGCGCTGCGTCTCAATTTCGGCGGCGGTTGGAGTGTATGTCCTCGTGCTCATGTTAGCTCCTTTGTTGGACGACGGACGATGGACGACAGACGACGGATTACGTCATATGTCCTTTCAATCCCTTGTCATCTAGTATTTATGAATTATTCTCTGTCGTCTGTCGTCAGTATTCGACCCACAACAGGCACAGGCCGTGTGGCTTGGCCGTCGGTCCGGCTAGGCGGCGGTCACGGCTCTCTAATATATTGTTTATATCTTCTACAGTACGTTTACCTTGCCCTACTTCAAGTAGCGTGCCGACGATGGTACGGACCATCTGCGGCAGGAAAGCGTTGGCTACCAGGTCCAATGCCAGCAGCTTCCCTTCGATCTCACTACCGATAGCCCCAGGCGCGTCCCACTTCCAGAAGCTCGCCTCGCGTGGGAGAGCGGCCAGCTTTGCTATGTACATGGTGCGGACGGTGCTTGGCCTCTCCTCGGTATCGTCACCCGGAACGCCCATACCACTACCGGCGAAGGCTCCCATGTCATGCGTACCTACGAGCCGCGCTGCCGCCAGCGACATCGCCTCCCAGTCAAGCTTCTGCCGGACGTGGAGGCTGTAGCGCGACAGGAGCGGGTTTGGAGCCTCCGCGTTCCAGAAAAGATACCTGTAAGCCCTCTTCCGAGCGCTGAAGCGTGCGTGGAACCCTTCGGGCGCTACTTCCGCACTCGCTACTGACAGGTCATTAGGGAGAAGAGCATTGAGCGCTCTCTGCACTGCCGTTGGCGTATCTAGCCTCTCCCTCTCCGGGAAATGGAGGCTGGCTACCTGTGCCAGGGCGTGAACGCCTGTGTCGGTTCGCCCCGCGAGAGCTACCCTTATGTGAGCGCCGCCCGCCAGGCGAGACAGGGCTTTCTCCAACTCCCCTTGTACCGTCCTCCCCGTTCCCTCAGCCTGTAGCTGAGAGCCGGTGAAGCCAGTGCCGTCGTACTGTATTCGTAATTTAAGGTACACGTATCGAATTCTAAATTTTGAATTCTAAATTTTGAATTACGTTTATCAATTTAGAACTCAAAACTCAAAATTCAAAATTACTTTAGCCTTCTACCAGCTCCAGTTGGCAGATGAGGGCGGCATCGCCTGGACGCTGGCCCAGCTTATATATGCGGGTGTAACCACCCTCACGGTCTACGTAGCGTGGGCCGATATCCTCAAAGAGCTTGCGCACCATGAGGGAGTTAGCGAGGATCGAGGCCGCGCGGGTGCGGTTCTGCTCCGTATCGTCACGGCCCAGCGCGACCACCTTCTCGGCCAGCGACTGAAGCTCGCGGGCCTTGGCCTCGGTCGTGCGTATGCGCTCGTGCATCAGCAGGCTCACCAGCTGGTTCCTGAAGAGAGCGCGTCGCTCCCCGCTGCTGCGGGACAAGGCCCGGCCTTTCATCTTGTGTCGCATCGTTATCTCCTGTTTGGTAGCTACTAGCTGGTAGTTGGTAATCAGCCACTCACTACTCACTACTCGCTACTCGTCTAGCTTTTCTTCGAGCGCGCTTTGGACTTAGCTTGCGGCTCTTCAGCCTCTATGCCATCTTCTATGCTATTATTTATCTCACCTGTGGCGGCAGTCATCGCGGCGTCGGGAGGCATATCGATCTCGCCGGAAGCAGGCTCGCCATCCACGAATATACCGGCAGCCATCTCGACGCTTCCCTCGCTGACCCCCGCCTCGTCTACTATGGTCTCGGTGCCCTCGCTGCTCCCATCCCCGTCCATGTTTACGTCTCCGAGGGCCATTTGCACAGTCAGGTCGTCGGCATCTATATCGCCGTCTTCGGCCCCGCCATCCATAGTCTCGCCGGTATCCTCCCCATCTTCACCACCATCTCCGCCTTCACCAGCCTCTGTGCCATCAGTGGTGGACAAATAGAGCGGGCTCCCTTCGGGTATGAGATCGCGTGAAGAGAGAGCTTCGTAAAGCTCATCATAAGACTTCTCGCCAAAATTGCGCAGGCCCAGCAACTCTTTGCGGTCTTTGGTGAGCACCTGGCCCACTTTGGTGATGCCGCTGCGCTTGAGGCAGTTGTAGGTCCGCATCGAGAGGCTCAGGTCTTCGACCGACATCTCAAAGAGGTGGGCTGGTATGTTGATGCCAGGCAATTCGCGGCCCGCCGCAGGGGCGACCACGCGATTGAACGTGGCGATCAGAGTCGAGTGTTGCGCCAGGTACTGGGCGGACATGCTCAATGCCTCGCCGGGGTCTATCGTGCCGTCGGTCCATATCTCTATAACTACCTGGTCGCGCCCCTCTACCATGCTGGGGTCAAGCTCAGGAGCTGCCTCGTCTTCCTCTGTCGTGGCGAGTAGATCGAGGCTCGCTGGCTCGACAACGTAGTTCACCTTCGGGATGGGCGAGAAGACTGCATCCACCGGAATAGTGCCTATCGCCACGCCCTCTCGCGCCTCGAATGAGACGTAGCCCCTGCCGCGCTCTACGGTAAGCTCCATCTCAATCAGAGAGTCCTCACCGTCGAGGTTAGCGAGTACAAGCTCAGGGTTCACCAGCTCGACGTTGGCGGGGAGGTCTATATCGCCTGCGCGGACCTGGCCGGAGCCACGCTTGGTCAGCTGGAGGCGCACGGGACGGTCGCTATAGGAGCGCAGACGCATGTTCTTGACGTTCAGCACTATCTCGGTCACGTCCTCGCGCACGTTAGGTATGCAGGAGAACTCGTGATAGATATTCTGGATGCGGATACTGGTCACAGCCGAGCCGGGTAGCGATGAGAGCAAGATGCGGCGCAGAGCGTTGCCCAGCGGGGTGCCAACGCCCTCCTCTAGCGGCCCGATCACGAACCGCCCATAATTGGTGGCGGTAGCCACTGCCATTACATGTGGCAAACCGCCTGTTTTTCCATTTTTCAAGGGTGCTCTCCTGGTCCTTTACGAGTTTTGAATTCTAAATTTGGAATTTTGAATTGAACGAATAACTCAAAATTCAAAATTTAGAATTCAAAACTCATCATACCTACCGGCTGTAAAATTCAACGATTAGCTGCTCGTTGAGGTTGAGGTCTAGCTCATCGCGGGCGGGGACGCGTGCGATACGGCCCTGCATGGTGCGGGCGTTCATCTCCATCCAGCCCGCTATAGTCTTGCGGCCAAGCTGGTTCTGGAGGACTTGCGCGTACTCGGTCGCTTTGGACGACTCTCGAATACCGATTTCGTCGCCCGGCTTGCACATGTACGAAGGGATGTCCACCTTCTGGCCGTTCACGCTGATGTGGCCGTGGCGCACTATCTGGCGCGCCTGCGGACGGGAATCTGCCAGGCCGAGGCGGTATACCACGTTGTCGAGGCGCATCTCCAGCACTTGCAGCAGGTTCTCACCTGTAAGGCCGGGGCGCTTCTCGGCTGCCTCGAAGTGGCGGCGGAACTGGCGCTCAAGGACGCCATACATGCGGCGAGCCTTCTGCTTCTCGCGAAGCTGCAAGCCGAAGTCCGATACCTTGCGGCCTCGGCGCTGAGCGTGCGGGCCGGGAGGCTGGTTGCGCCGCTCTATACCACACTTCGGGGTGAAACACCGCTCTCCCTTGAGGAAGAGCTTCATCCCCTCGCGACGGCAGAGCTTACAAACTGGTCCTGTATATCTAGCCATTTCTTCTCCAATTTTGAATTCTAAATTTTGAATTTTGAATTGAATTCCCTAATTTAGAATTCAAAACTCAAAATCCAAAATTCCGTTATACTCTTCGTCGCTTTGGCGGGCGAGCGCCATTGTGGGGGATAGGGGTTACGTCGCGTATCGTCAGCACCTGGATGCCTGCGGCCTGGAGGGCACGTATTGCAGACTCGCGGCCTGAGCCGGGGCCTTTTACGAAGACCTCTACCTGCCGCAAACCATGCTCCATCGCCCGGCGAGCAGCGCCTTCGGATGTCACCTGGGCCGCATAGGGAGTGCTCTTGCGCGAGCCTTTAAAGCCCGTCGCGCCCGCGCTACCCCACGACAGGACGTTGCCCTGCGGGTCGGTGAGCGTCACCACTGTGTTATTGAACGTGGACTGTATGAAGGCCATCCCGCGAGGCACCATCTTGCGCTCACGTCGCCTGGCCTTAGCCTGCCTTGCCTTCTTTGCGGTTACCTGCTGTGACTGCTGCTTCTCTGCCATTTCTACTCCTTCAGGTTGAAGAGAGGAAAGTGGGGGACACCCCCACCACCCCGTCAGGGGCAACGCCCCTGCACCCCAATCTTACTTCTTGCGTCGGACACCTACTGTGCGGCGGACGCCGCGTCGCGTGCGGGCGTTGGTGCGGGTGCGCTGGCCGTGCACTGGGAGGCCCATCCTGTGGCGGATGCCTCGATAGCACTTGATTTCGATGAGCCGCTTGATGTTCATGCTGACCTGGCGGCGCAGGTCTCCCTCGACTATGTGCTCCTTGTCCACTGTCTCACGAATGCGGTTGACTTCCTCTTCGGTGAGGTTCTGGACGCGGGTGTCGGGGTTGACGCCGAGTTTGGCGACAATGTGCTTTGCCGTCGTAGGGCCGATGCCGTAGATGTAGGTAAGGGCTATCTCGACCCGCTTGTTGCGCGGGATGTCCACGCCTGCGATTCTAGCCAATGATTTCTCCTTTTACCTCTAACCCTGGCGCTGCTTATGCGTCGGGTCGCTGCAAATGACCATTACCACGCCGGCACGCCTGATGATCCTGCATTTGGCGCAACGTGGCTTTACCGATGCTCTTACCTTCATTACAGATACTCCCCCGGTAATCAGTAGCCAGTAAACTCTGCAAACTGACTCCTGACTCCTAATTGCTGACTACTTTATTTGCTTCACTCGCTCTACTATGCGGCCTCTTGTGAGATCGTAAGGCGAAAGCTCAACCAGTACCTTGTCGCCTGGGATGAGCCGTGTGGGACTCATCCTGAGCTTCTCCGACAGGTGGGCCATGACGTTGTGCCCATTATCGAGCTTGACGCGCCACATATCGTTGGGCGTAGGCTCGATTACCTTGCCTTCGACTCTCGTATCTTTTCTCATTGATAAAGTGTCTGGTGATGCCTGTGACCGCGCTCAAACCTATACCAATTTTGGGCTATAGATTCAGGCGGCACCAAACGGTAATTATATCATAACCCTACGGTAATGTCAAAATCTGCGGGCCATTGTCGGTTACGGCCACTGTATGCTCGAAGTGGGCCGAGGGCTTGCGGTCCTTCGTTACTACGGTCCAGCCATCTTCGAGCGTTTCCGTCTCGTGGGTGCCAAGGTTGAGCATCGGCTCGATGGCTATTACCACGCCGGGCCTGAGCGTCACGCCCCTCCCGTTGTTGCCCCACCAGTTCGGGACGGACGGTTCTTCCCACAGGCTCCGCCCGATGCCGTGACCGCCGTACTCGCGCACGATGCCATAGTCCCCACCTTCGTATATCTTGCGCTCGATAGCCTCGCAGAGGTCGCCCAGGCGGACGCCAGGCTTCGCGTTCGATATGCCTACTTGCAGGGCAGCCTGGGTGTCATCGAGCAGCTTCCGTAGCTCAGGGGATATGTTGCCTACTCCTACCGTCACCGCCGAGTCGCCATGCCAGCCCCGGTAGATGGCTCCGCAGTCCAGGGCCACGATGTCGCCTTCGTTGAGCACGCGGGTGCCAGGGATACCATGCACTATCTCCTCATTCACAGAGGAGCATATTGAGCCGGGGAAGGGCTGAACGTTGGGGAAAGGGTGGTAGCCCTTGAAGGTAGGGACAGCACCCTGGCTCGTGATGAACCTATAAGCCATCACGTCCAGCTCGCCAGTTGTAACGCCCGGCTTGACGTGGTCAGCAAGCATTTGCAGGGTCTGGCCGACGATGCGCCCAGCCTTGCTCATTAGCTCAATTTCGCGATTTGATTTAAGGTAGATAGCCATCTTCTGGAATTTTGAATTCTAAATTTTGAATTTTGAATGGAATACCCAATTTAGAATTCAAAATTTAGAATTTAGAATTTTACCGGAGGTAACTCACCAGGTCTTCTGTGACTTTCTCAATTGTCTGCTGGCCGTTGACTTCGTTGAGCTTGTTGGCGTCACGGTAATAGCCTATTATCGGGCGCGTCTGGTCGAAGTAGACTGAGAGACGCTTGATGGCAGTCTCGCGCTTGTCGTCCTCGCGCTGGTATAGCTCGCCGCCGCAAACGTCGCAGACTCCTGACACCTTCGGTGGCGCGAATTTCTCGTGGTAGACGTGGCCACAATTGCGACAGGTCAGCCTACCTGAAAGGCGGTCCAGCAGCACATCTTCCGGCACGTTGATGTACAGCGCGCCGTTCACCCGCTTGCCGTTCCGGTCTAGCGCTTCATCAAGGGCAGCGGCCTGCGGGAGCGTGCGCGGGAAGCCATCGAGTAGCACCCCGTGTGTAGCGTCGGGCAGTGATAACCTGTCAAGTATCATCTCGATGATAAGGTCGTCCGGCACAAGCTCGCCCCGGTCCATGTAGCCCTCAGCGACCTTGCCAAGCTCGGTACCCCGCTTACGGTTGTCCCTAAGCAAGTCACCACTTGAAACGTGCGGCATTTGGAGCTGTTCGGAGAGGATTTCGGACTGCGTGCCCTTCCCCGCTCCAGGCGCTCCGAGAAGAATGAGTATCATTTGGGCTATGACTCCATTGTCACAGTCTTGTATGGACGACGGACGATGGACGACAGACGACGGTTCCATAATGTATCTATTGAGCCAATAGTCTTAAACCTAAAGGTATATTCTGTCGTCCGTCGTCTGCCGTCCGTCGTCACTTGTTGATAAAGCCTTCGTATCGCCTCATAAGGAGCTGCGATTCGAGTTGCTTCATGGTGTCTATGGCTACACCTACCACGATCAGGAGGGCGGTAGCGCTGAAGTTCAGCACGGTAACACCCGTGATGAGGGAAGCAAGCCAGGGGGCTATAGCTACCGTACCGAGGAAGACCGCGCCTGCTACTGTGATGCGGGTCAGCACGCCGTTGAGGAAGCGATCGGTATTTGGGCCTGGGCGGATGCCAGGCACCGCGCCTCCAGACTTTTGCAAGTTCTCGGCGATGCGCTGTTGGTTGAATACCACACTCGTATAGAAGAAAGTAAAGGCTACTACCATAAAGAAGTAGATAAGGTTGTACTGGAACGTGTTCGGCTGGAAGAAGCCGTACAGCCATTGAGCCGCCTGGCTCACCCACGGAGTGGTAGATGCGGTGAAGAAGCCAGCCACAATGGCCGGGAAGGCCATGATGGAGAGGGCGAAGATGAGTGGGATCATACCGGACGAATTGACGCGCAGCGGTATGAAGGAGCTACCAGCCTGGCGCATCATCCGCCCGCCTCGCATGATACTGCGGGAATAGTGGACGGGGATGCGGCGCTGGCCTTCATTGATGAGAATGATGCCTACCACTGTGATGAAGCCCAGGATGATGAACAAGCCCAAACTGAAGAAGCTCGTGCCCGTTGCTTCTCCTCCCTGCCACAGCTGGGCTAGCTGCGTAGGCAGACCGGCCACGATGCCGCCGAAGATGATAATCGAGATGCCCTGGCCTATACCCTTCTCGGTGATAAGCTCGCCTATCCACACCAGGAACATCGTGCCACACACCAGGCTTATGACGACGACCAGGCTGGAGAACCAGTTGATGCCGAAGAGGTCGAAGCCGGGGAGCGCCTGGAACTGCGAGTTCAGCAGTTGTGCCTGCCCGAACGCCTGTAGAGCAGCCAAAGGCACTGTGAGCCAGTGGGTGTACTTGTTTATCTGGTTGCGGCCCGCTTCTCCCTCTTTGCTCAATTCGGTCAGGCGCGGGATAACGCCCGTCAGGAGCTGGATGATGATGGATGCCGTAATATAGGGGTAGACGCCCATAGCCGCCACGCTAAAGTTCTCAAGCGTGCCGCCTGAGAAGATGTTCAGTACGTTGAACAGGCTGCCGAACTGGCCGTTGGGGTCGAGCAGGCCCTTCAGGTTATCAAGGTTAGCGCCAGGCACGGGTATGTGCGCGATGAGGCGGAAGACCACCAGCATCGCCAGCGTGAAGAGTATCTTGCGCCGCAAGTCCGCTATCTTGAAGGCGTTTATGACGGCTTGAAGCATCCCTTTATCCTTTCTTTAGAGGACGGACGAAAGACGAAAGACGAAGGACGGAAACGGGCACACAGTAAATCGTAATGCATACCTTTTCCATCTCAATAATCCATCGTCCGCCGTCTATCAACCTTCGTCTTTCGTCCTTCGTCCTTCGTCCAGACGCGCAGCACGAGCGCGCACCGGCGCTTCGGAGCGCCCCTTCGAGCGGCGGGGCTGCGCCTCGGTCTCGATCAGGGTAATCGTGCCGCCCGCGGCTTCTATCTTCTGGCGGGCGGACTCGCTTACCTTGTGCGCTGTGATGTGGAGAGCACGGCTGAGGTCGCCGTCACCCAGTATCTTGAGCGGGAGTGTGGAGTTGCGCATAATGCCCATCTGGTGCAGGCTGTCAGGTGTTACCTGCCCGCCCGTCTCTATCTGATCACTCTCTAGCTGGGAGAGATTGACCACATTGTAGCGGGTCTTCCAGATGTTGGTGAAGCCGCGCTTGTAGGGGAGTTGCTGCTGGATAGGGGTCTGGCCGCCCTGGAAGCGGGGAGGTAGGCTACCGCCTGTGCGCGACTTTTGGCCTTTGGTGCCTTTACCAGCGGTCTTGACATGGCCGGAGCCGTGGCCGCGGCCAACACGCTTGCGGTCTTTGTTCGCGCCTTGCGGCATCCGCAGATCGCTGAGTTTCATTCGTGAGTATCCTCCATTCGACGCTGTTAGCGCCTCGCGTTAGTGGCCCATAAAGGGCCATCACACTAAAAAGTAGAATTCTGAAATCTGATTCCGAAGGGTCTTCAAAATCAGATTTCAGAAAGGAAGAAGAGTTAGCTCTCTTCTACCTGGACAAGGTGCTTGACCTTGAATATCTGCCCGCGCAACTGGGGGCTATCGGGGTGCTCGACCGTTTCATTCATACGGTGGAGGCCGAGGGTGCGCACGGCATCGCGCTGGTTTTGTGGATAGCCGATGATGCTGCGCACCAGTGTTATCTTGATGCTCTTGCCTGCGGCATCCTGCTGCTTCGACTTAGCCTCTGCCACGTCCGCCACCTCCTGGTCCGCCGCGACCGCCGCCGCGATTGTCTCCACGTCCACCATCACGCCCACCACCGCGACCGCCACGATTGTCGCCAGAGCCGCCAGCACCACCGGTGCCACCAGGTCCGCCGCGATAGCCACGCTCACGCTCGGCGGCAGGCGTGCCACCTGGGGAGACGGGTCGCGATGCAGGCTCACGGGTGGGGATCGCCAGGTCGGCGCGGCCCTCACGTATAGCCTTCTGCACGGCAACGTCCTTGCGATATAGCCTGCGCTCCATCTCTTCCTGGGGGATGCCACGCCGTAGCGCTTCCGTCTCCACCGAGTGGAGCCGGGAGAGCGCGAGCAGCGTTGCGCGCACCAGGTTGATGGGGTTGTTGTTGCCGAGCGACTTGCTCAGCACGTCGTGTATGCCCGCGGCCTCCAGGACCGCACGCACGCCGCCGCCCGCGATTACGCCCGTACCGGGCGCGGCAGGCCGTAGAACTACGGTGCTGGCCCCATACGACTCGCGCACGTCGTGAGGGATGGTGCTGCCGACCATCGGCACTCGGATCATGTGCTTCTTGGCGTCCTCACCCGCCTTGCGGATCGAGTCGGGGACTTCGGCGGCCTTGCCTGTGCCTGCGCCGACGGTCCCATGCCCATCGCCCACAACCACAACCGCGCTGAAGTTGAACCTGCGGCCACCCTTGACGACCTTGGCCACCCGGTTGACCTGCACCAGCTTCTCTTCAAACTCAGAAACGGGTCTTTCTATCCTTGCCATTTTCCCTCCATAGGAATTATGAATTGTAAATTTTGAATTCTAAATTGATTAGGTAATTCAAAATTCAAAATTTACAATTCATAATTAGAAATCGAGTCCGCCTTCGCGTGCGCCCTCGGCCAGGGCCTTGACGCGCCCGTGGTAGAGATAGCCGCCCCGATCAAATACTACTTTGGTGATACCCAGACCCTTGGCGCGCTCGGCGACGAGCATACCCACCGTCTTGGCTTCCTGCATCTTGGCAGCCTGGTCCAGACCCTTGTCGAGTGTGGAAGCGGCTACCAGGGTGTGGCCGTTGGTGTCGTCTATCACCTGGGCGTAAATATGGTTGAGGCTGCGGAAGATGTTGAGGCGCGGCCTCTCAGGCGTGCCTATCACTCTCGCTCTTACCCTATTGTGCCGCTTCTGGCGCGGCGTCATCATGTGTGGTTTTGCTCTCATCTCTGTCCTCTGATGAAACGTGATGAGTGAAACGTGATGCGTGAGTCTTTACGTTATCAGTAATCCTCACGTTTCACTCATCACGAGTCTACTTCTTCCCGCCTACCTTACCGGCCTTACCGGCCTTGCGGCGGATGCGCTCACCCTGGTAGGTGATGCCCTTGCCCTTGTACGGCTCAGGCTCGCGCAGTTTGCGAATCTGGGCGGCCTGTTCGCCGACTACCTGCTTGTCTATACCCGACACGCTCAAACGAGTGGGCGTCTCCACGTTGAACGTGATGCCGCTAGGCGGCTCGACGCGCACGGGGTGGGAGAAGCCAAGCGAGAAGACAAGGTTGTTGCCGTCCTTCGCTACTCGGTATCCAACGCCTGCAATCTCCAGGTTGCGGGTAAAGCCGTCGGTGACGCCCGTGACCATGTTTGCGATGAGCGTGCGCGTGAGGCCGTGCAGCGAGCGGTGCAGGTTGCTCTCGGAGGGGCGGGTGACTACTATCTGCCCTTCCTCTTGCTTCACGCCTATCTCCGGGCGAAGATCGCGCTCAAGCGTGCCCTTCGGCCCCTTCACGGTGATATGTAAGCCATCTAGCTCAACGGTAACACCCTTCGGGAGCGGTATGGGCTTGTTTCCAATACGAGACATATCTTTCTCCTTAGCTATCAGCTTTCGTGATACGGGATGCGTGATACGTGACAGCTAACTTCTAATTTCTATCTTCTAATCTCTGATAGCTACCAAACGTGACAAATAACCTCGCCGCCGAGCTTCTTGTGCCAGGCTTCGCGGCCCGTCATGACGCCTTGCGGAGTGGAGATTATGCTGATGCCCAATCCGGCCAGCACCAGGGGTATGTCGCTGCGCTTCGTGTAGACACGCAGGCCGGGCTTGCTGATGCGCTTGAGGCCAGTCAGCACGGGCTTCTTGTCGGGGCCGTACTTGAGCCACACGCGGAACATCCGGCCGCCCATCTCATTGGGCACGTCAAAATCGCGGATGAAGCCTTCATCCTTGAGGATGCGGGCCAGGTTCAACTTGATGCCCGATGCGGGGATCAGTACGCTCTGGTGCCGGGCCATGCTGCCATTGCGAATGCGGGTCAGCATATCGGCGATAGGGTCTGTCATGTTCATAAGCCGTTATATTCTCCTTGCGGCGACGGCCATCTGGCCGCCCTAAGCACTCTTGACAATTTTGAGTTTTGAATTATGAATTCTAAATTGGTTGACTTCCAACTAAAAATTCGTAATTCAAAATTTAGAATTCCGATCTACCAGCTTGATTTGACGACGCCGGGGAGTCTGCCTGTGAGCGCGTGCTCGCGGAAGCAGATGCGGCACATACCGAACTTGCGGATGTAGGCGCGCGGGCGACCACACAGTTTGCAGCGGTTGTGCGCCCTCACCCCGAACTTGGGTGTGCGGTTCGCCTTCACTATCATCGACTTCTTAGCCATTGTTTCTCCTTGTGTTAGTTCAAAGTTCAAGGTCCAAAGGTCAACGTGAGGCTACTTTGGACCTTGAACTTTGACCTTTGAACTAACCCCTTTTGAAGGGCATGCCCAATGCTTGAAGCAGAGCGCGGCCTTCCTCGTCGGTCCTGGCGGAGGTGACGATTACCACCTCCATGCCGCGTATCTTGTCTACTTTGTCGTACTCGATCTCTGGGAAGATGAGTTGCTCGCGCAGGCCGAGAGTGAAGTTGCCGTGGCCGTCGAATGAGCTGGGCGACACGCCTGAGAAGTCGCGCACGCGGGCGAGCGAGACGTTCAGCAGCTTGTCGAGGAAGTCGTACATGCGGTTGCCACGTAGCGTCACCATCACGCCAATTGGCATCCCGGTGCGCAGCTTGAAGGCCGCGATGGACTTCTTGGCGCGGGTGATGACTGCCTTCTGCCCGGTGATGATGCCGAGGTCGTTTACCGCGCTGTCGAGTGACTTGGCGTTCTCGCGGGCCTCGGTGCCCATACCGATATTGATAATAACCTTCTTTAGCTGCGGCACCTGCATGGCGTTCGCGTAACCGAACTGCTTCTGGAGCGCGGGCACGACCTCATCGAGGTATCTCTGCCTCAAGCGCGAGACGTACCGCTCACCGGTAGGGAGAGTATTCCCGTTCGAGCGTCCACCCTCATCTACTTCATAAGCGACGGTCACCTTTATAGGAGGCGCGCCTTTGCCGCCCTGCTGCGCTTGCTGCGGCGGCCTGTTATCTTTCTTGCCCTGCTGTGGCTTGGAATCTTGCTTTGCCACTTCTTATCTCCTCTTCAGTGTAAAACTGGGTTGAAAGGGAGCGGGGGACACCCCCGGACCCCGTCAGGGGCGACGCCCCTGCACCCCTAGAACCTACCCTAGCGTCTCCCGCCCCACTTGTCGTTGTCCATGTCGCGCTCGAATGTCTCACCGCAGTTGCGACATTGGCGGACCTTCTGGCCGTTGTCGAGAAGTGAATGGCCTATGCGGGTGCCCTTCTCGCACTTGGGGCAGACGACCATCACCTTGCCCGCGGCCATCGGCGCTTCCTGCTCAACGATGCCTGCCTGCCGCGCGCCCTGGCGACCTTTGGTGTGCTTCTTGACTATATTTATGCCTTCTATAACCACTTTTCCATCAGCGACGTGTACTTCGCGGACCTTGCCGCGCTTACCCCTATCCTTGCCGGTTATCACCAGCACCGTATCGTCACGTTTGATATTCATAACTACTTTCTCCCTTTTAGCATGAGGTCCGCAGGGAATATGACTACTAACCCCACCTGGGACTTACTGTCCCTTGTACCTAACTAGTTCCTGATCCCTGATCCCTAACCCCTACAACACTTCAGGAGCCAGAGAGATAATCTTCATAAACTGCTTCTCGCGTAGCTCGCGGGCCACGGGACCGAAGATGCGAGTGCCGCGAGGCTCGTTGTTCTCTTTCTTGATGATGACCGCCGCGTTGTCATCGAAGCGGATGTGCGAGCCGTCCGTGCGCTTGTACTCTTTGGCCGTCCGCACAATCACTGCACGCACTACTTCACCCTTCTTGACGGTGCCGCCGGGCGTCGCGGTCTTCACGGTAGCGATTATCACATCGCCTACCGAGCCATATTTCCGGTTCGAGCCGCCCATGACGCGGATGCACAATATTTCTTTCGCGCCCGTGTTGTCGGCCACACGCAGCCTGGACTCTGTCTGGATCATTCTTCTCTCCTGGAAGTTAGAAGTTAGAAATCAGAAATTAGAAGAGAGGTAGCAGGTTCTAGCTTCTAACCTCTAATTTCTACCAACTATACCCTCTCTGCGCGCTGCAATATCTCCACGACGCGCCAGCGCTTGTGCTTGCTCATGGGGCGGCTCTCGATTATCCGCACGCGGTCGCCTATCGCGGCACCCATCTCGTCGTGCGCCATGAACTTTGCGGAGCGGCGCATGATCTTCTTGTAGAGAGGGTGTGGCTTGGCGCGATTCACGAGCACGACGACTGTATTGGTCATCTTGTCCGACACGACGCTGCCAACCTCGGTGCGGCGACCACGAAGGTATTCAGGGAGCGCGCCTCCACCCACCTGGGGTGCGGCTTCGGCTTGCGCCTCCGACTCTACCTCCGGGGCAACCTCTACCGCGCTTTCTGTCTCTTCTTTCTTTTTCCTGGGCATCCTGTTAGCTCCTGGGTTATGTAACTCTCAATGTTGGACGAAGGACGGACGACGAAGGACGAATATTTCTCTATCTATTTTCGTCTTTCGTCCTTCGTCTTTCGTCGTAGACTACTTCTTTCCGCGCCCGATGCGGCCCAAAAGACCGCCACGGCGACCCGACTTCTCAGGCTTATAGGAGGAGGGTGCGGGGGCTGCCAGCGCCTCGGCGTCAGCACCACCAAACTGCACCATAAGCTCGCGCTCGCGCAGGGCCGTCATGATGCGGGCGATGTCCCGCTTGACGGCGGGTATGCGCTGGTGGTTCTTGATTTTGCGAGTGGCTATCTGGAAGCGCAGGTTGAACAACTCCTGGCGGCTCTCATCGAGCGTCCGGTGCAATTCATCCTCCGACATCTCATTGATTTCTTCTGTCGTCATCTTCTCTATTCCTCATCTTCCACGACTTCAGGCTCCGGCTCAGGTACTGCCGTCCCCTCCGCTATTCGAGCCACGAAGCGCGTCTTGATGGGGAGCTTATGCCCCGCCTTGCGCATCGCCTCGGCAGCTACTTCCTCGCGCACGCCCGCGATTTCGAAGAGCACGCGCCCCGGCTTGATGACCGCGACCCAATGGTCGGGGCTACCCTTACCGGAACCCATGCGCGTCTCGGCAGGCTTGGCCGTTACCGCCTTGTGCGGGAAGATGCGTATCCACACCTTGCCACCGCGCTTGATATGGCCTGTGATGGCGCGTCGAGCCGACTCGATCTGGCGGCTATCTATCCAGGTGGCCTCGAGGGCCTGCAAGCCAAACTCGCCAAACGTCACCTGGTTGCCGCGCTGGGCGACGCCGCCACGAGCGCCGCGATGCGGCTTGCGATGTTTTACTCTCTTTGGCATCAACATGGCTGTTACTCCGTCCCGCCGTTGTCAGTCATTTCAGGGGTAGCTGGCATCGTGGGAGAGTCGGCCTGGTTCTGGACACCTGCCGTGCCGGGACCACCAATATCGCCCGACGTCTCTGCCGCCACACGCTGGGGCGCTGGGGTGGTGGCACCCTGCGAGCGGGCACGTCCGCCGCGCTCATCGCTACGCTCGCGTCCACCCGCGCCTGCGCCACCCTGGGGACGAGGGCGATCACCACGAGGACCACGATCACCGCCACGGTCTCCTCGATCACCCCGATCCCTGTCACGCTCTCTACCACGATCAGGGCGAGGCTGGGCCATCGCCGCCGGGCGGTCCATCTGCAAGAGGGCGTCTCCACCCTTTCGCTCGATTACGTCGCCCTTGTATATCCACACCTTGACGCCGATACGGCCGTAGGTGGTGTGGGCGTGGACGATGCCGTAGTCAATATCGGCGCGGAGGGTGTGGAGAGGCACGCGGCCTTCCATGTCCCACACGGAGCGCGCCATTTCGGCCCCACCCAGGCGACCTGAGATGCGTATTCTGACGCCCTTCGCGCCCGCACGCCTCGACCGCATGATGGACTGCTTGAGAGCGCGCCTGTAGGAGATACGGCGGCTGAGCTGCTCCGCGATGCTCTCTGCGACCAGGTAGGCATTCAATTCAGGCTGCTTGATCTCTTCAATGTTGATCTTGGCCTTCTTGCCGGTCATGGCCTCCAGCGACTTGCGCATCTCATCTACCGCCTGGCCGCCCTTGCCTATGACGACGCCGGGCTTGGCGGTATGCAGCGTCACTTCGATCTGGTTGGCGGAGCGCTGTATCTCGACGCGAGCGAGGCCCGCGCCTGTGAGCTTCTGGCTCACCATCTTGCGGATGCGCGAGTCCTCCAACACCAGGTCGGCATAGCCGCGGTCCGCGTACCAGCGCGACTGCCAATCTTTGATTACTCCCAGTCTAAACCCCATCGGGTGGACTTTGCGTCCCATATCTCTCCCCTTCGGGAAGTTTTGAATTTTGAATTTTGAATTTTGAATTGGGTATTCTTCCTAATTCAAAATTCAAAATTCAAAATTCAAAATTCCAATTATAGTTCTCTCTCCTCAACTACGACCGTTATGTGGCTTGTGCGCTTGAGTATGGGGGAAGCCATACCGCGCGAGCGGGCGCGGAAGCGCTTGAAGACCGGACCTTCATCGGCGTAGATACGCTTGATGTACAGGTCTTCGGGAGCCATCTGGTAATTGTTTTCGGCGTTGGCTGCCGCGCTCTTGACCACTTTCAATATCTCTTGCGCGCCGCCGTGTGGCAAGAACCGGAGTATCGCCACCGCCTCGTCCACGCTCTTACCACGTACTGAGTCGATGACAAGTCGTATCTTGCGCGCCGAGCGCCGTATCTGCTGGGCCGATGCTCTTACTTCCATCTTTTACCTCTTCGTTAGTTCAAAGTTCAAAGTTCAAGGTTCAACGCTTATCGTCCATCGTCCATCGTCCACTTTGAACTTTGAACCTGGAACCTTGAACTACTTTAGTCGGCTAGACCGCTCAGTGTGGTGGCTGTGGCCCTTGTAGAAGCGGGTGAGCGCGAACTCGCCCAGCTTGTGGCCGACCATGTTCTCCGTGACGTAGACAGGTATGTGGCGGCGGCCGTCATGCACGCCGATGGTGTGGCCTACCATGTCGGGCGTGATGCTGCTGGCACGCGCCCAGGTCTTGATAAGGCGCTTCTCGTTCCTGGAGTTCATCTGCCCGATCTTCTTCTCCAGGTTCTCGTCTACGTATGGCCCTTTTTTCGCGGAACGTGTCATCCTTCTCTCCTAATTTTGAATTTTGAATTTTGAATTCTAAATTGGTTCTCACCAGCCAGTAATTCAAAATTCAAAATTGAGAACTCAAAATTACCGTTGTCCCTTGCCTGCTGCCTGCGGGCCTCGGCGGCGACCGCGTATGATGAACTTATCAGTGCGCTTGTTGTTGCGGGTGCGATAGCCCTGCGCGGGTTTGCCCCAGGGGGTCTGAGGCTGGCCGCCGCGTGGAGCGCGGCCCTCGCCACCGCCGTGCGGGTGGTCTACCGGGTTCATGGCCGCGCCGCGCACCTGCGGACGCCTGCCGAGCCAGCGGGAGCGGCCCGCCTTGCCGATGCGGATATTCTCGTGGTCTACGTTGCCTACCTGGCCTATAGTCGCCGTGCAATTGACGTGGACCATGCGGACCTCGCCTGAGGGGAGGCGCACCTGGGCGTATGTCTCGTCGCGGGCCATGAGCTGAGCGGATGTACCGGCGCTACGCACCATCTGGCCGCCCTTACCTATGTTTAGCTCGATATTGTGTATCTGCGTGCCGAGCGGGATGCGGCGCAGGGGGAGGGTATTGCCCAACCTGACTTCCGCCTGGTCGCCCGACATAATCGTGGAGCCTACCTTGAGGCCGAGGGGAGCGAGGATGTAGCGCTTCTCGCCGTCGGCGTAATGTATGAGTGCGATGCGCGCCGAGCGGTTGGGGTCGTACTCGATGGCAGCAACCTTGCCAGGTATGTTGAACTTATCGCGTTTGAAGTCAATGATGCGATAGGCCTGCTTGTGCCCACCGCCACGGTGACGCGTAGTCACGCGGCCCTGGTTGTTGCGGCCACCCGTGCGCTTCTTCGCAACAAGCAACGACTTCTCGGGCTTCTTCTTGGTAATCTCCTCGAAAGTCGAAACGCTCATCAAGCGCCGCCCGTCCGATGTAGGTTTGTAGACCTTTACTGGCATCTCTTCCCCCTGCGGGGTAATTCTGAATTCTCAATTCTCAATTTTGAATTAGCTTATTCCAATTCAAAATTCAAAATTCAAAATTCAAAATCCCTCTAGACTCCTTCAAATATCTCTATCTTCTCGCCTGGGGCGAGGGTGATTATGGCTTTCTTCCAGCCTGAGCGGTAGCCACGAAAGCGGGTGCGCTCGCGGCGGCGCTTGCGGTGCACGTTGAGGGTGTTCACCGCCAGCACAGTTACGTCAAATGCCGTCTCGACGGCTTGCTTGATCTGTATCTTGTTGGCGTCGGGGGCTACCTCGAAGGTGTAGCGGCCCTGGGCCATCAGATCGGTGTTGCGCTCGGATGTGACCGGGCGGCGAATTACGTCGTACAGGTGAGGCATTAGCTTTCACTCCCCTCTTCGGATTTTGGCTTTCGCTTTCTCGTTTTTGGCGCTGCCGGCTCGTCTGAAGGTTCGACGGTTGTTTCGACCTCTGCCTCGGTTGCCTCAGCGTCAGCGATGGAGGCTTCGGCTACCTGCGCGACCTCGGCGGTGGGGGCGAAAGCGATGTTGCTTGCGGCGATTTCGTCACCTGCGTCTGCGCTCGTCTCGGAGGTAGAAGTCGGGGCGGAGGAACCGTTGCGGCGAAGGGCCAGCTTGCGGCGGCCACCACCGTTGCCCAGGATGGACTGTATCAGGTCGACGGAGGCGCGGGGCAGAACCAGGTAATCATACTTGAGCATATCGACCACGCTCAAGAGGCCCGCCAGCATCAACTTGACACGGGGAAGGTTGCCCGCCGCCATTGTAAGGTTCGGCTCGTTCTCAGGGACCATGATGAGCGCGCTGTTATCGTTGACGTTCAGCTTGCCGAGCGCGGCGGTCATCGCCTTTGTGCGAGGCTCGATGTCGGTGAAGCTATCGACCAGCACCAGCTTGCCTTCGGCTGCCTTCGCGGAGAGGACGCCACGAATGGCGAGGCGGCGCATCTTGCGGGGCATGTCTTGCTCGTAGGAGCGTAGATGGGGTCCGAAGACCACACCACCGTGCGCCCACTGGGGCGAGCGGGTGGAACCCTGCCGGGCTCGGCCCGTGCCCTTCTGTCGCCAGGGCTTGCGCCCACCGCCGCGCACGTGAGCGCGGGTGAGGGTCTCGTGGGTGCCCTGGCGGGCGTTCGCCTGCTGGCGCAACACGGCCTGCTGTATCACCGCTATGTTTGGCGTGATGCCGAAGATAGTGTCATCAAGCTCTATCTTCTCTACCTCGTCACCAGCCAGGTTGTAAACTGTCGCTTGCACTCTTTCCTCCAGGGGTCGGAGGTCGGGGGTCGGGGGTCGGAGCTTCGATAGTTAGCATCTACCGATCCCCGACCCCCAACCCCCAACCCCTATTTCTTCTTCGCCTTTATCGCTTTCCTTACCATGACAGGGCCATTCGTGCGGCCGGGAATTGCGCCTTGCACCAGGATCAGGTTCCGCTCGGCGTCTATGGAGACGATGCGGAGGTTCTGCACCGTTACGCGGTCGTTGCCCATGCGGCCCGCCATGCGGAGGCCCTTGAATACGCGGCCTGGGGTGCTGCCGGGGCCGATGGAGCCTGGGGCGCGGGAGCGGTCCGACTGCCCGTGGGTGCGCTGGCCGCCGTGGAAGTTGTGACGCTTCATCACGCCCGCGAAGCCTTTGCCTTTGCTCGTACCTATCACGTCAACTATTTCGCCTGCCGCGAACATGGAAACGTCCACACGTGCGCCGACCTTGATACCCTCAACGGAGTCGACAGGGACTTCCTGTAGCTCGCGGAGGAGAGGGAGTTTCTTCTTGCGGAGGTGACCGCGCTCACCCTGGGTAAGCTGGCGCTCCTCGGCCTCGCCCCAGCCAAGCTGCACGCCTGAGTAACCATCCTTCTTGGGGGTCTTCACCTGGGTGACGAGGCAGGGCCCGGCTTCGATGACGGTCACGCCGGTAGCGATACCGCCCTCTTCAAATACCTGGGTCATGCCCAGCTTTCTACCTAATATCGCCTTTATCATGTCGGAATGGCTCCTGATACCACGACGAAGGACGAAAGACGGAGGACGAATTAGACTGTTCGTCTTTCGTCTTTGGTCTGTCGTCAGGTTACTTGATTTCTACGTCCACGCCCGCCGGGAGGTTGAGGCGCATGAGAGCGTTGATCGTCTTCTGGGTCGGCTCCAGGATGTCGATGAGGCGCTTATGGGTGCGTACCTCGAACTGCTCCTGCGAGTCTTTGTCAATGAAGGGGGAGCGCAGGACCGAGAACTTCTCGATCTTGGTGGGTAGGGGCACAGGCCCTGCCACCAGTGCGCCCGTTCGCTCGGCGGTCTCCACGATCTGCTGAGCAGACTGGTCGAGTATCCTGTAGTCAAACGCCTTCAGACGTATCCGTATCTTTTGCTTCGCGGCCATAAGTTATGCTTCCTTACGGTGAATTGTGGTTTGTTCTTTTTGCAGAATTGGACAAATAAAGAGAAGTTGCTCCATGCCGTGCCTGTGTGCTTGCGTTTTGCACTGCATCGCACACGGCGCATGGGACAACTTCCATGCCTCTGTAGTCACCCTTCTCCAGGTAACCACACGCTCGTGAGCGTGCGTTTTACACTTTCTTATTCGGTTGTCGATTTTTTCTCTTTTTCGGCGAGGCGCGTAAAAGCGCACAGTACATGATTATACAGGAACTCTTGGCAGGTGTCAAGCGCGGTTCCCACGCCTTTTCAGGGCATCAGATGCAATCGTCCTGCACGCCCTTTATAGGTTGCCCACCTATTCCTATTCTTCGACGTGAACGTACTCGCCGGGTCTGGTCACATTCAATATAGCCTCAACTTTAGGCATCAAACGTGCAAGAGTATGCAACTGATCGTTCTCTGCCACTAGAATGATTACGCCAAGCTTCCTCTTACTGAGATTCTGCTGGTAGGGCAAATTCTGGTCGAATGTTATAAAGTAATCGAACTCTTGCTCGGCCAAGTCGAGCAGTTTGCCGTTCTTTATGCCCTTCCAGCCTCTCCAAGTCACGGTCACAACATCGTGCTCTGGAAGGTAGTGTCGTAGCTTGATAGGTAAGTCTTCGTCAAATAAAACTCTCATTTTACCTGCGACAGTAATAGTTCGTTAGCTAGGTTCAGCAAAGCTTCTGCCTGCTCACGCTCCACAGATGGAAAATTCTCCAGGAACTCGTCTAGAGTATACCCACCTTTGAGCCATTCAAGAAGCGATTTGGCCGGGACTCGAGTCCCTTTGAAGACAGGAGTGCCACTCACTATCTCAGGATCGCAAGTTACTAACTGCGCGACAGTTTGTGTATCAAGCATAGGTTGTTCCTTTCAACGAGATTATATTCCCACCTTATCCAGTATAGCACAAAGGAAGTTCACAGCTAGATCGCACAGGGTGCGTCACCGATTCCTTTTTGCTTGCAACGGAGTATTGTAATATAATTGGACACAGCTTCAAGGGAAGGGCAAAAGCTATTGGAAGGGCTTGCGACGTTACAGCATAAGCTTGCCAGGCGGCTATTTCGTGAGGACGTAGCCCGCGACGATGGCTATTGCCGCTTCGCGCCGGAGTGGCTGATACTTTGCATCAACAACTTCTGCAACCTGAAGTGTCGCATGTGCGATGTTGGCATCGGGGAGCGAGCAAGCGTTTTCTGGGCCAACATGGTAGGGGACGACCCGGGGAATATGTCGCTAGACCTGCTGAAGAGGGTCCTCGATGGCGCGGCGGCGTTCAAGCCATTGCCTAAAGTCGGCGTGGCATTCACCGAGCCACTGATACACGTACAGATACTCGATTTCTGCAAGGAGATAGTAGAGAGAGGCTTCTTCTGTAGCATCACCACCAACGGTTTCATGCTCCCTCAGCGGGCCGAGAGCCTGGTTGAGATAGGCGTTGACGAGATTACCGTGTCGGTGGATGGCCCTCCGGAGGTGCATGACCGGATACGTGGGAGGGCAGGCTCGTTCGAGCGTTTATACAAAGGTATAGAGAAGTTGAACGCCGCCAGCGCCATCAGCGGGCGAAAAAGGCCGCGTCTGAATATATCAACTACGATTACCGATTACAGCTACGACCAGCTGCGCGCCTGCCTGGAAGAGCTTACTCCCCTGAAGCCTGCCAGCATCAACATAGCACACCTGAGCTTCATCACGGACGAAATGGTGTCGGCGCACAATACTGTTTACGCGGGGGAGCTGTCGGTGGCCCGCTCTTGCCTGGGCGACATGAGCCTCAATAGCATAGACCTCACTCGATTGGCCGAGGAAATCGCCGCAGTGCGCGCCTTCGCGAGCGAGCACCCCTCCATAGAAGTAACGTTCCACCCCGACCTGGGGACAGTCGAGCAGCTTGAGCGATATTACAGGGAACCGGAAAGCTATATCGGCGGCAAACGCTGCACCGATCCGTTTAAGATGATGATGGTCAAGACGGACGGGACGGTAATCCCCGCCCACTCGCGCTGCTACAATTACCCGCTAGGCCGGGTGCAGGACGCACCCCTCGCTGAGATATGGAACAACGCCCGCTATATTGCATTCCGCAGGCTGCTGCACGACGCCGGGGGGACGCTACCCGCGTGTACGAGGTGTTGCGGGGTGGTGGGAAAGCCTGGGTAGGATATAACTCAGCATGGTCTAACATCTCCTCACATAGTGGTCGAAGAGGAATGCGTCTACAGAGGCAAGCGTAAGACCCTACCTTCCCATTCGCCAGGGAAACTTGCTCCTATAGAAATCAGCAACTCTTCGATTGCCTGTCCAATTGATAGGTCTGAGCGTAAGAGGATTACCCCAGACATCGGTTGGTCCATCGCTACGCGCTCATTTGCTATATCAGGGACTGTGCTTGCGTCGCTGGTGATTAGCACTCGGCCTTCCTGGGCAGCCCAGGCCAAAATAATAGCATCGTCCTCTGTCCTTAGACCGACATCTTGCACTCTTAATACGTTTAACTCAGGCTCCCGAAGAAGCAAGCCACGGATCAGCCTCTTCGAAATATGCTCATCGGTTAGCAGCCTTATCACTGCGTCTTTGACTTGTTTGCCAGCCGTGCCAGTAATCTCTCACGAAACTCCAATGGGCTAAGCCCTATACTCTCCTGCCACGCCTCTATCTTAGCCCAGACCCTATCCGCGTGGTGCCTACGCTCTTCCATGTAGGCATTTACTTCGTCTTTGTGGTGCAGATAATAGCCAAGCACGGTGTGAATGTCACCCAGGTCGAGCGTATCATAATCATCGGCAATCTCTTCAGCCGTAGAGCCATCGAGGTAGGCCAGGACTACTAGTTCGAGCATAACTCTGGTATCCGCTACGTAGATCGTGCCGCTTGAGTCTATTCGCAACGGTAGGGGATCGCTCTTGATTGCAAGTACCATGTGTGATTCTCCTCTGCTTTGCAGATAAAGGCAGAGGCCCAAACGTCTTCACGTTGAGCCTCTACCAGCATACCACTATAGCGTTGTCCTGTCTAATTTACGCCTTAGCCTTCGCCAGCAGCTCCAGCATCACGGACTGGGGTACTTCCTGGTAGTGGTCGAACTCGAAGGAAGAGGAGGCGCGTCCCTGGGTCATCGAGCGCAAGTCGGTGGTATAGCCGAAGAGGTTGGATAGAGGCACGTAGCCACGTACCGTCACGCCGCCCGACTTTGAATCGGTACTTTCAACGTGCCCACGGCGGCTGTTCAGGTCACCGATTACGTCGCCCATGAACTGCTCAGGGGAGATAATCTCAATCTTCATGATCGGCTCAAGGATAGTGGGCTTGCCTTTCTCCAGAGCCTCCTGCAAGGCGAGGGAGCCGGCGATTTCGAACGCCATTTCGTTGGAGTCGACCTCGTGGTACGAGCCATCCACGACTGTGGCTCGGATGTCCACAATAGGGTATCCTGCGCGGCCACCCGCTTCCATCTTCTTCGCGATGCCCTTGCCAATCGGGGCTATGTACTCTTTGGGGATAGTACCACCCACAATCTTGCTCACGAACTCGAATCCACCACCGCGGTCCATCGGCTCGAACTCAACTACAGCGTCACCGAACATACCGCGACCACCTGACTGCCTCTTGAAGAGACCACGTGCGCGCACGGGCTGGGTGATGGTCTCTTTGTAGGCCACCTGCGGGCGGCCACGGTTCGCCTCTACCTTGTACTCGCGGAACATGCGGTCGAGGATAACCTCAAGGTGAAGCTCGCCCATGCCGGAGATGAGCACCTGCCCGCTGTCGGGGTCGGTCTTGACCTTGAAGGTAGGGTCTTCCTCGGAGAGGCGGACGAGCGCGTTGTCCATCTTGTCTTGGTCCATCTTGGTCTTCGGCTCGACCGCGATTGAGATAACCGGCTCCGGGAACTTGATGCTCTCCAGCACGATTGGGCTGGTGGGATCGCAGAGAGTGTCGCCCGTGAAGGTATCCTTGAGGCCCACTATAGCGGCTATATCGCCCGCGTATACCTCCTGGATGTCCTCGCGGTGATTCGCGTGCATCTGGAGGAGGCGGCCAATGCGCTCCTTCTTCCCCTTGGTGCTGTTGAGCACGTAGGTGCCGGAGTTTATCTTGCCGGAGTAGACGCGCATATACGCGAGGCGGCCCACGAATGGGTCGGCCACGATCTTGAAGACGAGGGCAGAGAAGGTCTCGTTCTCATCGGTGGGAAGCTCGATCCAATCTTCCTCGCCCGGCACGATGCCCTTTACGGGAGGCACATCTAGAGGGCCAGGCAGGTATGCGATTACCGCGTCAAGGAGGAGCTGCACTCCCTTGTTCTTCAGTGAGGAGCCGCACAGCACCGGCACCAATCGCGACTCGATGGTGGCGCGGCGCAAGGCGGCTATCAGCTCATCGGGAGTGATCTCTTCACCTTCGAGGTAGCGCAGGGTTAGCTCGTCGTCGCTCTCGACTATAAGCTCGACCATCTTCTCACGCTGGGTGCGCACCTCGTCGGCCATGTCAGCCGGTATCTCGGTGCTGTCCATCGTGGTGCCGAGATCGTCGGTGTAGATGTACGCCCTGTTCTCAACGAGGTCCACCAGGCCCTTGAAGCCTGACTCGATGCCGATGGGAAGCTGGATGGGCACGGGATTTCCGGCCAGGCGCTCCTTGATCATGTCGATGGTGCGCCAGAAGTTCGCGCCGGTGCGGTCCATCTTGTTGACGAAGCAGATGCGGGGCACGCCGTAGCGGTCGGCCTGCCGCCAGACCGTCTCGGACTGCGGCTCTACGCCCGCGACTGCGTCGAAGACCACTACCCCGCCGTCGAGCACGCGCAACGAGCGCTCTACTTCGACCGTGAAGTCTACGTGGCCGGGGGTATCGATGATATTGACGCGGTAGCCTTTCCACTCGGCGGTGGTGGCGGCGGAGGTGATGGTGATACCACGCTCGCGCTCCTGCTCCATCCAGTCCATCGTGGCCGAGCCTTCGTGTACCTCACCCATCTTGTAGATGCGGCCCGTGTAGTACAGAATGCGCTCGGTGGTGGTGGTCTTACCGGCGTCAATGTGGGCTATGATGCCTATATTTCTTGTTTTCTCCAAGGGAAATGCCCTGGGCACAGTATTATTCCTCCGTTTTTGTGAAAGGGTCTATTTTTTGGCGTTCAGTATCAATTATACCAGATTTTAAGAGAGTATGCACTTTACACTATTTCGGGGAGTGACTAAAAGAGAAGACACAGATTATTCTTGAGACGAGGATTAGCAAAGATAGCACGCTGGCGACGGTTGTAGTGCCAAACGAACAAGCGTAACGTCCGCCGTAGCGCCACGATGCACCGGGAGAAACATCGGCT